>NZ_AP035943.1:0-657354 GCF_059730585.1 Pantoea sp. X-Soil-YNGN-785
ATCCTAAGAGATCCCCGATCGTCGCAGGCCGCACCCCGCAAGGGCTGAAAGGGTGATCGCGTTCACTATAATCAGTAAAGTGTTCACTGTAATCAGTACTTTATTCACTGTACCAGGTAGAATGTTCACTGTAAACAGTGCTAATGTTCACTGTAGTCAGAAAACGATCCCTTTCATCCACAGAATGAAGATCCTATGCCATGGCAGATAAAGACAACGAAAACAAAGCGTTACTTGAACCTTTTCTGTCAGTGACCAAAAACAGTGGTGAAGTTATTCAGCTTCATCCCAACAAGAATAATACCGTTCAGCCGGTGGCACTGATGCGTCTTGGACTGTTCGTTCCGACGCTGAAATCAACCGCACGGGGTAAATCCGGTGCAATGGCATCAACGGATGCGACGAAAGAGCTGAAGAATCTTACGTTGGTAAAGGCGGAAGGCTACGAAAAGATTACCATTACCGGCGCACGGCTGGATATGGATAACGATTTCAAAACCTGGGCAGGTATTATTCAGTCCTTTTCGCGCTATCCGACTAAAGGCGATACCGTCACACTGCCGTTTATCGATTTTGTGAAGATGTGCGGCATTCCCTCTGCCAACTCGTCTGCCGCACTGCGTAAGCGTCTTGATGCCTCTCTGCGCCGCATTGCAACTAACACGCTCTCTTTTGAAGGCAACGGCAAGGCGTATCATACCCACCTTGTCCAGTCAGCCTATTACGACCGCGAAAAAGATATTGTGCGGATTCAGGCAGATCCCAAACTGTTTGAACTCTACAACTTCGATCACAAGGTGCTGCTTCAGCTTCGTGCAATATCCCGCCTTAAGCGTAAAGAGTCTGCACAGGCGCTCTATACTTTCCTTGAGAGCCTGCCGACCAATCCGGCACCGATATCACTGGCACGCCTGCGTATGCGCCTTAATCTCGGCTCTAAGACCACCACGCAGAACCATGTGGTGCGGCGTGCAATGGAGCAACTGAAGGAAATTGGTTATCTGGATTATTCAGAAGTGAAGCGTGGCCGCTCAGTCTTTTTCATTATCCATAGCCGCACACCTAAGCTTGATGGCATCGGTAACCTCGAGAGCATCGATTCGCTGGACGAGATCGAGTTTGAGGATTAACTCCTGACGTTCACTGTAATCAGCATTTCTGCGTGGCAGTGTCACTTTTACCGTTGAAAGTGATATTGCGCCCTTCCTCTCATATTCACTGTAATCAGTATTCCACCTTTATTCACTGCAATCAGTAACGTTCACTGTAATCAGTAGACGGGGCATGTTTTAGAATCATACTCTTCTCCCCTCTTTTCCTGTCGTTATATACCATAAAGCTTATGAAGTAAGTGCGTGCTTACTTACTAACTGGTTAGCCCCTTCCAGGATCGGCTTTGCTGATTATAGTGAACGTTCTGGTTCAGGCAGGACAGCGTCTCTTTCTGCTGATTCCCGTTGAGCACTTTACTGATTACAGTGAATGACTGCATTCACGTTCAACACGGCCGGCGTGCGTCCTGTATTGAGGCGCTTAAACTTATCAGTATTGCCAGCGTGACACTGTTACTGATTACAGTGAATGTTTGCCGATTGGCATCATCAGAGCTCCGGCGTGCAGCGGATTCCCCTGTCGGTTACTGATTACAGTGAACGTTGTAGCGCGGAGCTGTCTTCACCACGGTGATCCTCAGGAATGCTGCTTTGCTGATTACAGTGAATGCTCTGCTGAATATAGTGAATGATAGCTGAAATTTGACGCAACGCTTTGCCGCTTTACTGTTTATAGTGAACAGTCGCGGGAAAGGTGTGGTGACATAACTCATGATCAGGCGTTTATGTCTGCTGGCCTGAGCGTTGCCAGAATCGAAGTGATATCTGCGTATCGTAACCCTACTGTCCGCTATTCCAGTCGAACTGAACTGACGCTTCTGCTGATTACAGTGAATGTCTGGTCAGCAAGGCTCTTCTTTTACTGACTACAGTGAACGTTCGATATCTCCTCGTTACTGATTACAGTGAACGTTATCGGACTGTCTTGTTCATGCCTGCCGATCCATTCTGGCTCCCAAACAGTAGTTGCCTGTTATCTCATCAGCTTCCGATGCTTTTATGAACCAGACAGGATTTCTTCTCTTCTTACTACTGACTACAGTGAACGTTTACTCAGTTCGGCTTTCTGTCCTGCTAGCTGATCAGCGAGATTACTGATTACAGTGAACGTGATTGCTGCCTGGGTATCTGCAATGACATTACTGATTACAGTGAACGTTTGGCTCGTTCAGTGCCAGGCATCAGTCAGGCTTTATCGCGTGGGCTTTCTGAATGCGGTTTGTCTTCTGCACCACCACGTTAAATTCCTCCGGTGTAAGTTATCTGATACAGAACTGACTTTACTGATTACAGTGAACGTACAGACTCATCAACCCGCTTAGTACAATCCACTCCCCCCTGCTCTCTTACTGCGGATCGATTTCTACTGATTACAGTGAATGTTCTGCTGATTACAGTGAACGCTGCTCGCATTTGAACGTCTTAAATTGACAGGCCAGAAATAATAATGTGATGAACCTCACCAAAACCCATGGTGTTACATAAAAACGAAGATTATGTTGAAAGGATAATTTATTGCCTCACGTGCAGGATTTCTGTATAAAGTCATAAATCCTACATGTTTGGAGCAACTATGGCTAACGATGACAAGCAGGTGATGAAGGTTGCACAGCGTTCTGAACGCATGCTGCTGAGCCTCACCGACCAGATTCAGGCGCAAAAGCAGGAACTGCATGAAAATACGTACTATCAGGTTTATGCCAAAGCGGCGTTAGCAAAGTTGCCCAAACTGACACGAGCCAGTGTCGATTACGCTGTAAATGAGATGGAAGAGAGCGGTTATCAGTTTGATAAACGTGCGGCCGGTTCTTCCGTTAAATATGCAATGTCGATTCAGAACATAATCGATATCTATCATCATCGGGGTGTGCCGAAATATCGCGATCGCCACAGTGAGGCCTATACCATTTTTGTAGGTAATCTGAAGGGCGGTGTCTCAAAAACGGTTTCTACCGTCTCACTGGCTCATGCACTTCGTGCCCATCCTCATCTGCTTTTTGAAGATTTGCGTATTCTGGTGATTGACCTTGATCCGCAGTCCTCAGCAACCATGTTTTTGAATCATGAACGTTCAGTCGGTCTGGTGGAAGCGACAGCGGCACAGGCAATGCTGCAGAATGTTACCCGTGATGAGCTGGTGAACGAATTTATCGTTCCGTCGATTATTCCGGGTGTGGATGTGCTGCCTGCCTCCATTGATGACGCCTTTATCGCCTCAAGCTGGGACCAGCTTTGCGCTGAGCATCTGCCACAGCAGAATGTTCATGCCGTGCTGTATGACAACGTCATTGCCAAACTGAAGAAAGATTATGACTTTATCTTTATCGACAGCGGCCCGCATCTTGATGCTTTCCTGAAGAACGCCATTGCGGCCTCTGATCTGCTGATGACGCCGGTACCACCGGCTCAGGTCGACTTTCATTCCACGCTTAAATACCTGACGCGTCTGCCTGAACTGATTGCGATTATTGAGGATTCCGGCGCTACCTGTCGCCTGCAGGGCAACATTGGCTTCATGTCTAAGCTCTCGAATAAAGCCGACCACAAGCTCTGTCATAGCCTGGCAAAAGAGATTTTTGGGGGTGACATGCTTGATGCTGCTCTTCCCCGCCTTGATGGTTTCGAACGTTGCGGCGAATCCTTTGATACGGTCATCTCCGCAAATCCTTCGACATACGTCGGCAGCAGTGAAGCGTTGAAAAATGCAAGATCCGCCGCAGAGGACTTTGCAAAAGCCGTCTTTGACCGTATCGAATTTATTCGCCTGAACTGAGGTTTGTATGAGCGCAAAAAGAATTACGATTGGCAGAACCTTCAGCCAGACTCCATTGGAAAATGAGACGCCGGATAGCCAGCACAACCAGACATTCGTTCTGGCTACGGGCAAGCGCGCCCTGTTTCGCTTTGAACGTATTGCCGCCAGTGATGTTGAAAACAAAACATTCGTGACGATGGAAACCAATGGCCGCGATCAGGCGGGACTGACACCTGATTCACTGCGCGACATTATCCGCACCATTAAGCTTCAGCAGTTCTTTCCGGCCATTGGCGTAATGCGCGATGACCGCATTGAGATTCTTGACGGCTCACGTCGGCGTGCAGCTGCGCTTTACTGTAAAACCGGGCTGGACGTACTGGTCACTGATGCCGCTATTAGCGCCGATGAAGCACGCAGACTGGCGCAGGATATCCAGACGGCCCGCGAACATAACCTGCGGGAAGTGGGAATGCGCCTGCTGGCGTTAAAAGAGGGTGGACTGTCGCAAAAAGAGATCGCTGAGAATCAGGGATTATCTCAGGCGAAGGTCACGCGTGCTCTTCAGGCGGCCAGCGTTCCGTCCGATTTGATCTCACTTTTCCCTAATCACGCTGAGCTGACTTATCCTGATTACAAAGCGCTGTTGCAGGCGGCTGACAAATTGAGTGAATCCGGGCAAAGCGTTGAAGCTCTGATTAATTCTATCTCGCGGGAAATAGATGTGGTTTGCGCGCGAGAAGGGCTTGCCGAGGATGAGCTGAAAAATCACATTCTGCGTCTGATCCGCCAGGGCAGCCAGACATTGATGAAAGAGCCTGAGAAAGATAAAACACAGGCGACTGCACTCTGGTCTTTTGCTGATAAAGATCGCTTTGCGCGTAAAAAGGTACGCGGCCGGATGTTCAGCTATGAATTTAACCGGCAGTCGAAAGAGTTGCAGGAGGAGCTGGATAAAGTCATTGCCGAGACCCTGAAGAAATATCTCAATCGTTAATTTATATACATCCAAATCAGCCAGCGCCTGACGCTGGCTTTTTTATTGCCTTGTTACCCCGAAAGATACTTCGACGATGCATGAAAACCCGAATTTCAGGCTGAAATCGCCAGGTTTTCAATGATGATAACCTGGATAAATAACTGAATTGATTGATATTATTTATAAGATTTTTCAATCTGATTCCTGTGAAATCGCCATTCCTCCTGAACATTTCACCTGCGTTCCTGACTGCCTTTGAGTCCCTGAATTGTCTGTAATGGAAAAAGCGGATTCAAAATCTGATGTTACCTCCGAAGGGTTCAAATGCTGCCTTTCCACATTCAGCGGTCGCGAATTGCAAGTAAAGATTTTCGGAAGCTGGTTTATTAGTGACCAGTTACTTCTCACCAGACCTCAGTTCCTGCACAACTGCTTCATACCGACTGATGCTTTCTCTGCAAGTCTTTTTACCGGTATGCTGGCCGCCAGCGAAATTTAACACTTAAGAGACTGTTTTTAATTGAAAATGTCTGTGAATTTCAGCCTGAAATCGCCACGCTTCCTGCTGAAAATCGTCCTGATTAGCGGATATAAAAGCTTCGTTGAGATCATAATTGCAGCGTAACCACCTAACAGCAAAGGCATCGTCTCAGAGTGAAAAAAGATACTCAGAAAATATCCCTCACTTATCCACAGAAAAAGTGGATAACTTTCTCATCCGGCTAAAATTATTTTCTGTTGATGCGAACGACATGAGCTGGATTGGACAGAAAAAGTGCCAGTGATCTGAAATCGGCTACTTCAGACAGATTCACTGTATTGAGTAAAGCAGATGAAAGGATGTGCTCAACAGCAGAAAACGAGAACCGGCTGCTCAGGAAAGGGACATGACTGACCGTAAAACTGTTTACAGTGAATGCGGAGCTAAAGAGGTTAAGCAGCACAGACAATCGGCTGGCGGGCTCATCAGAATCTGTTGATGCGCAGCCAGCGTTGAGCACGGCAATCGTCATATTTCCTGAGGAGTGCGTATGATGGAGGCGATAACAGAATCGTTATCTGATGCGGCAAACAACGATACAAAACCGGGTCTGGCCCGGTTTTGTTATAAATCAGGCTTCGAGCCAGGCTGTTATTTGCCTGACCATCGCATCGGCAGAGATGCCATAACGGTCATGCAACGTCGGTAAAGCGCCTGCTGCCAGGAATGCATCCGGCAGGGCAATCTGCTTAAAGCGAGGCGTCACATGGTTCCGCATCAGCAACCCCGCAATCGCCTCGCCTAACCCGCCCGTGATTGAATGATTCTCTGCTGTGATAACCAGCTGGTTATGATGCAGCGCTTCCCCTGCCTCTCGCAGGATTGTCTCTTCATCCAGAGGCTTAATCACAGGAGAGTGGACCACCCCAATCTCAATGCCCTGCTTTTCCAGCACCTCAGCGGCTTCAAGTGCCCGCATGGTCATCAATCCGCTACTGATGATAACCGCATCTTTGCCCGTTCGCAGACGCTGGGCCTTGCCGTGCTGATAGCGATAATCATATTTATCCAGCACCAGCGGAACCTTACCGCGCAGCAGGCGCAGGTAAACCGGACCCTGATGTTCGGCAATCGCCGGGATGACCTGGCTAATCTCCAGCGCATCGCAGGGATCGATGATTGTCAGGTTTGGCATACCCCGAAAAATTGCCAGATCGTCAGTCGCCTGATGGCTTGGCCCATAACCGGTGGTCAGGCCCGGCAGCGCACAGGCGATTTTGACGTTCAGATTCTCTTCGGCGATGGCCATGCAGATAAAATCATAGGCGCGGCGGGAAGCAAACACGGCATAGGTGGTGACAAAAGGCATAAAGCCCTCGCGCGCCATTCCTGCTGCGGCACTCATCAGTAACTGTTCCGCCATTCCCATCTGGTAAAAGCGCTGCGGAAAAGCGTCCGCGAACAGATGCAGGTCGGTGTATTTACTCAAATCTGCCGTCATACCGACCACATCCGATCGCTGCTCTGCCAGTGACACCAGCGCATGCCCGAACGGAGCCGAAACCGTGGGCTGACCCTCTGCAGCAATCGAGGCGATCATGGCGGAAGTGGTCAGCCGTTTTTTTTGCGGTTGTGAACGCATATCAGACTCCTTGCTCAAGTGCAGTCAGGGCTGTGTCCCACTCATCAGCATCAACACGGATGAAGTGGGTTTTCTCCCGGCTTTCAAGAAACGGCACACCTTTTCCCATTCGGGTATCGCAGATGATGACGCGCGGCTGAGGTTCAGGCCAGCTGCGGGCTGCGTCAAAGGCATGCTGCAAAGCAGCAATATCATTGCCATCAACGCGCTGGGTATACCAGCCAAAAGCCTGCCAGCGCTCCACTATCGGTTCGAACGCGAGAATCTCGCTGCTGTGACCGTCAGCCTGCTGATTGTTGACGTCTATAATGGCGATCAGGTTATCAAGCTGCCAGTGTGAGGCTGACATGGCCGCTTCCCACGTTGAGCCTTCATTCAGCTCGCCATCAGAAAGCAGGTTATAGATTCGCGCCTGTGAGCCTTTCTGCTTCAGTCCCAGACAGGCACCCACGGCTATTCCTAATCCATGACCTAATGAACCGCCGGTGATCTCCATGCCTGGGGTATAGGCGGCCATGCCGGACATGGGCAGGCGGCTCTCATCGGTACCATAGGTTTCCCGTTCTTCTTCTGGTATGACGCCCGCTTCCAGTAGCGCGGCGTAAAGCGCGATGGCGTAGTGCCCAATCGACAGGTAGAAACGATCGCGCTCTTCCCACTCAGGCTCATCTGGACGGTAATTCATGGCGTGAAAATAGCTGACAGCGAGCAAATCGGCTGCACCCAATGCCTGACCGATATAGCCCTGTCCCTGTATCTGCCCCATTAACAAGGCATGACGGCGAATATTCCTGGCACGCTGCGGCAATGAAAGCGTGTGTGAACTGTGACGAGGGTCAGTCATATAACCTCCTGATTAACGATTAACATCCGCAGCCCGAATGCGCAGTACGCATAGCGCACCACCCAGCAGAACGGCAGCAATAAAATAAATTCCCGACGCGGGGGAGCCGGTTGCGGTGGTGATTGAGCCAATCAGCCACGGCGAGAAAAAACCGGCCAGATTGGCAATGCAGTTCACCGCAGCGATGCCTGCGGCAGCAGAGACGCCACCCAGCAGGTTGGTCGGCAGCATCCAGAACAGTGATGAAGCGGAAAGAATGCCCGCAGCGGCAATACAGAGGGCAAACAGTGACAGGGAGACGTTATGGCTGAGTAGCGTCGCCAGCGTCAGTCCGGAGAGGCCGATCAGCATCGGAACAATCAGGTGCCAGCGACGTTCACGATGACGATCGCCACTGCGTCCGGCCAGTAGCATAAAGATAATGGCGCACAGGTACGGCAGACTGGTCAGTAATCCGATATGCAGAGGTTCACTGACGCCTGAATTTCTTACCAGCGTCGGTAGCCAGAATGTTAACGCATACTGTCCCATCACCACGCAAAAGTAGATCAGCGCCAGCAGCCACAGGCGACGGTCAGCAACAAAGGCTTTCACCGTGCCATGACAGGCTTTCTGCTGATTGTCTTCGTCGAGATCGGCACGCACCCGGCGCTTCTCATCCTCATCCAGCCACTCTGCCTGCTCCACCCGATCCTTCAGAACCAGCAGCACTACGAATCCCATAACAAGGGTAGGGATAGCCTCCAGCATAAACATCCATTGCCAGCCCGCCCATCCGTGAAAGCCTGCGAAGGTCGCCATGATCCAGCCAGAGAGTGGGCCACCAATCATTCCGGAAAGTGGAATCGCGACAAACCAGAGAACTGTCATGCGAGCGCGACGGTGAGAGGGGAACCAGTAGGTCAGATAGAGCAGTAAACCGGGTGCAAGTCCGGCCTCTGCCACACCAAGCAGAAAGCGCAGCAGGTAGAACTGCCATGCGGTTTCAACAAAGGCGAACAGGGCCGAGATTACACCCCAGGTAATCATAATGCGGGCAATCCAGCGGCGTGCACCGACCCGATGCAGGATCAGGTTGCTCGGCACTTCAAAGAAGAAGTAACCGAGGAAAAAGATCCCGGCACCCAGCCCGTACACCGTTTCGCTGAGTGACAAATCATCCATCATCTGTAATTTCGCGAAGCCAACGTTTACACGATCAAGATAGGCACAGAGGTAACAGAGCATCAGCCAGGGCATCAGCCGCCAGGCAATTTTGCGATAGGTGATATCGCGCGCAGCAGAGGCTGCGCTCAGATTAAGCGTGGTCATGGTATTCACTCCCGAAGTTAGCCCGCAAGGCGTGCGGGCAGGGCAGGGCGCTATTTAATGGATCAGCATGCCGCCATTCACATCCAGCGTGATGCCGGTGAGATAACCGGAGAGATCGCTGGCGAGGAACAGCGCCGCATTAGCGACGTCGCTGGCAGTTCCCAGGCGGCCAAGAGGTATGCTGTCGAGAATGGCATGGCGGCGTTCATCCTGTAACAGGCCACCGGTGATATCGGTCTGGATAAGACCGGGCGTCAGGGCATTGATACGAATCTGGTCCGGGCCGAATTCGCGCGCCATGGCTTTTGTCAGGCCAAGCACGCCTGCTTTCGCCGCACTGTAGTGCGGGCCGCCGAAAATGCCGCCGCCACGCTGAGCCGATACGGATGACAGACAGACAATGCTGCCGCTTTTTTGCCGCTGCATCGTCGGGATAACCGCCTGAGACATCAGCAGCGTACCGCGCAGATTGACATCAAGAATGCGGTTGTAATCTTCGATGCCGATTTCCAGTGTTTTAACCGGCTGAGTGATCCCGGCATTGTTGACCAGCACGTCAATACGGCCGTAGTGCTCAAGTACCTGATCGATAGCACGATGAATAGAAAGAGGATCGGTGACATCGGTGGCCAGGCCGAGATGCCCGTCGCCACACGACAGCGCGCTGGCCTGAGCTGCCTGCAGATCTAAATCAAGCACCACCACGCGCGCGCCATGCTGAGCAAAGCAGGCCGCTGTGGCTCGTCCAATGCCGCGCTGAGATGCGGCACCAGTAATAATCACAACTTTATTTTCAAGTAACATTGTCCACTCCAGAAGAATAATTATTAGTGGTTCGGTATCGCTACCGGCAGGGTCACGATCAGAATTGATAAAGCGCCTAATATTGGCAATGCAGAAAAATTCATTTGATGCTGAATGAATTTGTTGATTTGATGCAGTTAACAAATCTGCGATTTAAAAATGGGCACACATCACATAATGTCTGTGTGGAGAGGCGGATGGAAAAGCAGTCGGAGCACTTACCTTCAATTAAATCACTGCGGGTTTTTGAACAGGTGGCCCATTTTGGTAATGTCGCGCGGGCGGCTGAGGAATTAAGTATTACGCCATCCGCAGCCAGTCATCAGCTGGCCAAACTGGAGCGGGAACTGGGCTGTATTCTGTTTAATCGTTCGGCAAAAGGCGTAACGCTCACGCTGTCGGGGGAACATTACCTCAGGGAGATCGGCCCGATACTGCTGTGCCTGGCGCAGGCCACGGCGCGCATCAGTAACGAGAAAGCACGCAGTAACCTCAGGATCCACTGCGCACCCAGCTTCGGTCTGCTCTGGCTGTTGCCGCGTATCCATAAATTTCGCGACAGCTATCCAGAGTTTCAGCTTACGCTCTCCTGCTCTTATGAAAATCTCTCCTTCAGCCGCGACAATATTGATATAGCAATACGTCACGGCTTCCCGGACTGGAACGCATTTGAGATTAAAACTATCCGCCACGAAAAAATGTCGGTGCTGGCCTCGCCAGACTATCTGAAACAGCATCCTGTCAGTCAGGCCGCGGATTTAATCCATCACGCGCTGATATTATCGGAGTCGCCGCTTATTCAATGGCCGCAGTGGTTTGCGGCGCAGCAATTACCTCAGCCGGATAAAGAGTGGTTATTTCGTTTTGACCGCTCTTATATGAGTCTTGAAGCGGCAATGTTAGGCCACGGTCTTATTTTTGAAAGCGAATTGCTGGCGGAGGATTATCTTCGCAGCGGGAAACTGGTCAGGGTATTGACTGAGCAGCATAGCCTGCCCGTCAGCGCGCACCATCTGGTCTTTCCGCGTGGATTTGCCCAGTACCCCCGAGTTGCACATTTCCTGAGCTGGATACAGGAAGAACTCAGAACGTTAATATAATGTTAAAATAACTTCCGTCGCGTCACTATGACGCGGGTTTATTTCTGCTGGTAATTATTCACTCCATAAAAGTCGCATTGCCAAAGCTAACTTTTAAATACCGTCTACACTTCTTTACCCAATCGATAAATATGTTCCCTTTCTATTCCGTATGAAATTTAATCAAACGGATGTTTAACTTATTAATGGCAGGAATATTATGAGTACAAATACACCAGACGCTGGGGAAGCGGGCGATCACGCGCCTGCGGATACGGTACGCCAGCGCATTTTTTTAGTGGTGCTGGTTGCCACTATGGGCGCGCTGGCTTTTGGCTATGACACCGGGATTATCTCGGGTGCATTACCTTACATGACTTCGCCACCCGATCAGGGTGGTTTGGGACTGAACTCATTCACGGAAGGGCTCGTCGCCTCTTCGCTGGTGTTTGGTGCCGCTATCGGCTCTTTCCTCAGTGGTTTCTTCTCGGACCGTTTTGGCCGTCGCATTACCCTTCGCACCCTGGCGGTCATTTTTGTACTGGGTTCGCTTGGTACGGCACTGGCGCCTTCCGTCAATGTGATGGTGGCCATGCGCTTCCTGCTGGGAATTGCTGTCGGCGGTGGCTCTTCAACCGTGCCGGTGTTTATTGCCGAAATTGCCGGGCCACGTTTGCGTGCGCCGCTGGTGAGCCGCAATGAACTGATGATCGTTACCGGCCAGCTCATTGCCTATGTCGCCAGTACGCTACTGAGCTATCTGCTGCATGATGAGCACCTGTGGCGCTACATGCTGGCGATTGCGATGGTGCCCGGTTTCCTGCTGTTTATCGGCACCTTCTTCGTTCCGGCTTCACCACACTGGCTGGTGGCGGAAGGGCGTCTGAAAGAGGCGAAGAAGATTCTTAAGTATCTGCGTGAAACACCGCGTGAGGTGCGTCATGAGATGGCACAGATGAAGAAGCAGGCGAGGGCAGCGGAACGCGGGCCGGATGCGAAAACCCTGATTCGTGAGAAGTGGGTTATCCGCCTGATGATTATTGGTGTCGGACTCGGCTTTGTTGCGCAGTTTACCGGCGTTAATGGCTTCATGTATTACACGCCGATCATCCTTAAACAGACCGGACTTGGCACCAGCGCGTCGATTGCCGCGACCATTGGTAACGGCGTGGTGTCTGTTCTGGCGACCTTTGTCGGTATCTGGGCGATCAGCCGCTTCCCGCGTCGTACTATGCTCATCACCGGTTTATGTCTGGTGATTACCGCACAGATTCTGCTGGGCAGCGTGATGACCTTTATGAGCTCAGGCCTGATGCAGAGCTACCTCGCTCTTGGCTGTATTCTGCTGTTCCTGTTCTGTATGCAGATGTGCATCTCGCCGGTCTACTGGCTGATGATGTCAGAGCTGTTCCCGATGCAGCTGCGTGGCGTTTTAACCGGTGGCGCTGTCTCACTACAGTGGATTTTCAATGCTGTGGTCGCGTTCGGTTTTCCACCGATCATGGCGTATGCCGGCAGCACGACCTTCTTTATCTTTGCTGCGATTAACGTCGGCTCGCTGATCTTCGTGATGACGATGGTGCCCGAGACGCGGGGCAAAAGTCTGGAAGAGATTGAGTCACACATGAAAGAAAAGTTTGGTGAAAAGCCCAAGGAGGCTGAAGCCTGCTAACGTCCCTACCGGATTCGGCCCGCCGGCTGAATCCGGTTTCTCTCACTTCTCTGCCCCCTTGCGTCGTATCCCTTTCTGTCAGTTAAGCCGTTTCATTCACTGTAATCAGCTCGATTTTGCGGAAAGGTTTCCGGCCATGCCTGGCGATTTCAGGCTGAAATCGCCAGAATCCGGCGTAACCCTCATATGCCGCTGACGGTTGAAACCGCCGTTTAAGCGAAGCATGACCGCTGACAAAGATTGGAGCTGGCTCTGCGCTATACTCACTTTTCATCTGCTCCGCATGCTGACCGGGATGCACCATGAATATATCAAACTCTGTGGCAGTGGCTGCTGCACTGCTGATTGCCACGCCACTGCATGCTGAAAATGCGCCGGTTTCATCCTGGTGGAATGATTTCACTGACGATGTTGCACAAACCTGGAACGCGCCTCAGCACACCGATCTCTATCTGCCGTTTATTAGCTGGCACGCCCGCTTTATGTATGACAAAGAAAAAACCGATAACTATAACGAGAATCCCTGGGGCGGCGGTCTGGGTGTTTCCCGCTACAGCGACAGCGGCAACTGGAGTGCGCTTTATGCGATGGCGTTTAAAGATTCGCACAATGAGTGGCAGCCCATTGTCGGTTATGGCTGGGAGAAGGGATGGTATCCGGGCTCTGGTCAGGATTTCCGGCTTGGTGCCGGATTAACAGCGGGTATCACCGCGCGTGAAGACTTTGGCAACTATATTCCGCTGCCGATTATATTGCCGCTGTTCTCTGCCGGTTATAAAGCGGTGAATGTCCAGTTCACTTACATCCCCGGCACTTACAATAATGGCAACGTGCTGTTCGCGTGGTTTCGCTATGCCTTTTAATTTTTCAGGAAAGGATTTATGACCCGGAAGTTGAAAACTGTTACGCGCAGACTCTGGCATTCAACGCTTGTTGTGGGTTTAGTATTATTGCTGCTACTGATCATTCGCATCTATGAGGCGGAACGTGGCCCGGAATTACATCGCTGGCACACCTGGATTCCGCATGAGCTGACAGTTGAACAGCTCGATAAAGCGGGTTACACCGATTATCTTAATGCTGAAAATCATCTTTTTTATGAGATGAAGCAGCAGGTCACTGACAAACTGGATGCGGATGAGAAAACCCCGCTCAACCGATATTTTTCCGGCAGTCTGATCTATCCGGGTCATTTTGCACAGGACTGGAACCGTTCCTATATTCTGCGTCCGGCGGGCACGCCGCGTGGTGCAGTCGTTTTACTGCATGGTCTGACCGACAGTCCTTACAGCCTGCGTCATATCGCAGAAACCTATCGCCAGCAGGGTTATGTGGCCGTAGCAATCAGGTTACCGGGTCACGGCACGGTACCTGCGGGCCTGACCGATGTGGACTGGCAGGACTGGATGGCGGCTACACGCCTGGCGGTGCGCGAAGCAACCCGTCTGGCGGGCACCCAGACGCCGCTGCATCTGGTAGGATTCTCTAACGGCGGGGCGCTGGCGGTAAAATATGCGCTCGACAGCCTGGGCGACGCCACGTTGCGTCGTCCGCAGCAGCTGATTCTGTTATCACCGATGATCGGTGTCACTCGTTTTGCGCGGTTTGCCGGGCTTGCGGGACTGCCCTCTGTTTTCCCGGCCTTCTCGAAAACAGCCTGGCTGAACATCGTGCCGGAGTTTAATCCGTTTAAATACAACTCTTTTCCGGTGCACGCTGCCCGGCAGACCTATCTGCTGACGCAGGCGCTACAGAAAGAGATCCAGCACTACGCGCGTAATCAGCAGTTGTCCGGCTTCCCGCCAGTACTGACCTTTCAGTCGGTCATGGACTCTACTGTCAGCACGCCGTCGGTGATTCGCTCGTTATACAATTATCTGCCAGAAAACGGCAGTGAGCTGGTGCTGTTCGATATCAATCAGGCCGTCAGCGTCAGCCCGTTATTCCGTCACTCCTCATACACGGCAGTGAATCAGCTCTTACCCGCTGCCCGTCGGCATTATTCTTCCACGGTGATCACCAATGCTGCCGCCACGTCGCTGGAAATGGTGACCAAAAGCGTGCCTGCCGGTGAGATTAAGGAGCGAATCCAGCCACTGGCCATCAACTATCCGGCCGGGCTTTACTCGCTGTCGCATGTGGCGATCCCGTTCCCGGCTGAGGATGGTCTCTACGGCAGTGCACCTGCGAAGAAGAATGAATTTGGTATCAGTTTTGGTACGTTGTCACTGCGCGGCGAGAGTTCAGTGCTGATTGTGGGACTGGACTCGATTATGCGCGCAACCTCTAACCCGTTTTACCCTTACATGATTCACCGAATCGATCACCACATCGGTTGCAGTGACAAGCCGCAACTGGCCACCTGCCTCAGCAGTTTCTGAATCAATTAAACCACAGGCCCGCATGATACGGGCCTGGGTTTATATCGCGTTCAGCTTTTCCATTACCTCATTCGACAGTTGCAGGCCGCCACTGGCCAGATTCTCTTTGAGGTGTTCCGGTGAGGACGTGCCGGGAATCAACAGAATATTGGGCGAGCGCCTCAGCAGCCAGGCCAGCGCCACCTGCATCGGCGTCGCATTCAGGGACGCAGCAACATCATTGAGCTGATCCGACTGTAATGGGGAGAAGCCGCCGAGCGGGAAAAACGGCACGTAAGCGATGCCCTGCTGCGCCAGCTGATCCACCAGCCCGTCATCCTGTCGATGCGCCAGGTTATACATATTCTGTACGCAGACAATGGGCGTCATCGCCTGGGCTTCGGCAATCTGCGTGGCGGTGACGTTGCTCAGGCCAATATGCCGAATCAGGCCGCGCGCCTGTAATGACAGCAGCGCCTCCATCTGGGGTGCCAGAGAGCCCTCTTTCGGCTTCGCCGGATGCAGCATACTGCGCAGGTTCACCACTTCAATCACGTCCAGCCCCAGATTGCGCAGGTTATCTTCCACCGCCTGAGTCAGCGCTTCAGGTTCCATCGCCGCCAGCCAGCCGCCTTTTGCATCGCGGCGGGCACCCACCTTGGTCACAATTGTCAGATCCTGTGGATAGGGATGGAGCGCCTTTTTGATTAACTGATTGGTTTCGTGCGGGCCATAAAAGTCGCTGGTGTCGATATGATTGACGCCTGCCGCGATGGCGTCGCGCAAAACCTGAATTGCCCGGGCTTTATCTTTTACCGGCCCGAATACGCCTGGCCCGGCCAGCTGCATTGCGCCGTAGCCGAGGCGGTTAACTTCACGATCGCCTAACGGATAAGTCATGGTGATATCTGACATGAAAACCTCCTGCGTAAATGTAGATTAATTGTAACGGTGATTCAGCTGTGCAACTATCCGGTGAAATCAGGACAAACTGTACGGGGTGATGCACAATGGCGATCGATATGGCGCTGCTGGATGCTATCGTGGCAGTGGCGAAAGCGGGAGGATTCCGGGAAGCCGCGCGTATTACAGGCAGCAACGCGTCACGCCTGAGCGATGCGGTGCGGCGGGCAGAACAGCAACTGGGTATCCGACTGTTTCACCGGACGACACGCACGGTAGTACTGACTGAAGCGGGCAGGGCGCTGATGGAACGTCTGTTGCCCGCCATGAATGAAGTTAATGGCGCGCTGGATGCGGTTAATCGCTATCGCAACACGCCAGGCGGCACGCTGCGGCTGAATGTTCCGGTCAGTGCCACCCGGCTGGTATTGCCCGGGCTGGTGCCGGAATTTCTGCGGCGCTATCCTGATATCCGGCTGGAAATCGTGGCTGAGAGCAGCGTGCAGGATGTCTTTCGTGACGGCTGCGACGCCGGAATTCGGTATGATGAGCGGCTGGAGCAGGATATGGTGGCGATGCCCATTGGCCCCCGGCAGCAGCGGTTCGCGCTGGCCGCGTCTCCGGCTTATCTTGCGGAACATGGCCGACCCGATCACCCGCGCGATCTGATCCATCATCGCTGTCTGCGTGGCCGTTATGCCAGCGGCATCATGGCTGACTGGACATTCAGCTGCGACGGAGAAGAGATCAGCGTTGAAACCGGCGGGCCGCTGGTAGTGACCGTCGGCGGGGCAATGGATCTGGCTGTAGATGCCGCGATTGCCGGAAGCGGGGTGATCTATCTGTTTGATGAGTGGCTCAGACCGGCCCTGGACAGTGGCAAACTGGAACCGCTGCTGCAACCCTGGTGGCTGACCTTTTCCGGCCCGTGGCTTTACTACAACGATCGCCGTCTGATTCCGGCTCCGCTTCAGGCGTTTATCGATTTTGTGCGCGAAATAAATGCGCGCGAAAAACCTGTCAGCTATACCAGCTGAATCCCTGCGGCACCCGTGAAAAACCGGCGTGTCGCAATGCGTTAAGCAGCGGTGACTGCGACACCGCTTCACCATCTACCGTCTCCAGCGTAAAACTCGCGGGCTTTTCACGTTTCAGCGCCACGCCCAGCGCCGCGACTGCGGTCTCAAGCTGTTCAGGGTCATCGCTGAACGTCAGCAACTCTTTGCCTCCCGGCGTCAGAAAGAGCATCAGCATGCCGCCAGCAATCACGACCCGCGCGCCCTGACGACGCGTCGGGCGTATGCCGCTGGCATGAACCGGCCAGCTCAGCATCGCGCCAAACGGATTCGCGGGATCGAGTGCAGCCAGCGTCACCGCTTCAGTGGCATCGGTTGGCGCTTCGGCCAGCGCCCGCAGCTGCTCAATGGTCTGATGGTCAGCAAACTGCGCACCGCCGGACCCGGCGACAAACTGTCCGCGCAGCAGCCGCCCGGCATCTTCCATGCTGCGCAATACGGGCTGTAACGCCGGAAATCCACCGGGGATCTGCTCTGAAACTGCACTGCCTCGCGTGATCACTCCATATCGGTCGAGCAGATTTTCTGCCAGCGAAAGAGCCAGTCGTGCAGGCGCAATTTCCTGCCGGTTAATCTGTGACCAGCGCCCGGCCAGCGTGTTGACCGCTGGACGGCGTGCGGGCAATGCGCCAGGCGTAAAGCGCTGTCCAAAGCGGGTGCGCAGAGTGCGTGCCGGACGTGAACGGGTCACGCCTGGCGTGCTCAGCAGCCCACGTACCGCAATCCAGCTATCCGCAGTGACAAAGCCCCGCCACACCAGTTGCCACAGGGCGTCATGGATGTCGGTGGGTTGTGCCTCCGGCTGCTCCATTTGCGCCATAATCTCATGAACAAACCACGCGCCGCCGCGGCTCAGTGCATCAAGTGTCGCCTGCTGGATCGGCGTAAGAGGGGTGGCGTCAGCCTCCGGCAGCGTCTCAGCGGCGAATTCTGCCAGGTGAAGCGAGATCAGACCATCATTCTGTCCCAGCGCTTTATGTCCGCACCAGATCACCTCGCCACTGGCTAACAATTCATCGAGCATTGCAGGCTGATAGTCGGCAATCCTGGCGCGCAGGATTTGTGACTCCCACAGCGAGGCGGGTAACGGCACGCCCGCCAGTTGCTCTATCACCCGCACCAGCCCGCTGACACCCTGATGCGCGTGGTTAAGCAGGCCGTGCCGCGCCAGCAGCAGGCTGACCCAGGCGGCGGGTGAAACCGGCCGGGTTGCTTCGCGCGCTGATTGCAGTGAACGTAAGCGCAAGCGTTTGAAGATCTCTGAGGAAACCCACTCCGTTTCCGATGTGCCCGCTGCCGCACCTGTGTTCAGCAGGCTGCCCTGTTGATACAGGGATAGCAGCACCGCATTCACGACGGCCACGCCCAGACCGAAATGGGTCGCCAGCTGTCGGGCGGTGAATAGCGTATGGGTGCGGACGTAGCGGTTCACCAGATCGCGTAGTGGATCGGTCTGCGGCTCCAGAAATGTGTCGGGCAGATCGTCAGGCAGCTCAGTGCCCAGCGCATCGCGGAGGCGAGACGCATCTTCAACAACTGCCCAGCGATCTTCGCCCGCGAGCTTCACCGGAATTATTCGCCGGGCATGAGAAAATAACGCGACGGCTTCTGCGATTTGCGGGTCATTGCCACTGAACCGCGCCGAAATACCGGCAACGGAGAGCGGGCCGAGGTCACGCAGCAGATCGATGATGCCTTCGGTGTGTTGTGCCTGATAGCGGGAATCAATGCGCTGCAGTTCCTGGCCGACCTGCTCAACCACGTCAGGTGCCAGCAAATCACGCTTGCTGGTCTGGCCGATCAGTTCACCCAGCAGATTGCTGTCGAGCGCCAGCAGTGAGGCGTTTCGTTCAGCCTGTGGGGCATCGCTGGCGTAGATAAATTCTGCGATATAGCCAAACAACAGCGGGGCGGCGAAAGGCGAGGGCTGTTCGGTCGTCACCTCGACCAGCTTTACGTTTCCCTGTGCCAGCTGTTCCATCAGCTGGTGCAGAGCAGGAAGATCGTAGACATCCTGCAGGCATTCGCGTGCGGTTTCGATCAGGATGGGGAAATCATCATACTGCCGGGCGACGTCCAGCAACTGACCGGCGCGCAGCCGCTGCTGCCAGAGTGGTGAGCGCTTACCTGGATTGCGCCTCGGCAGCAGCAGCGCGCGTGAGGCGCACTCCCGGAAGCGGGCGGCGAACAGTGCCGATTGTCCGACACTCTCCGTAACGTCCTGAGTGAGCTGGTCGGCGTCGAACATAAACAGGTCAGCGCCGGGCAGATGCCCTTCGCTGGCGGGAAAGCGGGCTACGATGCCGTCATCGCTGGCTGCGACGGAAGCATCAATCCCCATGCGGTGCTGGATCCGGGCAGAAATCGCCAGTGCCCAGGGCGCATTAACCCGTTTTCCCCATGGCGAGTGCAGGATTACCCGCCAGTCGCCAGTTTCGTCCCGGCAGCGTTCAATCAGCAATGTGCGATCGTCCGGTAGTACGCCAGTCGCGACACGCTGTTCAGCCAGTAAAGCCAGCAGATTTGTCACGGCATGGGTATCCAGCCCCAACGCGTGCAGCTGTTGTTGCGCATCATCCGGTGAAGCACTGTTCAGGTTACGCAGAAACAGCCCGAGGCTGGCACCTGAATCGGCAGAACGGCCAACGCCCTCACCGCGCCAGAAGGGCAGACGAGCCGGACGGCCAGGCGCGGGCACCACCAGCACCTGATCGTGCGTGATCTGCTGAATGCGCCACGACGTTGCACCCAGAGTAATGATGTCGTTGACCCGCGATTCATAGACCATCTCTTCATCCAGTTCGCCGACCCGACGAGAGCCCGCCTGCTCTTCGCCTTCGGGCAGGATGACGCTGAACATGCCGCGATCGGGAATGGTGCCGCCGCTGGTCACGGCCAGATTCTGAGCGCCGGGTCGCGCCGTCAGCAGTCCGCTCTGGCGATCCCATACCAGCTGTGGCCGCAGCTGAGCAAAATCATCTGACGGAAACTTACCCGCCAGCATATCAAGTGTGGCATCAAACAGCCGACGCGAGAGAGTGCGGAATGGATCGGCCCGGCAGACCTGTGCATACCAGTCGTCAGCCTGCAGAGGATCCATTGCCACGGCGGCCAGCGTCTGCTGCGCCAGAATATCGAGCGGGTTACGGGGCGGAGCCAGCGCATCGAGGTGACCCGCCCGCATCGATTGTAATATCACGGCCGAATCCAGCAGATCGCGCCGGGTGCGGGGATACAGGATGCCAGTGGAGATGCCGCCGACCTGATGTCCGGCGCGACCCACACGCTGCAGGGCGCTGGCGACTGACAGCGGAGTGCCCACCTGGATCACCAGATCCACCGGCCCCATATCAATGCCCAGTTCCAGACTGGAGGTCGCCACCACGCAGCGCAGACTGCCCTGCTTCAGGGCAGCTTCGATCTCACCGCGCTGTTCTTTCGAAACGGAACCGTGGTGGGAGCGGGCAATCAGATCGTCGGCGCGCTCTTCATCCTGATTTTCAGCAGGGATCTGCTGCGCCAGATAACGCGCATTGAGCCGCGCCGTCAGCTTTTCTGCCAGACCACGCGAATTCACAAACACCAGCGTGGCGCGATGGGCCATTACCTGCTGCAGAATGCGCGCCTCGATATGTGGCCAGATCGATCCGCTTGCAGTGCTCGCTTCACCTGTCAGGTCATCGGCGCTGGCAATATCGGTCATATCCTCAACCGGCACTTCGATCGTCAGGTGCAGTGTGCGATCGGCGGCCGGATTTACCACCTGAACCGGCTGACAGCCGCCGAGAAAGGCCGCTACCCGTTCAACCGGTCGCACCGTGGCGGAAAGCCCGATGCGCTGGGCGGGCTGTGGCAGCAGCGCATCCAGCCGCTCCAGGCTCAGCGCCAGCTGTGAACCGCGCTTTGAACCCGCCACCGCATGCACCTCATCAACAATAACCGTGGTGACGCCCTGTAGCGTGGTGCGTGCTTTGGAGGTCAGCATCAGAAACAGCGATTCAGGCGTGGTAATCAGGATATCGGGCGGACGGCGCAACAGCCTGGCGCGCTCCGCGCTGGGGGTATCACCGGATCGCATCCCGATATTCAGAGTGATTTCTGGCTCATTCAGCGCCTGCCGCTCAGCGTAAACGCCTGCCAGCGGCAGATTCAGGTTGCGCTGCACGTCAGCTGCCAGCGCTTTAACGGGTGAAATATAGAGAATGTGGGTGGTCGTTTCGCTTGTGGGAGAAGGCTGGTCAGTTCTGACCTGAAACAACGTGTCGATGGCGGTGAGAAAGGCCGCCAGCGTTTTGCCGGAACCGGTAGGCGCAATCACCAGCGCATGCTCTCCACTGGCAATCACCTGCCAGGCCGCCTTTTGCACCGGCGTCGGTGCAGCAAAGGCGGCAGAAAACCAGCGTCGGGTGGCGGGTGAAAACCGGGCTAAGACCGTATCAGATTGGGATTTCAACATCATACTCACGGCATCACGCAGAGATTGCGCCTGAAATTAATCCGTTGAGTGTAAGTGAAAATTGCCGTTTATGGATGACGCGGCCGATATCTGGCCGCGCCAGTGACGTTTATGAGCAGGCCGTGCCGGCTAACGCGCGACCTCTGACCGCCAGGAGTGACACCAGCGCCAGCACAATAAGGGTCATGCCATAGAACCAGGCGGTCTGGGTCAGCCCGATATGGGGTGCGGCAATACCGGCCGCAATCGCGGGCAGGGCAAAGGCGAGATAGCTTTTGATCAAAAAGGCGGAGAACAACCCGGCGCGCTCATGACTCTCCGCTAACGGCATGATGATCTTCAGCACGCTGGAGAAAATCGATCCAAATCCCTGACCCGCAATGGCGGTGCCGAGATAGAGCAGGGCCACGCTGTGCATAGAAAGGCCTGTCAGTGTGACGCTGACACCCGCCATCAGCATCAGCGTACCAATAACCAACGCCCGCGCGGGGGGCAACGGACGAAAGAGTAATACGGCTGCCGTTGCACTTAGCATCAGCGTTGCCACAATCGAGCCGGCGATAAACGGCGACGTCAGGCCGGTTGCATTTGCCACCATCGTGGGCATCAGTGACAGATAAAATCCGCCCAGCATCCATGTTGCGATGTTTACCGGCGTCACCTTCAGTAACGGGCCGAGTGCGCGGCGCGGAATGCTCACCTGAGGCCGCAGCGCGGCCAGTACACCCGGCTGAGGTGCAATCGTTTCAGGTATCAGGGGCAGAAGCGCCATCGCGACTATCATCAGCACCATCAGCAGTGCGTAAATCGTGACCGTAGGAAACGGCGCAAAGCTGACCAGAAAGCCACCTGTCAGCGTGCCAAGCGTCATCCCGAGAAACGCGGTGAACGAATTTAGCAGGGGTCCACGCGTTTTACTGGCGTCAATCAGGCTGGCACCGAAGGTCGGCAGTGCAATACCCGTAGCAAAGCCCTGTACCAGTCGGGCGGCAATCAAGGTCGAAGCCGAACTGGCCACCATAAAGATTACCAGCGCGACCACGTTAATCGCCAGTGCCAGCAGCATCAGCGGACGGCGGCCGGTATAGTCCGACACTTTACCCACCGTCAGCAGCGCGGCCAGCAACGCGAAAGCATAGGCACCAAAGATCAGCGTCAGCATGGTCGGCGTCAGATGAAACAGGCTGTGATAGAGCGGGTAGAGCGGCGTTGGCGCGCTGCTGGTGGCTGAGATCAGCGCCGCACCGGTAAAGCTAAAAAGCGTGGTGCGGGTAGCCGCCTGCGGTGTCAGGGTAGGGTTCATGGGAGTCACCTTAATGCAAAGGATTAGCTTTTAATAAGGTATACGGTGATTCTGAGCTTAATGCAATATCTTTGCTTTAACGTTTATTGCGGTGTGACTTAGTGTCACCTTATGCTAAACTATGTGTTACTAAGTTACACACCGGAGGACTCATGGCATCAACAAAACTTCGTCAGCAGGGCGGCGCTGTCGTGCTGACTATTCCCAGTGAGATTGCTGCCAGAGCAGGCTGGACCGTGGGCATTGAGCTGGACGTGACCGCTGAGGGCGAAACCGTGAACATTGTGCCGGTTACGCGTGTACCACGCGGTCGCCGGACAGTTGCTCAGTTGCTGGCCGGTATTGATCAGCTGGAAATCCAGAGTTATAACGACGAGGCCGTCGACGGACTGAATGACGCGCCGCAGGGCAGGGAGCATATCTGATGGTTTCAAGGAGGGTGCCGCAGAAGGGCGAAATCTGGCACGTTAATGGTGATCCGGTTGAAGGGCGTGAGTTTAAAGGGCCGCATTATTATCTTGTTATCTCTCAGCGCGAGTTAGTTGCGGCTCTGGGGACGGCAGTTTGTGTACCGGTGACAAGCGGCGGCGTCGCGTCGCGCTCACAGGGAGTGACTGTGTTTCTGGACGGTAACAGCACAGATACCGGCAAGGTGACTGGGGTGGCGCTGTGCTATCAGGTGCGTTCGCTTGACCTGACAGCGCGCAAGGCAAGCTATGCTGCCAGGGTAGAGCCACATGTTATGGATGAAATATTGTCTCTGGTTGTAGACCTTATCGACCCGCGATAAATAAAAGCTGGCTGCCAGTTATAAATTACAAATTTATTAATTCCGGGAAGGCGTAACACTCTCGCAAGGCTCCGACCGCAGGTGCATGATCATCTGCGGCCCGAAAGTATAAGCACTTCCCTCTTCAGCACGCTGCCTGAAGTGCAACTCGCAGGAGCTTAGTAAAGCGAGTTCTTTAATCGCTCCGGCAGCGCTTTGTCGTAGGCATCGCCATCGATTTCCGCAATCTGTTTCAGAATCGAGCCGGTGCTGGGCAGCGACTGCCGCGCAATCTGCGTTTCAGCGTTCCATAGCCCGGAGCGGATAATCGCCCGGCTGCACTGAAAGAAAACGCTCTCCACGTGGATACAGAGCACGGTTTTCGGCAGCTGATTATTGACAGCAAAGCGTTCAAGCAGCGCCGGGTCGCTGCTGATCGCCGCCGTACCGTTAACGCGTAGCGTCTCGCCAATGCCAGGAATGAGAAAAAGCAGCGCGACCCGATTGTCCTGCAGAATGTTGCGCAGGCTGTCGATGCGATTATTGCCGCGTCTGTCGGGCAGCAGCAGGGTTTTATCATCTTCAATTTCGATAAATCCCGCCGGATCGCCGCGCGGTGAAACATCCAGTCCCTCCGGTCCCGATGTTGCCAGCGCTACAAAAGGCGAGGCGGCTATAAACGGACGATAGGCGGGATGAATATGATCGGTCACCTTAGCCACAGAAGGCCGGGCGACAGTGCCATAAAGACGTTCAAGTTCGGTCAGTTCCGTCACTATGCTGCTCTGTTCAGCCATGTTTGCACTTTCCTTTCATTGATCAGATCCTCAGGGCGCTGACGGCAAGACGCCACAGAACCGACGCGCAGGTTTAAGCAGGACTCTAACACCAATAGCTGCAGAGTCAGAGACACTGCACCGTCCTTTGTGATCACTATTCACTATGATCTGTGAATCCCGGTTAAACAGGAAGGGATTACCAGGCCCGGTCTGTAAAACCCAGGTGTTGGTATCAGAACAACCTGCTGATATAAATGATTAACCTGTTCAGTACCCATAAGGAGCAAAAGGATGGTTTGGGAATCAGAGCGGTTGCTCTACAGATTTACCCTTCGTGAGGATCTTGACGACCTTTTCAGAATTTATGGCGACCCGGAAACGCATAAATTTAACCCGCGCGGCCCGTGGCCTGACAGGGAATATGCTGTTCAGGCAATGGAGCGTATACAGGATAGTTACCGGGATCAGGGGTTCGGCGACTGGACAATATTCGAGAAAGCTCATCCGGAAAAAATTATCGGCTTTGGTGGCGTCTTCAGAAGCCAGTTTGACGGCCGTCAGACCAATAATCTCGGCTACCGGTTTGAGCCAGATGCGTGGGGAAAAGGATATGCCACTGAGCTTTCACGCAGGGCTATTCGCTACGGATTTGAGGAGGCCGGACTCAGCGTCATCACAGGCGTGGTGCGTGAAAACCATCTGGCGTCGCGCCGGGTGCTGGAAAAAGCAGGCTTAACGTTTTTGAAAAAGGTCAACGATCTCGAAGGGCTGCCTCCCAGCCTGATGTATGCCCTGAGCCGCCGGGAATGGCTTGACGCTGGCAACGCGATTAACGTCTGATTTTCCACTTTGCGAGTCGGGCGCAGCGTTGTCTGCGTCCTCTTACAGTCTTAAACCTCTGAGAAACCCTCTCTTATCCCGCGATTAATTCCCTGCTGAGTGGATTACCTTACCCGCCTTACTCAGGGGAGGATTTATGGATATTCGTACAATTTTTATTTCAGCGGTAATGGCAGTCAGTTTGTTGTGGATAGGCGCATCAGATAACCGTTCGTCTCATTTCAGCGGAGAACCGGTCAAAGCGGGCCTGAGTAAACTTCAGCCCTGATAGTCACACGCCCGATCGCACACTTTAGCGCCTGCTCAGCCTGAGATGCGGTACACTGCCGCTATCTGTTAACGCAACATCATTGCGTTAACCAAAACGTTGACGCGGATAAAAGCAGGAGAACGAGATGGCAAGGGAGATGATTCGTCAGGGCGGGCGCAGCGCCCGTATTCAGGCGGAAGTGCATGACACCGTTAACCGGCTGCTGGAAACGCTGGATCGTTCCGCCATTACCGTACCGATGATTGCCGAACAGGCAGGCGTAACGCCGTCCACGATTTATCGACGCTGGGGCGATCTGGCCCAGTTGCTGGCGGATGTGGCAGTAGCGAAGATGCGTCCAATTGCCGATCCGGAAGATACCGGCTCGATGATCGGCGATCTTACCGCGTTCATTCAGCAGTATGCTGAAGAGATGTCTTCAAAAGTGGGCCGTGAGTTGCTTGCCGATGTGATTGGCAGTCATGCTGAAGAGGCCAGCCATAAATGCTGTGTATTCACTTATCAGCATCTTGAAACCCTGAACAACCGGGCCATCGCGCGCGGGGAAGCGGGTTTTGACGTTGATCGTCTCGTGGATGTCGCTGTCGCGCCCGTGATGTTCCACATATTGTTTGGCGATCGCGACGTTTCAGCGGAATACTGTTCGTTACTGATTAAGCAGGCATTTTAATTCAGCACTGAACATAGGGCAGGGCAGCTTCGGTGATCAGGTGCTGCAACAGCGTACGCGCGGGATCATCACTCTGGTCTGATCGGGC
This sequence comes from Pantoea sp. X-Soil-YNGN-785, assembly GCF_059730585.1. Lineage (NCBI taxonomy): Bacteria > Pseudomonadati > Pseudomonadota > Gammaproteobacteria > Enterobacterales > Erwiniaceae > Pantoea > Pantoea sp. X-Soil-YNGN-785. Next base: position 26,195 of record NZ_AP035943.1, read on the forward strand.
CAGCACAATACCCAGATGGCCCGGCTGCGGCAGTCGCTGTGATTCTGCCACCAGCCCCTCCGGCAATCCCGCGCGGGTGCGCAGGGTGATCCCCAGCCCGGCCTGTAGCGCGGCCCAGATGCCACTCAGACTGTGGCTGGTAAACACCACGCGCCACGGAATGCCCGCCTTATCCAGCGCGCCGGTGGCGAGGGATCTCATCACACAAGGCGCATCAAACGCCACCAGCGGCAGCGGCTCGCCACGCTGCAGAAATCCCGCCAGATCAAACGACGGATGCTGTATCCAGACTAACGGGCATTGTCCAATTAGCAGCGTGCCAGCCTGCTGTTCTGCCTGCCACAGCAGCGCTAAATCCAGCTCATGACGCGCCAGTGCCGTTAATAGCGCCAGATTTCGGTCAACGCGAGCGGTCAGCATCACGTCCGGATGTTGCCGGTTAAACGCGCCGAGAATGGCAGGCATCAGCGCCTCGCCAAAATCCTCCTGCATGCCAATACGAATTTCGCCCTGCAACGCTTCGCCTTTTACTGCCCGCAAAGTCTCATCGTTCAGTGACAGCAGACGTCTGGCGTAACTCATCAACTGCTCGCCACTGCGGGTCAATTGCAGATGCCGCCCTTTTTTCATCACCAGCGCGGTACCGCATTGCTGCTCCAGTTTTTTAAGCTGCGCACTGACGGCTGAGGTTGATCGGCAGAGGTGCTGTGCCGCAAGAGCAAAGCTGCCCGCATCAATGCCCGCCACGAAACTGCGCAGCGCATCCATGTCGAGCGATTCCGGTACTTTGTTCATTATTGTCCTTAAAATTCGGATAGTGGATGCTGATTAATTTGATTTTCAGGATTAACGTGCTGAGTGACACTCTCTCTGACCAACGAGGAGTGTGCAATGAAAAAATCACTGGACCGGGAAACACTGGCGCAGCGCGCGCCAAAACTGGCGGAACTGACGCAGCAGGTGCTGTTTGATGATATCTGGCAGCGCGATCTGCTGTCACCGCGTGAGCGCAGCCTGCTGACGCTGGCAACCTTAACTGCGCTGGGGCGTGTCCAGCAGCTGCCATGGCACATTAATTACGCCCGGCAAAATGGACTGACGCAGGATGAACTGGTGGAGAGCTTCACGCATCTGGCGTTTTATGCAGGCTGGCCCGCTGCCGTGGCTGCGCTGAGCTATCTGGAGGATAATCACTGATGCCCTTCACCCGGATCACCTTGCGGCAAGGTTACAGCGATGCGGATCTGCATCTGCTCTCCACGCTGCTTCAGCAGGCGCTGGTCGCAGAATTTGATGTGCCCGAGCAGGACTGTTTTCAGATCTTTGAGATGCTGCCTGTCCCTCAGCGTGTGTTTGATCGCCATTATCTCAGCGGCGGACGCAGCGAAAATTTCGTGCTGTTTCAGATAACGGCAGGCCGCCCGCGTTCCCGGCAACAGAAGCAACGCTTCTATCACGCACTTTGCGCGGCGCTTCAGACAGAGATGGCAATCGATCCTGATGATGTGATGATCATCATTCAGTTTAACAGCCGAGACGAGTGGAGCTTTAGCGGCGGCCAGATGCTGGCACAGGCGGCGTTATGATTATCATGCATTATCGCTTTACGCTGCCTGGGGACTACGACATGGGCATCATTGAACAGCGTATCCGACTGAACGGTGCCCGGCTGGATGGCTTTCCGGGGCTGGTGGCAAAAGCATATCTTTACGCCTGCCGCGAGGATGGGGGAATCAATGAACATCGCTATGCACCGCTCTATTTCTGGCGGGAGGCGAGTGGCATGCAGCGATTCCTGCAAAGCCCGGGTTTTGCGGCGCTGGTGAGGGATTTTGGCTGGCCGATCATCGAAAGCTGGCTGGCGTTTGAGGAACAGACTCTCATCACCGATCTGGCTGAAGCCCGTTTTATGACGCTGAACCGCTGGACGATTCCTCCGCATGCGAACCTTGCCACACTGCCTATACCAACAGGCTTCAGCGCCTGGGATGTGACCCGCTGGCAGGGATTAACGGTTAACGCATCACAGCATCGACCGGCGTCCGGCCCGGAGGTCTATCGCATCGGTTATCTGGCGCGAGGCGCTGCCGCTTCAGATCTGCGGCTGTAGCAGCGGTCTTGATGCGGATTGCCATTCAGAGGGCAAATATAGCCTCAATCTCAATGCGCAGGTCAGTGGAGAACAGGCCGCTGACCTGGACCAGCGAGCTGGCAGGCAGATGTTCGCCATAATTACGATAGAGCACGTCCCGCAGCTCGGCGATTTCTGTGAAAGAGGTGATGAATATCGTGACTTTCAGCAGCGCGGCAAGCGACGTCTTTTCAGCAGCAGCAACGGCTCTGAGTTGTTCAAAGATGGCTTCAGCCTGTTCAGCCATATTACCCTGCTGAGCGGCCGTGCCAAAGGCGGTAAGTCCTGAGACATACAGCGTCGTGCCATGTTTAACGGCATGGACATAAGGCGCGTTGACTTCGCCCAATTGCGGATAATTTTTACGTTCTGACAGGGTCATATTTTCTCCTTCATCATGTGAATCATCAGATATTACTCCGCGCCACCCCTTAGCGCTTCAGGAGTTGCTGGCAGACAACATTATCCTGCGCGGCGCGCTGCTGCTCATCGGCTTTCAGTTGTTCCCAGCGGCCAATCACGCTGCGTCCCAGCCGCGGTTTATAGGCTATTTTTTGCAGCGCATAGTCAGAATTGCCGCCTTCAATAACATTTCGCATCTGCTGGTCGAACGGCTGCTGACTGTGGTGATCAATCGCGCAGAACACCGCGACGTAATACGCTTTGTCTTCCTCGCTGTCGTGCGGGATTAAAAGCCAGCCAGGGCGAGGATAAGCAGCAGCGGAAGAATATATTTTAACCATTTATAACACTGGTTTTCGTATGATTAACAGCCTCATACCCTTTTCAGTATGGCGATAGTATCTGACCCTGCACCCTGCACCCTGCCGCCAACGCAAATACTTTCTTATAGACCTTTGTCGAATTAACGCTTTTGTGTCACATCATGCTCTGCAGCATTCTCATTGGAATGTCCGCATAGAGCATATGCATGGCGTAGCTACCGCTGAAAAGTAATGAAAATGTAATCCCGTCCAGCCTCGTTCAGCCAGATGCACACTGCGATGTCTGTCACGGCCCAGAGCCTGACTTTTCTCGGTACGGTCGGTCTCAGCATGACAGCGTCTAAGCAAAAATTTCGGTGTGGAGACCATCAGCTCTTGCTGGGCCACGTACTGCGGGTCGGACAGCGGAATCAGACGATGCAATACTATACCGGCAGGCGCTCGGTCAGGCCGCCGGGAGTGCCATCGAAATAGCCCTGCAGAACGTCAATGCCATGCGCAAACGTGTCCAGATCGTACTCGTGGTCACCGAGTTCACCTGCGTCGCTCAGCACCTGACGGAACTCCGCATATTTTCTGCTGAATATTTTCAGCGCGGTTCCGTTCGCGAAGTCTGCGTCTCTCTTTTCAGAGGAAGTAATTCCGTACCGGATTTTCTCGAAGGCTTAGCTGAAATCATCATGGGCTTTCATGGATTCGAACGTAACAGTTTTCCGGAGGATTCATAGCGTTCTTACAGAAGGGCTGATTTACTCAATATGTAAAAATTAATCAAAGATAATATGAGTGTGCTTATTTTATCCTTGGTTACCAATAGTTTGCTTAAATAAACCACTCGAAATTACCGGGCGCCTTTACCGGTATGATCCGACTTTTTCCATTTACGGCAGTAACCGGAAGAAAAGCACTGCGGCGGGTCGGGGCAAAGCTCGCTTTGTCAGAGCCCTCTGCAGCCAGTACCGTACATCTGGTAGTCAGACCAGCTGACTGAACCACTAAATATAGTGCCCTGCGCAGAAAAGCGCCGCTGAGAGGGGAAGGTCCGGTTCTGGCCTTTTTCGGATATTCTGAATCAGGAGAAAGCGGCGTGAGCAGCATAAAGTGAATAGGCAGCCAGAATGGCGCATCTGATATAAAATAGAACTTATGCTGAATTATTGACTGAAAGTGGAAATTATTGCTTATAAGATTAAAAGCTGCGTTATGAGTAAAATTTGCTCAGCCTGAGTGTCTGAGAGGCAACATCATTCAGAAGACAGGATCAGACCGGCCCGCACCACAACGTTCCATACCGTCCCGCCTTATCCTCTTTACCTCACCATCACCAAAAGTAAAATTTTAGTTAAAAACGCTTTACGAAAGCATTAACCTGATTGTAGATTAAGTAATCCACAATAAAGGTTCATGATCCATGAAAAGAAACGCTGGCAGACCAAGAGAATTTAACCCTACTGACTTTCTGAACGTTGCTCAGGCACTGTTCTGGGAGAAGGGCTACAGGGCGACATCTCTCGCCGATCTCAGAGAAAAATCGGGGCTGGCCAGCGCAAGCATCTATAAACTTTATCCCGACAAACATGCCATCTTCCTTGCTGCGCTTCGTCAGTATATGGATGGCGGCCTGCGGCGCCTCACGCAGCGTGAAACCGAACTTGAACCCGAAACAGCCCTGACCCAGACGCTCGATTTTTTTGCACAGCTCACCGCCGGTCCTGATGGAGCACGGGGATGCTTTTCCATTGCGGCGGCCAGTGAACTGCTTCCTGGTGATGAGGCTGTCCGGGAGCTAATTGAATATATGTTTTCAGGCCTGATTTCCCGGCTGACACGCATTCTGCAAAAGGGCCAGAAGAAAGGCGTATTCCGGAATGACTATGATGCCGGCGTTATGGCTGAAGGTCTTTTTATGATGCTGGAAGGTATGAGGTTATACGGGAAAGTAAAACCAAAAATTGAAAATCTGCGAAGATCGAATGAGTTTTTTATCAATTCTGTTCTCGCATTGCCTGTCAGTAACGATAAGTGAACGGGATAACGTGATGCTGATGGCAGGAATGACCGTCCGGAGAAAAAAAAGGAACAGGCTCCTGACTGTTCTGCATTCGTCAGGTAAAAACGTTATCTGCGGCTGGAGCGAAAAAGGAAGGTTCTATAAAAGAACATTTGATGAAAGCACACTGATTATATTTACACCATCACCTTCAATAATTACAGTAATGTAATTATTAACCCTTACTTATAAACACTGAGCTCGTTTCCTCAGGGTATTCTCATGCCATCAATAAAAATGAAACTGTTTTACACCTGTTGACAGTGAAAACATGATTCATACGCGGAAAATCTATTGATCCTATCTTTCATTGCTTATGAATAATTGTCACTAATAATTCATCAAACAGGTTTGACTCAGATAGTTTCAGGGAGTAGTTTTTATATAGTTTTGTAAAGACCCCCCTGTATCACACTGGATGAGGATTTATAAATGAAGCCGAATGTAGACCAGAATATTGTTCTCAGCACGGAAGAATCAGAATATATCCGATCAGTTCTTGAAAAAATTGACTATGACCCGTCAGGCTCAGACGTTTATTTAAATAAAATCAGAAAGGTTGCCTATACGGTATTTCCTGAAAGGGTGATCACGGCGATCAATAAGGTTAAAGGCTTTTCAGCGAGCGCGCTCGGTTCATTGCAGATTGATAATCTGCCGGTAGATAAGTCAGTCACCGGCAGTCCACGTCATAATGAATCAGGCAGCGCATTCAAAAGTGGCGTATTGACTGAAAATATACTGGTGACAATGGGTGTGCTTACGGGTGAACCCTATTCCATTGCTCATGAAGGCCATGAGCTGGTAAATAATCTTACGCCGCATAAAGAGGCAGCCAAAGAGTTTACCGGTCTCGGGTCTGAAGTTGAGCTCGATTTTCATATTGAAAATGCTGCGCAGGCATATATGCCGGAAGGCGATACGTCACCGCTTGCACTCATATTACTGGGCGTCAGAGGGGAACCGCTTGGCGGGCCGCAGACCCGCATTTCCGACTGCCGCCGGGCGCTGGAAAAACTTTCAGAAGAGGATATCAAGCATCTGTACGGCAAAAATTTCATTATCCGCGTGCCTTACCGCTGGCGCGGCGCGTCTGCTGAACCACGTGATAATACTGACCTGAGTCCGATTCTGTCAGGCCCTATCTCTGCCCCGCGTGTGACCGTAGCCTTCTATCCGGATATGGTACTGGCCGTGAATCCGCGTGCAAAACAGGCTCTGGAAAATCTTTATCAGGCAGTACGCGAAGTTTCATTCGGCGTTCAGATCAGTCCCGGCAGGCTGATCCTCATTAATAACAGTTTTACTTTGCATTCCCGTGACAGCTTCAAGCCCGCTTTTGATGAAAACGATCGTGCGCTCCGCTGGGTACAGCGCATTTTTGTAGCCCGCAACCTCTGGAACTTCAGGTCGTTCGTACCCGTTAAAGACCGCGTGTTTGATCCCAACGTGAAAACCGCAGCATCGGAAATACCGGGGCGCGAGAAAACGCCGTCGGCTGCCTGAAGCCACACCGCCACCGGCAGCCTGCTGTCCGGTGGCCTTGACAAGCCCGCCAGGCCTCCGTACGTCAAAGGCGAAGCAGGCGCAACAGAGTCAGCTGACTTACTGTCAGTTGCCATGCCAGAAAGGAACATTATGAACCCAGCCAGCCGGACATCTCATCGATCAGCCATGACGGGAGGCCAGGGCAATACCGTGACGGGAACCCTGCTTGCAACCAGCTTTGGCTTTATTGTGGTTCAGCTGGACGTGACTATCGTGAATGTTGCGCTTCCGGAAATTGGCAGCAGCCTTGAAACAGGGGTTTCAGGACTTCAGTGGGTGGTTGACGCTTATACACTGTCCTTTGCCGCTCTGTTACTGACGGCGGGCGCAGCCGGAGACCGCTTTGGCTGCCGCCGGGTTTTTAATAGCGGACTTTTTCTTTTCTGCCTGGCTTCCCTGACGTGTGCCCTTACGCATTCCGTGGATGTCCTGATCGCGGCCCGATGCATTCAGGGTGCCGGCGCGGCGCTGATCCTCCCGACGTCACTGGCGCTGCTGTCCCATGCCTGCGCGGGCGATCCGGTAGTGCGAAGCCATGTCATAGGATGGTGGAGTGCCATCGGGGGAGCAGTAAGCGCTATGGGGCCGGTCGCCGGTGGTCTTCTTACGACAGCCTTCGGATGGCGCGCCATTTTCCTCGTCAATCTTCCCGTGTGCCTGCTCAGCCTGTGGGCAACTTACCGGTTTGTGGCGGAAACGCCGGCGGAGAAGAGTAAAAGCTTTGATATGCCCGGTCAGGTCCTGGCCATACTGTTTCTGTTCCTGCTCACGTATTCCGTGATTGAGGCAGGAGCAGAGGGATGGCTATCACCAGAAATATGGACCGGACTGGCTCTGGCTCTGGCTGCTGCCCTGCTGTTTGTGGCCCGTGAGGCGCGGGCAGCAGAGCCGATGATTCCGTTATCGCTGTTCCGGAACTCCGTGCTGACCATTGCCGTTCTTCTGGGACTGCTTTCCAATCTGACCTTCTATGCTCTGATATTCATTCTGAGCATTTTCTTCCAGAGTGTAAAAGGGTACTCCCCAACGCAGACGGGGCTGGCCCTGCTGCCATTTACAGTGATTATGATTGCCAATGTGGCAAGCAGCCGCCTTACCCGATATTTCACGCCCCGTATCACAGTTGCTGGCGGCGGAATTTTATGTGTACTGAGCTTTCTGCTGTTACATGACCTCGACAGGGATACGCCGTATTACGTTGTCATGGTGAGCATGATTTTCCTGGCGATCGGTTCCGGAATAAGCACCCCGGCTCTCACATCAGCCATTCTCGGCAACGTGCCGTCAACGCGTTCTGCGACTGCATCAGCCATTTTTAACGTATCCCGGCAGGTTGGCAGCGCCCTGGGCGTCGCGCTGCTGGGCGCACTGATAGTGGGTGCTGCTGAGAACATGACCGCTGGCGCAAGGCTTGCCTTTGATATCTCAGTGGTACTCCGGGTGGCCGGAGTCATCCTGGCCGCGTTATTTCTTTAAATAAATATATTGTCAGGAAAGGGGAGCATGATGAGGCTTGTAATTATAGGCACCCGGAAAACAGGCACAAGCCTGGCACTGGTCAGCACCGCACTGAAAAGAGGAATGGCCGTCACAATTGTCAGCAACCCTGAAGACAGACTGGAGGGGGTTTTCCCTCCGGAAGTTGAAATAAAATATCTGCCTGCAGAGGTCAGCATCATTTCCGGATGGATTAAAAAAGAATACCTCAGGCCGGAACATGACCTGAGGATCACCACGATTAATGATGTGTACGCGAGCGTTGCTGCACAGGTCAATTCGGCACTTGACCTTCCGGGACCCGATGCCTCAGCCGTTACCCGTGCGGTATCAAAATTACAGCAGAAAAGGATACTCACCGATAACAATATCCCGACATCCGGCTATTCGGAATTCCGCCTTTCAGATCATAAAGCCCGGGGGGAAGCGCTCCACAGGCTGCAGCTGCCGGTAGTAATAAAACCCTCAGAAGGAACTGCGAGTAATGGCGTGAAACTCTGCTGTCAGCATTCCGAGGTAATCAGCCATCTCGACTATCTGGTTAATCAGAAAGAACAGCGGCCGGACCTGGTCCCCAGCGATACTGTACTGCTGGAAGAATATCTGCCCGGAACAGAATACTGCGTTGAGTATTTCGACGGGCATTATGTTGGCGCCATGCGCAAGTCCAAACGGTACGGCGCCGAATTTCTGGAACGCGGCTATACGTCAGAACTGGATATAGATGAAAAGACCTTTCGTAACCTTATCGGAACAGGCGCCCGGGCAGTACAGGCGGCGGGGCTCGATTGGGGGCCGGTACATGTTGACTGCATCGTTCATAATGGTTTCGCCAGCATCATTGAATTAAATCCCAGGATTGCCGGCAGCTTTATCTGCGATATTGTCCGGGATGCCTATGGCTTTGATATGGTTGAACACCTCGTTGATAAGCTTCAGGGCAAAAAGGTCACGGTGCCTGCAGGCTTCCTGCCTGCCGCTTACGCCTGCGTTAATTTTTTCCTCGAAAGCGACCCGTTACCCTGGTCATTTACTGAAAAGGGTGAACTCAGTAACCCCTTTATGCACATCAGCTACGGTCCACAGCACCTGAGTAACCGCAGGCGCAGGGCGTTCGTTTACGTCAGAAACCTTATACAGAATTTCCAGCCGGAGACTAACTAAATGAAACTAATCAGTACTGTCGTGATTGTGGATGGTGCATCAACCAGCGCGTATCTGGCGCCGGCATTCCGTTCTTATGGGGTTCAGTGTGTTCACGTTCTCAGCAGTGAGACACTGCCGGAACGCCTCAGGGCGCAGATCAATCATTCTGACTTTATACGCAGCCTCGTATATCAGGGTGATATCCGCGTGCTGGCAGAGAACCTGAAGGATCTGCAGATTGACGTGGTATTGCCGGGCGGAGGAAGCGGTATCGAGCTTGCGGCCGAGCTTGCCGAAGCGCTTGATGTTCCTTACAAAAACCCCGTCCATCTTGCCAAGGCACGCCGCCATAAGTTTGAGCAGATAGAAGTCCTGAGCCGTAGCGGACTTCTCACGCCCAGGCAGTATCAGTCAGAACAGGCAGACGAGATCGTTGAATGGACGCAGGCTCATCTTACCCTGCCGGTTGTGGTGAAGCCTACCCGGGGAGCTGGTGTGAGTGGCGTGAAAGTGTGCCACACCCTTTCTCAGGTCAGGGAAGCAGCAGACAATATTCTCAATTCAAAATCTTATTATGATGAAGATCAGAACGAAATCCTGGTTCAGTCCTGCACGCAGGGGCAGGAGTACATTGTTGATATTGTTTCTTTCGATGGCCATCACAAAGTTGTCAGCGTATGGGAAGTGGACCGCGATCGCCGGGAATCACCGCGCCTTGAAAAAATGATGGTGGTTGACCATACCCAGCACAGATTCTCGGCACTGATTGATTACGCCAAAAAAGTACTGGATGCAGTCGGCCTTAAATTCGGACCGTCCCATATGGAAGTGATGCTAACCGGCGACGGGCCAGTAATCGTTGAGCTGAATTCCCGTCTGCATGGAAGCCTCGATCCCTTACTGACGACGGCGGTGACGGGGGAAAATCATGTGTCCGCTACCGTCAACGCGTTTGTTAATAATGCGCACTTTATTGACAGCATCGGTAAGGCCCCCGGATTCAGCGGCTACTGCGGACATGTCCTGCTGGTTTCTCCGGTTTCGGGCCGTCAGTTACAGAATTTCCCTTGGGACAGAATTGAAAGCCTCCCTTCATTTGTAAGCGTAAAGCGGTGGGTGAAACCGGGCGGTCAGCTCCAGGTCACTACGGGCCTGCAGACGGCTATTGGTATGGTCGGGTTGTTTCATGAAAATTCTGAACAGCTGAACAGGGACTGGAAAACGATCAGGGCAATCGAAAATGAATACTTTATGGTTCCTCAGGCGTCAGCCGAGCCCGCATAAGAGATCTGAAAAGGCCGCACAGGCGGCCTTACCCACAGCTGACAGCCAGTATCATCTGTCCGTGCTCTTTCCTGCATACGGGCGATGAGCTATCCGGGAAAACGAGGAACTTATGCATCTTGTTATTATCGGTGCCAGGAATACGGGGACCAGCCTGAATCTTGTGGACCAGGCGCTGGCCAGGGGGCTGCACGTAACGGTGATCACTGCTGAACATGATGACCTGACCCATGTTTTTAAAGAAGAAGTGAATGTCGTTACTCTGACTGTAACGGCAGATAATGTCGCTGGCTATATTCAGAATGTCATCCGTAAAGACAGCGAGTATATCCGGGTTACAACAGCACATGATATGTATGCTTCGGTGGCGGCACAGGTTTCGAATCGCCTGGGCATTCCGGGACCGGATGCTGAGGCTGTCTCTCGATGTGTTTCAAAAAAAAATCAGGACGTAATTCTGAACAGCCTGGGCTGCAGGCTGGGTGCATCACGCCAGTACAACCTTGACGATAAGTTATATCAGTCCCGGTTTGAACATTTTACCTTTCCCGTTGTAGTAAAGCCGGTTGAAGGGTCGGCGAGTCATGGAATAAGAAAGTGTCACACCCCGGCTGAAGTTTCAGACCACATGCAATTTCTCAGGAAAATGTATAAAGCTCTGCCTGAAATTATACCCTCCGGAGATATAATGATAGAGAGCTTTATAAACGGCCCCGAATACTGCGTTGAAATATTCGATGGCCAGTTCGCAGGTATTATGATGAAGAAAAAAAAGGCCGGTGATTTATTTATTGAGCGGGGGTACACCTCTGAAACCGACCTTAGTGTAAAGGCCATCAGGAATATTGCTGCGCTTTGTGAGCACGTCGTAGCCACAATGAATCTCTGCTGGGGACCTGTTCATATTGACTGCATTACTGAATCCGATAATTTTCATATTATTGAAGTTAACCCCCGCATTGCAGGAAGTTTCATTACGGATATTATCCGTGATGCATGGGGTTTCGATATGGTTAACGCGCTACTTAATAAACTGAATGGTTCAGATGTTTTCTTACCAGAGAGAGCAGAACCTTCAGGATTTGCTCAGGTTATTTTTTTCCTGGACTCCGATCCTGAAATACTGAAATTCAAAGAAACCGGCTTTCTGTCTGCCGAGGATGTCAGGCTGTCATTCTCCCCACAGATTTTAACCGGCAGGGAACGACGGTCTTACCTGTACCTGACCGTGCGTTAAGTTATTTTCCGGATGCTTCTGGGCGGTAACTGCAGAACGGCTGAGGCCTTTTTTTAAAATGCGATCACTCCATATGGTGCGGCCATTCACGGGTCTTTGCGTCTGAATATTATTGCGCCATATATTCAGCATAAGTAAGGAAAACATTGATGAATAATGTTAAGACACACTCGAACATCAGCAAGGTTCATGAAACTTCATCCCCTCACTGGAATACAGCACGTCGCTCCAGAACTAGTCAACTGAGCGTCACGGTAAACGGAGATAACAGCCTGACGGATCAGTATGGACGTGATTTTATCCACTTCTGCACTACGTCCTATCTTGGCCTGGACTACGCGCAGGAAATTCAGCGAGGTGCCATTGAGGCTATCCAGGAACAGGCAACGCTGCGGATAGCCTGCTCAAGGAATCGCTGCCGTCTCGCTCTGCTGGATAACTATCAGAATGCGCTCAGCGATCATTTCAACGCGCAGGCTCTGGTAACGCTTTCCTGCAGCAGTGCATCAGCAGCAATGTTACCTTTACTGGCATCAGGTGTTTTTAATGGCGGTATAAAACCGTTAATGGTGTTCGACCGGTTCGCGCATTATTCAATGAACCATCTCAAAGCATTGTGCGCAGAAGAAACGTCTGTAATGACTGTCGGCCATAACGACGTCACCGCTTTAGAGGACATCTGTAAGACTAATCAGCACGTTATTTACGTCGCGGATTCCTTTTACAGCATGGGTGGTATATCGCCCATCAATGAAATCGTGAGCCTTCAGAATAAGTACGGGCTTGGTCTGTTCTACGATGATTCACATGCCATGAGCATTTCTGGCGCCTGCGGTACCGGTTATGCCCGCTCTTTCTTTACTGAACTCCCTGAAAACACGTTTATTGTAGCTTCTCTGGCCAAAGCATTTGGCGCTTCGGGGGGCGTGATACTGTACGGAGATAAAAAGATCACCCCGGTGATTGAGCAGTACGGCGGCCCGGTTAACTGGTCCCAGAGCTTGAATGCGGCCGGTATAGGTGCAGGAATGGCTTCACTGGCGATACACCACTCGGCATTGCTGCCCCGGCTGCAAAAAAAGCTGTCTGATAACATCCATCATTTTGATCAACTCCGCGGCACAAGAGATGATTCGAGCCCGAGTCCTGTAAGGTTAATACGGTGTTCGAGTGCAGAGGAATGCATCTGGCTCAGCACAAAGCTGGCAGAGGAGGGCTTCCTTACCTCTCCGGTATTTTTCCCCGTTGTACCAAAATCTAGCCCGGCAATACGGATCACCTTAAGGGCTGATATGAAGAAGGAACAGATCAGCGCCTTTCAGGTAAAGCTGAACTCTTTGATGGCAGAAAGAGAGGTGCTTAATGAAAAGCCCGTTAATTTTTAACGCCTTTGTTCTTAACTCCCTTACCCATCTTAATCCGGGCCAGTGGAAAAATCCGGACAATCAGTGTGCCGGTTTTATGAATCCGGATTACTGGAAAAAGCTGGCCACCACGCTTGAGGATGCTCTGTTCGATGGGGTTTTTTTTGCTGATGTTTTAGGCCTCCATACTCAGAAAGACGATGAGTCAGAATATTGCATGTCCAGGGGCATTCAGTTCCCTCTTCACGATCCTACCCCGGCGGTCGCGCTTATGGCATCCGTGACGCGTAACTTATGTTTCGGCATGACCTCGTCAGTTTTTGCTGACACACCGTATCTGTTTACCAGAAAGATGAGTACGCTGGATCATCTCACCCGGGGCAGAATGGCCTGGAACATCGTCACGTCTTATCTGCCATCGGCCATGCAGGCAATGGGGTTCATCGCACCTCTGAATCATAAAGAAAGGTATCTTTATGCAGAGGAGTACGTCTCGCTGTGCATGGAAATGTGGGCCGCCGCCCCCCGGATGAACACCATTCCGGATGACACTTTCTTTTCATCTGCAAAAAAAGTGAGATTTGAGGGAGATTATATAAAATTCTCCGGATATGGTCTGACTGCGTACTCTCCGCAGGGCTACCCCGTTCTCTACCAGGCCGGAGCATCTGATACAGGACTCGCTTTTGCTGCTAAAAATGCAGAGTGCGTTTTTCTGGCCGGTAAGTCGGTAGAAAATACTAACCATCTCATGTCCGGAATTATGCGTAAGTTCTCAGAACGGCGGAGGCCGCGCACGTCCTACCGTATCATCCCTCAGGTAACTTTTATCACGGCAGAAAATAACAGAGTCGCTCAGCAGAAGTATGAACATATGCTGCATTTTGCAGATATAAAGGGTGCGGAGATTTTAGCTTCTGGCTGGCTGGGTATTGATCTGACCGACCAGGATCCACTCCGGCCGCTGGCTTCCTTCCAGTCAGAAGCCATTCAGTCATTTGCTGAGCAGTTTACAGTATCAGGTCACAGTAAATGTCCCGAAACTGTCGGCGAGCTGATCCGGCGTGCGGCTGTCGGGGGACTGGGGTGCGTTATGGTGGGCGGTCCTTCAGAGCTGGCTGATAAGATTGTTACTTTACAGCAAAACGGCGCGGACGGGTTTAACATGCCCAGCATAGTGAACTCCGGAACTTATGAGGATTTTATAGGCTATTTGATCCCGGAACTGAAGACCAGAGGCGTGTACAAAACTGACTATTCAGAAGGAACATATAGGGAAAAAATATTTAGCTCGTAAAAAACATCGAAAATTCATCAAGTTAATGTTTTAAATTCAACAACTGGCAGTTCTCTTCTGAGCCAGAGCATTTGCGGGCCTCATCCTGACAACAGACTCAGAAGATAGAACAATAAAAATGCCGCTTATGCGGCTTTTCCTGTCCTGATTATGTCCCCCTGCACAGTGAGCATCTCCATATCCGGGGTTGTGTTGGTTATACATGTCTTTCTGACAAAGTACCCTCCTTGAAGTTGCCTTCAGGTTCACTAAAACAGCCCTCAGCAAACAATATCTGGATCCGGTTCTCCCTTTTTTCGGATCTGCTGAAAAACAATGAGAAACTCACTGCAACGCGTTAGCATGGAATAAATTCCGGAACAAGAGAAGATGTCTCAAAGCGTGTTTATGACACTCTTCCGTCACCGTGCGCACGGGCGGGACAAAACCACCGCAGAATTCTGCGCTGAATTGTGCATCCCATGCTGCGTTGCATGGCCGGCACACATACGGCCAGCCTGATAAACCAAATCCGTCAGACAAGAGGGAACTGCATGTCAAAGATCAAATATATGTCCGGTGACAGAGAGGCCGGAAAGCACGTCATATTTATCCACGGGCTGGGAGGACATTACAGAGACACATGGTCCTGCGGCAGGGATAAACATCTTTTCTGGCCAGAGTGGCTGACAGATAAAGCTTCTGATGTATGCGTCTGGTCAGTGGAGTATGAGTCAAAAGCGGCTTATTTCATTAACGATACGATGGCGTTCAAAGACCGTGCGGCAAATATTGCGGAAAGTCTCTTCATAAAAAAAGAGCTAAAAGAAGGAGAGATAATTCTAATTGGTCACAGTATGGGCGGACTGATAATAAAGCAGATAATGAGAATAGCTCATGACAGGAAAGATATAAGTGAGGAAGCAAATAAACTGATATCCAGAATAACAGGAACAGCATTTATCGGAACCCCCCATACGGGCTCAGATCTGTCTACAATCGGCAATATGCTGCCTGTCAGATTAGCAATGAGCTTAATTAAGCTGAGCCCTTCTGCCGCTACACTCTATTTGTACAGAAACAACCCTGACCTGAGAGAGCTGAATGTATGGTCCCGTGACTGGTTGCGTCAGTATAAAATTCCAACTCTTAGCCTGGGCGAAAGCAAAAATACAGGTGTTTTGGGCTGGATAGTAAAACCTGATAGCGCAGATGCAGGTTTTAATGAACATTTAATACTGGTTGATAAAAATCACAGCAGCATCTGCAAGCCTGACGATCGTGAAGACCAGGTCTATCAGCTGATTGAAAACTTTATATTTAAGGAAAAAGCTGACCGTCAGACTTTATGGCTGAGGGAACATGCGGGAAAGCACTATAGCGGCTGGTCTGGGTACGGTAACTGGACCGGTCTGAACAAAGAAGCCGGCTACATAATTGATGAAAAAGTAAAGTTTTCTGATGCCAGCTCAAACTCAGAAACAAAGATTGACGCCGCCGGGATCATTGACTCTGTACGTAATCGTCTCAGAGAACCTGGCGCATCAGTAAGGCTGGTTGGGCTTTCCGGTGTAGGTAAAACCCGGTTTGCGCAGGCTCTGTTTGAGTCCGAAACAGGGATTAAACCGCTTTCACAGAAGTCGGTGTTCTATACCGACACAGCGCTCAACCCTGACCCGGTTCCTGCGGCTTTGCTTGAAAAGCTCGTATCCAGCGGCTTCAGGGCAGTCCTGATAGTTGATAACTGTGGATCGCCCCTGCACAGAACGCTTACGGAACAATTAGGCAAGGCGACCGGTCATGTCAGCCTGCTGACCATTGAGTATGATATCCGGGAAGATCTCCCGGAAAACACTGACTTAATTGTGATGGAGGCAGGTTCAGAAGAACTCATCACAGAATTAATAAAAAGGAATTATCCGGATATCGGATTAAATAGTATTCATAAAATTGCCGATTTTTCAGGAGGAAACGCACGGGTTGCAATAGCCCTTGCGTCGGCGGTTGGCCGGGATGACGACATATCAAGATTAAAAGATAGGGAGCTTTTCAGCAGACTGCTTAACCAGAGTGAAGCAGTCAGTGAGGATGACAAGAAAAGTGCAGAAGTTTTTTCGCTGGTTTACTCCTTCCAGCTTAAAGCCGAGAAAGGTAATAGTGAGGAGCTCGACTGTCTGAGCCGGCTTTCCGACATCAGATCTGCTGCGCAGTGCTAAAGAACTTGAACGCAGAGGGCTTGCGCAGACCCGAAGCGTATGGATGGCTGTACTTCCGCACCCTATCGCGAACGGGCTGGCCCAGTTGGCTTTAGAAAATATGTCACACGCGAAAATCTCGGAACATATTAATCCACGGCTGACGCCGCGCCTGTTCAGTTCGTTAACGCGTCGCCTGGGTTATTTAAGCCGCTCAGCGGAAGCTCATTCATACGCAAATTCGATGCTGGCACCTGATGGCGAATTTGAAAAATATATTGCAGATTTACCGATTACAAAAAATCCAGCATACAACAACTGCTTTATATTTATTTCCAATATAGCTCCCATAGCCCCGTCAGAAACCATACAATTCCTCAAACGCATGTATGAAAGAGACTCGATATTCTGCACACGTGATAATCCTGCATTTATTACTATCACGCGTCTGCTTCGTTCACTGGCTTATGAAAGCAGATATTTCAACGACTGCGCTTCAATGCTTTATCTTTTCTCGTTAAGCGAGAGCAAGGGTGATAACAATAATTCTGTACTGCACATTCTCTGCAGCCTTTTTTCTGCGCATCTCTCCGGGACCCATGCTACCGTCGATCAAAGGATAAGTTTCATAAAGGAAAACATTGAAAACCCGCGACGGGATATCAACATAAAGCTGATTAAAAGCTTGCTTAAGACTGACAACTTTGTGTCTCACCTTGGCTTTGATTTCGGTTCCTCGGTCAGAGATTATGGCTATTATCCAGAAAGTTATGATGAACACGAGAAATGGTACCTTGGCGTCTTGAACTTTATTAATGAAACGGCCGGGAGACGTCCTTATTGGCAATCTGAAATGGTTAAAATACTGACAAGTCACCTAAATGGCTTATGGAAAATTCGCATTTCCTCTGTGAGACATGCTTTATACGATATAATAATAAAAAACATGGATAACAGAACATCTGCTGATGTGTGGAGTGCTGTGTCTATGATTCTGAATTTCGACAGCAAGAAAAACCTTCTTAGAGATAAAGATAAACTCATAGAACTGGAGATTGCTGCAAGACCAAATACTATTGAAAAGAATGTTGAATTATTATTATTCTCTAATGGGCTATATCATTTCGTTCTTGATGACGAAAAAACCCAGGATGCTATGATAAAGACTGGCTTCGAGATTGCACTCGAAAGAGCCGCATACATTGCGGATGAGCTATTAAACAAGCCCAGATACATGATTGATGAAATTATAGAAAGATGCTTGACTGAAATAGGAAACAATTCACATATAGGTGCATTTGCATTTAGGGTGGGAAGTAAAGCTGATTACCGGTGTTATATTCTACAAAAATTAAATGATATCCTTTCTAGATCAAATGTCAGCTATCTGAATCAGGCATTTATCAGCGGAGCAATTTCCGGACTTTATCTTGAAAACAGGTCCAAAGTAGATGAATTACTTGATGGATGTGTTGAGAATCCACATTTTCTAACTCTCTACCCTGCACTCCAGTTATCTGTTGCTTTAGATGATGTTGCTGTGAAAAGAATCAAGTTACATTTATCTCAAGATGGAGTCAATGCATCAGATTATGCAGGAATAGCTCATGGACAACGGCATTCCCTGCTAAGTGACGTTACGCTTATTGATTTATTAACTGCGTTACACCCTCTTAAAAACGGATATAGCGTCGTACTTGACATACTCGCCATGAGAATAGCTTACAAGTTCATACCTGATTATGTACCCTCTGATAATATAGTCAGCTATGCTCAGGATTTCATTTGCTCTATGCTGCGTCATTTTCCGAATGAAAACAAATACGAACTATCTTATAACTTCGAAAATCTAGCTAAAAGAGTTTTTGAAAACGCTTCCGACGAGAAACTCTACGAATTAACTGAGGCGATTTTTTTCTGCTCCAGTCAGCATATTTATTTATTTGACCTGCATAAAATACTCCGAATAGTGCTCAGGGTGAACCTTACGCTCGTACTCAACCTACTTTCTCCTGAAAAGGGGGTTTTAAACGAGGAGATTGTGCGGGCTTTGTCTTTTATGCTGTGCACCAATCCTCTGGAAGAAACCGAAATAAAATCCGAAGATGTTTTAGCCTGGGGCGAGAAGGACCCTGACACTCGGTTCGGTTATCTTGTACAACTTTTATCGCCCATTTCTCAGGTTGAAGGTGTTTATATCTGGACTGAACTGGCCAAATCAATACTGTTAAGATGCAATAACGTTGAGACTGTTCTGGCAGAAATGGTGCAAAAATTCAGGCCCAGAGTCACATCAGGCGGATGGTCAGCAAAGATGGAAGAACAACGCGCTCTTCTTACAGAACTGCAGTCTTCTGAACGGGCCGATATTTCCTCCGCAGCCACCCGATTACTGGTTCAGTTTGACAAAGACATTCAGTATGAAAAAGAACGCGAACGTCGGGAGTTCAGTGCCATGGATGATCGTTTTGAATAAATCTCTCATCAAGTCTTTTCATAGCAGATTGTGCGTAGATAGATTCGTGTCAGTACTTGTGAGCAGGACTATGAGTTTCAGACCTTAACACTGATTATAGTATCTGACGCCTTACGTATCAGTCATAGCACCATCGCCTGGCACGTGCTGACTCAATCAGCATCCCGATAGTAAGAGGGATGGCCTCGCGCGGGTTTTTTGGATAGTAGAGGCTGAATGTCACCTGGTCAGAATCCATCCCAAACGCATCAAAGACGTTCTGAAGGCATTCCGCTGCGTCCTCCGGGTCCAGCTTCATGTCCAGATTGAGCGACATCTCTGGCGTGAGTGTTTTTTTCCGGAACGTCAGCAGGGAGCGGCCGTTCCACGGCTCAATGAGTGCCATTACGCGTGCCTGGGTGTCATCTACCATATCTTATCCTCCCCGCGGGCGATGGCATTGTACAGTCTGACCGAATTGAAACTGATACTGGCAACGTCTCTGGCCAGCATCACCCAGCCTACGACGGGTATCGCCCGTCCGACAAAGGTGCTGAGCTTATGCGTAAAAAGAATACGCGCGGTGCGGGGCGGGTATCCCCCTACGATGGTGGGGAGCTTTATGCCGAAGGGAAATTTGGCTTTCGGAAATACTCTGCGCGCTGCCCGTGAGGCATAGGAGGTTCCCTTGAGAGCATCGCGCGGTTTGGTGCGGGTAGTCAGGACATTACGTCCGGACAGGATGGCCACGATCGCGCCGAAGTCATCAACCCCCAGCTGTTCAGCAACTTCTTCACAGAAAATTATGAAAAAGAGTTCACCAGCGGTGAGGTTGGGTCTGCCTGCGTAGAAATAGGTGTTATTGAGTTCTTCAGTCGTGTCCACTGCCAGCTCCTGCAGGTTCAGCTTCATTTATCGTCCTGACGCTTCTTAAACAATACCTTGAGCGTTCAGGCCTGACAACCTGTCAGGTACAGGATAAACAGAGACGGTACTTCAACCCTATCCCCCTGCAGTTGAAAGACTCCCGTGTCAGACGCAGGGAAATGCAGGCATGCCAGACTTCTCAGCAGCATTCCAGTACCACCAACGCCCGGGCCCATATTCCGCCTCGTAGTAAGCGGTTTTTACCTCCCTGCGCAGCAGGTACTCTGGCGAGTTCATGCCAAACACTTCCATCGGCAGCGCATCCATGCCAGGAACGTCCTTGAGCACAAAATCCGGAAACACATCTTCCTCACCGTCGTAGCGCAGAGGCTTAATGAAGGCGCGTTTTTCCTGCCACAGTTTTTCTTCCACAGCCGCCTCATAACCGGAATCCACAGGAACAAAGCGTGGACTTACCGTCTCAGCGCCATATCGGTCACGGTACTGCAGCTGATCGGCCGGTTACGCCCGTGTGCATACCTGAACGATGTTTCAGGCGGTTCCGTTTCAGCGATAATCATGACTTTCATTCCCCTGCGCCAGTCACTGAGCTCGCGGCTGAAGCTCTGCTCCAGGCGGTGACGAACGTCTTCAGGCAGAACCAGGTCAGGAAAACCAGAAAACAGTCCCAGCGGCAGTATAGTCTTCCGTCGTGCTTCACCGGCTTCACTCCAGCCTGCACAGAAACGATGATACGTCGCCATTTGTTCTTTCCGGCCGCTCTCAGGTGTTCCCGGTTAGCGATAACCTGCGGCGTATCTTTCATGACCATGAGCAGCAGAGATTCTTCCAGCTGAACGCGACCAATGCGAATCCGGGCAGCCGTCTGCTGCAGGCGCCTGCTCACCCAGCCAGTGCCGCCGCAGTCGGCTCATTGGTGAAACTGTATGCTGTCATAATGAGACTGCTTTCAGCACCATCAATAGGTTCTGACACTATTTTTAATGCATCTCTTTCAGCCGTAAACGGTAAACCCACGCTGATTTCAGGTGCTGAGGAATAAGGCAAGACGGGCGCAGCAATAATGATGACCAGCGCGAAATTATTCGAATAATAAGATAAACACGCTCACCAGAAATTAGCGTTTCAGCAATTGCTGGCAGGCATGGTCATCCTGCGCGGCACGCTGTTGCTCATCGGATTTCAGTTGCTCCCAGCGGCCAATCACGCTACGTCCAAGCCGCGGTTTATAGGCTATTTTCTGCAGCGCATAGTCAGAATTGCCGCCTTCAATAACATTTCGCATCTGCTGGTCGAACGGCTGCTGACCGTGGTGATCAATCGCGCAGAACACCGCGACGTAATACGCTTTGTCTTCCTCACTGTCGTGCGGGATAAACCACCAGGCCGTGAGGGCCAGGATCAGCAGCAGGGGAAGGATGAATTTTACTTTGGCCATTATGGTCACCGGGTGTGGTCAGTTAAGTCAGCCGGGTATGGCCAGACGCAGGGCGCGTATCCTGCCACAGATTCCGCTCAGCGTTAACCCCGTCCCTGTTTAGCCTGCGGGCGCTTCGATCAGCGTCTTGCCAATCTGTGCACCTGGCATCATCTGTTGCAATCCCGAGACCAGCTCGTCGCTGGCCTGTTGCAGCGCGGAGAGCGGCATAGCGGGCAGGCTTTCCAGTATAAACCACATCTGATGCGCACTGGCATCCAGTCGGGTACGCACGCCCTGACGCCAGTTCCAGCGGCGGCAGGTTACGCCCTGATCGTCGCGCCAGATCACTTCGCCCGGTTCCGGCGATTCATAAACGACTTCGCCCTCTTTGACGGTATCGAAACGTTCACTGCCGTCAGCAATCACCAGACGTGGCGCGCCTTTGTAAGCCGCAATATTCTCACCACCGACCGGCAGGGCGTAACGGATGCTGATGGCATTGTAGAGATCGACAACCGGATCAATAGCAGGCAGTGTGCCATCCCGCAGCACCCGTTTACGCAATGCTTCAGCAGAACAGGGCGTTCGCTTCGCTTTGGCACCAAACGCCCTGAATACCTCGGCCCAGGCCGCAAGGTGCGCATCTGCCCAGACAACATCATCCTGTATGACCTGCTGGCATGCGCTTTTCAGTGCGTCGCTGGCGACTTCTGGTCGGGTAATGTATGTGGCTTCCACCGCAATGCTCATGGCACGAAAGCCGGGGGCGAGTGTGAAAATGGCCGGATCGATTGACGGATGAACGAATAACATCGGATACTCTCTCAGTGACTAATTTATTTCATAGTAATGACCGATGACCAAAAAAGTCAATATAGCGACCGATGCAGGTGCTGATGTCGCCACTGTCAGTCAGGCTGTTTCAGACCGCATAAAAAGCTGGCGCAAAAGCCAGAAACTCTCGCTGGATGAGTTATCCCGCCGGGCAGGCGTCAGTAAAGGGATGCTGGTTGAAATCGAAAAGGGCGCTGCCAATCCCAGCATCGCTATTCTCTGCAAGATAGCTGCCGCACTGGGCGTCTCGGTAGCGGATATCGTTAGCATCTCACATGCACCTGACGCCTGGCTGATTGAAAACAGCGAAATGCCCGTACTGTGGCAGGGTGAGCAGGGTGGGAGTGCGCAGCTGCTGGCCGGCACCCGTGGGCCGGATATGATCGAGCTATGGCGCTGGCAGATGTTTGCAGGCGAGGCGTTCAGTTCCACCGGCCACTCGTCGGGTACGCTGGAACTGCTGCACGTCGAGCAGGGCACACTGGCATTAACCGTGGGTGAGCAGACGCTAGTGATTCAGCAGGGCTGTGCAGCGGTGGCCCGTACCGATATGCCCCATGCCTATGCCAGTGCCAATGACCAGCCCGTTATCTTCACCATGACGGTGGCGGAACTGCAGCGCTGACGGCGTTTTTAATCGGCTGTCGCTTCGCCGGGAAAGGCCAGCAGCAGCGTTTTCAGTAACCCTTCCAGTTCGGCGCGCTCTGATGCGGCCAGCGGTGCCAGCACCGCTTCCTGAATGGCGGTATGTGCACGAAGTGCCTGCTCAATCTGCTGCTGACCGTGCGGCGTCAGCCCCACCAGCATACTGCGCTTATCATCTGGTGCGGCAACACGTTCAATCAGGTGCTGCTGCTCCAGCCGGTTCAGGCGATTTGTCATTGCGCCGGAGGTCACCAGCAGCGACTGGTAGAGCTGCGTGGGTGACAGCCGATAAGGAGATCCCGCCCGTCGCAGAGTCGCCAGCACATCAAATTCACCCTCCTGAAAACCAAACGGCGCCAGTGCCTCACTGCGTGCTTTTGCAAGATGTTTCATCAGCCGCAGCATCCTGCCGAAGATACGCATGGAAGCGGTGTCCAGGTCGGGCATCGCGTTGTCCCACTGGCTGACAACGAAATCAATATGGTCATGCATAAATCACCTGCAAATGTCGGGGTTATGTTGTCGGGTTGTGCTCAGCCTCTTAACAGTGGACGAAATTTATCTTAACGTTAAGATAAATAGTGACAGCACGGTGCTGTCATCGTCAATTTCTGGCTGAGCCTGCATGATGAAAATTTTCCCCACTCTGTTTGCCGCGATCGTTTTTCTGGTCGGACTCAATCTGCGGCCAATGCTGGCTATTATCGGCCCGCTGTTTCCGGTGTTGCAACAGCAAACCGGGTTGTCGGCGACGGCGTTCAGTCTGCTGACCGCACTGCCGGTGGCGATGATGGGGCTGGCGGCACTCTTCGGGCCGTGGCTGATCGCCCGCTTCGGGCCGGTAACCGGCATTGCCATCGGGTTGCTCTGTCTGACCGTGGCCTGCCTGTGGCGCGGCCTTAACCTGACCTCCGCTCAGCTGATGCTTACCGCGCTGGCCGGTGGCGCAGGCATTGGCGTAATCCAGGCAATGATGCCCGCGCTGATCCGGCAACGTTTTGCTGACGCAGCGGCGACGCTGATGGCGCTGTTCAGCACCGGGATTATGGCGGGCGCAGCGCTGACGGCAGCCAGTGCCGAACCGCTGTTTTCAATGCTGGGTCTGCAACCCGCGCTGGCGCTCTCCGGCGGGTTAACGCTGATAGCGCTGTTAATCTGGCTGAGTGCAGTCAGGCGATCGCCGCAGGTGAGCCTGGCGTCTGAGGCAATGACGCTGCCAGCGCCGCGAACATTGCTGCTGACGCTCTTTTTCGGCATTGGCACCGGGGCTTACACGCTGGTTCTGGCGTGGCTGCCGCCATTTTATATTCAGCTGGGCTGGAGTGCGCGCCACAGTGGCTATCTTCTCGCCGCGTTGACGTTAACCGAAGTGGTGGCAGGCTTCATCGTCACAGCAACCTTACATCGCTTTCCCGATCGCCGTCCGCTGCTGCTCGGCGTGCTGGTCCTGTTACTGGCAGGGCTGCTAAGCCTTGTGTTTTACCCGAATACGATGCCGCTGCTCTCTGCGCTGTTGCTGGGTACGGGCATCGGCGCACTGTTTCCGCTGTCGTTGATTGTCACGCTGGATCATGCGCGCAGCGCCCGGGAAGCGGCGGTTCTGCTGTCCAGGGTGCAGGGTGGCGGATACCTGATTGCGGCGCTGATGCCGCTGGTCGCGGGCTGGGTGCGTGACAGCGGCTCGTCTCTTAATCAGGCCTGGCTGATCATGAGCGCTGACGTCGTGTTGCTGATGGCGATGGCCTGCCGCTTCAGAGCGCAAAACAGGGCAGCCTGAACAAAGCCGTTGCCGTTCAATGGCGATCTGGCATGCTGGAATAAACCCCCTCGAACCGGAGTGCAGTGTGAAAGTTATTGGTCTGTTAGGCGGCATGTCTTGGGAATCTACCGCGCTCTATTACCGCATTCTCAATCAGCAGGTTAAACAGCAACTGGGTGGCCTGCACTCAGCGGAGCTGGTGCTCTGGAGCGTCGACTTCCAGCGCATAGAGCAGCTTCAGGCTGCGGGCGAATGGCAGCGGGCGGGCGAGATCCTGGCTGATGCGGCACGCAATCTGGAACGGGCTGGCGCGCAGTTCATCGTGCTCTGTACCAACACCATGCATAAAGTGGCGGCGCAAATCAGCGCTGCAACAGGCATACCGCTGCTGCATATTGCCGATGCCACCGGACGGCGCATTCAGCAGGCCGGGATACGTAAGGTCGGATTACTGGCGACGCGCTTCACTATGGAGCAGGATTTTTATCGCGGGCGTCTTCAGCAGCAGTTCGGTCTTGAAGTGATGACGCCCGATGAAGCGGATCGTCTGTTTGTGCATGAGGTGATCTACCACGAGCTTTGTCTGGGCGAAATCAATCCCGCGTCGCGTCGTCGCTACAGGGAGATTATGCAGTCTCTGGTGGCGCAGGGGGCTGAGGCCATTATTCTGGGCTGCACTGAAATCACTCTGCTGGTTGATGCTACCGATGCCAGCGTGCCGCTGTTTGATACTACGCTGATCCACGCGCAAGAGGCCGTTATCCAGGCGCTGAATTAACATTCATCCTCAACAGGGGAATCGCATGAAAATAGACAATCTGCCGTTTGGCCTGACGCAGTGGGATCAGGTTGCAGAGACGATTCATCCCGGCGAACAAGGGCAGGCGACCTGGCGAACCATGAAATTTAACGACATCCGGGTTCGCATGGTCGACTACTCGCCAGGCTATGTCGCCGACCACTGGTGCACCAAGGGTCATATTCTGCTCTGCATGGCGGGCGAGTTGCACACTGAACTGGCAGATGGCCGCCGTTTCGTGCTGACTCCGGGCGTGAGCTATCAGGTTGCGGATGAGGCTGAACCGCATCGTTCTTTTACAACGACAGGTGCGCAACTCTTTATCGTCGACTGAATTTGTTATCTGCTTTAGCAGGGCTCGCCCGGTGGTGGATCATCGCGTCGTTGACACTTTTAAAAGTAAACTGAATCTGCTTTATAAAAATCAGCAAAATTAATGGCTTATTTCATCAGAGTTATCTGGTTCTGACAGGAATAATTCCCATCAGGTTGTATGCTTGAAGCCTTATAAGAACGTTTTGCATTCACCTGATGTGGGGAAGCCTGTGCTGATAAAAAAGAAGAAAGTTCGTTCACATACCGAAGACCGACTGCTGGCGCTGGTGCTGGCGACCACCGCTGGCATCCTTAATGCCATGGCGCTGGGCGCGTTCGGATTTTTCCCGTCGCATATGACCGGTAACACCTCGCAGATATCTCAGGAAGTCACCACCAGCGATCTTCACACTATGCTGTTTTTGATGGCGCTGATTGTTGCCTTTGTACTGGGCTGTACCGTAGCCCGGCTGGCGGTAGTGGTGGGAATCAGGCATAAGTTACGCACCATTTTCTGTCTGATTATTCTGGCAGAAGGTGCGGCGCTGACGGCAGCATCGATCTTTGAGATCGTGTTCTACCGGCCAAGCTTTAACGGGGAAGTTCTGATAATGCTGGGCTTTTTGATGGGTATTCACAATGCGACCTCGACGCAGCTCTCCAATGGCCGCGTCAGATCGACCCATATTACCGGCACGCTGACCGATGCGGGCATAGCGCTGGGGTCGTGGATTTTTGCGCATACGTCTCATGCTGTGCATCTGGAAACCGACGATCGTCGCTTCTTCCAGAAGGTTCTTCACACCCATCTGACCACGGTATTCTCCTTCCTGAGCGGTTGTATCGCCGGGCTGCTGCTGTTTAAAACCTATGGGTTTAACGCGATGGTTGGCCTGGGCGTGTTTCTGATGCTGGTAGCTCTGACGGCCATTGCCGTTACCGTGCAGCGAACCCGCAGAAGTCTTTACTGATATTCCGGCCCGCTGCACATCGCACAGCGGGCCGGTCGCTTACTGCTGTGTGCGGGTTGGCCGCACGACAATCTCGTTTACATCCACCTCTTCAGGCTGCTCAATCGCATAGCGCACGGCGCGGCCAATGGCATCCGGTTGCAGCGCGATAGCGCGATAATGTTGCATCGCCTCGGCAGCTGTCGGGTCGGTAATGGTTGAGGCCAGCTCGCTCTCGACCACACCGGGATGGACACAGGTCACACGCAGCTGACTGTTCTCCTGCCGTAAACCGTCAGAAATCGCCCGCACCGCAAACTTGGTGGCACAGTAAACTGCCGCCGTGGGCGACACGGCCAGCGCACCGATTGATGCGATATTGATGATGTGTCCGCGCTGGTGGGCTAGCATGGTCGGCAGAACCCCCGCAATGCCATACAGCACGCCTTTGATGTTTACATCGATCATCTGATCCCACTCTTCGACCCTGAGTGAGGCCATGGGTGACAGGGGCATAATCCCGGCATTGTTGATCATCACATCAACCCGTCCCCACTTCTCCAGCGCAAATGCCACAAACTGCGCCACATCTTCGCGGTGCGTAACGTCCAGCGCTTTGATCGCCACCTCAGCGCCATTAAACCGCAGCTCCTCAGCCAGCGCGGCCAGACGGCTTTCGCGCCGTGCGCCCAGTAATAGAATGGCATCGGTTTTTGCCAGTTCACGTGCGATGCCTGCACCGATACCGCTTGAGGCACCGGTAATTAAAATCACTTTCTGCGTCATTTTGTCTCTCAAGTCAGGTTGTCACTGGCGATCATACGGCGGCTGGATTATAAAGATAATCCACCTGATACTTTACGGACTGGTAACAAAATCTGACCAATGAATGCGGACAAGAATGCTCTCGAAGTTTTTGTGATTGTGGCGCAGACCCGAAATTTCCGTCTGGCAGCGGAACAGCTTGGCGTGACCCGACCGGCGATCAGCCAGAGCCTGCGGCGTCTGGAAGACCGGCTTAACATCTCACTGATGCAGCGCACCACGCGCTCGGTTCAGCTGACAGAAGCCGGACAGCGGCTCTATGCGGAAGTGGCTCCGGCCATCAACCAGCTTAACCGCGCCGTCACCGATATTGCCGAGCTGGCGGCCGAGCCGCGTGGTCAGTTGCGGCTGGCGATCTCCTCGATTGCTGAGCGGATGCTGGGAGGCGAACTGCTGGCGAGCTTTATTACCGCCTACCCGCAGGTAGAGCTGGATATCACCGTGACCGATGACGAGTTTGATATTGTCGGGCAGGGCTATGACGCAGGCGTGCGGCTGGGCGAGGTGATCGCGCAGGATATGATTGCGGTGCCGGTCTCCACTGCGCAGCGTCAGGTGGCGGTAGCCTCACCCTCTTATCTGGCGCGTGCAGGCACGCCACAGCATCCTGAAGAGCTGGTCACTCATCGCTGCATCGGCTGGCGGAAAGGGCCAGGCCTGGCGCCTTATCGCTGGGAGTTTGCTGAGCAGGGACGGGAGTTTGATGTTGCCGTCAATCCGCAGCTGACTACCAACGACATGGGGGTGATGATCCACACCGCCTGCGCCGGGGGCGGCATCAGCTTTGGCATGCAAGAGACTTTTCAGCCCTACATTGATCGCGGCGAACTGGTGACAGTGCTGGATGAGTGGTTACCCAGCTTTGCCGGGTTTTATCTCTATTTTCCCAGCCGTAAAAATCTGGCCCCTAAACTCAGGGCGTTGATCGATCACGTCAGGCTGTGAGAAAGGCCTCCGGTTAGTCAGCGCGGATAGTGGTGATCGCTGACCAACCTGAGCCGGTCAACCGGAGAGCCATTCAGAGGCTCCGCAATCGCAATCTACGTCATAGTGTCATGCGGGGTTACGGGGTGTCAGTGCTTCAGGCTGTCATGTTGTATCGGGTGATGATATTGATTTTAGAGTAGGGCGCAGGCGGTTCGGAGGCGGGCAGAAAGCCATGAAACTCCAGCAGTGTTCTGAAAGCGTGCAATGCGTCGAGTTGTAAATTGTGCTCGATCAGCGCATCAATCTTACCCGCCTGCAGCAGCGCGCAATTCTCCTGATCGAGATCGTGACCAATACAGGCGTTCACATGCCGCTTTTGTTCGGCAAACGCGCGCAGGATACCGGGATTACCGCCGCCGACAGTATAGACCGCATCCGTGTCCGGATGGCTCTGCAGAAACTGCGTCACCGACTGATGCATCCGCGCGTCAATGCCATAACCACCCGCCACCACGCTCACCTGATGCTGAGGTGCAAACTGCTGCATCGCACGCTGAAAACCCTGGATTCTCTCCTGTTCACCGATGAAATCGCGACTGCCGGTCACCGCCACAATATGCGAACGGCTGACCCGCAGCCATTTTGACATCAGAAAAGCCGCCACCTTACCGGCATCAAAGTTATCCATGCCGATATAGCGCAGGCGCGCACTGCCGGGTAAATCGCTCATCATGGTGACCACCGGAACGCGTTGTTTCAGGAGCGATTCAATAGTGGGATTCAGCTCATCGGAACAGGCCGCTTTCAGAATGACACCGTGACTGTGAAGCGCTTTTTTGTTCAGCAGCGCATTAATGGCCTCCGCTGTGAGATTCGCGCCAAAGTGGAAACGCAACTGAAGTCTGAAAGCAGCAAAGCTGGCGATCTGACTGCTGAGCGCTTCACGTATCAGAGGCTGAAAGCGGTCAGGGGTATGCATGATGACGTCGAAGTAAATCGTTCTGCCTTTGGCGAGCCCGGCTTTTTGCATCAGTTCCAGGTCCGCTATCGCCTGCTGAATCCGATGCTGAGTGCGCGCGTGAACGTTGCCGCGCTGATGCAGGGCACGATCGATAGTGGCAAGGCTAAGCCCCGATTGGGCAGCGATCTGTTTGAGGGTGAATTTAGCCATGCAGGACTCGCGACAGCAGAGGATAACCAGAGTTTTATCATAATACTGGCTAACAGCTTAGCTTCAACTGAAACACGTTGTTCAAAGCATCGCTGGCTGTCAGCGTGAAAATGCGGCACCGGGGACAGGAATAACGGATTTTATAAACCCCAAACTCAGGACTCCGTTAAACGATATAAATGATCGGCTCACTTCGGGTATTAGCAAGGTCAGATTCTGGCAGTGATAACACTCTTTTGACTATTTACTGGCAAGCACAGGGTGCTGACTTAAATAACGTCAGTTCAAATCCTGGGCTGGATAATTTATAGTCAGGTTGCCGCTTCGCTTATATTTCCATTAAGACGGCTTTTTTGTTTTTTGACACCCGATAATGTTAGACTGTATATGCATACACCATCGGGAGGTCGTGTGAAGTACGACAACGATAACGAGATCCGTGCACTGGTTGGCGCGGTCGTCAGTGATTTGATCAAGGCGGGAGAGCCGGTTCATTTTCACGACATTACGGACGCTCTGTTTCGCCTGAGCGAAGAGACGCGTGACAGCAAACTGAAAGCATTGTGTCAGGAAGCAATTGGCTTTTTTACCCGCAAAATGCATTAAGGTTGATGGCGCCAATGGCGGGCGCCATCCAGAACCTTCCTCTCCAGCCATCATTCCGCAGTGCCGCCTTAACTGAGAATAAGACGCAGTAAGCAGAGTTTAAAAATATTCCAGCTGAAGAGTTCTAATTTCAGATCGGTTATATTTCTGTTTTTTAAATTTAGTCAGAATTAGCTTTTTTTAGCCTGAAATGACAACGCAGTAATTAACTGCATCGGCCTGAATCTTTATTCAGAATAAATGCTTCCTGAGATTTTAATCTAAGATATTAATGGGAACGCCTGCAATATCAGCGTGCTGAGGCAGCGTTTTCTTCTGCTTCAGTTGTTACTTGTACTGTTCTGAGTATGTTTGATTTGAAAAATGATTATGACCGGGAGAATATCCTGCGTTGCCGGGCAGACGACGTTCCAGTGCCAGCACGGAATTTACCATCGCTTCTGCCAGCTTCATCACCCCATCTCACACGGGTAACACAACGAGATCAGCTGGCTGCGACATTCCAGGGGATGTCGCAGCCAGCTGAGAATCCGTTAATGTACGCTCAGGCGGCGCACAGACTCTGCACCTGAATCGGTTACCTTATCCAGTGCGGAACGCCAGAAATGATGGCCGTTAGTGTCACCGGCCATCATCGTTCAGGGCATTACGCTCTGTTTCAGCAACGGCTCAGTCATCGGTTGAAAGCGTGAGATTCTCCCACCGATCGATTTCCTGACGCATTGCCGCAAGCTTTTGACGTACCAGACTCAGGGCATCACTGCCTAACAACAGATGCGCGGGTGGGTTCGGGCTTTCCAGCAATGCCAGTATAGCCTGAGCAGCCTTTACGGGATTGCCGGGTTGTTTGCCGCTTTTTTCCTCCCGGGCCTGACGAATGGGCCCGAACAGGGTGTCATAGTCCGGAATAGTGCGGGCGCTGCGTACCATTGAACGTCCCGCCCAGTCGGTGCGGAATGAGCCGGGTGCCACGGCGGTGACGTGTATGCCGAACGGAGCCAGTTCTTTGCCCAGCGTTTCTGAAATTCCCTCTAGCGCAAACTTGCTGCCGCAGTAGTAGCTGATGCCGGGCAGAGTAATAAAACCACCCATCGAGGTAATATTGATGATGTGCCCGCGACGGCGCTCACGCATACCCGGCAGGACCGCTTTGGTCATTGCCACTGCGCCAAAAACATTCACGTCAAACTGGTGACGCATTTCTGCCAGGGAGGATTCTTCCATAATGCCTTCATGGCCGTAACCAGCATTATTCACCAGTACATCTATCTGACCGACTGTGGACTCAACCTCCCTGACAACTTCATCAATACGCGCGAAGTCCGTGACATCCAGCAGGCGGCCCGCGGCACGCTGTGCATCAAGCGCCTCAAAAGTTTGCAGTGCTTCGCGGTTACGCACGGTACCAATGACCCGATACCCTGCATGGAGGGCTTCGCGCGCCAGTGCCAGACCAAAGCCACTGCTGACGCCAGTAATTAAGATTGTTTTTAAAGATGACATACAAGAACTCCCATGAACCGTTGAGATTGCATGGTATTCTCACTGCTGATGCATTTTCAGGCCGTATCTTCTCGTTTTCTTGCCTGATCTTATGAGGTGCCGTGATGTCTGGAATGATTGCCCTGATTAAAACCCTTGCACGGCATGAAGGGTATAACCTGACGGCCTTGCCTGGTGTGCGAATTCTGCGCGCCGACCGTCCTCTTGCCAGAACACCCGTACTATATGATCCGGGCATTGTGATTGTCTGCCAGGGCAGCAAGCGGGGTTACTTTGGCCAGCAGACCTATTTATATGATGAGCAGCACTACCTGGCGGTCTCGGTTCCTGTGCCGTTTACCATGGAAACCGACGCGTCAGCAGAGCATCCTCTGCTGGCTATTTACCTGCATCTGGATTTTCAGCTCGCGGCTGAACTTATCCTGCAGATCGACCAGCATGATGCTTCACATCCTCCCGCCGCGCCGCAAAGTATGATGTCGAGTCAGATGGACGACACGGTTAAGGGCGCCGTATTGGGTCTGCTTGAAGCCCTGAACAGTCCGCTAGAAACCGCGATACTCGGACATGCACGACTGCGTGAACTCTACTTCCGAGTACTCACGGGCGAACAGGGCAACGCCATGCGTGCCGCGCTGGCTATGCAGGGGCAGTTCAGCAAAATAGGGAAAGTGGTAAAGCATATCCACGCCACGTATGCAGAGCCGTTAACCCTGACGCAACTGGCAGGGGAAGCGGGCATGAGCATCCCGACCTTTCATCTTCACTTTAAAGCTATTATCAGGATGCCGCCGATGCAGTATGTGAAATCGGTACGCCTGCACCAGGCGCGCATGCTGATGGTACGCCAGCAAATGACCGCTGCCGCGGCAGGCTACGCTGTGGGTTATGAAAGCGCGTCGCAGTTTAATCGTGAATTTAAACGTCTGTTTGGTCTGCCCCCGGCAGAGGAGATAAAACGCATGCAGCGTCACTTCTCTGTTCCGCCCGTGCAGCAAATGCCGGTATTTGTATCATCGCATTAGTAAGGAGAGAGTGTGATCTGTTACCAGCAAATAAATAACATTCGCGCGGATTATTGCCCAGCAGGGTGATACGAGCGTCCTGGGGAGGCTGAGAGGGGGATTTTGCTCGGGAAATAATGGCTGCGCCAGGGCTGTTTATGGCCGTTGCGGCCAGCTATATACCTTGCAACTACGGTTGGGCGTTTAGTACTCACCAGATGGGGTATAGCTCTTCGTCAAAAATTACCTGAAAGCAGAGCACTCATCTCACTGAGCCTGCGTTATCACCGATAACGCAGGAGAGGTAATCAGATATCACTATCGTCAGGTGTGCGGCCAACGACAATTTCCAGCGTTCTGCGCAACACATCCAGTCTTATCACGTCGGAAGTGCATTCCAGTTCGGCGATCAGATAAAGAATTATCGCTTTGTTGGTCACACGTCCCTGATCAGCCACGATGTCACGAATTACTGCGCCCAGCAGTTCGGTTTCCGGTGCCAGCAAATCGCCTTCACTACGAAAATAATCAATAATGGATAAATCTGATGAAGAGTGTTGCATGATTTTTCTTTCTCTGAGGAAAATTCGTTATACGCAATGGGTGAAGTCAAAAACGAGTGTAGACGCTGTTTTCGTTTTGCCCAGCCAGCCAATAAAATTTCGCGTAAAGGCTGCCGCTTCGCTTATTGCCAGCCATGTCTGACAGACACGCAATACCCTCTATCAGTGCTTTTTAGACCCATCAGGTGGGCCATCGCTGTTCATACGGTGCGTCGTCTTATCACGTTCAGCACCGTCGCCGTGCACACGTTTACGCGCAGCGGCCATGCCGTTTCGAACTTCAGTGATGGCTTTGCGAATCACAGACACTTTTGTGTCTTCATCGGCATTAGCAGCCATGAGTTCAAGCTGTGCGATTAAGGCATTACTCGACACCGGTTTGTCTGACTTGAGTAATATCAAAACGGCTTCGCCGATCATGACATCTGTCAGTTTCTCATCTTCACTTCTGTACATACTGGCTTCTCTGATTACGAATCAATGGCCATGCTGCGGGTCCGTATATGTCAGCGGGTGCAACTTAGTGCACCAGATACGGCAAAGCAGTACTGGGCTTCGTTCCTGTGAGTAAATCTTCCTGAGTGGTGGTTAAGAGCAGGTATCGTGAATATTAGCTGACGCCGTTAGCGGGCATTAATCTTCGCGACGAAAAAGCATCGCAATCAATTCATGCAGATGGCTCTCTTCTTCTGGCGTTGCAGCCAGTTCAAGGCGGCGCAACAGTTTACTGCAAATTGCTTTACGGCTAAGGCTATGACCTGCGCGCAGAATTTCGACCACTACCGAGCCCAGTGTTTCCTGCTGGGAAGGTGAGCTGGCCTGATTGAAGTAACGGGCAATATCGCTGATCGTTTCCGGGGCTTGTCCGTTCTGACGCATGGTGTTTTCCTCAGATGGTGAAAATGTATAGCATTCCTGATGCGCAAGTTATACATCTTTTCAAAACTTGTACAGAATTTTGGATTTTTGGAGTAATTTTTTTTGTGCAAAAAGTGCTATATCTTTTAAAACAGGGCGTTACGAGGAAGTAGTGACGAGGGGGAAATTGTACCATATTCCTGTACAACAACAAGCCCTCCGGTGTTCCGACCTGATTATTCAGGCCGGCAGGGGTTAAGCAGTTTTATTAGTGCTTGAAGAAAATATCATCAGCAGAGGCGCTGATAGCCGGTTCGATGCCCGCATTTCTGGATAGCCAGTTTGCCGGACCAGTAGTGCGTGAACCAATTGTTTTGAATCCCGTCAGCCATTGACGTGCAGTTTGCATCTGCTCAAGGCGATACTCATTCACTTCAGAGGCAGCCATAACCTGTAGCTCTTTAATCAGCAGTTCAACGTTCACTTCCTGACCAGCATTAAACAGGTTCATTGCGGCTTCGCCAATGATGACATTCGCTTTTTCGTCGCTGGAAAAATACAAAATATCCTCCTGGGTGATTGCGGCAAGTAACATTAACTGTAGCAAAAAAATTCATCAGGCTTAATTAATTCGTCCTATCAATAAGATTGTTTTAATTGTGAAATTGCTGCATCTGTTGCGAGAGTGTCATCCGGTAATGCAACCTCCTTTTGTGGATGGCAAAGCGTAGTCGAACGCTATTTTTATGCCATTACCTCTTTTCTCATATTGTTTTACTGAATCAGGCACGAGAAAAACCTGCCTGTCGCGAAGCCATAAGCGTGTTGAACGCCACGCATCATCATAAATATTCCTATTAATATCAGGCGCTAACTGAGCATATTTACAAAAGCTGACGCCTGAACCTGAATGCTGAAGAAACTTCACATCTCCCTGCTGTTCGAAAGATATAGCCTGTGCTATAAAAAATAGCCTCTGCTAACTATGTTCTGTTTTTAATCACCTCTGGAGCCCGCCTAATGGTCCCGATAAAAAAGTTCACCACGCTGTTACTGAGCGCACTGCTCATAAACCTGATGGCGAGCAGCAGCTATGCAGCAGAAAAATTTAAGATAGTGACAACGTTTACGGTGATAGCTGACATGGCTGAGAACGTGGCTGGAGATGCCGCGGAGGTCACCTCTATTACTAAGCCCGGTGCTGAAATACACGAATATCAGCCCACGCCCGGTGACATCCGGCGGGCGCAGGGTGCGCAGTTAATTATGGCGAACGGGCTTAATCTGGAACGCTGGTTTCAGCGCTTTTATCAGCATCTGGACGGCGTCCCGGAAGTGGTGGTCTCCGCTGGTGTAACGCCGATGGGGATTGGCGAAGGGCCCTATAATGGTAAACCGAATCCGCACGCCTGGATGTCACCGGACAATGCGCTGATCTATGTCGATAACATCCGCGATGCGCTGGTGAAATATGACCCGGTCAACGCAGAGACTTATCGTCAGAACGCTGCCGCCTATAAGCAAAAAATTACCGCGGCACTGGATCCGCTGCGCCAGCAGATTGCCGCTATTCCTGAGCAGAAACGCTGGATGGTGACCAGTGAAGGCGCGTTCTCCTATCTGGCGCGTGACCTGGGCATGAAAGAGCTTTACCTGTGGCCGATCAATGCTGACCAGCAGGGTACGCCGCAGCAGGTGAGACGCGTGATTGACCAGGTGAAGAAAAATGCCATTCCGGCGGTGTTCAGTGAAAGCACCGTGTCAGATAAGCCCGCCCGCCAGGTCGCGCGGGAAACCGGTGCCCATTACGGTGGTGTGCTTTACGTCGACTCTCTGAGTAGCGCGGAGGGACCGGTACCAACCTATCTTGATCTGCTCAAAGTCACCACGGAGACACTGGTACAGGGCATTAAAGCGGGAGAGAAAGCGCAATGACAGACACCATTGTGGTTTCAGGCGTTACGGTAACCTGGCGCAACGGACATACCGCGCTGCATGATGCCAGCTTCAGCGTGCCAGGCGGATCGATCGCCGCGCTGGTGGGCGTTAATGGCTCCGGCAAGTCAACCCTGTTCAAAGCGCTGATGGGATTTGTGCGGCTCGCCAGCGGCAGCATCTCGGTGCTGGGGATGCCGACCCGCCAGGCGCTGCGCCAGAGTCTGGTCGCCTACGTGCCGCAGTCGGAAGAGGTGGACTGGTCGTTTCCGGTGCTGGTGGAAGATGTGGTGATGATGGGGCGCTACGGGCACATGGGTCTGCTGCGCCGGCCAAAGTCGCATGACCAGCAGATTGTCAGTGAGGCGCTGGCGCGGGTCGATATGCTGGATTATCGCCATCGTCAGATCGGCGAACTCTCTGGCGGGCAGAAGAAAAGGGTGTTTCTGGCGCGTGCGATTGCGCAGCAGGGCAGCGTGATCCTGCTGGACGAGCCGTTTACCGGCGTGGATGTTCAGACCGAGGCCAGAATCATCAGCCTGCTGAGGGAATTGCGCGATGAAGGTAAAACCATGCTGGTTTCCACCCATAATCTGGGCTCGGTTACGGAGTTCTGTGATTACACCGTGATGGTAAAAGGCACCGTTCTGGCCAGCGGCCCGACCCGGACTACGTTTACCGCCGCTAATCTTGAGCGCGCGTTCAGCGGGGTATTGCGTCATGTGATGGTGAAGGGGCTGGACGATCAGATCATCACCGATGATGAACGTCCCTTTATTGCACCTCATGCCGCACGGGAAGAGGGGAGCTAAGCATGGCGCTTTTACTGGAACCTTTTGGTTATCACTACATGCTTAACGCGATGTGGGTCTCCGCGATGGTGGGTGGACTCTGCGCGTTTCTCTCCTGCTATCTGATGCTGAAGGGCTGGTCGCTGATAGGTGACGCGCTTTCACACTCTATTGTACCAGGCGTCGCGGGCGCTTATATGCTGGGACTGCCATTTGCGCTGGGGGCGTTTCTTTCCGGCGGGCTGGCAGCGGGCAGCATGCTGTTACTCAATCAGCGCACCCGCTTAAAAGAAGATGCGATCATTGGCCTGATCTTTTCCTCTTTTTTTGGTCTGGGCCTGTTTATGGTGTCGCTTAATCCGACTGCCGTGAACATACAGACCATTGTGCTGGGCAACATACTGGCGATTGCGCCAGCCGATGTACTCCAGCTGGCGCTGATTGGCGGGCTGTCGATCATCATTCTGCTGTTTAAGTGGAAAGATCTGATGGTCACCTTCTTTGATGAGAATCACGCGCGCGCCATCGGACTCCGCCCTGAACGGCTGAAAGTTCTCTTCTTTACGCTGCTGGCGGTCTCTACCGTGGCGGCGCTGCAAACTGTCGGTGCCTTTCTGGTGATCTGTCTGGTGGTGACGCCCGGCGCAACCGCCTGGCTGCTCACCGATCGCTTTCCGCGTCTGCTGATGATTGCTGTCGCGATCGGCAGCATCACCAGTTTTCTGGGTGCCTGGGCGAGTTACTACCTGGATGGCGCAACGGGCGGCATCATCGTGGTCGCGCAGACGCTGTTGTTCCTGCTGGCGTTTGTTTTTGCACCAAAACATGGCCTGCTGGCTAACCGGCGTCGTGGCCGCCATCACCCTGAAAAGGAGCCTGGCTGATGTGGATCCTTGACCCTTTCCGGTTTGCATTTATGAATAGCGCATTGCTTATCGCGCTGGTCGTGGCAATCCCTTGTGCGCTGCTGTCGGTGTTTCTGGTGCTAAAAGGCTGGGCGCTGATGGGCGATGCCATGAGCCATGCGGTATTCCCTGGCATCGTGCTCGCGTGGATGGCAGGACTGCCGCTGGCGGTGGGTGCGTTTGTTGCAGGACTGTTCTGTGCCGTCGCCAGTGGTTTCCTGCAGGACAACAGCCGCATTAAGCAGGACACCGTGCTGGGCATTGTCTTCTCCGGTATGTTCGCGGTGGGGCTAATCCTCTACATCGCCGTGAAACCTGAAGTACACCTGGATCATATTCTGTTTGGGGACATGCTTGGCATCACCGGCGCAGATATCGTTCAGACAGCGATTATCGCGTTGATCATCGTTATGGTGATTGTGGTGAAGTGGCGTGATTTTATGCTATTCAGCTTCGACCCTCAGCAGGCACAGGTCTCTGGCTTACCCGCCCGTCTGCTGCATTACGGGCTGCTCTGCATGGTCTCGCTGACCATTGTGGCGACGCTGAAAGCGGTGGGGGTCATCCTGTCGATCTCCCTGCTGATCGCGCCCGGCGCTATTGCGGTGCTGCTCACCCGTCGTTTTTCACATGCGCTGCTGGTGGCGGTTATGGTGTCGGTGCTGGTATCGCTGAGCGGCGTTTATCTCTCGTTCTTTATCGACAGTGCGCCTGCGCCGACGATCGTAGTGTTGTTTGCTGTGGTGTTTGTCGTAGCGATGGTCATTGCGGGAGGGAAAACACGGCAGCGGGAACGGCTGAAACATCGGTCTGGCGAAAAGAGCGTCTGTGGTGATAAACCATCCTGAAGCAATTATAAGGCGCGGTAAAATTCGGATTTCAGAGCAGATAGCGTCTAAACAGACTTATTCTCAAGCCTGAAAGTTGAGGCTTTTAAACAGCGAATGACGCATCATGTCGGTTCTGGTAGTGATATCCGCTCCTGTGAACGGAGCGGATAATTTAATCTCTCAGTAATGATTGATGTGGGTATCAGCACAGCTTCAGGATTGTTATGTGAAACAAACAAAAATGGCGCACTCCCTTAGAAATTTATGATTCCGGCAATGCGTGCAGCCGGGTTGAAAAAAATACGCTTAGAAATGATTTGTAGCGTGAAATGTTTTTTAACACTAATTAATTTGCTGATTACTATTATTTTAATTGATAACTATCAATGGGTTGTATTTTTTCAGGCGTGTTCCTCTCTTTCTGATTTCTTAGTTTCCTCTTCCATCGTCTATATATATTTTCTGTCGCGCCGTTATTGATGACGCTACCAGAGAAAATTTTTCATGGTTTTTTATTCAACCTCATTTCTTAACACCAGAGCAACATAGCAATCTCAAAAATATAACGGAAAATAATATGAAAATAGCCACGCGTCTTGTCGCAGGGTATAGCCTGCTGATCATCCTTTTTCTTCTCTGCACCGGGACGGCACTTCATGCACTCTGGCAGGCCAGGGACGATATGGAAAACGCTGTAAATAATAAAATTTACCGCTATGAGCTGATTCAGAACATGCGAAATGCGGCCAGAGACATGGCGGTCGCAGTCAGGAATATTGCATTACTGAATGAACAGAATGACAGACAGCCTGAATGGGACAGAATAGTCGCTCAGAAAGCCATCTACATCCAGAACAGGGACAAGCTGACGGCCAGTATGTCGCAAAACGTCTCAGCGGAAGGCAAAAGTGCGCTGGAAAATCTGACCTCCACGGATGAATCAGCACTGAGTCTGCTCATGACGGCGGGCAGGAAAGCGATGGAGGCACCTCAGTCTGAAACCGTTGATTACCTGCTAAAAACCGTAAGGCCAGGACAGCGAACAATGCTGAATGCCCTCGATCGGCTTTCGACTATTCAGATGCAGGTAAGCAGGAAAACCGTTCTGGATGCAAGGGCAGCAGCTTCGCAAACGGCTACGCTGATGTCGGTGATGGTATTAATTTCTTTCCTCATCGCTATCGCAGCCTGTTATTCCATCATCCGGACGCTTATGCGTCAGCTGGGCGGAGAGCCCGCACAGGCACAGGCGCTGGCTGCGGCGATTGCATCGGGTAACCTGACATCGCCTGTCCTGTTACGGCATAACGATACTTCCAGCCTGCTGGCTTCGCTGGATGTTATGCAGGCCAACCTGCGCAGCATGGTGGCAAATATCAGAGATACCTCTGCATCCGTTGCACTGGCCGCAGATGAAATCTCGCAGGGTAATACAGAACTCTCCTCCCGAACCGAACAGCAGGCCGCTGCCCTGCAGGAAACGGCGGCAAGCATGGAACAGCTCACCGCTACCGTAAAAAGCAATGCAAGCGGGGCACATGAGACCGCCAACTCGGCCCGTGAAACTGCGCGCCTTACCCACGCCGGGGAAACGGATGTCAAGCGTATGGCAGAGACGATGCAAGCCATATCAATGAGCGCGACTAAAGTCCGGGACATTACTTCTGTGATTGAAAGTATTGCGTTTCAGACTAACATTCTGGCGCTGAACGCAGCGGTTGAGGCGGCACGAGCAGGAGAAGAAGGACGCGGCTTTGCTGTTGTGGCGGGTGAGGTCAGGACACTGGCGCAGCGCAGTGCCTCTGCGGCCCGCGATATAAAACTGCTTATCGAAGAAGCGGTAACCCAGGTGGAAAGCGGCGTCACGGTCGCCTCGTCAACCGGCGACAGCATTATGAAAATTGTTGGCATGGTGAATGAACTGGCTGTGTCGATGGATACGATTTCCCTTGCCTCTTCAGAGCAGATGCAGGGCATATCTCAGGTCAGTGTCGCCGTGACGCAAATGGACAGCGTGACGCAGAATAACGCCGCGCTGGTGGAAGAGTCGTCTTCTGCTTCTCAG
The DNA here is from genome assembly GCF_059730585.1 of Pantoea sp. X-Soil-YNGN-785. Taxonomy (NCBI): domain Bacteria; kingdom Pseudomonadati; phylum Pseudomonadota; class Gammaproteobacteria; order Enterobacterales; family Erwiniaceae; genus Pantoea; species Pantoea sp. X-Soil-YNGN-785. Next base: position 66,696 of record NZ_AP035943.1, read on the forward strand.
TCGCTCTCTGAACAGGCGCACGCGCTGCGGGGCATGGTGGCCGCGTTTCAGGTGTGATGACCTCTGGTGGCGGCGTTCACTTGCTCGAGGTGCCGCCAGTATTCACACCTCCGAAGGTCTGCTTTTCCGGCAGATGAGGATGGGTGACAGGCACCTGTTTGTCACCCAGCGCTCAGACATCATTCGTTTTCACTTTCTGACCACAGAAAAAAGAACATGAAAGGGAACAGGGGGGAGTAAAGATAGCCCTGTTGACGCCTGATCACGCGCAAAGTCAGCCATACAGGTTTAATGCGCGTTACGGCCAGGCTCGAACTGAATAAGAGTGCCGCAGCCTGAGCTGGACCGCTGATAAATCCAGCCACCGCGCAGACCATTTTGATCACTCTTCGGGTGGAAGGGTAGATGACAGCATTGTGAATGATGCGTTCATTGGTAAGGCCTGAGCAAACCTGCCTGTATCTCACGACACGGCCATTTGAGCTATTGCGTACAGAAGCTTCGACCAGCCGCAGACCTTGCAGAATGCAAAACAGCACCTGTGATGTGCCCTGTGCGGCGTGGTGTTACAAACCTCACTTCAGAAAACATCTCTCCTTATTGTCGTCATCGTCTCATTTGTCTTTTTCCCGTAAGGCGGATATTTGCCAGCCGCAGCAGTTGCTCACCTGAAACAATTTTCTGGCCGGGCAAAAAAGGGGTTGATGAGTGACGCACTGCGAAATAACAAAAATAATTAATGTTTTTCTGAAAGCGGCCGATTAAGGAATTTGCCTTAACGGTTCAAAGCTGCGAGCAAAAAGGGGTAAGAAACCCGCGGCTTCGCATGAGCCGTCGCGCAGGCTTTCGCAAGGGCACCGGGGCTTGTACCCCGCAGGTGAGTATAGAAACGCAGCAGCCGTGCTACGCAAAGAACGGCGCTGCTGTACAGGGATTACCTTTATGGATATGGAACTGAAATGAAAAAAAGCACCGTTGCAGTGATGATGATGGCGACTCTGTCAGGCGGAGCCTGTGCAGATGCAGGTCGATTTTCACCGAATTTTTCTCCGGAAAGCTTTAGTGTGTCGACGTCAGCCGGGATGCTGAGTGGCAAATCTCATGAGTTGGTTTACGACACCGAAAGAGGTCGCAAAGTCAGTCAGCTGGACTGGAAAATAAAGAATGTTGCTATTCTCAAAGGCGAGTTATCCTGGGATGCATACTCATTTCTGACGCTGAATGCGCGAGGCTGGACTTCCCTGGCTTCTGGTTCGGGTCATATGGATGATTATGACTGGCTCGATGACAACCAGTCTGACTGGACGGATCATTCATCTCATCCCCGCACAGATGTTAATTACGCCAATGAATACGATCTCAATGTTAAGGGCTGGGCGTTACAGGGCGATAACTATAAGGCCGGTCTGACTGCTGGTTATCAGGAAACCCGTTTAAGCTGGACAGCTTTTGGCGGTTCATACAATTACGATAACGGCGCTTCTGTCGGTGATTTCCCAAGAGGCGAGCGCGGTATTGGCTATAGCCAGCGTTTTTCCATGCCGTATATTGGCCTTGCAGGCCAGTATCGTATTAACGACTTTGAATTTAATGCCTTATTTAAATTCAGTGACTGGGTGCGCGCACACGATAATGACGAGCATTACATGCGCGATCTTACCTTCCGTGAGAAAGCGACTAATTCGCGGTACTACGGAACATCAGTAGATGCCGGCTATTATGTCACGCCAAATGCCAAAGTGTTTGCCGAGTTCACCTACAGCAAATATGAAGAAGGCAAAGGCAGCACGCAGATTATTGACAGATTCTCTGGCGAATCAGCATCAACTGGTGGAGATGCGGCTGGTATATCAAATAAAAACTATACCATTACAGCTGGTCTGCAATACCGGTTCTGATTCGATTCTGTACGCCAGATGATAATGTAACGTAAAGCCCCCTTTGGGGCTTTTTAATTTTTTTCAAAAAAAATGAAAATATTAAGTGCTTATTTAATTCACAACAGAATCAATAAGATGATTTGTTTAAATGAACTTTCAGCCCGGCAGTTCTGCCGCTTTTTTTAGTAATTGTAAATCTTATCTAATCGATAAATATCATTAAATGTCATTCCCGTTTGCTGATAGCGTCCAGCATAACGCATCTTAGGAAGAGAAAATAAATGTATGTCATCCCGAAAATCATGAGAATTGCTGCGTTTTTCCCCGTTATTTTCCTCACTGGCTGTTCCACGCTTTTACCCCTTAATTACACAGATTACGAAGGTAAGGATGCAGCGACGGTGGTGGCCATCAATCCAGAGGGATTTGTGGGTACATTTTATCTTTCGGTCTATGAGAAGAAAGGCACCTGTTATGACAGGGTTGATCGTTATCAGCTGGAGTCAAATCTTATCCCCTCCGCTGGGCGCGTTATGACAGCAAAGGTACAGCCTGGCAGGCTCATGGCTTTTCAGCAGCTCAACACGATAATGAGCGATTACGACACACAAGGAAAAAAAACGAGATTCCCGGAAAGCTATTTACTCTCGCAGTGGGTTCCATTTATTCCACAAGCGGGTAAACGCTACTTTATTGATACTAAATATGGTGCTCGGGAGATTTCGTCGGATTATGCCATTACTGTTTATTCAGACCCTGCCAGAATTGCGTCTGATTTTAAAACGCTTCCCCGGGATAACTGGGACGCCAGAAATCGTTGTCAGCATCTTATAGGCGGCAGCTAATCACGATTCACCTGTCGCTGTAGCAGCGTCACAGTGAAGGAATGATAAGCAATCGGCCAGTATCATTGACACCGGAAGGGATTAAGCATTTCTGCCACTTTCGCAGAGGATGTGGATAGCCCCTGAAAATCCCGGTGTATGACTTCGCCAAAGACCACATTATTGGCCAGACTCCTCATCTGAAGCGTGTCTGATTAAACACGCCTGAACGCGCCTGTTCTTGTGCCAGGGTGGGCGTTAACAGGTGACCAGCCTTTTCACTCCGCCTGTATCAGCCTTGCCACTGCGACTGGCAGATGATGTCTGGGCTGCAATTTGTGAAAAAATTAGTGAGGCGGCTGCATCAATCCTCTAAGTGATACTGGCTGGAAAGATCCAGGAATATATCAAATAAAAACAATAATATGAAATCGTTATATTATATAATATATAGCGTTTTACATTGCTTTTTTCCCCCAGATAACGCTGACTTTTTCCCGACATGCCCGCCAGATTGCCAAAAAGCTGCTAAACCTTAAGACAGAGATACGCGCGTAAAGATTAGGGTTATCACGATTTTCCCCGATTTAACTCCCGTCAGAACTAAACCTATAAAAATTTCATCTTTTAGCCCCCAACAATGGGAAGCAGACAATGTCGGAAAAAATATCGCTAACAATGCAGGTCAATGGTCAGTCGCAGCAGATGCAGGTCGATCCGCGAGTCACTCTGCTGGATGCGCTGCGTGAGCATCTTAACCTGACCGGCACCAAAAAAGGGTGCGATCAGGGACAATGCGGTGCCTGCACCGTGCTGATAAATGGTCAGCGGGTGCTGAGCTGCCTGACGCTGGCGGCCCAGGCGGATGGCGCTGACGTCACCAGCATTGAAGGGCTGGCCTCCACCGAGGGTGAACTGCATCCGGTACAGCGCTGCTTTATGGAGAATGATGCCTTCCAGTGTGGCTACTGCACGCCGGGTCAGATTATGTCCGCCGTAGCCTGCATCAAAGAGGGTCATGCCGGTTCAGACGATGAGATCCGTGAATACATGAGCGGCAATCTCTGCCGTTGCGGGGCTTATCCGCATATCGTCGATGCGATTAAACAGGCCGCTGCTGAGATGGCGAAGGAGTCCGCATGAATGAATTCAGCTGGAAAGTTGCGCAGTCACCTGAAGAGGCTGCCACTCTGAAACAGCAGTCGGGCAGTCAGTTGCTGGCGGGCGGCACGACGCAGCTCGATCTGATGAAGTGTGGTGTCTTCACGCCACCACAGTTAATTGGCATCAGCGGCTTAACGGCGCTGAAAAACCTGCAGTTTGATGACGATAAGATCACCGCTGGTGCACTGGTCACCATGAGCCAGCTGGCCGATCATCCCGCCTGCCAGCAGAGCGCGCCTGCCATCTATGGCAGCCTGTGGCAGGCTGCCTCACCGCAGATTCGTAATATGGCGTCGCTGGGTGGAAATTTACGTCAGCGCACCCGTTGTAACTACTACCGTGACCCGGCAACGTTCCCGGCCTGCAACAAACGCAATCCTGGTTCCGGCTGTGCCGCCCTGGATGGCGTCAACAGCAATCACGCGATTCTGGGTGCCAGCGACAGCTGCATTGCCGTCTATCCCGGCGATCTGGCGGTTGCGCTGGTGGCGTTTGACGCCATCGTCGTTCTGAAAAATCAGCAGGGCGAAACCCGTCGCATCGCAATTGATGACTTCTTCCTGCTGCCGGGTGATACGCCTGATTGTGAGCACGATCTGCGAGATGACGAGATCATTGTGGCTATTGAAGTGCCGCAAACTGAGTCACTCCGGCACTCACACTACCTCAAAGTCCGCGACCGCAGCTCCTATGAGTTTGCAGCAGCCAGCGCGGCCGCAGGCTTCACGCTGGAAAACGGCGTGATGCGTGACGTGCATATTGCCCTGGGCGGCGTCGCCACTAAACCCTGGCGTGTCCGATCTGTCGAGCAGGCGCTGGAAGGCCAGCCGTTTAAGGAAGAGACGGTGTTCCTGGCGGCAGAACGGATTACACAGGAGACGCAGGCGCTGACCCACAACGCCTATAAAGTAAAACTGGCGCCGCGAGTGATTGCACGCGCGCTGATGGCAGCAGGAGAAACCGCATGAGTGAAGTAAACGACAAAGCGCGTCCCGATATGATCAACGCGAACTCAGCGGCAGACACCCGGATTGAAGGTCTGGGCGCATCCCGCTCGCGTGGCGATGGTAAAGTGAAAGTCACCGGTGAGGCCCGTTATGCGTTAGAACATCAGCCGGAAAATCCACTTTACGGCGTGGTGATCCAGTCTGTGATTGCCAGCGGCCGCATCAGCCGCATGGCGACGGAAAAAGCGCAGCAGGCCACAGGCGTGCTGGCGGTCTATACCCATCTCAACACGCTGAAGATCAACAAGCCCACGGCGATTGCCGATGGCGGCGCGGCGCAGTCAACCTACACCCCGATTCAGGACGATGTGATTATTCATAACGGTCAGAACATCGGTCTGGTGGTGGCTGAGACGTTTGAGCAGGCGACCTATGCTGCCTCGCTGGTGGAGATTGAGTATGAAACGTCTGATGCACTGATTTTTGCCACCGATGAGGGCGTCGAGCCAAAACCGCTCCCAAAGCAGGATATCGATATGGGCGATGCCCAGTCGGCGATGCAGCAGGCCGAGGTGCGCCTGAGCCAGCGTTACACCACCCCGCGTGAATACAACATGCCAATGGAGCCGCACGCCTGTGTGGCGGAGTGGCAGGATGGGCGCATTACCGTCTGGGAGCCGAGCCAGTGGGTAGCCGGCGCGCAGGTAGAGATTGCCGAGTGGATGGGCATTGAGGTTGAAGACGTGCGGATCATCTCGCCGTATGTCGGCGGTGGATTTGGCTCTAAGCCGGTGCCTTACACCCATGTTGCGCTGGCGACGGCGGCATCGCGTGCGCTGAAGCGCCCGGTCAAAGTGTCGCTGACACGTCCGCAGACTTTTACCGGTCTTGGCGGGCGTCCGGCGACCTCGCAGCAGCTGGAGCTGGGCGCATCCCGCGACGGCAAAATTCAGGCAATTATCCAGCGCAGCTTCAGTGAAACGTCACTCATTGATGTCTTCGCCGAGAACTGCAGCAAAGTCACCGCCCGCATGTATGCGGTAGGCAACGTTTCCGCGCAGCATCAGGTCAGGCCGATTAATACGGTGACGCCAGGGTGGATGCGCGCGCCAGGTGAAAACCCCAGCGCCTTTGGACTGGAAGTGGCGATGGATGAGATGGCTTATGCCCTGAACATCGATCCGCTGGAGCTGCGTCTGCGCAACTGGGCAGATAAAGATTATCAGCTCGACCTGCCGTGGAGTTCTCGCCGTCTGAAAGAAGCCTATCAGAAAGGCGCAGAAGCCTTTGGCTGGGACAAGCGCATCATGACGCCGCGCTCAATGCGCGAAGGGCGTGAACTGATTGGCTGGGGCATGGCCTCCGGCACCTATCCGGTCAACAAACTCCCTGCCGAAGCGAAAATTATCCTGACGCCGCAGGGCAAATTTGTGGTGCAGTGCGGCGGTGCGGATATCGGCACCGGAACCTATACCATTCTGGCGCAGACCGCTGCCGATATTCTGGGCGTCGCCTCTACCACCATTGAGGTGCAGCTGGGTGATACCGCGCTGCCGCGCGCGGGTGTAGCGGGTGGATCGCAGCTGGCAGGCAACGTGACCGCGGCGGTGAACGACACGGCTAAACGGATGCGCGACCAGCTGCTGAAGCTGGTCAGCGAACTGCCACAGTCGCCACTGAAAGGCACGCCTGCGTCTCAGCTCACGCTGAAAGGCGACGGGGTGCAGCACAATCAGCGCAGCGATCTCGCCGTTTCCTTTGCTCAGCTGGCGACGCTGGCCCCGGCAGAGAGTCTGACGGTGAAAGGCGGCACCTTCCCGGAAGATATGTCAGAAAGCGAACGCGACAAGATGGTGCGTAATCTTAATGACGGTACCCGCCCCGAAAAATTCTCTGCCCACAGCTGGAGTGCGCAGTTTATTGAGGTCCGGGTCGATGAAGACTTCGGTACCATCCGGGTTAAACGGATGGTGGCTGCGCTCGACAGCGGTCGTCTCTATAACCCGAAGCTGGCGCGCAGCCAGTGGATTGGCGGCATGATCATGGGTGTGGGTCAGGCGCTGATGGAGGAGGGCATCATCGATCCGCGTAACGGTCGGGTAATCAACAATAACCTCGCAGATTACTTAGTGCCGGTGAATGGCGACATCCCGAGCATTACTACCATCAACGTAGGCGAGCCCGATTTTGAGGCGACCACCATGGGCGGTAAACCGGTGGGTGAACTGGGTATCGTCGGTGTTGCGGCAGCGATCAGTAATGCAGTCTTCCATGCCACCGGCAAGCGCGTACGCGATCTGCCGATTACGCTCGACAAGCTTATCTGAACCGGTTCCTGACCTGCTGCCAGCAGGCCGGACGGTAGTTATGCGGGCGCGGGCTAAGCCAGCGCCCGTTTTTCACGCCAAGCGGAGAAAGAGAGTGAAGATTGCGCTGATTGTACTGGCCGCCGGGCTGAGTCAACGTTTTCGCCAGCAGGCGGGCGGGCATAAGCTGCTGGCTGATCTTGAAGGCAAAGCGGTATTGCAGCGCACGCTGGATCAGGCCGCTGCCAGTGGGCTTGACCTGTTCGTGGTGATCCGTCCCGACGCCCTGGCAATCCAGTCGCTCTGCTCGCGGGCGACGGTCGTGCTGTGCGACAGCGGCGGGCTGGGCGAGTCCATCGCAGCGGGCGTTAACGCCAGCCATGACTACGACGGCTGGCTGATTGCGCTGGGCGATATGCCGTTTGTGACGCCTGAAAGTTACCGCGCCGTCAGTGTCGCGCTGGCAGATTCGCCGATTGTCAGGCCAGTCATTGAGGGCAAGCCGGGCCATCCGGTGGGCTTTCAGAATCACTATTTTCCAGTGCTGAGCACGTTACAGGGCGATGCCGGACCCCAGGCGATGGTGAAGTCACAGGCTGTCCGGCTGCCGCTTCACGATCGCGGCTGCCTCTGTGATATCGATTTTCCTGCCGATCTGCAGCTGATAAAGGAATTTTCATGATAACGCTGGATCAACGCGTGATTAATGCGGCACTGAGCAGTTGCCAGGCGGGCCAGCAGGTCTGGCTCTGTACGGTGCTGTACACCTATGGCTCTTCGCCGCGCGCACCCGGGACCCTCATGACGGTTAACGAAGCCGGCGCATACTGCGGATCGCTGTCAGGCGGCTGCATCGAAGAGGATTTTCTGGCGCAGCTCGCGGCGGGGGCGTATCGCGCCAGCAGTCAGCGGGTACGCTACGGCGAGGGCGGGATGCGTCCTGACGTCAGCCTGCCGTGTGGCGGCAGTCTGGAAATCGTCATCGAGTTTCTGCCGCCTGATGACGTCACGCTGGCGCTGCTGACGGCGATGCAGCGCGCGCTGAGCGGGCAACAGCCGCTGGTAAAAATGATACGGCCGGGCGAGCGCGCGCAGTGGGAGGCGATTGCCGCCGACAGGAGACTGCCCGCACTGGATGCCAGCGAGCAGCAGATGTTATTGCCGGTTGGCGCGATACCGGAACTGCTGATCGCAGGCTACTCCAGCGTGGCACATGAGTGCATCCGGCTGGGTCAGATGCTGGGGTTTCACGTACGGGTCTGTGAGCATCGACCCGAAATGCGGACGGAGCTGGAGAGCCATTTCAGCGACGCGGACAACGTGACGCTCGTATCACAGCATCCGGCGCGCTGGCTGGAACTGAATGGCGCGCACGCCGCGGTGGCGATTGTGGCACTGACTCACGATCCGCGCATTGATGACCTGACGATGATGGAGGCGATTGCAACCCCCGCGTTCTACATCGGCATCATGGGTTCGGCGAAAAACAGCGAGAAACGACGGGCGCGTCTGCAACAGATCGCGGGGATGGATCGGGCCGAACTGGACCGCATCCATGCGCCCATCGGCTTGCCCATCGGCAGCAAAACCCCGGCGGAGATTGCGCTGTCGGTCATGGCCGATATCGTCCGCGTGAAGAATAGTGAGCCTTCAGCCGCCTGATCCCGCCGTCTTCTCAGGTGCCAGCCGATAAAGATAGCTGCCCGAATAAGGGATGGGCAGGAAATCACGAAACAGCTGCTGTAACGTTTGTTCGGGATCGACGTCGCGGAACAGCTGCGGGTAGAGCGTGGTAGCAAAGAACTCGGTCGCTACGACGTGCCACGGGCTGAGATAAAAATTGTGCCAGAGGGCTCCGGTATGACCCTCACGTAGCGCGGTCAGCTGTTTCAGTGCGTTCTGCTGACCGGTCAGTGCCAGCAGGCTCTGCCGGGTCTGCAGCGTGGTGACGGCGGGGCCAAGCTTCAGCGCGCCCGCCTCATCGGCGCTGCCGCTGCCGGTGGCAAAGTAGTACTCCGGCTGGGCAGCAATCACGCGCTCTTCACTCAGCCGCCCGAACACGCCTTTAATCTGCTGGCTTGCGATGTTATTACCACCGGCAAATGTCAGCAGCTCACCCAGATTGCCATTCACCGAGGTGACGCAGCATTCGCTGCGCCGTCCAAGATGCAGCTGCAGCAGAACGGACGGTTTAGGGCCGTGATAACTCGCCAGCCGATCGGCAATGCGCTGCATGTGGCTGCGGTAGAAGTGATTAAACTCAGCCGCACGCTGCGGCTGATTCAGCACCTCACCCAGCAAAGTGATGCTGCGCTCAGTGTTTTTCAGCAGATTAACCCGCAGATCGATCTTCACCACCGGAATATGCGCCGCAGCGAGCATCTTCTCCAGCACGGCGCCGTTTTCACTGTCACGCGCCAGCTGCGGCAGGATCACCACATCGGGCTTAAGCGCGATCACCTGTTCGGGATTCATATCGTTAACGCCATCCAGCCCCACTACCGGAATTGTCTCCATCCGGGGAAACTGGCGGGCAAAAACCTGCCAGGTCTGAGGATCGTACTTTTTCAGATCCTGCGGCCAGCCGGCAATATGCTGCAGCGGATTACCGGGCGTCAGCAGTGCGACGCTGTAGAGCATCCGGCTTTCACCCAGCACAATGCGCTGCGGATGGTCGGGAATCGTGACCTGGCGACCGGTGATATCGGTCAGCGTACGGGCATGTGCACCCGCGCTGACCAGCATCACAGTGATCGTCAGCAGCACCGAACGTAGCGAGTTAAAATTCCACACGGGCCTGTACCATCAGATTACGGGTTTCGCCTTCACGGACGCGCAGGTTGCCGCCGCTTGAACTGTAGTAGTGCTGGTTAAACAGATTATTGATATTCAGACGCAGCTGGGTTTTTTCACCAAACAGGCGGTTGTTCCACGCCACGAAGCTGTCTGCCACGACATAGTCGGGCAGGGTGAAACTGTTATCTGGATCGCCCGCACGGGTGCCGACGTAGCGCGCGCCACCGCCGAGCCTGAACGCGCCGGGCAGGCTGGTGATCAGCATCTCATGACTCAGATAGAGCGCACCGGCATGACGCGGCGCATTCTGCAGGCGATTACCGTTGTTTTCCGGATTCACCCGATCGCTGACGATCTCTGCCTGATCATAGCTGTAGTTGGCACTTAAATCCCAGCCGGGCGCGATTTCGCCGTTGAGCTCAAATTCAGCGCCGGTCGAGCGTGCTTTATCGATGGCCCGCGTGCTGCCATTGATGTTCAGCGACATCGCCTTTTCATCAATCCGGTAAAGCGCCACTGTTGCCAGCAGTTTCGGCGAAAGCTGCCATTTGCTGCCGACTTCCCAGCTCGTGCCCTGTTCAGGCTTGCCGACATTACCGTTATCATCCACATCGGTAGATGGCGTAAACGATTTGCTGACGCTGGTGTAGAAAGAGAGGTCAGGCGTGAGTTTGTAGATCACCCCCGCCTGTGGCAGAAACTTATTGCCCTCATCGTTCAGGATTTCTGACTGGGGATTAACGCCGCGGGAAGCGCGCTGTTCATAATGCTGATAACGGCCGCCCAGCACCAGAATCCAGTCCTGAGTGAGTGAAATACTGTCTTTGGCGTAAAGCGAACGACTATGAATACGGTTCAGGTTATTCGCGCCGGTGGTATTTTCCGTGCTGTCATCTGTAACCGGTGACAGGATGTCATAGTCGGGATTGAAATAACTGAACTGGCGATTGACCTTGCCCAGATATTGATGGGCGCGATAAGTCTGGTTCATCTCATAGTCGGTGCCCACCACCAGCGAATGTTGCATGCCCAGAATTTCCGGGTTGCCCAGCAGATCCCAGCTCACATATTTGGTTTTGTGGTTAAACCCGCGGTTGGCATCGGCGCGACGAGTAACCACGCCCGTGCTGGCATTCACCGCCGTTACGCGCACCTCATTGTTATCATAGCGCCGCTGATTCCAGCCCAGGGTAAACCGGGTGCGCCACTCATCATTAAACTGCCAGTCATAGTGGGCATTCAGCGTTTTGTTATGGCCCCATGCGTGATTGGCTTTGTCATCCAGACGATCTTTATAGCCGATATTGATCGGCCTGCCGTCGATAAAGGCGGTGCCGCGATCGTAGGGAATATCATAACGGTAGTCGGCATAGCTGATCAGAAAGCTGGCCTGCTCGCCAAACCATTGCAGAGAGGGTGCCAGCAGCGTGTGCTCTTCGCTGCCGAAGTTGCGCCAGTAATCCTGATTCTGCTTTTCGGCGATGAGCCGGAAAGCAAAGCCATTGCCCAGCGGGCCGGTGACATCCAGCGTACCCGCACCGCCACCTTCACTGGCGTAACGCCCGGTAACGCTGGAGTGCCAGCTGTATTGTGGCTTTTTGCTGACCACATTGATAATGCCGCCCGGATTCTGAATGCCATACAGCAGCGAGGAGGAGCCTTTCAGCACCTCGACCCGTTCGGTCGTGGCATCAAAATTGAGTCCCTGACTGCTGCGGATACCATCGCGATAAACCGACCCATCGGCATTACTGCCAAAACCGCGTCGTACAAAGCCATCTTCGGTGCCGCCCAGCGTATTGGCCTCGGTGACGCCGCTGACAAAGCGCATTGCATCCGCCAGGGAGCTGGCCTGGAAATCTTCCAGCTGCTCCTGCGTCACCACGCTGACCGATTGTGCTTCATCGAGCCGCGCGGTTGGCATTTTACTGGCAACGCTGGTTTCGCTGGCGCTGTAATTTCCCTCTGAGCTGGCATCGGCGGTCACGGTCATATCTGATGCGCTGTCGGTTGCTACACTGACCTGCGGCAACAGCATGCTGCCACAGATCGCCACGACCAGAGCGGGGTGCCGGGCCGGATATCGCGAGTCTCTGTTTTTCATTCTTCTTTTCGTATCTGTTTCTGAAGCTAATAAGGCCCGATGGCTGACGACTACGCCGGGCTTCCCTGAAGGTGTTCTGCAAGATGCAGCGGTTTAAACAGAGGCGATCAGCATCAGGGCTCGGCGATCATTACGGCACCCGGACGACAATGCTTCTCATCTGTAATTGAGAATCATTCAAACATCCGGTAATGTAGTAGTAAACATAATTTGTACATAAATCACTACAATTATGGCTAAATGTACCTTTACCGATAATCAGATGCGTGTGTGATTCAGGTAAATGAATAAATTGAATTTATTTCCATGCCAAATACTATTTGAGGCATAAATCCCCATCTTTTGCAGGTGAAAAAGAAAACGGATTCAGCCATTCACTACATTTTTTCAACGTTTAACCCAGCAGCAGGAGCAGCATGAAACAGAGCCGGCCAGTTAAAAACAGGGTGGATGTGGTGGCAGAGCGTCTGCGCGCCCGCGAAAAGCAGCTCTCGCCTCGTCTGCTGGCGGTGGCGCGCTATATCGATCAACAGCGTGAAACGGTGCTTGAAAGTACGGCGATGGAGATCGCCGTAGCGAATGCGACCTCTGACGCCACCGTGATCCGTGCCATTCAGGCGCTGGGATTTAGCGGACTGCGCGATCTCAAACAGACGCTCAGGGCCTGGTTTGGTCCCTCACTGACCTCGGAAGATAAGATGATCACCACGGTCAGTGAGGTGACCAGTGATGTGAACAGCGCCATCGACTTCGTACTTGCGGGTCACCGGCACGCCTGTGAGGTGCTGGCGCAGCCGCAGAACCGGGTGGTAGTAGCAGATGCCGTGGCGTTGCTGAGTGAAGCGCGGGAAGTGGCTATTTTTGGCATTAACGCCTCGGGTATTCTGGCGGATTACAGCGTGCGGCTGCTGAACCGCATCGGCCTGCCCGCCTTTTCGCTTAATCGCGCCGGCATTGCGCTGGCAGAACAGATGCTGTCGCTGCAGCGTGGCGACGTGCTGATAATGATGGCGCAGCAGTCGGCGCACCGGGAGGGAACTACCGTGGTGCGTGAAGCGAAACGGCTGGATATCCCGATTATCCTGCTGACTAACGCCACCGACTCGTTTTTCGCGCGTGAGGCAGATGTGGTGATCAATGTGCCCCGTGGGGGTGAGAAGGGGCGCATTCCGCTGCACGGCACGATTATGGTCTGTCTTGAGATGCTAATCCTGTCGGTGGCGTCGACGCTGCCGCAGCGTACCGTTAAGACCATGAAACGACTGCAGGATCTCTATCGCGGGCTGAAACCCGCCAGCAAAAAGTAATCTGCAGGATTGAGCCGTGACCGGAGTTTCCCGGTAAAAACCGGCTCTGCTTTACGTCAAATTTTTCCGCTTTGCGAGCGCGATCGCCTCTTTTCATCAGCCCGTTTACCAGGACGACTACGCTTACAGCGTGCTGCGCCTCCGGGTGCGGCTTTACTTTTTTTCCCTTTACTTTGTTTTGTGCGGAGCTGCTGATGAAACCCCTTCACGCGCAATACCTTTTCTGCTGTGCCACCCTGAGCCTGCTGTCGCCGCTGCCTGCAATGGCATGGAGTGACCTTACCGTCTTTGGTGACAGTCTGAGCGATGGCGGAAACGTAGGACGTTTTACCTATGATGGTGCGACCCATCCGCTCTATGACGAGATCCTGGCGCAGTCGCTGGGTGACATTCTGCGCCCCTCATCCCAGGGCGGTAACAACTATGCCGAGGGCGGTGCCGTCGCAGTGCCCGCGATCAATCCGTTATTTAATACCCAGGATCAGCTTGATCGTTACCTTGCGGCGCGCGACGGACGCGCCGATCCGGACGGACTCTATATTCACTGGATTGGCGGCAATGACTTAGCGGCGGCAGCCCTTGCACCGCTCGCTGCGCAGCAGATCGTGGATAATAGTGCCAGTGCCGCGGCCTCACAGGTCAGCCGGTTGCTGGATGCCGGGGCCGGCACGGTGATTGTGCCGACGGTGCCGAATGTCGGGGCGACGCCCGCGCTGCTTCAGGCGATTCTGCAGGTGCTGGGTCCGGCCGCGCAGCCTGCCACGGCGGCGCTGTTTCAGTCGCTGAGCGCCACCACCACGCCAGATCGTGCCGCCAGAGAACAGGCGATTGAAACCGCGCTTAACGAGGCCGCTGGTCAGGTCTCTTCGATTCCGCTGATCCGCGATGCCCTTGCTCAACAGCTGATTGCCGCCTGGCAGTTGCTGAGTCAGGAGGCGGCGGCGCTCACCGATCGTTACAACCAGGCGGAGGAACAGGGCCTGGTGGCGGCACGCGGTAACATCGCGCGGGTGGATATTAATGGCCTGTTTAATGAGGTGATTGATAACCCGCGCCTGTATGGACTCAGCAACACGGCGGGCATGGCCTGTCCGCCCGGCGTCTCATCCATGGACTGCACCTCCTCGACGCCAGGATTTTCGCAGTCACAGCAATATCTGTTCGCCGACCGGCTGCATCCCAGCCCGGCAGTGCATGCGCTGATCGCCGATTATATTCAGTCAGTACTGAATGCGCCGCTGCAGGTGGCCGCACTGAGTCAGGCACCGTCGATGCTGGTGGGTGATGTGCAGAATACGCTGGATGGCCATCTGCAACAGCAGCGTCAGCAGCCCGCCAGTGCCGGAGAGTTTACGGTTTTCGGCGGCTATGCCGGACAGCAGCGAGATTTCCGCGGCGACAGCCTGCTGGACGGTGATGCCACCAGCGCCACCGGCACCGTGGGTGTGGGCTATCAGCTGACCGATCACTGGCAGGCCGGCGCCATGCTCTCCACCACCTCGCAACGACAGGATCCCTCGTCGCGCTTTGATTACCGTTTACGCGGCAATCTGGTGGCGCTGTGGAGCCAGTTAAATTATCTGGATCGGGGATGGATTAATGCAGATGCCCATTACGCCGATCTTAACTTTGATGATATTGAGCGTAAGGTCAGACTGGGACCGGCGACCCGCACGGAGAAGAGCAGTAGCGACGGCAAGGTGCTGGGAATGCGGGTGCAGACCGGCTGGGATCTACCGCTGGGCCGCTATGTCTCCACCGGCCCGATGGCCAGCTACGCACTCGACTACACCCAGGTTGATGGCTACAGAGAAGAGGGTAACAGCAGTACCTCGATGCGCTTTGGCGACCAGACACTGCATTCGCAAATCGGCTCGGTGGGCTGGCGTATCGACAGCAAAGATTTAGTGATCAATCCCTGGGCGCAGGTCAGTTACAACCATCAGTTCGGCGACAGCGACTCTGCTGTTACCGCCGGACTGAAATCGACCCGCACCGCCTTTACCCGCAGCAGCGGGTCACGGGATGATAGCTGGATCAATATGGCTCTGGGCGCAAGCGTGCCCATTGGCACATCGGTGAACGCGTTTGCCGGCGTTTCAGCGGTGACAGGTAACAGCGACTATCACCGGGTGACATGGAACGTCGGGCTTAACGCCCGTTTTTAAATGTTAAGCGGTATCAAAAGGCCGTGCAGAGATCGTCTGCCGCTGTCTGAAACATTGCGGCAGACGACACTGCGTGTTATTCATTACGCCGGGGCGGCAGAGCGTTAAACTCGCCCTGGCGTACGGTTTTCACGCTTCGATCAGTGCCGCCTGCGCCTCCAGCTCACGAACGCGCGGTATCACTTCGCGGCCAAAGAATTCCACCTCTTCGTGAAAGTGCAGAAACGCCAGCAGCAGCAGATTGACACCGGCCTGCTTAAGTTCGATGATCCGTTCAGCAATCTGCTGGGGTGTGCCAATCAGATTGGTTTTGAAGCCGTCGTTGTACTGCACCAGATCCTCAAACGACGATTTCGCCCAGTTGCCTTCACCTTCGGGTGAAGCACTGCCTGCATTTTTGACCTCATGCTGGAAGCCTTTCACCGCATCCGGGTTGGCTTTGCTGATGATCTCCTGAAGCACCGCCTGCGCCTGCTGTTCACTCTCCCGCGCAATCACAAATCCATTCAGTCCGATTCTGACCTGATGCTGATTGCGTGTCGCTTTTTCACGGATATCCGCGATCTGCAGACGGACGCCGTCCGGCGTATTCCCATTAGTGAAATACCAGTCTGACACCCGGGAAGCCATGTCGCGCGCCGCACGTGAGCTGCCGCCCTGAAAAATTTCCGGTAATGGAGACAACGGCTTGGGTTTCATGGCGTAATCGCGAAAGCGATAAAAATCACCCGCAAAAGTAAAATTCTCTTCGCGCCAGATGCCTTGCAGGCAGCGAATAAACTCTTCAGAACGCAGATAGCGCTCTTCATGATCGAGCCAGGGTTCACCAATCGCTTTGAATTCACCCCGGAACCAGCCGCTGACGATGTTAACGGCGATACGTGGCCCATAGAGATGGCTGATGGTAGCGATCTGCTTTGCCGCTAATACCGGATTCCACGGGCCAGGCAGCAGCGCGGCGATCACTTTTAACTTCGAGGTGTGACTGAGCAGATCCTGTGAGAAGGTGACGGATTCATGCTGATTGTCTGCGCCATACCCGGCAGTAAACCGGATCTGCGTCAGCGCATAATCAAAACCCGCCTGTTCGGCGATCTGCGCCAGTTTACGGTTGTAGCCAGCATCCCAGCGGGTTCGCTGCTCTATCTGACTGATCACCAATCCGCCTGAAACATTCGGAACCCAGTAGGCGAACTGTAAAGGCTGTGAAGCGGACATAGTCTCTCCTTATATAGCTGAATTAATGGGGCGCTCATTTTTTCCAAACTTTCCGATATAAAGGGAAACTAAGCAGTAACCGTGCCATAAAATAAGAAACTGTTTTTAAAAGAGTAAATAGTTTGAGGCGAGCCAGATGTGTTGCAAATGCGGCACGGCTGAGACAAACGGGTTGCCAATGCAGCAGCGATGCCTGAACGGATCGGTGAACGTTGAATGCCTGCCATCACGCTATTGACGGCAACAGGGCGAGAATGTCAGTTATGCGGGACGTGCTGTGATAACGTAGCGACGCGCGACGCGATCACAGCCGGAGGGGAGCATGATAGTCAGACAGGCATCGCCTGAAGAGGCGCATACTTTATGGAACATCCGAAATCAGGCCATTCGTCACGGCTGTGAGCAGGTCTATCCACCCGATGTGATTGCCGCCTGGACGCCAGACCGTATGCCTGCCAGCTTTCCCGCGATGATCCGCGTTAATCCTTTTTTCGTGATTGATGGCCCGGCCGGTGTGCCGGTCGCTACCGGATCGCTGGATCTCGCCGCCGCCAGTGTCGAAGCCATTTTTACGCTGCCCGATTTCACCGGACAGGGAATGGCTGGCCTGATCATTGATACCATTAAAGCGGAGGCACGGCAGCGTGGCTACCGTCAGTTGACCCTTGCATCGACGCCGAACGCCGTGAGCTTCTATGAGCAGCATGGCTTCCGCGCGCTGGGAGAAAGTCTCTATCCGTCAAAGCTGGCGGGCTGCGCGTTGCGCTGTATTGAGATGGCGATTGGGCTATGAATGCCCGCTGCCGCAAGGCTGGCGAAATGGGGCGAAAGTTTACCGTGCAAAGACTTCGCAAGCCCCCGCCGGTAAGGTATAGTCCGCGTTTTTTGGAGGAATCATGCTGACTGGCTCATCAACACGTCTTAATAAATACATCAGCGAGAGCGGTATCTGCTCCCGTCGTGACGCCGATCGTTACATCGAGCAGGGCAACGTTTTCATTAACGGCAAACGCGCCTCTGTGGGCGCGCAGGTATTTGCAGGTGATGTGGTGAAGGTGAATGGTCAGCTGATTGAACCGCGCGATGAAGACGACCTGGTGCTGATTGCCCTGAATAAGCCGGTGGGGATCATCACCACCATGGAAGAGGGCGAGCGCGATAACATCAGCGACTTCGTCAATCACAGCAAGCGCGTCTTTCCGATTGGCCGCCTTGATAAAGACTCTCAGGGCCTGATTTTCCTGACCAACCACGGCGACCTGGTCAACAAAATCCTGCGCGCCGGTAACAATCATGAAAAAGAGTATGTTGTTACCGTCGACAAGCCTATCACCGATGAATTTATTGCCGGGATGAGCGCAGGCGTGCCGATGCTGGGCACGGTGACCAAAAAGTGCAAAGTGAAAAAGGAAGCGCCATTTGTCTTCCGTATTACGCTGGTTCAGGGTCTGAATCGCCAGATCCGTCGCATGTGTAAGCATTTCGGCTTTGAAGTGACGAAGCTTGAGCGCACCCGCATCATGAACGTCAATCTTAAGGGTTTGCCGCTGGGCGAATGGCGCGACCTCACCGACGACGAACTCGTTGAGCTGTTTAAACTGCTCGAGAACTCCTCTTCAGAAGATAAACCCGCGAAGAAAGCCAAAGCTCCGGCTAAAGCAGTTGCCGCTAAGAAACCGCAGAAAAGTGCCGCGAAACCGGCTGAGAAAGCAGATGCGGCTGGCGCCTCGCGCAAGCGCTTTGTCCAGCCTGGACGGAAGAAGAAAGGGCGCTAAACCCAGCCCGATGCAGAGAGCGATATTCTCGCTCTCTGCGCTTTCACGGACGCATCACGGAATAACGCGTGCCGCCCGAAAGCGGGCAAACAGATCGCAGAACATCTCATCCGTCGCGCGATAACCGTGAAAGCCTGCCCGCCGCAGTTTGCTGCCGTCGCCAAACATGTCGTAATTCCAGCCGAAAATAAAATCAGCGAAAGCACCGTCACTGAGTGCCAGAATATCCGCTTCAATTAAGGCATGCTCCTCGGCGATTTGCCGCCACAGCGCACGATAATCCTGAAACATCTGCCGGAATGACAGCGAAACCGGCGGGGCAATCTCCAGTTCAAACCACGCTGCAATCACCGGCCACAGCTCACTCCAGCGCCAGAGGTCACCATTGTTAATATTGAACGCCTGATTACGCGCGTTAGCGCTGCGCGAAGTCCAGAGGGTGGCATCGGCCAGCAGTTCAGCATCGGTAAAATCGACCATGCTGTGCCAGGTTTCCGGCGAACCCGGGAAGCGCAGAGGGAGCCGCGCCGCGCGACAGATCGATGCATAGAGCGCCAGACTCAGCGCCAGATTCATGCTGTTGCCATGCCGATCACTGCCAACGACGCCAGGGCGCGGCGCACTCCAGTGCCAGGCTTTACCCTGCTGGTGTGCGCTCAGCCAGTTCAGCTGTGCGGCGTTGAACTCGGCCCCCGGCACGCCAGGATCGCTTTCCCGCGCCGGGGTTTTGAATCGGCCCAGATGTGCGCCATACACCTTGTATCCCTGCATCAGACTGACATGCTCAAGCGGGGCGACATCCTCCATGACCTGAACCAGATTCTGCAACATGGTGAGATTGGGTCCGACCATCGCCGTCCAGTCAGCAGCATTGAGCCAGGCGCTGTAGAAGATATGCGTAACGTCGGTGAGTGATGCCAGCCGTTGCTGGCTCTGCAGCCGATCGCGCAGATCGACCGCAACAGCCTCTGTGCCGTCTGTAGCAGAACCTGAGCTATGGGTCAGCGCGATTACCTGCCACTGGTCTGCGACCAGCGCCTGAGTCAGTTGCTGACCCACAATTCCACTGGCACCCGCTACCAGCGCAACTTTTTTGCCCTGTGTTGTTTTCATGATCGCTATCCGGTTAAGAAAGAAGCCGCATTCTCACCTGCGTTAAATTCTGATTAAATCCCCGGAACCGGATATCACTTATCAGGAAAATCAATAAATGCAGAACAAACTGACTGCGATTCAGACCTTCATCCGGGTCGCGGAAGCGGGATCGTTTTCGGCGGCGGCCCGGCAAAACGGCATGAAGCAGTCCGCGGTGAGCCAGCAGATTGCCGCGCTGGAGGAGGTGCTGGGCGTGGTACTGCTGCACCGCACCACGCGAAAAATGGCGCTGACGGCGCAGGGGCTCCATTATCTGCAGCAGGTCAGGCAAGTGCTTGGTGCGATGGAGGAACTGGAGCAGCAATTACGGCCCGGCTCGCAGCCGCTTCACGGCAGACTGCATGTTCAGTTGCCGACCGGCATCGGGCAGCGGCTGATGCCGCATCTGATCGCCTTCCAGCAGGCGCATCCCGCGCTGCGTCTGAATATTGCGCTGGAGGATCGCCTGTCTGACCTCGTTGCGGAGGGCGTTGATGTGGCGATCCGTCTCAGCGAGTCGCCACCCGCCATGCTGGCTGCCCGTTCACTCGCCACGGTTGAAACCGTGCTGGTGGCTTCCCCTGAGTGGATAGCGCGCAACGGCACACTGCAGACACCCGATGACCTTATGCGCCATCCACATATACGTTTTAGCGGTATAGCGACTGATGCGCCGCTGCAGCTGGTCTCTGAGAGCATGAGGATTTCTGTTCCGGTGGAAAGTGTGTTTCGGTCTAATAACAGCGATGCCTTGATGCAGGCTCTTGAAGCAGGCCTCGGCATTGGCGGCTTACAGACGCTGCCTGGCGCAGACGCGCTGGCCTCCGGCCGACTGGTGCGGGTGTTACCTGACTGGCGACTGCCCGATCGTTATCTCTATGCCGTGTTCCCGGATGCCCGTTTTATTCCTGATAAGGTCCGTAAGCTGGTCGGGCGGTTGAGTGAGGTGGTGGAGCAGGGAACCAGGAGAAATATCAGTTGATGAGCGCCGACACAAGGGTGCCAGAGGTGGCATCAGGATTATCTATTACTGGACGGACGAACAAGGCCAATTCATCCTGTTTACCATCTACGATAAAGACCAACGCGACGATCTTACGAAGCAGCAGCGTGATGCCCTGGCGACCGCGCTGAATGTGATCAAAAAAGGGTTGAGACATGACTGAATGCGATATTTTCAGTGAACTGATGACGGGTATGCAGGAGCTTAAGGATCATCAGGAGGGCAAAATCACACTTAAACGGCATAAGGTTACTAAGCGTGCTCCTGTCACTATTGCGCCACAGGAGTTGCGCGACGTACGCGAAAAACTCAACCTCTCTCAGGCCGTTTTCGCCCATTATCTCCACACTGGCGAGACGACCTGGCAGAACTGGGAGCAGGGCAGAGCCAGACCTAACGCCCAGGCTGTATTATTAATTCGCATGGTGCAGCAGAACCCTGAAACGCTAAAGACGCTCGCGCAGCTCTGATATGCCCGTCCGGATGGCGGGCAGCACATTCTTTTACGGCTGCGCCCGACATCCGTTACCCCGGCAGGTTAACATAGCCCTCTTTTTCGCCTAATCAGACAGTGCATTTCCCGCCTCAATCGAGATTTTAAAAGGCTCACATTCAGAACAACGACACTTTTCACCCTGATAAGGGCGTGGCAGGATAAGCGCAATCTATCAAGGAGTGTGCCTGATGTTACTGAAAGGTATGAACGATCCGCTGCTGAAAGCGTATCAGCATCCCAAATCACGGATGATGATCAGCCGTTTCAGAGGGCTGGCGGGCGACAGAAGACTCAGTGACTGGCAGGCGTTCTGTATTCTGGTGACCGGCTTTACCAATTACTGGTATGTGCAGGCTGGTCACTACACCATTAATGTCACGCTGACCAAAACCCGTCAGTTCGACTTCCTGCAGGACTTCCTTCATTTCACGGTCACCCTGGATGGATTGATCGGCGATGAACATTTTCGCAGCCCGGACTTTGTACTACCGCATTACGATGTGCCCTATGAATTCTGTCGCTGGCGCAACAAGCGCGGCTATGACGCCTTAACCACCTATGTCAGTAAACAGGGAGTGAAATCCCATAAGGGGATGTTTGTCGCCTCGGAAGGCGTGTCTCCGGAAGAGCAGGTGATGAAATGGGAAGGGGTGGTCAACGTCTACGACAAAACCTTTTTCAGTATGGCTAACTTTAATACCACTCAGGAATTCCTGATTAAAGACATCCGTAAATCCATTCAGGATGGATTAATGAAGCACCTGAGTTTTTACCGCGACCTGTTTCACTATATCTTTCCCACACCGGCAGAGGCTCGGTTGCAGGCGCGTGACGACAGGCGCTATCTGGCGAAAAGATAGCGCCCGGTCATTTTGCTCTCAGTCACTGGCATCCGCACAGAATGATCGCTGAACCCAGCTCACCGTGCCGTTAGCGGACCTCTCTGCAGGTTTACCACTTCATCTCGCCGGTATTCACTTTCGCGCTGAGTTCCAGTGAAGCTGGTTCAGCCAGTTTTGGCCAGGCGGTGTTCATGGCAGCAATCACCGCTGCTGAGGTTTTGTGTTCTGACAGCGCCGCTTCAAAACTCTTCAGATAATTCAGGGTGAAATCCACAGCCTGCGAACCGGCTGGACGCGCACCCAGATAGTGGCCCGGAATAACGTTTTTCGCGTTGAGCGACTGCATCTCTGTGAGGATATGACGCCACTCACTGCGGCTCTTAACGGTCTGAGTGTCAGCCGTCCAGACGTGGATGCCAGAGGAAAGAGCCGTACCGCCCAGAATGGTGCTCACTGAGGGGATCCAGATGTATGCAGCATATTGATCAGGATGACGCAGTTCCAGCGCCTCGCCATCCACGCTGAAGCGGGTCTGATGCGTAACTTCTGGCACAAAGACCTTATCCGGTGCGTCCTGTTTCATCTGAGGGCCCCAGTATTTCAGCTTGGCGTCATGTGTCTGCTGGATATGCTTCACTACGGCAGGTGCGGCAACGACCTTGACGTCCGGCCAGGCTTTAACAATCGGCTCCAGACCGAAGTAGAAATCGGGATCGCCAGAAGTGATCACAATCTCTTTCAGCTTTTTACCGCTCTTTTTTATCATCTCCACCAGTTTCTCACCATCCTGGGTGCTGAACTGGGCATCAAACAGAATCGCTTCGGTTGGCCCGGAGACCAGGGTTGAGGAGACGGCAAAAATCCCCTTTTCCTGCGGATTATAGGTTTCCAGTTGCAGCGTGGCCGCGCTGGCAGAGGCCGAAGCCAGAACGAGCATCACAGGTAACAGAATCGTTTTCATGAATATTCCTCAGAGATAAATGCCCGACTCAGGCAGGTGTATCGGGCGATGTTCAGAATCAGTAGCGCTATTCTACCCATCTGGCTATCTGTTAGAATTCCCGCAATCAGAGATGCTGAGTTTCATAATCCGAACAGGTGAGCGGGATGGACAGAGTGACGGCAGCTGCCGTTTTTAACCGGATATGTGAGCTGGGCAGCCTGAGTGCTGCTTCTCGTGCGCTGGGGATCTCACGGCCGATGGTCAGCCGTTATCTGGAAGAGATGGAAAAGTGGGCGGGAACGCGTCTGCTGCATCGCTCGTCGCGCCGGCTGACCCTGACGCCTGCCGGTGAGGCGATTCTGCAAAAGACCCGCCAGCTGGCCCTGCTGTCAGATGCGATCCAGCAGGAAACCACCCAGGGTGTTCCGGCCGGAACGTTACGCATCGCCTGTGCCCATTTTACGGCGCTTCATCTTGTCGGCCCGGTCGTGCCCGATTTTCTTGCCCGTTATCCGGCACTGCGCATTGAACTGGATATTAACAATCAGCCGGTAAGCCTGATCAGCGAGCGCATCGATCTCGCCATCCGTATCACCGATGCGCCAGAGCCGGGGGCAATCGCACGCCGTCTCGGTGAATGTCACTCGGTACTCTGCGCCTCACCCGGCTATCTGCAGAAGCGAGGCATCCCGCAAACGCCTGGCGATCTGGCGCAGCACAACTGCCTCTACTACAGTCGTTTTGCCGGACAGAGCTGGCATTTCACGGCGGCTGATGGCGGCAAAATCGCTGTCGCCGTTAAAGGAAATTTCAGTGCGGGCATCTCGTCACTGCTATGTGACGCAGCGATTGCAGATTGCGGGATAGCGATGGTGCCTGAACGGGAGGCACGCCATGCGCTTAAAGCGGGAAAGCTGGTGGAATTATTGCCTGATTATGAGCCGCAGCGCATTGGCATCTGGGGGCTTTACCTGTCGCGCGAGCATCAGTCTGCTGCGCTGCGTCTGATGCTGGATGAGCTGCAGAACAGTATGCGAGCCGGAGATGAGCCGCGATCGTAACTGACAAAAATGGACGCTTTATGGATGAGAATCAAAACCTGTACTGGAATAGCATGGTGCCAGAACTTACCGTCACTGACTTTGCCGCGTCGCTGCGTTTTTACACGGTGGTGCTGGGCTTTGAGGTGAGGATCCAGCGTCAGCAGCCTGACTTTGCTTACCTCTGCTATGGCCAGGCGCAATTGATGATTGAGCAGTTCCATCCGCAGGGCTGGAATACCGCCGATCTGCGCTGGCCGCTGGGGCGGGGCATTAATTTCCAGATTGAGGTCGACGACATCGAACCGGTGCTGGCGCGCTTACAGCAGCACGCCGTTCCGCTCTATCGGGCGCTACGGGATAACCATTACGACACTGGCGGGACAACCGCCTGCCAGCGGGAGTTTCTGGTACAGGATCCGGACGGCTATCTGCTGCGCTTTAGTCAGTATCTGGAATAAACTGAATAGTTGTTTGTAAAAATTTACAATTCCGGGGCTGACGTTAATAAATTAACTTAACAGTCCTTTTTTATTTTATCTGGTCGAAAAAAATTCTTTAAAAATAATAAGTATGAGGTCTTTTAAAAAGGCTGCCACCCCTTCTGCATTAATGGTTTCCGTAATACTTGATGAGTCGCCAGGATGAATCTCACACGAAAAGAAAGAGAGACTTGTGATACCGCTGGCTTACCGGTTTCGTGATTTTTTATCGATGTGATCAGAACACTGAAAAAATTAAGTGAAAAGCACGCATTACACTACACTCATTTTAACTGGCAGGATTGGGATAATTCTTAACAGCACCTTCTTAATGGATTTCATTGGGCCAGACGGCTGAATATTTACATTCATTCTCTCATTAAGTACTTAATCTTTGAGTCTGTGAGCCGATAACAGGAGATACATACTCTGGAGGACGAAAAATGAAATCACTTTTAATTACCTGCTTTACCACGCTGCTGATTACCCTGGCCGGTCCAGCGAGCGCAGATTCAAATTCAGGCACGATCTCCTTCAGTGGAGCCATCACCAATGGTTCATGCAATATGAATATCGGTCAGAATCCTGTCGTTTTTGACTGCTTTGATCCCGCCCGTGGCAAGTCTGTTGTTACTACTGCTGACATGATGAACCCCCAGTCATTGAACGGCTTGCCCATGGTAGTAAAGATGCACTGGTTTAATCCTGAGAAAAGCAAAGGGATTATTGAAGTCAGCTATCTGTAATACTCACCACTGATTTTACTGTTGACCTGATAACGTAAGCGCAATCTTTGGTTAGTAACGATTATGCTGAAAGTAAATTATAAATCCATATCTTAAAGGGGGTTGTTAACTCCTGTATCGGTCAGCGGACAGATAAACAGAAAGCCCACCTTTATTACTGAGGGTGGGCTTTTTGAGTTTATGGAATGTATCAGAGAATCACGAAGGGTCAGAAGAGCGCTGAGTAAAGTACTTCGTGCTCTGACGCTTCTCCTTTTTACGACGCAGAACCAGACTGGTGGTAATAATCAGCAGCGTTAAACCGCCGGTTGCCAGTAATTCAGCCTGATGTTTCGCATCAAACAACATGATGATCAGTACGGTCGTAATAAACAGAATCGTCACCCACGTCAGGCCAGGGAATAACCACATCCGGTAATTCAGGACTTCACCCGCCTTTTCACGCTTCTTACGCAGCACCAGATGCGATACGGCAATCACCAGATAGACCAGCAGCGCAATCGCCCCCGAGGTCGCCAGTAAAAATTCAAACACCACGCTTGGCGCAAGATAGTTGGCGATCACCGCCAGAAACGCAGCCGCTGTAGAAAGCAGCACTGCAACCCACGGTGTGCCGCTGCGATTAGTGCGTGAAGCCGAAGCAGGCGCATCTTTACGGCGTGACAGGGAGTAGAGCATGCGCGATGAGGTATAGAGTGCAGAGTTAAGACAGCTGCACACCGCCATCAGCACCACCAGGTCGACAATCAGCCGGGCATGCGGGATGTTCATCGCCGTCAGCACCGTCTGCCATGAGCCCTGTTCGACCAGGCCTGGTGTATTCCACGGCACCAGCGCCACCACAAAGAAAATCGACAGCAGATAAAACAGTGCAATGCGCCAGATGACCGAGTTAGTTGCCTGGGTAATCTGCTTGCCAGGGTTTTTGGACTCGGCAGCGGCAATGGTGACGATTTCGGTACCCATAAAAGAGAACATCGTGGTCAGGATGGCCGCAACAACCGCACCCATCCCGTTCGGCATAAACCCGTGCGTGTCATAAAGATGCGACAGGCCACTGGTGTTGCTGTCAGGCAGCAGACCCAATACTGCCGCACCCGCCACACCCAGGAACAGGATGATGGCCACGACCTTGATCAGCGCAAACCAGAACTCAAATTCACCATAATTTTTAACGCTGAGCAGGTTGGTAATGGTCAGCAGTAACGTGATGGCAAAGGTATATTGCCAGATGGCGACCTCAGGGAACCAGGCGTGCAGAATAGTGCCTGCTGCATTGGCTTCCAGTGGGATCACCAGCACCCAGAACCACCAGTAGAGCCAGCCGATGGTAAAACCGGCCCAGCGGCCCAGCGCTTTATCCGCATAGGTTGAGAATGAGCCAGAATCGGGTGAAGCGACGGCCATCTCGGCCAGCATCCGCATAATCAGCACGACCAGCGCACCGGCAGCCGCATAAGAGATCAGCACCGCAGGACCGGCTTCAGAAATCGCGTGGCCGGAGCCGACAAACAGCCCTGCGCCAATCACACCCGCAATTGAGAGCATGCGCACGTGGCGCGGTTTCAGGTTTTGAGCCAGCGAATCTTCATTATTCGCACTCTGAGTCATCGTCATGTAAACGTCTCCAGGCGGCGTCCGGCCTGTGTGGCCGGACGAACGGGGATTAACTTGGGTTAACGCGCCAGCGAAATCAGGCTGGGACGACGGGGTTTCCGACAGATGCGACACAGTGATCGATCACCGTGGAGAGAATGGTCAGCGCCTGGCTGAACTGGGCATCAGGAATAGTGAGCGGGTAGAGGAAGCGGATAACGTTGCCTTTGGCGCCGCAGGTCAGCAGCAGCAGACCCTGTTCCATCGCCATCTTCTGAACCGCCTGCGCGGTGCTGGCCTGATAGAACTCCATCGCCACCATCGAACCCAGCGCACGCACGTCGGCAATGTCCGGATGCTTGCGCTGATGCTCCTGCAGTTCTGCCTCAAGCCGGGCACCGAGATCAACCGCGCGCTGGCAGAGTTGTTCCTCTTCAATCACATCCAGCACCGCATGAGCCGAGGCAATAGCCAGCGGGTTGCCCGCGTAGGTTCCGCCCAGACCACCCGGTGCCGGGGCATCCATCACCTCAGCGCGGCTGGCGACCGCAGAGAGCGGCATTCCGCCTGCCAGGCTTTTCGCCATAGTGATGATATCGGCCTTCACCGGATAGTGCTCCATGGCGAACAGCTTGCCAGTACGGGCAAATCCGCTCTGGACCTCATCCGCAATCAACAGAATGCCGTGGCGGTCAGCCAGCTCACGTAGCTGCACCATAAATTCTGCGGGTGCAGCATGGAATCCGCCTTCACCCTGTACCGGCTCCAGCACGATTGCGGCAACATCATGCGGTGCAATGTCCTGAGTGAAAATCTCGTCAAGGCTGGTCAGAGCGGCTTCAACGCTGATGCCCTGAACTGCGCTGGGATAACGTGCATGGAAAACTGACGGCGGCATCGGGCCGAAATCCCGCTTGTAAGGTGCCACTTTGCCGGTCATTGCCATCGTCATAAAGGTGCGGCCATGGAACGCGTTACCAAAGGTGATGATGCCGTGACGGCGGGTATAGGCACGCGCCACTTTGACCGCATTTTCCACTGCTTCCGCGCCGGTCGTGAAGAAGGCCGTTTTGGCCGGACCGGCGATGGGCACCCGCTGATTAATGCGCTCAGCCAGGGCGATGTAGCTTTCGTAGGGGGTGATCTGGAAGGCAGTATGGGTAAACTTTGTTAACTGATCGGCAATGGCCTGTTCGATACGTGGATGACGGTGGCCGGTGTTCAGCACCGCGATGCCGCCAGCGAAATCGATCCAGCTGTTACCGGCCTGATCCCATAAGGTGGCGTTTTCTGCCCGGGCAACGTACCAGTCGCACAGCGTACCGATGCCTTTAGGGAGAGCCTGTGCTTTGCGCTGCTGCATCAGGTTATTATTTTCGCTCATTTCATCCACCTCGTTAATATGCGTGTTTACAATTCCCGACAAACACGTTTATTTATGCCTGAGGCGTGGTGAGTTGCCAGAGCCAATTGTCAGAGGAAAGGTGGAGCCAATTGCGACTCTTGTACGCAGATCATCTATTAGCACGGTTGCAGTTTTTAAGAACCGGCTCATTACACCAGCGGCTGCTGAATTGTATGCAAGCCGCAATCGCTGAAGAGGTGTTTCCGCGCGGAAGCCGTTTGCCGCCGACCCGCGATCTGGCGCGCGAACTCGGCGTGTCGCGAAACACGGTAATGCATGTCTATGAAAGTCTGATGGCACAGGGGTATGTTACCGCACGCACCGGCAGCGGCACCTGGATTGCCGAAACGTTGCCGGAGAATTCTCTGCAAAGTGATGCGATTGCCGATTTGCAGGCGGTGAAGGCGCAACGACCGGCGACGCTGTCGAAGCGGGGTGCCAGTTTGCTGGGCCATGCCACCGCCTCGCCCTGGCAGTGGGGCGCATTTGTGCCCGGCGCGCCCGATGTCACCGAATTTCCTCACAAGCTGTTCAGCCAGATTCAGGCGCGGCTGAACCGTGAACCTGACGTACATCGCCTGGTCTACAGCAGCGGCGGCGGCTGTCCCGACCTTCGCCATGCGCTGGTGGACTATCTGCGGGTAGCTCGCTCAGTCAGAGCCGATGCTGACCAGATCCTGATTACCGAAGGGGTCCATCAGGCGGTTGATCTGGTGACGCGGGTGTTATGTGATCCCGGCGATCGGGTCTGGATGGAGGAGCCGGGCTACTGGGGAACACGTAATCTGCTGCGCATGAATGGTCTGAAGATTCGCGCGATGCCGGTGGATGAGCAGGGCCTGGTACCGGACAGCGGTCCGGCCCCTAAAATGGTGTTTGTAACGCCTTCTCATCAGTATCCGCTGGGGGTGCACCTGAGCCTGGCGCGTCGTCAGGCCTTGATCGCCCTGGCTCGCCGTCATCAGAGCTGGATTGTTGAAGATGACTACGACAGCGAATTTCGCTTTTCCGGTCAGCCTCATCCCTCACTGCAGGGACTGGAAGCTGATGCACCGGTCATCTACATGGGAACATTCAGTAAAACACTCTATCCCGCCCTGCGTATTGGCTACATGGTGGTGCCGAAACCGCTGGCACAGCCGTTGCGCATTGCGGCGGCGGAACTCTATCGCGGTGGACATCTG
This sequence comes from Pantoea sp. X-Soil-YNGN-785, assembly GCF_059730585.1. Classification (NCBI taxonomy): domain Bacteria; kingdom Pseudomonadati; phylum Pseudomonadota; class Gammaproteobacteria; order Enterobacterales; family Erwiniaceae; genus Pantoea; species Pantoea sp. X-Soil-YNGN-785. The sequence goes on from NZ_AP035943.1 coordinate 96,056, forward strand.
CTGATTCAGCGGGCGCTGGCGGAGTTCATCCGGCTGGGTCATTACATGGAGCATATCCGCCGGATGCGCCTGCTTTATCGTCAGCGGCGACAGTTCCTCTGCAAGCTGATTGAACGCTATCTGGGGCCGGCCTTTTTGCCGGCATTCAACCATGACGCGGGACTGCATCTGGTGATGCCGCTGCCTGCGGGTGTGGATGACGTGGCGATAGCCGCTGAAGCACTGAAGCGCGGAGTTAAAGTGCGGCCGCTTTCGCAATACTATATGCATCCGCAGGAGGCGCGTGGATTGCTGCTGGGATATGCCTGCGTCAATGAGCGGCAATGTCAGGACGCCTTTGGCACACTCAAAGCCTGTCTTATGTCTGCAGGGATGGTCTTTTGTCCGCCGCGTTAGCGGTTCATGGGTTTTAAAAGGCAGCAGTTTCAGGGCTGGAGCTGAGTTAACGCATTGACATTTCATCAGCGTCACCGAGAATACAGCTCTTTGCGTTCCGACCAGAAAATACTGGAGTTTATCATCGCCCTTAATCCCTTTTCTGCGCAGGCCAGAGCGGCTATTAAGCGAGGCGCTGCGCTGGCTGCGGCATTATTGCTGGTCAGTTGCGCATCCGAACCCCCTAAATCGCTGGTGACCCCTTTTCCGCCGGTAACGAAACAGCCATTACCTGTGCCCGGCAAACCTGCCCAGCCTCAGGCTAATCAACCGATGCGGGGCGTCTGGTTAGCCACGGTGTCACGTCTTGACTGGCCACCTGTCGCGTCGGTGAATGGCACCAGTCCGGCGCAGCGTATCCGCCTGCAGCAGCAATCCCTGACCGACAAACTGGATAAGCTGAAAAGCCTGGGAATTAACACGGTGTTTTTCCAGGTGAAACCGGATGCCACAGCGCTCTGGCCCTCAAAAATCCTCCCCTGGTCCGATATGCTGACCGGCAAAATCGGTGAAGATCCAGGATATGATCCGCTGCAGTTTATGCTGGATGAGGCGCACAAGCGCGGTATCAAAGTTCACGCCTGGTTTAATCCCTACCGGGTATCGGTGAATACCAAACCCTCTACCGTCAGCGAACTGAACCGCACGCTGTCACTGCATCCGGCCAGCGTTTTTGTGCTGCACCGCGACTGGATCCGCACCGCAGGGGATCGCTATGTGCTCGATCCGGGCATTCCTGAGGCGCGTGACTGGATCACCAGCATTGTGGCCGAGGTGGTGGCGCGTTATCCCATCGACGGTGTGCAGTTTGATGACTACTTCTATGCAGAATCGGCAGGTTCACTGCTCAACGATAATCAGACCTTCAGTCGCTACGGACAGGGTTTTGCCGGTAAAGCGGACTGGCGACGTCACAATACTCAGCAGCTGATTGAGCAGGTGTCACGGACTATCAAACAGCTGAAGCCTGAGGTTGAATTTGGTGTCAGTCCGGCGGGCGTCTGGCGCAATCTGTCGCACGATCCTGCTGGTTCCGATACCCGCGGCGCGGCGGCGTACGACGAAGCCTTTGCGGATACCCGTCGCTGGGTGCAACAGGGCCTGCTGGATTACATCGCGCCCCAGCTTTACTGGCCTTTTTCCCGTCAGGCTGCCCGTTATGACGTGCTGGCAAACTGGTGGGCAGAGGTGGTGAAACCGACAAAAACCCGTCTCTACATCGGTCTTGCGCTCTACAAAGTCGGCGAGCCATCAAAAATTGAACCTGACTGGACGCTTCAGGGTGGCGTGCCTGAACTGAAAAAGCAGCTCGACCTGAATGAATCTAACCCCAATATTGATGGCACCATTCTGTTCAGAGAGAACTATCTGAATCAGCCGCAGACTCAGCAGGCGGTGAGCTATCTTAAAAGCCGCTGGGGAGGCTGAAATGCCCCGGCAGCATGACCAGTGCGGTTAAGTTTTTCCCTGTGACTTACTGCTATTCTTGCGCTTTATATGGGAGGAACCATGAGCGAACTGATTAATATTTTTACAAGTCATAAAAGTGAACGCAGTTTCACTGAGCAACCTGTCGATGAAGCGGTACTGGATCGTATTATCAGTACCGCTTACCGCGCACCGACATCAGTAAACTCACAACAGGTTTCTGTGGTGATCACGCGTGATGCCGGACGTCGGGCAGAGATCGCCGCCATTGCAGGCGGTCAGCCGTGGATTGCCAAAGCACCGGTCTTCATCACCTTCGTGCTGGACATGCATAAATCAGCGGTGGGAATGGCCGCTGTCGATCAGCAGCAGATCGCGCATCAGAGCATTGAGAGCATCGTGTCGGGTTCTACCGATATCGGTATTGCGCTTGGCTCGGTCATGGCTGCTGCGCGGGCAGAAGGTCTGGGCATTGTGCCGATTGGCGGAATCCGTCGCGATCCACAGGCGATGATTTCACTCCTTGAACTGCCGCCAATGACCTTCCCGGTTGCGGGTGTGGTCATCGGTCACGTTGATGAACCCGCTCATCAGAAACCGCGTCTGCCACTGGCTACCTTCCGCCATGATGAGACCTATCAGACGCAGGGGCTGGAGCAGCAGATTGCGGCCTACAACGATGAAATGGTTCAGCACTGGAAAAACATCGGTCGTCACGACGGTGAGAGCTGGAGCGAAAGCGTCAGCGGTTACTATAAAAACATCTACTTCCCGGCTGTACTGCCCGCCCTGCTGAAACAGGGTTTCGGCACGGATAAATAACCTATCCTGCGCGAAGTGAAAAGTAACAGGCCATCCGTACAGCGTGATGGGTGGCCTTTTTCATTTTGTTACTATAACGAAGTGTGACTTTCTTCTTTGTAACACATAATTTCCCTGTTAACCGAAGCGCTACTGCCTTTAACACTTACCTTCCAGGGAAATAACATGTCTCAGCGTTCACTCTATGCGCTCTGTTTAATGAGCTTTTTTCTGGCCGATGTCCGCGACGGTCTGGGGCCTTTTCTGGGCATATTTCTGACGGAACGGCACTGGCGTCCCGACGAAATCGGTCTGGTGATGACCTGCGGCGGCATAGCCGGACTCCTTGCCACGCTGCCTGCAGGCATAGCTGCCGATGCGACCCGCCATAAAAAAATGATTGTGCTGCTGGGTTGTCTGGTGATCACCGTTGCTACGCTGCTACTGTGGTACAGCAATCAGACCTGGACCGCGATGGTCTCGCAAATTGTAGCGGGAATTGCTGCGGCGTTTATCGGACCGACCGTGGCGGGTATCACCCTGGGGCTGACCGGTCAGCGCGGCTTCAACCATCAGATGGGACGCAATGAGGCCTTCAATCATGGCGGTAACACTATTGCGGCGTTGCTGGCGGGTTTTTCAGCCTGGTACTGGGGCATGGGTGCCGTCTTTATTCTGATGACGGTAATGGCGATTTTTGCTGCCTTCGCCACCCTAGCGATTCGCGGTGATGAGATTGATAACGAGGTGGCGCGAGGCTATGAACAGAATGAAGAGCGGCAGCCAGCGCTGAGCCTGGCGATGCTGATGCGTAAGCCAGCGCTGATGATTGCAGGCGTAACGCTGTTGCTGTTTCATCTTGCCAATGCCGCGCTGTTACCGATGCTGAGCATGCGCGTCGCCTCAGCAGGCGGACAGGCGGCGGTCAGTCCGGGTCTGTACGCTGCGGCAACGGTGGTGATTTCCCAGCTGGTGATGATCCCGGTCGCGCTGTGGGTCTCTAAACGGGTGGAAACGCACGGCTATCGCCTGTTTATTATGGTCGCCCTGATGATTTTACCGCTGCGCGCGGTTATTGCGGCAGGCTTTGCGGAGCCGCTCTTTGTTATTCCGGTTCAGGTTCTGGATGGTATTGCGGCAGGGATCCTGGGCGTGGCGGTGCCGGGTTACATTGTGTCTCTGATGCGGGGTACCGGCCATGTTAATGCCGGACAGAGCGTCATTATGCTGATGCAGGGCGCAGGTGCTGCGCTGAGTCCGGCCATGACCGGAGCAATCGCCGCACGTTATTCTTACAGCACTGCCTTTGCGGTTCTCGGGGCGATAGCCCTGGCGGCGCTGATTTTATGGTGGCGTACCGGTAGCTCGCCTGCCACCCGTCTTGCCTGATCAGGCACAAAAAAGGCTGCCCATTGGGCAGCCTCGTCTGGCAAATCCGTTTGCGACCATCCGTTATTTATACAGTTCTGCGGTCATGTGAACACGGTTATTGGTGTTCGCTTCCGTAATTTTGTACTGCGTGCCCTGTTCCTGCGCCTGAGCGGCGATTTTCGATTCTGCGCCATCCAGTGTAGAGGAGGTGACAGAAATGCTTTCGGCAAAGCTGCCAAATGAGATCAGTGAAAGAGCGGCGAGGGCGGCAATTGAGAGTGCTTTTACATTTTTCATGGTCATATTCCTGAGATATGCCAGCAACTATTCCTGACAGTGTCTGCTCATTACTGACTGTTTACCTGAATCCATGTATCTGCCGGGAATAATTGGAAAAAATCGGTCATTGGCTGTTTATAATGTTCCTCTGCATCCACGAGTTTTCCCTTTATTACCCACTTTTTTGTGGACATACTGGTGTACATAATTTTCCACTTCAGAAGATTTATGGCGCTATCAGATGCTGCCCTCCGTGCGATGCTGGGCTAAGAATACGAAAAAGTGCAGGTTAAGACCGATCGTGACGGGCTTTCTGCCCGCGTATCCTGCCTGGGTAAGATCACGTTTCAGCACCGTTACCGCTGGAACGTGAAGGGCGAACGCGTTGATATCGGTACATACCCGGCTACCAGTTTAAAAGAAGCACGTGACGCTCCCCAGGCCCGCTCATCCCTGATCGATATTCCACCCAGAATCAGGCAATCAGTACGCCGTCATTTGAGCACTGAAATAGAACACTGGACACTGTATGATTTGTGCCGGACGGCCCGCACCAATTTTTCGGATCTCTCACTGAACCGCACGTTGCGGAAATAATGCTCTGGCATAATTGCCAGGTGTCTGAGCGTTAGAGCTACGTCGATGAACTGCGACGTGCCTATTCGTTGTGGTGGGCGCGTGTTACGGCATGGGTTTATGGCGAGGATTATGTTTCGGTGCGGGCGCAATCTTCGTGATACCGCATGATGTCGCAGGTGCGAAACGTCAGACGACTGCGGCGTACCGGTGATGTTATGCCATATCTGCCTGTTAATGCAGGAGGTTATTTTACAGAAACCATTCTGATTTAAGGATAAGGGGCATGAATCAGAACTGCTAATTTCGTCTCTATAAGCTATTGAAAAGCTGGTGGCGGGGTGAATATTTGAGTACGGGATTTTGCTTGCGATTTTCCTGGCCGTATTGTGTGTTGTTAACCAACCGGTCAGGAAGTATGTAAGTTGCACGCTTCCTGACCGGCTTATTCATGTAATTACAGGCTGGTTTGAAAAAATGATGAGGCCGACAAAGCTTTCTGATGACGTTAATATACTGGCAATAAATCAAATTCACTCAGCGCCCATGAAAGGATGTTCAGGGCGGCGAATACTATAATCATGCTCAACTGAAGCCCGTCCCACTGGCCGCGCCGATAGCCTGAGTCTTGCCGGGAGCGCATTTTCAGATGAAGCAACCCCGGAACAATCACTGCCCATATTGTCGCGATTAGCCCGGCATAACCAATTGCCGTGACAAACCCATCCGGAAAAAGCAGAGATAAACTCAATGGCGGCAGGAAAGTGATCGCAGTGGCTTTGAGGCGACCCGTTCTGGTCGCGGGGAAATTGAAGCGGTCGCTGATATAATCCACAAGGCCCGCCGTCACTCCCACGAACGAACAGATAACGGCAAAATGTGAGAACGTCGAAAACAACAGCGACATCCCGGCAGAATAACCGCGCAGACTAAATGCGTGCATCAGCGCGGCAATGTCGCCGCCCTGGGCGGCAATTTCCGGAAAGGCTGAGCGGGGAAGGTTACCCATAGTGCAGATTATCCAGAAAAGATAGATAACCAGCGCCACGGCAGTACCTGTGCACAGGCATCTTTTCACACGACGATGATCGCCATTGTAATAGCTAATCAGGCCGGAAATGTTTCCATGATAGCCGAATGAGGCAAGGCAGAATGGTACGATGCCGAGCATATAGGGCCAGTACGATGCCGCAGGATTCTGATTGTCCAGCAGGTAGTCGACATTTACGGTGGTAAATAATCCACCAAACAGGATAAGTAACAGAACAATTTTGGTGATGAGCAGAACAGACATCATCCGGCCAATGCTGCTGGTGCCTAACCAGACGATGGCAGCTACGGTCAGGCTTAACATAATTTTGGCTTCGGATGATGAGACCGTTTTGCCGGTCAATATGCTCAGTGAGTGATCATAAACAGGCCCGACCGCTGAAATATAGGCGTATGTCAGAATGCCCAGCACGAAAACCAGGCTCAGGCCATTTATTTCAGCCCAGTTACGACCTAAAACATCTCGGACAATTTTGTCATAGCCGGTTTCCAAAGGGTAATGCTGGCTCACACGGTGAAACATCAGGCCACTGATTAACATACAGATCCAGCTAAAAGTCAGTATCAGTAATGCCCAGCCAAACCATGCTCCGGCCATCACGACCGGCAGGACGAACATCCCTGCACCCACCACGGTGCCGCAAATGATGGTTGCTCCCCAAAACATCGAAGGAGAACGCGTTGGAATTGCCATATCAGACATAAGGTTTCCTGAAGAAAAAATTTAACGCTGGAGAATAGCCTCTATAGCAAGGGCATGACTAATTAATTGACGATCTTCTTTCGGCAACCCATCTAACGATAATCCAACAGACAAATTTCCCCGGTCAGCAACCGGCATTGTCACGCTGGGCGCACCCACGCTGCTGGCAATGTCGGTGTTACGAATGAGTTTATTGAAAATATCAGGTTGAGCGGCATTCTCAATCCGTGGCACTTCACAACACAGTGTGGGATATAGGATGGCATCCAGCTTTAATTTGCTGTAAATCTGGTCCCAGTAAGCGCGAAGTTGACCGATTGATTTAAGGCCATGCATATACTCCTTCCAGCTGACCTGTTCCTGCGCATTCTGCCTCTGCAAAATAGACGCGACGGCTGGGTCGGAAATTTGACTGATGATTGTGTCAAAATCAGCGACGAAGTGCTGCTCCAGTAAGAAAGCGGGGAAGTCGATAAAAAATTCAAAAAACGGTACAGGGAACTGGATTTCTTTATTCAGCTTACCGAATACGCTGTCATCGAACGTCACGATCTCAACGCCTGCCCGCGCCATCTGCCTGACCACCTTCATGCAGGTTTCCCGTACGGTAGTATCCAGGTTGCTCCACATAAACTCAGCCGGCAGCCCTATTCGTGAAGGCAGACGAGGGGTAATAGCGGGTTCATCCATCATTACTGCGTCGAGCAGCGCCAGGTCGCTGACTGTCGGGGCAATAAATCCAGGGGTATCTTTGGTGCGGGAAACAGGAACAATGCCTCTGGTTGGGTAACGTCCCGTGCTGGGTCGAAAACCTGCAACTCCACACAGTGCAGCAGGTATACGTACTGACCCTCCGGTATCGGTACCGACTGAAAATGCGCTGATACCGGCCGCTACCGCTGCGGCACTTCCGCCGCTACTGCCTCCGGCGATATGGCCAGGGTGCGCTGGATTGCCAACGCTACCCCACTGACCAGACAGAGAGGTCACACCAAAAGAAAGCTCATGCATATTGGTTTTGCCACACATGACAGCACCGAGTGCCTTAAGCCGGCTAATTACTGGCGCATCGTCCATCGGATAAAAGTCGATTAATCCCGGCGTACCGGCAGTTGTCGCAAACCCTTTTACATTTATATTGTCTTTGCATGAAAAGGGTAACCCTGATAAGGGCAATCCGGTCTCTGACGTATTTATCTTGTCTGAAGAGAATAACTCTTCATCGAATGCAATAAATGCATTCAAATCTTTGCTGGCGTGATAATTGTGCAGCCGGACATGGTTGCTGGCTTTGAGTTCCGCTGGACGCTTGTTCAGGCCCTGCTCATCCTTCAGCAAAAGTGGTGTTCTTTTTTCCATGTTTAATAAGGCTCAGTAATGATAATGACGGTGCATATTTTGAAGCGGATTATTTTCACGGAGCTGACCCCCGATGCTGTAAATCACAGCGCAGGCTGCATTAATGCCCGTCTGTACCGCACCCTCCGCCCAGCCACCAGTAAATGAGCAACTGCATCCGGCCAGATAGATTCCCTGGTCGGGATTATTATCTTTAGCTGACTGAAACTGATAAAACAGCGTTTCAGAATAGCGATCGTCACCAGGATAGTTGAGTTTAAAGGCACCCATTGCCAGAGGATCGGTCAGCCAGTCATATTCAAGAATATATTTGGGATCGTTATTCATAGGGCGAAGGTGTTTAGCGAACGCAGGGGCAGATATCGCCAGTTCTTTAACCAGTCGCTCTAGCCTTTCACGTTTATCTTTCAGGGTAACTAATTTATGAGAATCATCTTCCCATGTGTAACTGATTAGCACGACACCATGTCCTTCCGGATCATCCGGCTGATAATCGAGGCAGTAAATACCTCGTGCAAGCGTGTCCGTAAGAATGGTATGGGGCAATCCCTCTTTCAGCCAGAACTTTTCCCGGGTCAACAGGAAGAGCTTTGACGAACCGATAAGGTGGGTTTCATTCACTGCCCGGCAGACATCAGCCGGAAAAAGCGTATTGTGTCTCGACAGATCCAGGCATACCTGCATTGCGCGGGTAGAGGTGGTGACAATCACTCTGTCAAAAACCTGACGGTTGCCTGTGCATGTTGAAACCACAAACTGCCCACTTTCAAGTCGGGCGACTTCTTCGACTTTCTGGTAAAGGATACGATCGCTTAACGTGCGGCCCTGCAGGATTTCACTGCCCATTTTTGCCGTTAGCGTTTCAATGCCTGCTGGGACCATACGCTGATCGTCTTCCAGACCGTTTACCACCAGCCGCATGATTTCAATAAACGCCGCTCGATATACTGGCTGAAAGCCGCCAGAACCAATACCCAGCGAGCCAAACAAAGCAAAATCATCGGGTTTGTGCCACTGCTCACCTCCCGGCGGATTAGTGCCAGTGAAGATCCTGACAAGCGCAGAGTAGAAACAGTTATCACCGAAAATCTCCAGGTACTGCTGCCACGCTTCTTTGGCATCCGCAAGCCGGCCTTCTTTTAACGCCAGTGTGATTGAAGCAGGCGCCTGAAGCTGCTTTCCTTCAATAAGGACGCCTTCCTGTAAAAAGCATCGCCAGCCGCGATCAACCCGCGAGAACAGTTCCGGGGGTGGGGTTCCTGCAGTCCATTTGTGCGGCACACCCTGAAAATGAATTTCGGTATCAACAATGCCAGGGTCCGGAAACTCAGAGGCTGTATCAATATTGAATTCAGTCAGATAATGGAACAAGCCTGTTTCTGAAGGCGGGAAGCGCATTGCTCCCATTTCAGCGATATATTCCGGCATACCGTCATCAAATTGCTGGCTCAACAGTCGCCCACCGGATCTTGCAGCGTTTGCTTCGAAGAGCGTGACATGCGTGACACCCGCATTCAGAAGCTCCCGCGCCGCAATCATTCCGCTCAGGCCTGCCCCGATAATTGCCACGCTTGCTGGACAATCGTTATCAACATGGCCAATGCCGCCCGCTGATTTGGCGTGGGCAAGAAAAGTTCCGTAATCAAAGAGTGTATCAATAAAGGGAAAGGTATTACCCTCACCGACACGACTTGCTTTAGTCTTCATTATCTATCCAGCAGAATGCATGTTAATTCAAAGATGAGGATGCGCTATTAGTTAAACTCTTTAGAGAAGAAGGGGCCTGTTTTTAAACATCCACATTGTGGACTGTTCAGGAATTAAAATTCTCAATGCAATTGCATAAAAACAGTCAGTCAATCTGAAGAGTTATTTCCATGATAAACGCAGGTTCTGGCATCTTTATTTTTTGTGCAGGTAAAGAAACCCCGCACATCGGCGGGGCAGGTCATCAATGCTATGAAGGCTGAGGCAACGCTGTCTCCTGCAGATGATGCCAGATGATTTTGCCATTCGGCTTTGATTCGAATACGACAGTCGAAAAACGCAGAGTGGGGCTTTGATCAGGAAGTTGCTGTAATTCTTTATAGACAACCGTTGCACCAGTGTCGCTCTCAGCAATCACTCGCATGTCGCTGATTTCGATCGCTAAACCGGGGCGTGCGCCGCGCTGAGTCCGAAAAAAGGAGTTTAATGTTGTGAAGTCCAGCAACCCGCCACCGGTCGTTACCATAGAGTATGCAGGACTGAAACGTGCCAGGAGATCTTCACAAACCTCATCTTTTGCAGTTTCATTGCCCAGCCACTCTTTGATCAATTCATGGGCATCCAGGACTTCCTTCAGGAAAAGGTTCATTTTTGTTCCTTATTAAGCGTAAGTACGACTTTGTGATTAGCAATGCGGAGGGAGCACAGGACAGGGATGACAGCGCTGCATGCCGCTATGACAAAGCAAAGACGATAGGACTGCTTTACAGGCATCCCCGTGTTCGCTATCAGATTGAACAGCAGGCTGACCAGCGTTACGCCAAGACAAAAACTAAGCTGACGATTGATATTCCACAGGGCGCTTGCATCGGCCAGTTCATGATCAGCCATTTGAATAAAAGCAGAACTCTGCGCCGTGCTGCTGCACAAGCTGCCGCCAAATCCCATAAAAGCGAAAGCGAGTATGCAAATAATAGTGTCTGTGCTATGCCCTGTTAGCGCCAGCATCCCGATACCTAATGCCTGAACCAGGCAGCCTGTGATAAAGAGCGGACGGGGGCCCCAGCGGTTAAATCTTTTGCCGGTCAGGCTGATAGCGGCAAAAGAGGCTATTGACCACGGAAGCATTAGCAAACCCACGAAGCTGGCATGCATCCCCAACTGATTTTGCAGATAGAGCATGGTGATCATACTGACGCCAGTAAACACACCGGGGATAAACTGATAAATCAGCATTGCGGTATGTAAAAGCGGGTCTTTGACCAGATGCAGGTTGATGAGCGGGTGACGTTTCTTAATCGCGTTGCTGACATAGCCAGCCAGCGTAACAACACCTGCCAGCAGCATCAGTACGCCTTTATTGAACTCTCCGGCTTCACCCACATAGGTCAGCCCCAGCAGAATCAGCGTGAGCCCAACACAGCCACTGACTAATCCCACCAGATCTAACGGTTCGGCGGTCTTTTCCGGACGAGCCGGATTGAGCCATAAACCTGCCATGATTAGCGTCACCACGGCCAGGGGAAGACTGAACAGAAATACCCAGCGCCAGCTGAGATGCTCGACCAGCATTCCGCCAATGGCTGGCGAGAGTGCGGGTGCGAGCAGAGCGACCAGCATGACAACGGAGGATAATTTTGCGCGCTCATTACTTTGATACAGGGCGTAAGTCATTGTCTGTCCTATGGGGATCAGCAATCCGCCGCCAATGCCCTGAATCCAGCGCCATGTAATGAGTTGTGTAACCGATGCTGACGCACCCACTCCGCAGGTACCCAAAATAAAAATCATTAATGACAGCATGAAAAGACGTTTCGCCCCCATCCGCCTTGCCAGCCAGCTACTCAGAGGGATGACCAGTGTCAGCCCCAAAATGTATCCATTACTTATCCACGCCAGCTTGCTAACGGGTGCGTCAAAGTGCCGGCCGATATCCGGATAAGCCACGTTGGCGATAAACATATTTACCAGATCGATAAAAAAACCCAGCAGATACACACTGGCAACACGCACACGATAAGACATTTGTTTTCTCAGACTGGACAGCTTAGGGCGCGCAGTATAAGACCGACGACAGGCCGGATAAATTGCTTTTCTCTTGCTACACTGTCAAAATTATTTTGACAATTTGAGTGCGGAAGAGGAGATGTGATGATCAATATGCAACGTCTGGCTATGTTTGTTGCGGTAGCAGAGGCGGGCAGTTTTACCGGTGCCGCTCAGACGCTGGGACTTACCAAAGCAGTAGTCAGTTTTAATATCAAACATCTTGAAGAAGAGCTTGGTGTTTCACTCCTGACAAGAAGTACCCGACGCGTTTCGACGACGGATGCCGGAGAACGATTTTATCATCGCTGTCTCAAGCTTCTTGAGGATGCCGAAAGCGCCCTGGAGGATGTCCGCAGCGATCATGCCGGATTAAGCGGGTTACTGAGGATCACCACAACCCCGGAGTATGGGGCCAGGGTGATTGTGCCAGCACTCACGGATTTTACTGCGAAACACCCGCAGTTACGTATCCAGCACGTTTCTTCATCCAAAAATGACGATCTCATTGCCGGTCGCTTTGATGTGGCTATTCGGCTTGGTCATCTGGCCGATTCCAGCCATCATGCCCGTCTCATTGATCAGTTTGATATTCTGGCGGTCGCTGCGCCGCTTTATCTGAACACCCTCCACACCCGGTCTGTCCAGAACCTTAAACAGCTTGCCTCTGCAAAATGGATTGCGCATAGCCGTTTATCAACGCCACTTAGCTGGCAGGTGATCAACCCGGGCGGGGTGACTGTATTCTTGAACGCCAGCTCTCCAGCAATGGTCATGGCTGACAGCGCGTCTTCTTTGCTGGCGTTTGCTTTAGCCGGAGCTGGCGTTGCCATTCTGCCGGCCTGGCTGGTACAGGATGAGATAGTGAAGGGAAGGTTAATACATCTTCTGCCCGATCATCTTTTTCCCCCACAGGGTATCTACGCGCTTTATCCCAATACGCGCCATGTGCCGGAAAAAGTGCGGACATTCATTGATTTCCTGCGCGATCGCTTAGTTGCAACAACCTGAGCCTGAAGCAACGAATTACATTCAAAAAACTGATTATATGCGTTGATATAAAGTTTTATCCGGCTAAGGTTAGATCCTCTCAAATTTTTATATTCATTGCGATTAAAGACCCGTAATACACGAGGATTACAGGGTTTCGCCGCTTAAATTTTTGCCATTTTTATTGGTTAAATTTTATGCAACTTAACCGCTTAAATACTTTTCCTGAGCTGCATAAAATAAGACCTGAAATATTTCATGTGAGATTAATATATAATTACTAATTAAATTATTGTCTTACCGATTTTTTCTGAGCGTGCTGATGCGATGGGAAATTTAACTTACCTGCCTGTAAATTAAACACTAAGCAGGCCCAGAGAGGATTTTTGGATAGAAAAGTTTACAAGGAAAAAGAAGGGGGTTATTTCAGAAATTAGTTGACAGTGAAAGGGAATATATTGTCTCTTATCGCCGATTTGTAAATTAACTTCAGCAAAAAAACATGAGTATTGCTTGTGTTTTGGCCTTCTAAGTATCCGGATCACTCAGGGAGAATGTTAAAAATGATCGGTTTATCGTCGTCAGTCATGCAGTCGGGCATCTTGGATTTGGCACCCCCGGAATTTGAGGCACTGTTGAGTGATATCAGAGAACGGGCACTCACAGGTGAATTTGATGATCGTAAACATATCTCTCAGGACATCATTGAGTGTTTCAGGACGGCCGGGGTTTATAGGGCACTGGTGCCTCTACGATTTGGCGGGAAAGAGTCTAACCCTTTTGATTTTTGTCAGCTCATTGAATGCCTGGCGGAGGCTGACGGCTCAGCTGGATGGGTTGCGAGTTTTGGGATGAGTCCATTTTACCTTTCAGCGCTACCTTTAAAGACACTTGAAGCGCTTTACAATACCGATAAAGGAGCCGATATCATTTTTGCCGGAGGAATTTTCCCTACGCAAACGGCATCTCCGGTTAAGGGAGGGGTAAGAGTCACGGGCCGCTGGCGGTATTCAAGTGGCTGTATGGGGGCAGATGTTGTTGGGGTGGGGATTCAGATGGAATCAGCGGGGGGCAAAGGACTTCCCCGGGTGGCTGTGCTGCCCGTCTCAGACGTCATGATTGATCAGACATGGAATATGGTGGGTTTAATGGGCACTGGCAGCCATGATCTGGTGGTAAAAGATATTTTCGTGCCTGAAGAGTGGACTTTTATCCGGGGAGGCGAAGCAAATCTTGAGGAAAATCTGTTCAAATATCCTACCCTTTCACTGGCAGCACAGGTGCTATCTGTGGTTGCGATTGGCATTGCGCGGCGGGCAATCAATGAAGTTCGAAATGCATCAGGTTTAAATCTGTCGGTCACGGGCGCACCTGCAACGATACAAAAACCTACGGCTAAAATTGAAATCGCAAAAGCTGAAGCGCGTTTTCATTCAATGCGCTCTTTCTTTTATCAATCACTGGAAAAAGTATGGGCTGGCATTTCAAAGGGAGAAGAATTATACGATGATCAGATAAACATGTTGCGTCTTTCCAGCACCAACGCAGTTCACGAAGCATCAAAAATTTGCCGCAACATGCAATTATTATCAGGCATGACTGGCGTTTCGAAAAATCATCCTGTAGCCAGATGTGTTAATGACACTATGGTAATAACCCAACATGCTTTTATGGGTGAAATGACATATTTAAATGCAGGCACGATGCTGTGTGGGCAGTTGCCCACGCCAGGTTATCTATAATTATTTTACAAATAAATGAATTATCTGGTTCATTTGTATAATGGCAAATACGCATTATTGAACCTGTCGAATAAATTTCACTTCGATCGAGTTGGTAACAAAAATGATAGACACTAATGATTTTCGCAATGGCATGTCAATGCTTGGTAGCGCCGTTTCTATTGTCACCACCGCCCATGAAAATAATAAGTATGGAATGACTGTTTCCGCAGTGTGTAGTGTGACCGACACCCCGCCAACGTTACTGGTATGTATTAACCGTAAAGCATGGTCACATGATTTTTTTATCTCCAGCGGCGTACTTTGTGTGAACATACTCTCTTCCTCACATGAGGATTTATCATCTTCCTTTGCCAATAAATTATTATCAATGGCTGACCGGTTTAATTCCCATAGGTGGTCAAAACTTCATACCGGGGCACCCGCATTAGATGATGCCCTGGTGAATTTTGATTGTGAAATCAATGAAGTCATCGAGAATGGTTCTCATAGCGTTATGTTCGCAAAAATCAGGGAAATTCGTATGGGCCAACCTTCATCAGGTTTAATTTATTTCAACAGAAACTATCACGGCATACCTGAAAACACGTTGTGATCTTTTTTTTCTGAATAAATAGATGAAATCTGATTCAGGGGTAGGCAGGGCATGGCAGGGAGTGTTAATAAGCACATTAACAACGACTATATGAGTAAAATCGTTTGTGGCTATTGACACTCTTCATGCAATTCTGACATTCAATTGAGGTTATTAATGGGTTTAACTGACGTGTAATGCAGCTTTCAGATATATAGAAATCGCTTGCTAAAAAAGTAGACTCCTTAATTAAACTAATTGATTAATTTAAATTTTGAAGCTCCCCGCTTATGTGAATAATGGAGAATATAAACGCAGTTCTTAGTAGGCGACCTCTGAATGAATTGTAATCAGAGTCAGTTATTTAAACTATCATATCGGGTCTTTGTGCTACATACACCCTGATCTTATGATGATGAGCTCAGGCATTATGCAAAAATGCAGCAGAAATTGATGCAGATTCACCCCCCTCACTCATATGGTTTTACTCAATAAAAGCAGCCCGAAAGTATGACTGTCGGTATCGGCACAACCCACATGCGCTTCACTGCTGATGAGCATCTTTATCATTTATGAGGATAGTAAACGGTCAAATGACCTGGCTGAGCATTTTGGGTTCCAGTGTCAGCAGTATGTTATTTACCGTGGTAAGCAGGTACGCATGCTTCTTCGCGAGTAAGCCATCAATCCATAAATACAGATTCTCAATCTCGCGGCTGAAAGACAGTTAAAAGGTCTTATTCGAAAGTACCTCTATGGAATATGTGATTGATGATTACATTTCGATAGCATAATAAGTTGATTATATGTTTTACCTCACGATAAAAATCCATGATAACCGAGTCGATGTGTTCCGCGATGGTTTTATAAAATTTTCAGCCCCTGCCATCTTCATCAAATCCACTGATTGCAACTGCTGTTTATATACACAGCATCTCAGGGTGAGTCTATCATGCCACGCGAGAACGAAATCAAAGCCTCTTTCCGGCTGGCCATTAAGCGGGACGCGCGCGGACGTTACATCGTCAGCACACTCGACTTTGTTCACCAACTCCAGCAGCTGAACTGGCAGTTTACCGCCAGGGAAGCGAACAGGTGGATAGAAGTGCGCAAGTCAGATTTCCGGGATATCTCAGCATCCGAAGGTGAGGATCGCATCTTTCAGGTCTTTAACCCGAATGGCGGCCTGTGATGTTTGCGCTGGTGGATGTTAACTCATTCTATGTCAGCAGCGAGACAGTATTTCGTCCCGATCTGCGTGGTAAACCGGTGCTGGTGCTGAGTAACAACGATGGCTGTGACATTGCCCGGAGTGCAGAAGCCAAAGCGCTGGCCATTCCTATGTGGGCTCCCTATTTTAAACTCAGGGACGGCATCAGGCGGCACAGGATCGATGTATTCAGCAGCAATTATGCGCTGTATGCGGACGAGTAACCGGGTAATGACGACGTTAGAACAGATGGCACCCAGCGTGGAGGTCTATTCGATTGATGAAGCTTTCCTGGAACTGACCGGTGTACGCAACTGCATGGTATTGGAAAACTTTGGACGGGAGGGGAGGGAGACGATTAGACGCAATACGCATCTCACCGCAGGTGTTGGCATCGCGCCAACTGAAACGCTGGCCAAACTTGCCAGCCACACTGCAAAAAAGTGGTCTAAGACGGGCGGCGTACTTGACCTGTCTAACATTGAGCGTCAAGAGAAACTAATTGCGCTGGCGCCGGTTGAGGATGTCTGAGGTGTCGGCCGTCGCATAAATGAGGAGGATACTGGACTCCGATGGGAATAATGCTAACTCAGGTTACCATATCAATACTAACTATTAGCTCGGCATTGATGGTTGTGCTAACTGTTTATTTGAGGGTCGGCCAGCGCGTGGGCTGTTTCTGCTACTAAACTCCTGAACCAGCGATGTGCAGGATCGTCGCGATAGCGCGCATGCCAGCCCATTTCAACCGGAAAAGTGCCGAGATCAACCGGCGCGGGAACAATTCTGAGCCGCTGATCTCTGGAAAGATGCTGGCAGATCAGGCGAGGCAGGGTCGCGCAGTAGTCCGTGACCGCAATCATCTCTGGGACGGCCAGAAAATGTGTCACCGACACGGCAACCTGACGGCGCAGGCCGCGCTTTTCAAGTGCCTGATATAAACCCGCGCGCATACGACCAGGCGGCAGGACATTAACGTGTTTGAGCTGCTCATACTGTTCTGCGCTAAGGTTTTCGCCCACCAGCGGATGATCTGCGCGTATCACACACGCCAGACCTTCATTCATCAGGTGCTGCACAACCAGATTATCAGGAGGCTCAACGATACGCCCCAGCACCATATCGGTGTTTCCTGAAATCACACCCGTTTCCGTTACGTCGTTGCCAAACGGCGTGAGGCGAAGCCTGATACCGGGCGCGCAGTCACGAAGACGCGCCACAATGGCAGGCATCATGATGAATTCAACATAGCTGTTAGGGGCGAGGGTAAACAACCGGGTGGCGTGCAGCGGATCAAAGTCCTGCTGACCAAGGATCACCTTATCAATGGATGACAGGGCAGCACTGACTACCTGGGCCAGCTGTTCTGCTTTCGGTGTCGGGCGCATACCGTAGCGCTCGCGGATAAACAGCGGATCGTTGAGCGTTTCGCGCAGCCGGTTTAAGGCATTTGAAAGAGCCGGCTGGGTAATACCAAGCCGTTCCGCTGCGCGGGTGACGTTGCGCTCTTCCATCATAACCAGCAAAACCGGGAGTAAATTCAGGTCGTATTTCATGTAGCTATAATGCTGTATGAATAGCTTAAATTGAAGAAATAAATTTCATAAATATTTATATGCGCGCCATGATTAATGAGTCAACGCAGAACAGGGCGGCTAAATCGCGGGTTCTGACTATCCTTACACCTGAAACTGACTGACTCTTATAAGGAGCGGAAATGAAAATTTTAATGGTTTTGACCTCGCATGATGAGTTGGGCACCACCGGCAAGAAGACGGGTTTCTGGCTTGAAGAGCTTGCCGCACCTTACTATGCATTTCTGGATGCGGGCGCTGAGATTACTCTGGCTTCACCGAAGGGTGGACAGCCGCCACTCGATCCAAAAAGTGATGAACCTGAATCTCAGACAGATGAGACCCGCCGCTTTCATGCTGACTCTGCAGCTCAGGCCGCGCTGGCCTCGACCGTAAGGCTTGATACGGTTAATCAGGAAACGTTTGATGCCGTGTTCTATCCTGGGGGCCATGGGCCGTTATGGGATCTGGCTAACGACAAACACTCCATTTCACTGATTGAGCAAACCCTGCAGGCTGGCAAGCCGGTGGCGCTGGTTTGTCATGCACCTGGTGTTCTGCGTGATGTGAAAAACGCTGATGGCACACCATTGGTGAAAGGCAAGAAAGTAACCGGGTTTACTAATAGCGAAGAAGAGGGCGTTGGCCTGACTAACGTCGTGCCTTTCCTGGTGGAAGATGTGCTGAAACAGAATGGCGGTCTTTACTCACGCGGTGATGACTGGCAATCCTACACTGTGCAGGACGGCTTACTGATTACCGGACAGAACCCAGGTTCGTCGGCTGAGACTGCTAAAGTCTTACTCTCAAGTCTGGCGAGTTAAAGCGTCTGTAGCTAAGACGTTTCGAAAGGTGCCCCAGGGCGCCTTTTTTTATTGCTGAACTCAAGACACAGTGCAGATAGTTACCTGATGAATTATTCAGATCAAATAGATTAGGACTAAATTTAAATAGATGCCAATAATTACAGCGCTGGTATCTCTTATTAACGCTCAGAAGAGTAAGTCTACTGAAAATATAAACATGTCTTTAAAAACAGTGTTGACATCGTTTATCAGATCCGTAAAGTAAGAGACATCAGCGGCGTCAAGTTGCCCTGATACACCAAAAAATCCCTGGTGTTAGCGTTAATGGTGTCGACAATTTGTAAATATAAGTTGCCGATGGTTCT
Organism: Pantoea sp. X-Soil-YNGN-785; assembly: GCF_059730585.1. Classification (NCBI taxonomy): domain Bacteria; kingdom Pseudomonadati; phylum Pseudomonadota; class Gammaproteobacteria; order Enterobacterales; family Erwiniaceae; genus Pantoea; species Pantoea sp. X-Soil-YNGN-785. The sequence goes on from NZ_AP035943.1 coordinate 115,072, forward strand.
GTTAAACGAAGTTGTTATTAATCGCAGATAAGTTAATGACGACGCTGTTAGATGGAGTCTGAGTAAATCTTCGAGAAGTAAGTAGTATCGCGTCGCGATGATGTAAGGCCTCGTAGTTCTGAACGTTACTTTACGACAGGATACGATTGCGGTTTAAACGTCGTAATGAAAGTAAGGCAACGCATCAAAGAATATATATCGCGATGGGGGTGTACAGATTTATACGGGCCTGACCTGTCTTTGTCTCCTGAAAGACTATCAGGTGGTTGAAACCGCTAATAATAATGACATTTGATTATTGTGATCATTATTATCCGCAGGATCTGTTCATAAATAGTAGTATCGAAGCAGTACCTATCAATTAAGTTAGTTAATGTTTAATGTTAAATCTGTAGTACCTTAAAAGCCCTGATTATTTAAGTCAGGGCTTTTATCATTTAAGCATGTCTCTCAGATTTTGCAGGGTTGTCATTATTGATTGTCATTTCAAATTCTTTCTCATTAGTCACTCTTTGCCGCATTCATGGATGCTTTAATTCTCTTCAGTTTGCACATCTTCTTCATCGCTTCGCATTAAGGTTCCATGCTCTGCTAAGAGTATTCACAAGGTGTGGCTTTAGCGTTGTCATCAGGAGTGACTGCTGGCATTTACCCTGCGCATGGCCTTGAGAACTTAGCACTGACAACGCTGGCGCAGCTGCCGCCATTGTGGCGACAGGAATATGGCTTTTTGCTCGCCGCCAGAGCTGAACCTGCCGAAACAGTGACGCTAAAAGCGCAGTGGCAGCAGTACCTTATGGGAAACGCGCTACCCACTGAATCATTATCCGGCTGGCATCAGGGGATGGACGGATTGCAGGCACTGACACACCGCCTGAATACGCTTGGTGAGCGCAATGGCAGGTATCTCACCGGCTCGGAGCTGAAGTCGATGGTGTTCACGATAACGCAGAACTTCAGCCGGTCAGTTCCTCTCGAAGAGCAGCTTTATCAACTGGGGCAGTCAGAAAATGCCGAATCAGGTAGAGCAGCACAGCTGGCGCAGGTTGATATGCAGTTTACTCAGCTGCTGAACCGCTATGCGCTGATAAAAATCAGTCAGAGTGATGGCGTACAGCAATAAGCACTGGGAAGATCAAATGTCTGCCGGGTCGCTTATGGCAAAATCGATAATCTGCGCCATAGTCAATATTCATCGATTAATTGCGCTTTAGCTTTTATTAAATCCATCGGCGCATAGGTTACGCGCTATTTAACAGAGGTTAAAATGTCTACAGAATCTCCGGAAGATATCTCCAGCGACCTGTCCCAGTTCGTTGGCACACATTTTGTCTATACCTATGATAATGGCTGGAAATATGAGTGGTACGCCCGCAATGAAACGACCTGTGACTACCGTATTCACCAGGGGCTGGTGGGCGGTCGTTGGGTGACCAACCAGAAAATGCACGCAGTGCAGTTTGCGCCCGGCATTTACAAAGTTGACTGGCATGAACCCACCGGCACCTGCGTCAGCCTGCTGTTTGATCTGAATCGCACCCTGCTTCACGGGACAATTTTCTTCCCGCAGTGGATTGCCGGAGAAGGTCAGCATCCGGAAAAAACCATCTGCTACCAGAATGATTTCATTGAAGATATGCACCGCTTCCGCGACGAAGGCCCGGCCTATCCTTATGTGATCATTCCTGAGTTTGCGAAAGTGACTTACATGAAAAACGAAGGGCCGGATAACGATGAAGTCATTAATCAGGCACCGGGGCAGATGCCTGCTGACTATTTTGATGGTAAGTAACTGATAGTACGACCCGCCGCTATGGGCGGGTCGCTTCTGCCTGGCGTGCCAGCGTGCGGGCCAGTATGGATGAGTAGAGTGGTTTTCCCCCCAGAAACTGCGCCAGCAGCGTAGCCCCAAGACAGGTAATAATCATCGGCAATATCAGCTGATAGTTATCGGTCATCTCCAGCACCAGCACGATCCCGGTGAGCGGTGCCCTCACCGAAGCGGCAAACAGTGCGCCCATCCCGGCAATCGCAAAGGTTCCCGCGTCCAGATGATACAACGGGAACAGATCCGTCATCGCTACTCCAAAAGCTGTCCCGAGCAGCGTTCCCAGTGCCAGCATCGGCGCAAAAATACCGCCCGGCGCACCCGAGCCAAAACAGAGCAGGGTAGTGACCAGCCTGACCATGAAGATGAGCAGCAGCAGGGTGAACGGGAACACGCCATGAACCGCCTGCGGAATCAGTTCTGAGCCGCCGCCTGCGCCAGGTGCGAATAGCAGCGCCAGAATACCGCAGCCGCCGCCGAGCAATGCACCCGCCAGCACCACGCGAGCCGTTTTGCCGGCATAAAAGCGGGCAAAGAGATCCTGCGTTATGAATATCAGGCGGTTGAACAGTACGCCGACCATGCCAATGATCATACCCAGCACCAGATACATCCACAGCGTCTGCACTGGCGCATCAGCCAGTTTGCCAACGGAGATCACCGCCTGTTCGCCGTTGAAACAGCGAAATACGATGCTCGCCATAATCACACCGGTAAACACCGCTTTAATAGAAATCAGGTTATAGCGAAACTGCGGACGCATCTCCTCGATGATGAACAGTATGCCCGCCAGCGGCGCGTTAAACGCGGCGGCCAGGCCCGCAGCCGCGCCCGTTGCCAGCAGCGTATGACGCGCTTCGTTGCTGCGCATCCCCAGAACATCAATCACCATGCGGCCAATGTTGCCGCCCAGCTGCACCGTCGGGCCTTCACGGCCCAGCACCATTCCTGCACCCAGCGTGCCCATGCCGCCAAAAAATTTCACCGGAATCACCCGCCACCAGCGCACAGGTCTCAGCTCTTCCAGCGCCCCTTCAATTTCGGGAATGCCGGAACCACCCGCTTCGGGCGCAAAGCGTCTGACAAGAAAATAGCCGACCATCGCCAGCAACGCCGAAATGGCAAAAGCGGCGGTGTAAAGCATCCAGCCCTGAAACTGCGCGGGGATAAGCGTATCGGCGCGCCACTGCTGTATTGCTTCAACGGCCCGGGCAAACGCTACGCCCGCCAGACCGACCAGCGTACCGACCAGCGCGGCGCAAAACAGCATCGCCAGCGGTGTTTTGTCACGATAGAGCAGGGCGCGAAACATCCGGCTGCGCGCCGCGAGGGAACGGGGAACATAAACCGGCTGCGGTGATTCTTCATTCATTGAGAGGCATTCTTGTTCAACCAGACCAGCGTGCCAGTTTACTGAGTGATAAGGTGAAAACAAACGTCAGGATCAATTTCAGCCGGGAAAAGAGTTAATCGGTCTGCGGTGGACAAACCACTTGCGCCATGCGTTCGCGGTAGGCTGGGTTGTCCTGATTTTTCAGCGCCTGAGCCGCGGCGGTCAGCGTGAGCTGATTCTGTTGCAGGTTCTGCTTGTCATTGAGAAACGTCTGGTGCAGTTTTTCATCGGAGAAGGCTGGCGGTAACTGACACTTCTGGCGCAGATCGTCGGTTATCTGCTGCTGACGCAGTGTAAACTGCAGCGTTTCATACGGCCCGGCGGCCACAAGCATGGGGCATACTGACAGCAGCATAAACAGCGTATTGCGGATCACGTTCATGATGATCTCCTGACTGCTGAGGACAGGAAAGGCTCTTCGGCAGTTTCAGTTGAGTTTAATCGCATTGAGTGATTAGCCTGAGCACAGCACCATCGACCGTGTGCAGCAATGTCGCCACGGTTGACGCAATAATCATAGCAATACTGGCGCGACAGGGAGCTGACATGCAGCCACATTCCACTGAAATTCTTACCGCTGACTGCTGTATCGTCGGCGGTGGCCCGGCCGGCTTAATGCTGGGTTATCTGTTTGCCCGCGCAGGCCTGCGCGTAGTCGTCATCGAAAAGCACGCTGACTTTCTTCACGACTTTCGCGGAGACACCATCCACCCTTCGACGCTGGAAATAATGCATCAGCTCGGACTGCTGGAATCTTTCCTGAAGCTGCCGCATCAGCGAGCCGAAAAGCTGGAGGCAGAAATTGCAGGACAAAGCATTACGATGGCCGACTTCTCACGTCTGCCGGTTCAGTGTCGTTTTATCGCCTTCATGCCGCAGTGGGATTTCCTGAACTATATGGCAGAGCAGAGTGCCCGCTATCCGGGCTTCAGCCTGCTGCAGTCGACTGCCTTCGAGTCGCTGATCGAAGAAAATGGCACGGTCAGCGGCGTGACGGCCTCACGCGGCAATCAGCAGTTGCATATTCGCTGCAAATTGGTGGTCGGTGCGGATGGTCGCCATTCGCGCGTGCGCGACGCGGCCGGGCTGATCGGACAGGAATTTGGCGCCGCGCGCGATGTCATCTGGTTCCGCTTAAGTAAGCAGCCGCAGGATCCCGAGCTGGGCATGGGGCATAAAGGGCCGAAGCAGAACTTCATCGTTATCGATCGTGGTGACTACTGGCAGTGCGGTCTGACCATTCCGAAAGGGGAGTTTGAGGCGAAACAGGCCGCCGGTCTCGACGCGTTTAAAGCAGACGTGGCGGCAGTGTCGCCTTTTGAGGCGACGCGCATGTTGGAAATCGAAAGCTGGGAGGCGTTTAAGCTGCTGTCGATACGTATCGACCGGCTGGAGAAGTGGGCGAAACCTGGCGTGCTCTGTATTGGTGATGCTGCGCATGCCATGTCGCCAATAGGCGGAGTTGGCGTTAATCTGGCGATTCAGGATGCGGTGGCGACGGCGAATCTCCTTACCGCCCCACTGAAACGCGGTGAACTGCAGCTGCGCGATCTGGAAAAAGTGCAGAAGCGTCGTCAGTTCCCCACTGTCGCCACGCAGTTTCTGCAGATTAAAATGAGCCGCAACAAAGCCAGAAGAAAACCTGCGGGCAGCAGCAAGGTTCCGGCAATTATCCGTCGCCTGCCGTTTCTGCGTTTTGTGCTGGGTCGCCTGATCGGTCTGGGCTTCAGAACAGAGTCGCCACAGGTTGCGCATATGAAGTCAGCCCGTTAAATGATTTCGACAGCGATCAGATATCGTGCGACACTGTTTCATTGTGAAAGTACTGTCAGATTGAGCCGCTATTTATCTGATAATTGGGCGCTAATTGAGCATTCTTAAGCTAAATTATTTTCGATTTTTGCGCCTGCAAAGGAGAGGTTTCAGTGCATAACGAGCAAAATGGCAGCGACGTAAAACGTCTGAGTGCGATCAAGGCACTTTTGTCGCCGGATGAAGCCCGTGACAGAGTGCTGGAGAGATTCGTGAATCTCGCCAGTCAGGTGCTGGGTATTTCAGGCAGCTTCATTTCGATTATTGACGATCATAATCAATACATAAGAGCGTCACGGAACTTCGATCTAAAACAATCGACCCGTGATGAGTCACTCTGCCGCCACGTCATTGATGGTGAGGGACATCTGGTGGTGGTTGACACCTTACTGGATGAACGCTTTGTTACGCATCCTTTTGTGGAAGGTGACCCGCATATTCGTTTCTATGCCGGTGTGGCGCTGCAAAACCTTGACGGCGCGATGCTGGGAACACTCTGCGTAACCGATACACAACCTCATCCCTTTGCGGATGAAAAACTCGCTACGCTGCGCTCACTGGCCACGCTGGTGACCTCTTTTCTGGATGCCTGGAACAATGCGGGTTTTGCCGACGTTATAACGCATCTGCCAAACCGGCCCCGCCTGATTCGTGATCTGCAGCAACTGACCGTTACCGCGCCCCACAGCCGTTTTCGCCTGATTCTTATCGACTGTCTCGACATTATTCGCGCGTATGAGCTTTCCCGCGCAGTGGGCATTGCGCCGATGGAGAAATTGCTCAGGCAGATGGCGCAGGATGCCGCACAGCGGCTTAACCTGCCGGAGAACGAGACGCTTTACACATTTGCTCCTGGCCGTTTCGCCATTGTTCAGCCTTACTCAGGTCGTTATTCAGCGCATAACATGATCGATCTGTTCAAAGGCATGCGGGCCGATCTGGCGGAAAATATCACGCTCGACCTGGATGTTTTTACCGGCGAAACAGAGTTTGTACCGGGACAGATGGATGCCAACGAAACGGTGCGTCAGGCCGTCAGCGCGCTACATGAAGCGATTGATGAGAACATCAGTGCGATGTCGTTTGACGAGAGTTACGACTCGCGGCGCACCGATGATTTTATGATCATGAACGATCTGGCTCAGGCGCTGAAGAAAGATGAAGAGCTGTATCTCGCCTGGCAGCCCAAAGTGTGTCTCAAAACCGGTAAAACGGTCGGGCTGGAGGCGCTGATTCGCTGGAATCATCCTGATCGGGGTGAGCTTTTCCCATCAGAGTTCATTCCGCTAGCGGGTAAAACCAACCTGATCTCCGATCTGACCAACTGGGTTATTGATCATGCGCTTGAGCAACTGGCGCGCTGGAATCGCGATTACAACCTGATTCCGGTCTCGATCAACGTCAGTGAACGCGACTTCGCCAGGCCTGATTTTGCCGACCAACTGGTGGCGAAATTAGCGGCGGCACAGTTACCTAACTCGATTATGGGTATTGAGTGTCTGGAGAATGAACTGATCACCAAAAGCGATGTGGCGATTAAAGGGCTGGAAGCGCTGAAATCGCATGGCTTTGTGATCTCGCTGGATGATTTCGGCGTTGGCTACAGCAATATCAGCTACCTGCAGGATATCCCGCTGGATGTGATTAAGATCGACCGATCGCTGATCTCGCGTATGGGCGAGGACGACGCATCCAAAATCATCGTCAGATGCATTATCGGGATGCTGAAAGAGCTGAATTACACCGTGCTGGCCGAAGGTGTGGAAGCAGAAGCCACGCTGGGACTGTTGAAAACCTACGGCTGCGATCAGATTCAGGGCTACTTCTTTTCAAAACCGCTGCCAGCCAGCGACATTGAACACTGGCTTTATCCAAAGTCACGTTAGTCAACCCGCCCGCAGCACCGGCTGCGGGCGCGCTGATCACTCACTGCCGATGGCGTAACGCTCAACCGGAGTGATGTGCTTAATCAGCTTGTTATCAAACAAAAATTGCTCATAAGCCTCATAGCGTGCGCGATCCAGTCTGGCCGGATCGGCGGCGAACAGCGGCAGCGTAGCCTGCCATGCCTGATGGTTTAGCGGTGTATTCAGCTCTGGATGCGCCTGTGCAAATGCCTGCCAGCTTTCTTCAGGATGTGCCTGCAACTGGGCATTTCCCTTCTTCAGTGCCCGCAGAAACTTTTTAATTTTCTCCGAATGCGCCTCATCGCGGTTAGCAACGATGATCAGCTCGTCATAGGCCGGCACGCCATAATCCTCGACGTTAAGCACTACCGGATCTTTGCCAGCAAGCGTCATCTCCAGGGCTTCGATATTGCGATAGCCGCCAATCACCGCATCAACCTGTCCGGTCATCAGGGCGCTGGTAAGCTGAAAATTGACGTTAACCAGCTTTACCTGATCGGCCCTGATACCGTCATGGCTCAGCATCGTCGCCAGCGTCGCTTCTTCAATGCCGCTGACGGAATAGCCGATGCGTTTTCCTTTTAAGTCCGCTGGTTTTCTTACCGTTTTGTCCAGCGTCATCAGCGTATTCAGCGGCGAATTAATCAGCGTGCCCACCCGCATCAGCGGCAGTCCCTGGTCGGCGAAAAAATGCAGCTGCGGCTGATACGTTATCGCTAAGTCCGCCTGCTTAGCAGCCACCAGCCGCGGCGGCAGCGCGGGGTCGGAAGGTGGCACAATGTTAACCTCCAGACCCTCTGCCGCAAATGCTCCGGTTTGCTGCGCCACCATAATGGGTGCATGGTCGGGATTGATATACCAGTCGAGCACCAGCGTCAGTTTTTCAATTGCCTGAGCCTGCGAGGCTAAGGTGGCGCTGAACAGCAGGACAATCAGGGGCGTTTTAGTCATAGGTTTTCTCATCAGTAGGGTCGTCAGTGTGGCTCGGGAGTCCAGGTAATCAGGCGGCGAAGCAGAAGATCGATGATCAACCAGAGGGTCAGTGTCATCAGCACCAGAATAAACAGGGCGGCGAAACAGAGATCGCTCTGCATCCGGGCGTTGGCATTCAGCATCACGTAGCCCAGCCCTTCAGCCGAACCGACCCATTCACCTATGATGGCGCCAATGGGCGCGACGGCGGCTGCCATCCGCAAGCCCGAACCCAGGGCGGGCAGTGCGGCTAACAGCCGGACATGGCGCAGTTGCGCTGCACGTGAAGCGCCCATCGTGCGAGCCAGATCGAGATAGCCGGGCGTGACGCGACGCAGGCCATCAAAAAAGGCGGAGGTAACAGGGAAGAAGATCACCAGTACCGCCATTGCGACTTTGGCGCTCATGCCAAAGCCAAACCAGAGCACCAATAGCGGTGCCAGGGCAAATACCGGAATCGCCTGACTGGTGATCACCAGCGGCATCATCCAGCGCTGTAACCACGGTGAAAAGGTCATGCCCAGTGCCAGCACCGCGCCCAGCAGCACGCCGAGCGCCATACCGCTGAGGATTTCAGTCAGGGTGATCAGGCTGTGATGGCCGAGATAGCCAGTGTTGTCCCACAGTGCGGTAGCAACCGCAGCGGGCGAGGGCAGCAGAAAGGCCGGAACGGAAGTGAGCGTGGCGAGCCACCACAGCGCAATTAACCCGGCTGAGAGCATGACTCCACGGCGAAGCGCGGCGAAACGTAATTTCATCCGGCCAGCCTGCTTAGCTGTTTCAGCAAGGTGGCCTGACTCTGAATCACGCTGATGTCATCTGCCGCCCGCGGTGGCTGGCCCTGCAGTGGCGGGCAGGTTTCGATGCCTGCGGAACCCATTACCAGCAGGTGATGACCGAGGCGACAGGCTTCCGCGGCATCATGAGTGATCAGCAGCACGGTATGCCCGGCCAGCACATCTGCCGCCAGGGTCTGAATCTGCGTGCGGGTCAGTGCATCCAGCGCGGAAAAAGGCTCATCCATCAGCACAATCGGCTGTCGGGTGTAGAGTGTTCGCGCCAGCGCCACACGCTGACGCATACCGCCCGAAAGTGTCGCAGGTCGCGCACGGGCACAGTGGCTCAGGCCCACCCGCGCCAGCAAATGCTGCGCCAGGTCGCGATCGGCTTTCTCACCTTTCAGACGACTGGCGAGGCAGACGTTCTGTTCCACCGTCAGCCACGGATAGAGCAAATCCTGCTGCCCCATCCAGGCGATGCGCCCGGCCAGCGGCAGACCATCGCTGCCGTTAATCTGTCCCGAAGTGGGTGGCGTCAGACCGGCAATCACCCGCATCAGGCTGCTTTTACCCACGCCGCTGGCCCCCAGTAAAGCGGTCAATGCACCGCCCGCGATTTCCAGATTAAGCTCGCTGAACAGTTGCTGCTGATTAAGCGTCAGGCAGAGCTGGCGAACGGAAATACCCGGCGGCACGGCAGCGTTCAGCCGCGTCATGAGCTGACCTGCAGACAGTCAGCATAATTAAGCCCCATCTGCCAGAATGCCGCTTCCAGTCGGGTTGCGGTGGTAAATATCTCCGACAGTGAGTTAATACGCTGTTCACCGGCGCGCTGCTGAGCCAGAGTTTCAAACAGCATCAGTGAAGAACCGACGCCCGCCAGGTAGGACTCATCACCGTAATTCTCAATCCATGCCGCGTAAGGATTCCCCCCGAAGCGGGTCGCGGGATCCTCCAGCAGCCTCAGGCCGATTTCCGCATAACCGGCGACGCATGGCATCAGCGCCGTCATCAGCTCCAGCGCATCTCCGGTGTGACCCACGTCCAGCACGTAACGGGTGTAGTTGATCGTTTCCATTGCCTCCGTTTCGCTCGCCATCGCCTCTTCGCTGATGCCCCACTGCTGGCAGTAAGCCAGATGCAGCGGCAGTTCGCTGATAATGGCGTTCAGCGATGCCGTCGCGCTGCGTAATGTAGCCGGTTCTGAGAGTTTGCTGATCAACAGACCCCATGCACGGGCGAAGTGCAGCAGAAACAGATAATCCTGGGTGAGATAGTGACGAAAAGCGGCGGGTGGCAGCGTGCCGTGTCCGAGCTGCTGCACAAAATTGTGCCTGACATAATCGTGCCATTGCGTGCCCGCCTGCTGGCGCAGACGACCATAAAAGCCGGTTTCGAAAAGCGGATGTGTCATAGGATCTCCAGTAGCAGGGAGATCCGGGCATACGGTCTGGAACAGGGGATAGTGCAGGAGATAGGGCAGAAAATCTGCCGACCCGTCCCTTCGCTGGCATGACCCAGATCAGGTTCAAAGGGTTCGGCTTGCGCCATCTCAGCCCATTACAGGACACCCCTCGGAGACATTCGTTATACGATAATTATTGCCGGAGCACAACGCATGCGTGAGCGTTCTGCTCTGGCCCGGCTGATGCGGAGCAGGGCGCTCAGATATTACTTTTAAGTGACGGTGTCACTCAAGATCTGCCCCGTTACTGGCAATCACTTTCTTATACCACCAGAACGATTTCTTTCGCGTGCGCGCCAGCGTACCGTTCCCAAGATCGTCCCTATCAACATAGACAAAACCGTAGCGCTTGCTCATTTCACCGGTCGAAGCGGCCACCAGATCGATACAGCCCCAACTGGTGTAGCCGATCACCGGGACACCATCCTCTATGGCATCGCCCATGGCGCGGATATGCTCGCGCAGATAGCTGATGCGGTAGTCGTCATTGATCTCGCCATTCGCATCGATTTCATCGCGCGCGCCCAGACCATTTTCCACCAGGAAAAGCGGCTTCTGATAGCGGTCGTACATCATATTCATGGTAATGCGTAAGCCCAGTGGATCGATGCCCCAGCCCCACTCGCTACGTGGCACATGAGGGTTGGTCAGGGATTTCACCACATTGGCCGCGCTGCTGTTCTGTTCGTTCATCTCCGCCGAGGCGCAGCGAGAGGCGTAATAACTGAACGAGACAAAATCGACGCTGTTTTTCAGGATATCGGCATCGCCGTCAGCGATCTCAAGCGTGACACCTTTTTCACGGAACACGCGCGCAGCATAAGCCGGATAAGCACCGCGTGCCTGGACATCAATAAAGAACAGGTTTTCACGATCTTTTTCCAGCGCTGCCCAGACATCTTCCGGTTTGCTGGACCACGGATAGAAGTTGCCGCCTGCCAGCATGCAGCCGACCTGATTCGTCGGATTGACTTCATGCGCGATTCGCGTGACCAGCGCGCTGGCGACCAGTTCGTGATGTGCCGCCTGATACTTCACCTGCTCCCTGTTTTCATCCGGTTCGAACACCAGACCCGCACCGGAAAACGGGCTGTGCAGCAGGATGTTGATCTCGTTGAAGGTCAGCCAGTATTTCACCAGGCCATCAAACGCCTCGAAACAGCTACGGGCATAGCGGGCAAAGAAGTCGACCATTTTACGATTGCGCCATGAGCCATATTCGGTCACCAGATGCATCGGCACATCGAAATGACAGAGCGTAACCAGCGGTTCGATATTATATTTCCGGCACTCCTTAAACACCGCGCGGTAAAAAGCGATGCCCTCCGGATTGGGCGTCAGTTCATCGCCATTGGGATAGAGGCGGCTCCAGGCAATTGATGTGCGAAACACGCTGAACCCCATTTCCGCCATCAGCGCAATATCTTCCGGATAGCGGTGATAGAAATCGATGGCATCATGGCTGGGATAAAATTCATCATCCCGCAGCGTAAAGTGCTTTTCCAGACCCAGTTTGACCGCCAGTCGGTGTGGGCCATGCGGGATCATATCGACGGTGGTTAAGCCCTTTCCGCCCTCACGATAGCCGCCTTCACTCTGGTTGGCGGCTAACGCGCCGCCCCATAAAAACCCTTGCGGGAACCTTGAATCAGACATGCAATCCTCTTTTCCGGGTCAGCGTGACCCTTTCCTTTAGTGGCTATTAATCGCGTTGGTGCGTTCGGTAACAGGCGCAGATTGCGCGGCGGGACTGGATTCGGATTTGGTTTCAGTTTGCGCTTCAGGAATATCTTCAAACCCTAGCAGCAGCGTCAGCACAAACGACAGCACCACCGACAACACCATGACCGCGCCGACCCAGACGATACTCATGGGATTAGCCGGGTCGAAGAACTGTACGCTGGTGAAGAGGCCTGGCGAGGCCATCGAGTGGCTGGCCAGCCCGCCAATGCCCGCGACCGCGCCGCAGATAAAACCGCTGATCAGACAGGCGATCAGCGGCCGTTTCAGACGAACCGCCACGCCATACAGCGCCGGTTCAGAAATGCCGGCAATGATGGCAGACGCTGCTGCTGCCAGTGCCGTCTGGCGCAGTTCACGATTTTTGGTGCGAAACGCCACTGCCAGCGACGATCCGCCCAGCGACAGGTTGGCACCAATTTCTGACGGCATCACCATGCCCTCTTTGCCGGTTTCGGCAATGGTCTGGATGATGGTCGGCGTGAACACACGATGCATCCCGGTCATCACCAGCAGCGGCCAGATGGCACCCATAATCGCGACGGAAAGCCAGCCAAGATAGCCATGGATGGTGTAGACCAGCGCCGAAATACCGCTGCCGATCCAGATGCCGATCGGACCAATCAGCACAATCGCAATAGGGGCAGCAATCAGCACAATCAGCATCGGTTTCAGGAAGTTTTTGGTAACGGCCGGAGTAATGCGATCCACGCCGCGCTCAATATGGGACAGGATCCAGGTCATCACCAGTGCCGGGATCACCGTGTAAGTATATTTCACCGCGGTGACCGGGATGAAAGCGAACTCGACCGGCTGACCCTGCGCCGCTTTTGCCATCAGCTCAACAAAATTGGGATGCACCAGGACACCGGCGATGGCGATTGCCAGCGACATATTGGTTTTGAATTTCAGCGCCGCAGAGGCGGCCACCATAATCGGCAGGAAGAAGAATGCGCCGTCGCCAATCACGTTGAGGATCACCAGCGTTGACGAGCCTTTTTCAAACACCCCCGCCATATCCAGAATCATCGCCAGCAGCTTAACCATCGACCCGCCAATAATTGCCGGGATCAGCGGCGACATGGTGCCCACCAGCGCATCCAGAATGCCCGCGCCGATGCCTCGCAGGGTAATTTTGCGTTTCACCGGTTCAGTCGTTACCGCGCCGGGCGATCCCAGTGCCAGTACCGCCTGATAAGCCTGCGAAACGTTATTCCCTATGATCACCTGGCACTGCGTGTCGTTGTGCACCACCCCCATAACGCCCCTGATCGCTTTGAGGCGGGGATAGTCGACCTGGGATTCGTCTTTCACCACAAACCGCAGGCGGGTCATGCAGTGGGTTACGGCTTCGATATTGGTGAGGCCGCCTAGCGCATCGACAATGGCGCGTGACACCTCGGCATAGTTCATAGGCATGGTCGCTCTTCTCTGTAGGGTAAATCGGTTACGTTTTTATGTTTTTATCGGCTGCTGACAGGCAAATAGGAAACCGGTTTCACAAAATCATGAAGTGCTTTCAGTGGGCCGACAAGAGGGTAAATCAGTCAGATTTGTTTTTTGTGAACTTCATCACCTCCGGCGGGCCGGGTATCTGCGCCAGCGGGCAGGGTAAATATTTCCAACATTGAGAGGCTTAGGTAGACTGCAGAGCGACGCAGCAAAGGAGCTTCACCATGGCAACGATTCAGGAAGTGGCAGACAGGGCGGGCGTCTCAAAAGCGACGGTGTCACGTGTGTTGTCCGGCAATGGCTATGTCGGGCAGGAGAAGCGTGAAAGGGTGTTAAAAGCGATTGCGGAAACCGGCTACCGGCCCAATCTGCTGGCGCGCAACCTGGCGACTAAAACGTCGCAGACTATCGGACTGGTGATCACCAATACGCTCTACAGCGGCAGCTACTTCACTGAGTTAATGGCGCACTCCGCGCGCATGATGGAGCAGCAGGGCCGCCAGCTGATTCTGGCGGACGGCAAACACACCGCTGAGCAGGAAGAAGCGGCGATTCAGTTTTTGCTCGACCTGCGCTGTGACGGCATCATTATCTACCCGCGCTTTCTGAGTATCGACGCGCTGGATGCAATTATCTCCCGCCATAAACAGCCGATACTGGTCATCAACCGAAGGTTGCGCGTCAACCAGAGCTACTGCATTTACAGCGATCAGCACGCCAGCAGCGCCACAGCGGTAACTCATTTGCTGAATCAGGGCCATCGCGACATCGCCTTTATCACCGGTTCGCTGGATTCCCCGACCGGCGTCGAACGTCTGTCAGGCTATCACGCTGCGCTGGCTGCTAAGGGGCTGGAAGCGGACGAAAGCCGCGTCGTGGCGGGTAAATGGACGGCACAGAGCGGTATGGCCGCTGTGGACCAGTTGCTGGAACGCAACGCCTCATTCACGGCGCTGGTGGCGAGTAATGATGAGATGGCGATTGGTGCCATCAAGCGGCTGACTGAATGCGGCATCGCGGTGCCCGCTCGGGTATCGGTAATAGGCTTCGATGATATCCCGCTGGCACCCTATATCACGCCGTCGTTATCCAGTATGAAACTGCCGGTGACGGAGATGATCGATGAGACGATTAACCGCCTGCTGACCATGCTGGATGGCGGTGACTGGCACAGTCAGGCGCCTTTTACGGCCAGCCTGATGCTGCGCGATTCCGTTACTCAGGGCCCGTGGTCGGCTTAATTCGCCGCAATCTGTATCACCTCAATGGTCTGTTCCCTGAGCTGCGTGACGGTCCCCGCATCCAGTGTTTCATCGGTAATCACATGGCCGACCTGGTAACCGGATGAGAGCGGATAAGGGTGAATCTGCCCGAATTTAGAGGCATCGGTCAGGGCATAGCTTTCAGCGCCTTTCGCCAGCACCGCATCCACCACGTCACAGCGCAGCATATTGCGGCCGGTGAAGCCGGTCTCCGGGTGCCAGCCATCCACACCGACAAACGCTCTGTGAAAATGCACCTGCTGAATGGAGTAACGCGTCAGCGGGCCGACTACCGACTCACTGCTTTTCTGCAGCAATCCACCCAGCACAATCACTTCACAGGTGGCGTCCCGCAGAAGCTGGGCAATATAGTGGCTGACGGTGATCAGCGTCAGATCGACACGGTCAGCCAGCGCACGCGCCAGCAGCGCATTGGTACTGCCCCCTTCGATGAATACCGATTCACCCGTCTGCACCAGGCTGGCGGCGTGCTGCGCCAGCGCCTGCTTGGTGGAATAGCGGGTGTTCATGCGGGTGCCAACATTGTCACTGTCCAGCGCCAGCGCGGAGCCATGCACCCGACGCAGCAGCCGGTCGCGTTCCAGCAGCGTGAGATCCTGACGCACCGTCACTTCAGAAACACCGGTCAGCTGCGCCAGTTCACTGACCGTTACGCTGCCCCGGCTATTAACCAGTTGAATAATCTGATGATGTCGCGGATTCATAATTGGGTTTCGTCAGGAATAAAACGTGCAGTGTATCAGGGAATCCCCCGCGCTGGTGCACAACGCGGGGTCAGAGTCAGGCTAAATCCAGTGAACGACGTCCGTTAATATTAAGATCTTCCGGCTTAAAACGTTGCTCCCACCCGGCTTCATAATCTTCCGGCGGAAAATCGCCTGGTGAACGTCCCTGCTCCAGCGCCTGCGCAACCTGGCGGGCGTAGACGCGGTTTTTATCACACATCGGCGCTGCGGGGATATACATGACGTTGCCCCAGCCCTGCTGATCGTCCACCGGTGCAACGGAATGGATCACATCACAGTGCCACCACACTGAATCGCCCGCCTCCAGAGCCGGGATTGAACAGAGTCCGGCGATCAGGTGCGGATGCCACTGCTCATTGACAGGTAACACCCGACCCGGCGCGACGCCACAGAGTTCATCTTCAGGCACATCGGATAGTAGTGGACGCAGCAGGATATACGCCATCGCCTGCGGCACCGGCACCACATGCAGAAGCCCCTGGCCAGGGATCATATCGGAGAGTGCGGTCCAGCCCTGAAATGTGCGGAACACTGAACACTTGGTCGTGCCAGGCAGATCATACTCATCAACCTCGGTACGGTGTGCCGCATCCCAGGGATCGTAAGCGGCAAAATCACCGTGAAACAGCTTGCTGAAAACCTGCTGATAAGCGGGCAGTAACCAGCGTTCCAGCGCACCGGAGTCGGTATGGGCACCTAATCCTTTCGACGTGGTGCCGGGCAAACGGCGACGAATGCGATCGGGATAGATCACGCTGACATCGGGATCAAACCACTGTCTGCCCTGAGAGTTAAACGTCCATAACCGGTTCAGAAAAGACTGCGCATCAGCCATCGCCGTACTCTGCCGCGCTTCCATCTGCGCCTGCGACCAGTAAATCGGGTATATTTCGGGGCGTGAGGCCGCAAGTGAGCCAAAGAAGTCATCACCGGGACCGCGGTACTGCTCATCAAAACGGTTGTGATCCAGGTAGTCGAGCATCGACTTATCCCATGCCATTGCCTGATCACGCGCGAAGTGCTGCTTAATCACGACACAGCCGCGACGTTTAATCAGCGATCGGGTTTCATCCGAAACCTTCCCTTCTGTTATGTCCTGTATCGGCACGACCGGCCAGGCACTGCCGGTTCGCGCTTCGTCCGCTTTTGCCTCTGCAATCGCGGCAGTAATGTTGTCGCACACCTGCCGAAACAGGGCATCCACGTCGCCAATTTGCTGGCGTAGCTGCTGTTTCATTTTGCGGATAGCGCTTTTAACGTCATCAGGCAAAGGTGTTGCTCGGGATTCATTACGCATTTCACACTCCTCAAAGTTCGGGATTGAGTTACGAATGCAATTGAAATAATCTTCATTCGTAAAGTGCGGCTGAGATTAACATTCTTTTAACGATAAAAAACGTGCGTTGTAACACAACTTCTGAACCGGAACGCTCTGAAAGCCGTTAGCAAAGTCACTATTTGCATTCTCATTAATCCACACAGCGAGTAAGCTTTATGAATCAAATCAATCAGCCGGCAGGACAGAACGGCGAACGTATAGGGGCAGGCGAGATGGCGGTTAAGATGATTGCGGTGGATATGGACGGCACCTTTCTGGACGATAATAAGCAGTACAACGTTCAGCGGTTTTCACGTCAGTATGCGCTGCTGAAGCAGAAGGGCATCCGTTTTGTGGTGGCCAGTGGTAATCAGTATTACCAGCTGCAGCGCTATTTTCCCGACATCAAAGATGAGATCGCTTTCGTGGCAGAAAATGGCGCCTGGGTCTCTGACTGTAATGAAGAGATTTTCTGCGGCGAGTTAGCGCAGGAGAAGGTGCATAAGATCCTCGATATTCTGGCGCATGAACCGGACATCGCGGTAGTGGTGTGCGGACGAAATGGTGCTTATATGCATTCTTCTGCCTCTGACGAGGTGATGGACCAGCTGGCAAACCACTATCACCGTCTGGAAAAGCGCGATGACCTGTATGCCATTGATGACACCATCTTCAAGTTCTCGCTGAAGCTGGAACATGAAGGGGTGGAAGCATTGCTGCAACGCCTGCATGCGCGTCTGGGCGAGCTGGAAAATATCATGCATCCGGTTTCCAGCGGCTTTGGTTTTATTGACCTCATCATTCCCGGCTGCCATAAAGCCCACGGCATCGCGCTGCTGCAGGAAAAATGGGGCATCAGTGATTGTGAAGTGCTGGCGATTGGCGACAGCGGGAATGATATCGAAATGCTGCGCCAGGCCTGCTTCAGTTTCTCAATGGCCAATGCGGCCGACGCTGTCGCCGCCGTGGCGCGCTACCAGACGCAGAGCAACAATGACGAGGGCGCGCTGAATGTGATTGCGCGCGTGCTGGCGCGCGAATTCCCGTTCGACTAAGACGCGGTAACCTGCATATGGGGCGGCGTTTTATCCGCCACTTTCCTGATGGCTGCGCGCATGATTTTCCATTTCATCCAGCGCAGCCTGATTCTCCAGCCCCCACTGATACATCTGCTCAATCGGCTGTGCGAAGGTATGGCCCAGCGCCGTGAGGCTGTATTCCACTTTTGGCGGCACCACCTGCCACACCTGACGTGACACCAGTCCGCGTTGTTCCAGCTCACGCAGCGTCTGGATCAGCATCTTCTTCGAGATGCCCTGCAGGCTGCGCTCCAGTTCGCCCGTGCGTGCCCGATTGTCCGGCCAGTGAAAAAGCGCATGCAGCACCATTGTGCTCCACTTCACCGAAAATAGTTCCAGCAGGCGGCGCGGCGGTGAGTCCGCATAAAAGCACAGTTTTCCATCAACCCAGACCGGCATAATCACCTCACGATTTCATGGTAACCAAAAGGTAACTACTACCAAAAGGAGCTTCGTGTGTCTATAGTGTGCCGCTTTCTTTACGACCATCAGGTAAGAAGAGGCAACAGATGAAAATTAACGCGCTGGTAGCTACCCAAGCAGGTCAACCGCTCAAGGCAGGCGAGGTTGAGTTACGCGATCTGCAGGCTGATGATGTAAAAATTGAGATTCTCTACTGCGGTGTCTGCCACTCTGACCTGCATATGGCGCGCAATGAATGGGGCGTCAGCCGTTATCCACTGGTGC
The DNA here is from genome assembly GCF_059730585.1 of Pantoea sp. X-Soil-YNGN-785. Lineage (NCBI taxonomy): Bacteria > Pseudomonadati > Pseudomonadota > Gammaproteobacteria > Enterobacterales > Erwiniaceae > Pantoea > Pantoea sp. X-Soil-YNGN-785. The sequence continues at coordinate 133,533 of NZ_AP035943.1, forward strand.
CCGGTCACGAGATTGTTGGTCGTGTGGTTGCAACAGGTGACAATGTCACTAAATTCTCTGTTGGAGAGACGGTTGGCGTTGGCGTGATGGTCGATTCCTGCCGGGAGTGTCACTTCTGCCAGCAGCAAGAAGAGCAGTACTGTGAGGCGGGTTTCACGCCGACCTATAACGGCACCGATAAATATACCGGCAACACGACGTTTGGCGGCTATGCGCAGCACGTTATCGCCGACCAGCATTTTGTGGTCACGGTGCCGGATAATCTGGCGCTGAACGCGGTGGCTCCACTGCTGTGCGCAGGCGTGACCGTCTGGTCACCCTTGAAGCACTTCAACGTCAAAGCAGGCGATCGTGTGGGTGTGGTCGGTCTTGGCGGCCTGGGCCACATGGCGGTTAAGCTGGCCAGCGCGCTGGGTGCGGAGGTAACTCTGTTTACGACCTCTCCGGCGAAAGGGGCGGATGCGCGTCGGCTGGGGGCTAAACATGTGGTGGTCTCGCGAGACGCGGCACAAATGGCCGGGTGTCAGGCGTCGCTGGATATTATCCTGGACTGTGTTGCGGCACCTCACGACCTCGATCCATATCTGAACGCGCTGAAAACCAACGGTCAGCTGGTGCTGGTGGGGATCCCCGATCAACCGCATCCGTCACCGAATGTCACGCCAATGGTGTTCCGCCGCCTCAGTATCACGGGCACCTCAATCGGCAGCATTCAGGAGACGCAGCAGATGCTCGACTTCTGTGGTGAGTACAACATCACGGCTGACGTAGAGATGATTACCGGTGAAGAGGTGGAGACTGCCTTTGAACGCATGCTCACCAGCGATGTGAAATATCGTTTCGTCATCGATATGCAGAAAACGCGCTGGTAACACGCCTGGCCCGCGGTGAAAGCGGGCCTTCAGGCAGCGTTCAGTAAGTTGCAATGTAAAAGGTGGAGGTTATATATAGTTACAACATGCAATTTGCTGTCAATTCGCCGTTCCATTTGTCTCTGCGCGGCAAAAGCTATTTAGCGAAAGCGTCTTTTAGCAGCCAAAAAAATACCCGACTCACTGGCCGGGTATCTGCTTTAACGTCAGGGAAGGTCGTTAATCCTGCTCTTTATCCGCGTTACTCTTTTCGGGTTCGTCTTTTTCAACAGCATGAATAAAGGGCTTAAGCAGCTGGATATCCAGAATGACATAAACCATGGTGCTGATGAAAAGCGAGATGACACTGCCAAACACGCCACTGGTGGTAAAGGTCAGATAGTTATAAATCACCAGCCAGGTCACACAGATAAACAGCGCGAGCGAAATAGAAAGATTGGGCACAGAGTAATTGCTGGTGCCACCGCCCTGGGTATGGGTGGCTTTAAACAGGTTACCGATGGCGTACTTCTCCAGCACCAGAATACTTTTTTCCCAGTTATGCTGCTTACGCGCACTGGCACGGGTCAGGAAGAGATAAAGAATGGAGACGAAGAAACCAGAGAAGGCGATGAGCACCGGAATCGCTTCCAGCGCATACTCGATACTCTTATGTGCCGCGCCTGTGGTGCTGAGATCCAGCGTCAGCGAGGCTCCCAGCGCAGCATATAAAAAGAGAAACAGCAGCAGAAAAGTCAGGCTGCGCTTCCAGTCGCTGTCTGCCTCTGCACTTTTCTGCTGAATGGCCAGCTGAAGCGATTGCTGAATATGTTGTGCCTGAAGTGAGTCTGTATCGAAGGTGTCGCAGGGTGCAGCAAAGAAGTTGTGCATAAACAGCTCATCTTCTTTGTTAATAGTGATTTTCATCAGAAACCTGTGTGCGGGAAATTTTCTCTATTTTAATCAGCACAGCATGAATTAACAGTAACTTCGCCCGTAAACTCGCAGCCCCATGCTGACTTAGCGGGATAACAGACCCAGAAGAGAGCTGAAAAGCGAATCCGTTGCAAAGTTCTGCGCAGCGTTACCCTCATCGTGACGCAACTGCTGATAGCGCAAAAGCGCCGCATCAGTGTTATCGGCATTGACTACGTCCCAAACCACTTTATAGCCTTCAGCTGCTAACAGATCCTGCTGATCCTGGCTTACATGATTCACGGCCCTGACTGTCTGGTCCTTCTGAAACAGGCGATAATCTGGCATGCTTATTTCTCCGCAGGGTTGTCCAGCGCTTTAAACTGCTTAATCGCTTCATTGATATTATTTGTTTCAACGGTCGCGATACAGCGATCGCCGTTGAAAACTTCATAACGGGCATTATGCAGCTGAAACAATAAATCGCGGCCACGAAAGTGTATACGTTTCTGCTTAACGCCAATCCCATGCCGCCGTAATAACGCCTGTGACAGGCGATCGGTCTCTTTAATCATTCCCTCAGCTCCTCGGCAGTACGTGGTCACTACCAGTAAACCTGATGAACATTAGTTTTATATTAAGAGATAACCTTATTTTTAACAGGGCTAAGGCCCACCTTTCAGAGAAATTACCTGATAGCAGGAACGTGGGGGAACATGAGTCTGCAGAACGGCTGCCATTCGCTGCGTTAATGGGCCCTGAATGCGGTACACTTGACCGGACAACTTGCCACAGGACACGCCGCTATGAGCGATAAGAAGATGATTTCCATTGATCAGTTCAGTGTTGACGAACGTCTGGCCGTCGAACAAACCTATAAAGGGCTGGCTGAAAAGTACCGTCAGCGAACCGGTAAAGAGCCGGATAGTAAAAAAGAGAAAGAATTCAACAGTGAAGCACGGCAGATGGTGATGGCCAGTAAGCTGGAGAAGGAGAAAGCAAAGGCCGAAAAGGAAAAGAAAAAACCGCTGCGTAAAAAGAAACCTGAATCACTTACCGCCAGTGAAGTCAGCGATTTCAACTGGTCGGCCTCAATTGTGAAAGGCCGCCGATAGTCTCCCTGTGCGTGCTGTCATAGCGCGCACACACTCTTTCTCGGCCAGCATCGGTTGCCTGAGTTGCATATGGCGCTTAGAAAAACATTAGTTACGCAATAAGAATATTCTGCAAATAATTAACCCTGTTCCAGCATTTGCCGATAAACTGCCGTAACCCGTGGCTGCTTCAGTGTGCATATGAATTATTACACTCCCGATGATGTTCAACTGAAGCGCCGTTCGACGCGATTTGTGCGACGAATGTTTATGATGCGCCAGCTCGGTACCTTTCTCTGTTTTCTGCCCATTCTGTCAGTTCTGATGGAGATGGGAAAAAGCGCGGCACTTTGTGCTCTTCTGTTTACCAATGCGTTTATCTGGCCTTACGCTGCCTATCGATTGGCATTGCGGTCGTGCGATCCGACCGGTTTTGAGCGTAAGAATCTCACGCTGGATGCCGCGTTTGGCGGCGTCTGGGTTGCTGCGATGGCACTGAGTCCGCTGCCTTCAATTATTATCATGGCGGTGCTGATCTCCGATCGCTACTCGGCAGGCGGCTGGGTTCAGCTGAAGTCCGCGCTGCAGGCCTTTCTGTTTGCCTTTGTGCTGGTCTGGTCAGCGGAAAAGGCACCCCTGGTGCTGACGTTCAGTACCCGAACCGTCTGGCTGACACTGCCGCTGGCCAGCCTGTATCTGCTGGCACTCAGCGTAGTCTCGCACAACCTGACCCTGACTCTGCGCCAGAAGAACCGCGAACTCGAACGCATCGCGCTGATGGACCCCGGCCTGAAAATCCCTAATCGCCGGCTGTTTGAACGGCGGCTGGAAAGTGAGTTTTTGCGAACGCAGCGAGGCGAGGGCAAGGCCTGGTTAATGCTGCTGGATGTCGACCACTTTAAACAGGTTAACGATACTTATGGACATGAAGCGGGTGACTTTCTGCTGACAGAGATTTCGGCACTGCTGCGTGACAGCGTCGGCCTGAAAGATGTGCCCGCCCGCTTTGGCGGCGATGAATTGTGTGTGATCGTACGGGATGCGGATGAAGCCAGCATCCTGCTGCTGGCAGAGCAAATCAGGCAGGGCATTGCCCTGTTGCGGCTGCCAGCGTCATCCACCTTTCAGTGTTCGGTGAGTATTGGGATTGCGGCAGCACGTGATGCGGCATCGATTCATGAGTGGCTGAGATGTGCTGATGAGGCGCTTTATCAGGTGAAGCGCGCGGGTCGCAACAATGTGCAGATATGGCATTCCGATTCGCTGAACACACTCAGTGCAGTCAGGAGCAAATGAAGAAGGCAGCCTGAGGTCGCGTCTCAGGCTGAGTAATCAAATCGCCGGGTAGTCGCCAGTGCCTTCAGGCCACGGTGTCAGCAGATCGAAACCCTCTCCAGTGACGGCGACGGTATGTTCCCATTGCGCCGAGAGCGAGCGATCTTTAGTCACGACCGTCCAGCCATCTGACAGCACGCTGGTTCCGGCTTTACCGGCATTAATCATCGGTTCGATAGTGAAGATCATACCGGCCTTCAGGGGCATTCCTTCACCTGGGGTGCCGTAATGCAGCACCTGCGGATCGGTGTGATAAATCTCACCCACGCCGTGCCCGCAATATTCCCGTACGACAGAAAAACCGGCAGCTTCTGCAACACGCTGAATTGCCGCGCCCACATCGCCCAGCGTCGCGCCGGGACGGACAGTTTTGATCCCCGCAACCATCGATTGATAGGTGATATCGACCAGACGTTTTGCACGGACTGACGGTGTGCCGACAAAATACATCCTGCTGGTATCGCCATACCAGCCATCTTTGATGACCGCTACATCGATATTAACGATATCGCCATCCTTGAGCTTTTTGCTGGCTGGTATACCGTGGCACACCACGTGATTGACCGACGTGCAGGTCGTGCGGGTATAGCCGTGATAGCCGATATTCGCGGGCGTCACTCTGAGTTCATTCACAATGAAGTCGTGACAGATATCATCCAGCTCTTCGGTGGTAATGCCGGGGCGAACGTGCGGTGTAATCATCGCCAGTACCTGCGCCGCAGCCTGCCCGGCTGCGCGCGCCATCTCAATCTCTGCGGCGGTATGAATTTTAACGGTGTTCATGACACGTCTCCTTGTGTGGTGAGGCTCTCTTTATGGAGCATATTTCGGATATCAGCGCTGCCGTCCAGTTCAAGCCGGATCAGCATCTGCGCCAGTTGGTGTTGGGTCTGCTGCGGATAGAGTTCTGCCAGCATGCCGAGTTTCAGCCAGTGTTCAGCCTGTGCATTAATCGAGCGACTCATCGCCTGACTGGCGATGCGCAGATTTTCATGCATCAGGTCAGAGATTTTTACGATACCCATATGAGCCTTATATGAAACGTATATGTTTCGTATATAGTTTATCGATAACTCCATGAGTTGCAATGGCAAATTTCATTCCGTCCGAAAATGTCCGAAATTTGTCCGAAATTATACGCATCAAACCATTACGTACGTATCACCACGGGAGTCCAGGTACTTTTGCGTCATGGTGAGATTCTTATGGCCCAGCAGCCGCTGTGTAAACGCCTGACCGTAATGTGCCTCATATAATCTTCCGGACAGGCTGCGGATCTCGTGAAAGGTTGGCGGGTTTGGCAATGTGTCCAGACCGCAGCGGGCCCGCGTGCGCGTAAATGCCTGCGTCAGGTTTTCCGGACGAACGGGGCCAGGTCTGCGCCCATGACGTCGTGTAGCGGAATAGATTAAATACTGCGAAGGATTATTCCGTCGGCATAACTCAGTCACGTCGTTCAGTGTCATGCCGATGTCGGGCAGCGCCAGATCAACAGGGATGGCTAACTTATTACCTTTTTTACTCTGTGTGATAAACAGTCTGCCATCACGAATGTCGGAAAACGTCATGCGGCTGATATCCTCCCTGCGCTGAGCAGTAACCACGGCGACCAGCAGGGCCCGGTAAAACCAGGGTTCAGATTCACGTACGGCCTCCAGCAGCATCCGGAATTGCTCAACTGAAAGCCGGCTCCTCTGAACCCTGGGCTGTTTTGCCCGTGTGGGTTCAACCGGATTTCTTTCGACCACGCCCGCCACAATCGCCTCACGGAACACATCATTCAGGACACTGCGCAGAATGACTGCCATTGTCTGTTTATTTTCGTTGACATAGACATCCAGAAACAGGGCAATATCGCGGGTCGTGACTGCGGTCATTGCCAGGTCACCTAAAGATTTCCTGATTGCGTTTAGCTGATATTTGCGCAGCCGCAGGGTGACCGGCTTTACGTTGCGCCTGATAAGGATTGTTTCATAGGCTGAAAGCCATTCAGACACTATCATTACGGGGCGCGCCTGTAATTTATTCAGAAGGGCGGGGGGAACATAATTCCGGTCCAGATAATGGTTGGCTTCAATAGCCTGAGCAATCGCTTCCCGGCGTGAGACATTACCCAGTGAATACTCTTTTCCGGTGTGAGGATTGCGCCAGTGATAAGTTTTGCGGGCGCGGCGGTAGGTCAGATTACGGGGGAGGTTAGCATCATAAGATTCAGGCCTTTTGATCATATATCATTTTTTCCATCAGCAGATTACGCCCGATAACACTATGCGAAAGAGCATTCGGATTTCTGACGCGTTTACCGGGGTTGAGATAAACCGCTTCCGGATGAAGCCGGTACTCTTTGCCGTGTATCTCCGGGCACGGGTAGATTCGCCCTTCGCGTGCCCAGCGGCGCAAAGTAGAGAGGGAAGGTGGCTGAGAATAGGTTTCGCTCGCCCACTCGGTCAGGGTAAGCAGCTTAGCCATGATTTACCTCCGGATTTCGGTCCATTAAAAAACCCCGCAGAAGCGGGGTTTCATAGTTTATCTTTGTCTCGATTATCCTGCTCTGGCTTCCATTCAAGCCCGCACATATCGCAGGAAAACTTCCCATCTGGGCGCTTGCGGGGTCCCCAGAAATTGCAGAAGGGACATGTTCTCGGTCTGTAAGCTATTTTCAACCTCCTTGTGTAAAATCAGGTCTGATTTCCGTGGAAACGGCATCGATCAATGACCTCAGGACCTAAGTCGCGGAGACGTTAAAGATTGTCACGATGAAAAGCTTTTGCAGCTTTGCTGACTTCATAATTTCGTCGTTTTTCAATCATCCTGATGTAGAAGTCATAAAGCTCTTTGCGCATGTGCTGCTTCATTTCATCAGGCAACGGTTCCAGCGATTTCTTCCATTCATCCAGTTCTGGCCTGCAGATTACATAGGCCTTATCAACAATTTCTTTAGGCGGGATTTCCGACTTGATGAATGGGATGGTGTGGTCATTCAGGCATTTCACCTCTGGCGTTTCGAATGAGCGGTCCTCTGCTACGACTGTCATGGAAACTAACATTCCAGATAAAAAAATCCACCTCACCGCTTTTTCTCCTTGTGATTAATCGTGCCAGTGCCGCCCGGATACTGCAGCCCAAAGCTCCGGTAATACTTATCTCACGACTAAAATCTAAGTTAATCCTGTCGCGTTCGTCCATGCTTAATTCCTCTACCTTTCCACTAATTATGCTTAACCCCATAGTCATAAAGAAGCTGCATCAGAACCATGCGTGGCATCTCTTTACCGGAGATTCTGAAATTATTCCTGAGTAGAGAGACAATATTCGCGCTGGAAAGCAGGTTGCCTTTGTAATAAATAGACAACTTCTTACCAATGTTCTGCTTTGTAGTTACATTGAGCATTTTCCCACACTCATCACTTAGAGAGAAATTTACATTCTCAGAACCAATCTCATCACTATCCACGTAACTTATTGATTTTATGCATTCTGGTGAGTATGTCTCCTTCGTGCCATTTACTTCAAATATAAAACTACCTGGCCCGGCGACAGAGGCTACAGGAAAGAGAAGGGCAGCGAGAAAGAGCGCGGATTTAAGCATGCAATATCCATATTTTGAGCATTAAAAAGTTATTATAAAACCATTAGGGTGCATGTGAACACTAACATGCAGTCTGACTGATACAGGGCAGAACAAAGCGGCCAGATGAGGCAGCTGATTGAGTCTTCCCCCGCCTTATGCTGGCGGACACAGGTCTTTGCTTAATGCCCATCACGTTTGTCGTCATGGTTGTGTCCCGTGTCAGGTTTAATGATAACGTTATAATCCTTATCTGTCCCCGCGGTGAAAAAGCGGCTGCACGTCTTACGCTGAGGCCACTGCAGGCTCAGGGTCTTGCGATTATGCCAGCCGAAAATTAACCATGAGGTGAGCCTCGTCGGGGACAAAAAATCTTTTTTCATCTCATCAGAATGAACCAGCTTCATAGATAGGAATACAATACCGGTACGATTGGTATGTTAATCGTACCGGATGTGATAACACTAGGAAACAAATGCCGCGGCATCCAGGCTAATCGTGTACGTATCAGCAGTGACAGATTGGTCACCCTCAATGGTAATGATTCCCGTGAATACTTTTACCGGACCTTCTGATAAAAATGCCCAATGGCCACCTCCCGTTTCAAATCCTGTCATTCCATGATAGCCAGTGATACCAAGCTTGATCTGGTTTTTTGGGTTATTTTTACCGGGTATTTTTATATTAAAAAAATTGTCTTTTTGTATGATTCCGGAGTTGGGGGTCCAGCGTATACCTAAATTCATTGGTGATTTTGCAGAAATACTGAAAAACGCTACGGGGCTATTGTCTACATTGACTCCAGCCTCCAGGTCCGGCCTTGGTGTAAGCCTGAACATTAATTCAGGATTTTCTCTGAAAACCAGATCAACGGAACGACTTACCGGATCGCCTACAGGTTTGAATTCATCTTTAGCTGCGACCGGAGTGCACATAAATAATATTGCTACTGAGAATGCTATGGGAAGTAATTTCATTTTAACTCCTTTGGAGTGGTGTATTAATTTAAGTTGTTAGTTTGAATTGGTTTTGTAATGTTGGTTATTTAGTTATTACGGCATTGAGCGGAAATTTGCATGGAAGAAATATGGCTTGCTATAAACTGGTCGCCATTACTCACAACATTTAATGTGGCGAGTTTTGATGTAAATTTTGACATCACGCCTTTTCCGGCCTGAACGTCAGGTTTCCAGTTATCACCTGATAGTCTTACATTCAGTTCACCTCCTCCTTTCTTGCGGTCAGTTAATATATAGTGTCCCGGCATAATCTCTTTACCGGGTGGTTCAATCCACACATTGAGCACGCAGGATTCTGACATCCCTGATACGTGGATTGTTGCCAGTTCTGCTCCATCATTCATTCTGCCAGCATGCAAATTCTGTTCTGGTGTTATTGTGAGTTTAAGAGTATTTGCTTCAGGACTCTGAAAAGAAACAATAAACATTATGACCAGAAGACTTGATATTTTTTTTAATCGATGATGCATAAAGCTTTCCTCTCCTTTCCTTTACTTGCACTTTGCGGTAAAGAAGTTGAGTCCGTGCGCTTCGTCATTTTTTATCAAATGGTAAGGGCATTTGAGTGATTGTGTTTTACCTATGACGGTAAGATTTCCTTCCGGTGGTAATCCTGACATATAGACTTTCCCATCATTGTCAACAATACCCTCATTTCCTGAATCTGAACTAATTCGCACCACAGAGCCGAAAGGGACTTTTGTACTATCAGGCTGCAAAAGTGTAATGATTGCCTTCGCACCCACTCGTGTTTTAAATTTAACAGGAATGATAGCCCCTGCTGTAGGCACAACTTTACTGTCAGTGATAGTTATTTCAGCCTCCGACGGCAACGTCGTTGGATCTAATGAAAGAGAATTTTCATGGTAGGGGTTCAGCCAGGGCTGTACTGTATAACCACGATAGTCCGTAGCGATGCCCGGAAAACCCGATACCTTCACACCTGAAGCGCGTCTGGCTTCAATGAGTGCATTGGTTTCGCCAAGGGCCTGCGTGAAAGTCATGCCATGGCGATGGGCGATAAGGCCGCCGTCCATGACAACGGTACGCTGCTGGTAATGCCGACCATAGCTGTAATCACCTGCGATGTGCCCGTAGGTTCCGGCCCATCCCAGAGATATGTCGCCATTGCTACGGCTTACTGCGTGTCCGGCGGTATAACGCTGATCAACATTCCAGCTGAGGCGCTGATCAAACGCATCACCACTTAATCCCACTGAGTGACTGCCCTGACGAGATGCTGAATGTATGTACCGGTAAGACGCGCGCGTGTTGCCACCCATCCATTTTTTCAGCGGAACAGAGAGCCAGAGGCTCATCATCTGTTCCCTGGGATGGTGCCGGGCACGTTGACTGGCAGACCAGTTTAATGACAGCGTCATATCCCTGAACGCAACAGAGTATCCCGCGTTAAGGCTGCTTTCGCGCAGGCCGCGGTTCCAGTAGGTATCCTGATAAGCACCTGCGTTCAGGTAACCCCATTTACCCAGTCCCTGACTGATGGATAGTCCGGTACGACTTTTTCTCCTTTTTCTGCGAATGCCTGGAGCTATTCCATCAATCCGCCAGCTCTCCAGAGATTCAGCCAGTGTGAGATAGTCCGGCTGGCTGAACTGTAAATTGACCAGTGACAGCGAAGTATTTGTCCCGACAAACTCTTTGCTGTACCGCATACGCCAGGAATAACCGTTTACCGGGTCATGACCCGCGTGCTGTGCGCGGCTGAGTGTGACATCTGAAGAGAGTGCACCCCAGTTGCCTATGCTCAGCCCGGTACCCAGGGATGAAGACTGATAGTGCCGGGCTGCCTGGATTCCGCCATAAAGCGTGAATCCAAAGGGAAGACCGTACATGGCGGTGGCTTCCATGACCGGCGCTCTTGTTACTCTCCTGTCAGACGAACGATACTGCCCGGCCATCAGGCTGTAACGCAGGTAGCCCTCTTTAATGGCGATTGCTGGCGTCTGGAAAGGAACAGTGAAAACCTGAGGAACGCCCTCCGCCTCCCATACCGTAACCTGAAAATCACCACCTGCGCCGGTGGGATTGAAGTCAGTCAGGGCGAACGGACCCGGTGCGACGACCTGGTTATAAATGGTGTAGCCGTTCTGTTTTACCTCAACGCGGGCCTGGGTTCTCGCCACGCCACGTATGACCGGCGCAAACATATACTGGCTGGAAGGTACCATCCGATCGTCAGAGGCAAGCATGACGCCTCTGAAGGGAACGCTGTCAAAAATCTCAGAGGCGGTATAACGCTCACCCAGCGTCAGGCGGCTGTTGATGCCATTAATACCGCGCTCCAGATAAGTCGTCATGGCCTGCCAGCGTCCGGGCGTTCCACGTGTTTGCTGCCAGCTGGTGACGTTGCGAAGCCGCCAGGCACCGATGTTGACGCCTGGCGTCAGTTGCAGCCAGGAGTACTGATAATTCCTCCCGAGGGGCCACGGGTAACACTCTGGCTCGTCCCGGCACGATAATTCATGATGAAGGCAGGTATGCCGTCGTCCCAAAGAGTACGGGGTGCGATGCCTTTAAATCCGGGCTTCAGATAAACCTGAGGAATACTCAGATGCAGTGACTGCTCATCAAAGTGGAAATCAGCCTGAGCGCCCGGTATCTGCGACAGATCAAAAAAGCCTGAGCGTTTTTCCTTCTCAGTAACCTTGAAGCTCTTCATGCGTACTCCGTAACCTGACAGCATGGATCTGCTGAGGTGAGGGACGAGTCCCTGACGACCATATTTATCCGCCCTTAATATGTAACTGACTGGCCGGGAGTCGATAAGTGTATTGTTCAGGTAGATGTCAGTCGGATAAATGCCCGGTAGCTGACTGCCCTGACTGAAAAGCATCAGGTCTGTTTCTTTATTGCTTCCGGTAATGAGAGCCGGGTTAAAGGTATAGACTTTGCCTTCTGCCTGAACCGCAGCCAGCGTCAGACCGGCCACGAAAAGTGGTCTGTAAACAGTCATCGTTTTAATCCTGGCAGGGAGTACTCTCAGTGAGAAACAGGATCAGTGCTCAGGTCGGACGTGAACGCTTTGCTGTCTCCGCCATAATCGGTAATCAGTCGCCAGTGCACCTGACCTGACGCATCCGCAGGTATGCGCAGTTGCCGTTTACCCATCGGAGGAACATATTCAGGGTTGGCCACACTCGATTTTCCAAGCTGAACACTTCTGAGATTCATGAAAAAGGGCGTGGGGTTGCTGACCGTGAGCGTCTTACCGCGTTTTGCCCAGGTCAGGCTGGAGGCAAAGTCTTCGGGTGTGCCTCTGAGGGAGGATGGGCGTACAAGCAGTTTCAGGCAGCTTTTGATACGCAGTTGCGTCAGAAGGGTAGCGTGCTGTCCGGCCTTTTTCTTTCTATACGCATCACCCGTCCAGTCCGCATCCGCCTCAGGGGGGATGCCTGTTACGCAAAGCCAGTAAAGTGACTCTTTCGTGTCATTATTGTGGCTGCTGGTTGCGATAACCTTTATCCGGCTCTGCTGATGCCCGTCCAGACGGAACAGTGGTGGGGTGACAATAAACGGGGCCCGGGTTTTCCGGTCTTCCATCATGATTTCCGACTGCACCAGCATCGGATACGCCTGGGGGTTCATCACGGTCATTGATGCACCATTCGAACCCGCAGAATATATAATCCGGGTTGCGCCTGTTTTTACAGAAAAGGACTGGAGTTCATTTTCCAGCGGCATACTTTCTCCCCTTGCAAGCTGGAACGAGCACAGTATAGCCGCCACAATAATAATGGCATTCGTTGTTCTGGTCATTGAATTGTTCCTGACTGCCCTGGTGTTGTTTTTTATTTCGAGCCACAATCATGACGCGTTAAATTTGCAGATATAAGATAACCATTGCCTGCTTTTAATTAGAGACTAATCTTCTTCATCAGGTAATGGCGTCAAAAGCAGATGCCGGATTTCTCCTGCACTCATATCCACTTTTACTGTTGTGAAAAGTGGCGCGACATAGTCATCGCTGTGGCCCTGCTTTTCAAGAAACTCCAGTGCCTCTTCCTGAGACGTAAAGAGTCTGTCGTCTTTGCCAGTCGGGCGTTTGACGACCCAGGCTGCGGGTGCAGTAATGAGGCACAGTTTTGCGATGATATAAACCAGTTGCTGCAGTGGCTCGGTAGAAGAATGGTATAAAAAGGTGTCGATATAGCTTAACAGTCTTGTGTTCATAGGTGGCGTCTTCTTAATTAATGTTACACTCAGGGAGCGCGCGGAGTTTTAATTTTATGTATATATTTATTCGCCTTCTGTAAAGAAACTAACACTCACTTTCATATCAGTGAAGTCAGAAAAGTGAATATAATATTCATAATGATGAGGGTGCCTCTGGATAATCACTGCTGGCTTAATCCCTGATATAAGACCATCCATTACGTAATGCACTCATACAACACTGACTGCGGTGTTCTGCCCACTGGGCATTCATCGGTCTTAAGGCCAGCTTCATTGCCCGCAGCCAGAGTTTTCCCGCCTGATCAAACTTTTCGCAGCGTTCGGCAAATGCAGCCGCCTCGGCGACGGCGTAATAACGCTGGTTGCGGTCGGTCTTTCTCTGATTCATCGATAACTCCTGAATTAACGGGGTTCAGATGGCATTTATTCTCTGGCTTCTTCAATCTCGGCTTTCCTGACCAGAAACACATCTGTGGCTTTATCCAGCAGCGGTGGCACAGGTTTAAGTACCTTTGATGCGTAGGCGTAGCAGCGGGCGAGTGCGCTGACCGACTGACTTTTCATGGCTGCCTCACAGAAATCAGCGAGAAGTTCTTCTGAAGAACGTTTCCTGTCCTCAGCGCGTTCCTGTTCTTTACCCGGACAGTGTTTAGGCGAGGGCGGGGGTGCGCTCGCCGGCTGGTCAGGCGATCTGACCGGGCTGGCTGGTGGCGCTGCAGGTACGGGCGTTTCTGCTTTAATCTCTTCAGTTCGCAGGTCCGGGACAGAATGGTTTTGCAGCGCAACACAGTTATCTCGGCTGGCTGACTGATTGATGAACGCATTCAGATCTTCACGAGCTGGCGGTGTCACGTCGCGTTCTGCAGGAGATAAGGTTTCCAGTTCATCCGGTGTGTACACCCCCAGAATGACGTCCGGGCAGTGCAGACGGGCCCAGCGTTTAACAGCGAGATAAGCCAGCTGCTGACGCGGATCGCTCGCCCAGAGTGTTGAGTTCCGTACCTGTGCCTGTGAGAGCAGCAGTTCCAGCACCCGCGGCTCCTGCTCGTTCTTCATTGTTGCCCACACCCGAACACCGCATCCGGATTCATCCTGCAGTGTCCAGTCCGGTGCGATGTATTTATTGCCTTTGGATGAGGTTTTCTCGGTGAATCTGCCGATAACATTTTCCCATGGCCCAAACCATTCGTAATGGAGCCGATCCCGTGCAGGGGCCATGGTGTTGATCACTGCATTCACCAGCTGTGCCTCGTATCCCAGAACACCGTTGACGGTGAAGGTTTTTTGGGCGACGGCAAACGGATTCATACGCCACTGCAGGGCCTGCATGGTCACAGCCAGACAGTCCGCGGCTTTGCCCGCGAGATGCGCCGGGACAGTGACTCTGCTGCTGGCCATGATTTCTGCAAAGCGCACCAGTTTATCCAGGGCATCGGGGCTGAAAATAGTGGCAGTTGTGTCAGTGCTGTCGGGCGCAGAGATCATCGGTTGATTTTGCATAACGCCTACTCCTGTTAATGTGCCCATGCAGGGCGCTGAATTATTTCTATGCCGCCCCAGTTATTGCCGAGGCGACAGGAATGGAATGTGCACAGGTCCCGACGGAAGAGGGCGGATCCCGCGCTCATGTCATTGTCGTGCAGCTCAAACACACGAACCGGATAACGGCCACAGTCGATCGCTTCACTGACCGCAATAAAAACGAACTGCGGATATGTGCCAGTGCAGTGATAAAAGCCCTCGCAGTACATGGCTGCCTGAACGTGGTACCGGAACGCTTCGATGTGGCGGGCAAAGCGCGACATATCACTCACCTTTTTCACGTCGACGATGAGAGGGCGATTCGTCAGATATTTATCTGGCCGGATGCGACAGAGTTCCTCTGTCTCTGCATCTGACCAGTAGAAGGAGGATTCGCAGTGGCCGTCAGCTTCAAGAAAAAAGCGTGCGGCGTGATGCGCCATTACGCTCTCTCTCATGAGCTGAAGTTTCCGGCCCTGTTCTGCATCCATGACCGTCATATTCCGGATGCGTGTCTCATTCAGAAATGCTGCTTCATCTGCTTTACCCTGAGAGGTGCGCCGGTTAAAGGAAGGAGCCACAATAAAGCGCTTATCAAACTGTTCAGGCTCAAGCAGCATGCAGTGCAGCGCGCTTCCCATATCCAGTGCGGCTGTTTTATCCGTATCCACAGGCGCATGTTTGCGCCAGAGGTAAATGGCCGGGTTAACCGCAATGTCATCGAGCTGCGATTTACTGACGCCGGGACCGGCGTGATAGGCCTCATTGCTGAGGCCTTCATAGATACCCGGTTTCATCATGCTGGTTCCTCCCAGCCAAGCAGCACCTGAAGGTCGTAATTTCGGGCCGCCTGCAGGTAGGCCAGATTCGTGATAAAGCTGATGTATTCCTCAGCGGCTTCAGGATGGGCACAGCACTTCATCGCATCAGGATGCAGGTTCCAGTGACGGAACAGGTGTAGGTGGTCAGGAAAACAGGACAGCAGGCGCTGGGCTTCGTCATCGATCCACTGTTCTTTCCTGATTGCGTCCTGCTCCTGGGCATCCAGGTGGTCTTTGTGACGTTCCAGCAAAGCATACGGTGTGATCATGGCTTCCCCTCCTGAAGAAGGATGCCGACAAAACGGTCAAACACCACCTGCATCACGGGCAAAGGTGGCTGGGGTGGCAATGCCGGGGATGTGGGCGATGAAAAGCTGGCACCATTGACAATGTTTTCAGGCGCAAACTCGATATCGCGGATGGCATTAAAGGGGCGAGCAAAAGCAGCATCGCCCCTGATGTCTGGTTGCATCATGGGAAATGGTCCTTTGAATAGTCAGTTAACCTGTTCCGGTTCTGATAAGCCCGGCAGTATGACGAGGGGCAGGGATGACGTGTTTACTCAGGTGTCAGTAAGACCGGGCACGACGTCATCAGACCTGGTTTACTCTTCTTCTTCACGACGGGCCTCGCGGGTGGCTGCAAGGATTTGTGCCGGGTCTCCTGCTATGCGCGTATGAATAACAAACGTACCAGTGTGGGTCACCCGGGCATCCGGTGCGGCCATGAGAGCCGCCCTGACAACACGTTCATGGATAAATGCCCGAAGAACGCAGGATTTGATATGGAGCGTGCCCTCTGTTGAGGTCGCGATGTACTGAATTTTCATCTTTTAATCTCCTTTAAGTGAAAATAACCGTTTAACTTCGGGGTTGGTGACCCGCCTGATCTGGCTGTTATCCCGGACCTGGTTTCTCCCGGATGCCGCCCGCTCTGATCGGAGCGAAGCTTCGGGTCTCCGCATTTGCGAGCCAGCGTTTATGGACAGCAGGGCGATGCTGTCACTCTTGAGCGTCCATGACCGATTTTCTCTGTTTTGCCCCGTGCCGGTCATTACGGCTGAAACATCGGGACTAAATCTGATTGTCGTAATCCGCATGACTGAGTAATTCCCAGTTCTGTCCATTGTCTTTCGATAACAGTCTCCACTGCGGCGTAACCCTTAACGTAAGATACTGACCCCGATAGGTTCGCCTCGCCCGGATTTGCCCGGTACGCCATAAGCGCATAATGCGCTCAGCACGCCTCATTATCCGGACGGGGGCATGTGGCTTGGACATCACCGTTACCTCATTTCAGCGGCACAGGCAGTGGCAAGCTTCTGCACATACGTCCAGGCGATGCCTTCACTGAAACAGACAAAACGGCGGCTTCGGTTTAAAGAACTGGCGGTGAAGATGAACCTGCCGTTCCGGATATGAATAATCATGCTTTGTCTCCGTTGAGATATAAAAAAACCGCCCTGGCGGACGGTTTACTCTGACGTATTCAGGCAGGCAGTTACGGCTGGTTGTTGTCTTCCGAGGCAGAAGAAGCGCAGCTGCATGCTGGTCGTAAATCAGGGTGTGTGGCGAAAATGGTTGTGAGAGTTGACTGAAGCAATTCATCCAGTGATCCCATCACACCCTTACGGTATGCGTCTGCTTCGTCCATACTGACTTTTCCGTCTTTCTCACTGGCATCAACCATCCTTACCGATGCCACCAGCTTGTTTGCCACTTCCAGCAGTGTTTCAGTGACTTTCTCTGCAGTTTCACGATGTTGCATAATGACCTCCGGGTCAGGTAATGCCCTTGCGGGCGGGGTTTCCGAATGACATCTCAGCGTTCATGGATGCCATCTTCATCAATAATGATGAGGCGCGTATTTTTGATGAAATCGCTCATGTTCACGCCTACATCGTGCCAGTGAGACAGTGCCATCAGGACGTCACGACGGGACTGACAGTGACAGGCATTTACATACGCCTGTACATGAGCAAGGGCGAGGCGGCGCATTTCTTTTGGATTCAGAACGCATGAAGGTTTTTCTTTATGCATGGTGTTCTCCGGTTCCGGACGTAAAAAAACCGCCATAATGGCGGTCATGTGGACAGGTAAGAGAGCGATCACGACTGGCCGTCCCTGTCTGTCTCTGAAACGTCGCTACAGCAACATCCAGGCAGTAAGTCAGGGTGCTCAGTCATGATGGGATCCAGGATTTCGGTGAAGAGCACGTCGAGAACAACCTGGACTTTATGCATATGTGTCGCAGCCTGCTCTTCCGTGACTTTGCCTTCCTGCTGGTACTCAAACATCTGATCAGCAGAAACACTCAGTTCACGGGACAGCAACAACACAGTCTGGCTGATACGCACAGCAGCATCGCGATATAACATCGTTACTCCTTGAGTGGATTTGCCATTCAGGCATTACGGAAAGGGTGATTGAGCCAGAGAGGCTTTGATGCCCGGCCGGACGTAACATATCCGGGGCAAAAAAAATCCCGCACGAGGCGGGAAAGTCATTCAGGCACTTGGTCAGACAAATCACACTCATAATTATACAATCAGGATGCCACTACTTTCGGTACTTCAGGCTGTCAGGCATTTGCTGACAGTGACGTTATAGAGGTATTCCGTTTCATAAATCTGAATGAATGGAAAAACCCTTCGCACTGACACCTCGTTTAAATTGCGAAAAAGGTTTGAGATAAGCTGTCAATGTCGTGATGAGTCAGAGTAAGCAGGGTGATTTATTTTTGTAGGGCTTACTCTTCCCGAAACAGAGACGCCGGGCGTCGCGTATCAGGATTAACTCATGGCGTGATGCTGCGCTATGATGCTTTTTTATATGAACTCCAGGTGCTCTGGGATCAAAGTTGATTCCACAGACCGGGCACAGAACGCTGTGCTTTTTCATACTAACCTCCATCAACAAAGGAAATGACACTGGGCAGTGCCATCTCATTTGTTGAGAGGAAGGTGGGTTTTGCCACTTCGGGATCTCGCGCTTCTGCACTCCTCCCGCCCGACAGTATGCTGTGCCGTTCAGCAGCCAATCATTTCTCTCCAGTTATGCCTGCTTCGCGTGTACTGATTAAGACAGAAGCAGATTGGCAGGTACAGGTGTAAAATAGTGCCGCTAATTATTTATGTCAATAGTTGCACTAATTTATTTGAGGGGGATTTTTCAGAACACGAGTAATAGCATGGAGAGTGGCATGGCGGATTAAAAAAGTTCAGTCGTTTACAATCATCTAAAGAGCTCTTCTGGCCATTGCGTGTGGATGACACTGCCAATCAGCTTCGTATCATCATCGCACTTCAGCGTTCGGTATGCTGCATTCAAAGGCACCAGATATCCCAATCCCGCATCAAGATCGTATTTTTTGAATGTCAGCGATGTATTTTTATCAAGCGATGCAACACAAAAACCACCTGTTATTACGGGTATACCAGGATCTACCAGTATAATTACGCCTTCTGGAAAACTGGGCTTTATGCCTTGAGCTGCTGTCATCGAGTGCCCGGATACAGCGATCCAAAAAGCATCTTTGCTGGCTTCTTTTACGGCGGGTATGTAGCTGATTGGAGTTAAGGTTTTTCCGTTTTTATATATCTCTAAAACCTGCTCACTAGTGTAGAAAGGGAACTTTGTTACATTATTGACAATGACGCTGTTTTTTTTTCTTTCAGCGAGGCGAATGGGTTTCAATAGGGGTTCAATAGAAGGATCTATCTCTTCAGGAGATACACCCAGAAGTTCAGCAAATTTCAGTACATTTTCTTTATTTAGAGCGATTCTCCCGTTCAGGAACTGACTGACTGCAGCCTGAGTACTGAAGCCCATTCGGCCAGCCGCTTTCTCTTGGCTAAGGCCAAGTTCTTCTTTTTTCGCATCCCAAATCTCGCGCAAGCGCTTCGAAACGAGAATGTCTTCATCGGTAATAAGGTTCTTTTTTGTCATAAGGCATTATTATTTGTAGCACTAATACTATGCAAATAGTTGCACTGTTGATCTTGTCAATAAGTAGCACTAATATGTGGTTTTCGGTCTATGGGAATTCATCATGAAATTGGTTGACTACTTAAAACTGAATCGTATCAGACAGACTGATTTCGCTAAAGCAGCAGGGGTCAGCCAGGGCTATGTCAGTCAGGTAATTGCCGGGAAGTACAGGCCCAGAGGAAGCAACGCCATCAAATGGTCTGCAGTAACTGGCTGGCAGGTTACGCCACACGAACTTAACAGTGATGACTACCCTGGTAAGAAGGACGGATTACCGGAGAAGTTTCACTGATTTCTGGCCAATCAGGGCAGATTCATGCTTAGCGTTATGCATATGCAATCGGTCCCGGTTCATCACACTATCTGAGACAATAAAAAATGGATGCCGCAAACACACGCAAACAGAAACCATCAGTTCAGGGACGACATCTTCATACGCTGGCCCTAAAAGCTTTGTTCACTACGCGACAGACAGAGGTTGCCCGTCGTCTTAATGTTGCAGACTCAACCATTCTGAGACGCACTGAAAAATATCCCGAAATCATGGAAACGCTGGCTGCAAGCGGTATTGAGGATTTCGTGATGAAGGGGGAGATGAAAATACCCCAGGAACAATATCGCTGGCTGATGCAGGTCGCTATCAGGTTTGCTGAGTATGAACTGGAACGAACCTGTAATGAGGAAGGCGATGAGCATCAGCACAGACAATCCTGTCCATGAGCTGGTGGTTTCAGGACTTCGCTTAATTCAGTGTGAGGGGGGAAGGGAAGGGACAAGAGTTGCAACGAGAGTCAGATCTTAGCCTCTGCACACATAGCGAGAATGCAATGAAACTTCTTAAAATTTTTATTTTGGAGGGACATATTAAATGAGTCGCGCAGCAACAGACTGGGCCTGGAGTCTTAATCTCAAGGCTTCCCAAAAACTACTTCTCCTTTCACTGGCTGACCGGGCCGACGAATACCACTGCTGTTATCCCAGCATCATGAGGCTCGTCAATGATACAGGGCTCGACAGAAAGACTATCGGGAAATGGATCAATCAGATGATTGAGGATGGTCTGCTTTCCGATACCGGTGAGCGGAAAGGTCCCACAAAACGGGTGCGTGTCCTGAAGCTGAACCTCGATTTTAAATGTGCCCAAAAACGGGAGGGTTCAGTAAAAGGTAATGGTCCCAAAAACGGGAATGTTCCCAAAATCGGGCCTGTTTCAATTAAGCCATCGAATGATCCCAAAAACGGGCTTTTGAACGATCCCAAAAACGGGACACAGAATCAGTCATTAGAACCCAACATAGAACCTATAAATAAAACACCCGCCGCTAAAGCGGCTGTCATGGCTGCACCGGGCAAAACAAATTATTCACCTGTGTTTGAAGAAGCCTGGCAGGCGTATCCAAAACGTGCAGGGGGTAATCCGAAGCTTTCTGCGTGGAAAGCCTGGTCAGCTCGGTTACGTGAGGGTGTCAGGCCAGAGGATATGCTGGCGGGTGTGAAACGGTACGCAAACTATGCTCGTGCGACAGGAAGTGCCGGAACGCAGTACGTCAAACATGCGGTAACGTTTTTTGGTCCCGATCGTCACTTTGACGAGAACTGGGAAAAAACCTGCGTGTCGCATGTTGCAGGCTCGAAAGAACCTGGCATGTACATCGCGATTTCTGAGCCTGACAGGACGATTCCCGATGGCTTTACGGGGTATCTGTCATGAAAAATATCGCTTCGTCTGGAGGCGTGATTAAGCGCCTGAATAAACTTATGCCACGAGGTATCAAGCCCAAATTTACGACCGCGCAGGAATGGAAAATATGGCAGGCTCAGGAAGGTCGCCGGTACGCCTGCGAAGTCATGCGGCTCAACGAGCAGATACGTGCAGAGCGTATTCTGAACCGAAGTGGAATCCAGGAACTACACCGGCACTGTACGTTTGATAACTACGTGGTTACGTGTGACGGGCAGCGGCATGCATTGAGTATGGCGAGGCGTTACGCACACGATTTTGGAAAGGGTTTCGGCGGTTTTGTCTTCAGCGGCAAGCCGGGCACAGGAAAGAATCATCTTGCAGCCGCTATCTGTAACTATCTGCTGCAGACAAACCGCATGGCTCTTATGGTCACCATTCCTGACCTGTCAGCAAAAATCCGCTCGACCTATGAAGCCGGGGGAGGAGCGGAATATGCGATGCTGGAAGATATCTGCCGGGTAAACCTGCTGGTACTGGACGACGTCGGTGTTCAGCGTCTTACGAAAAATGAATGGGTGCTGCTTAATCAGATAATTGACCGTCGTCTTTCTGCGCTCAGGCCGGTGGGAGTTTTGACGAATCTGAACCATCAGCAGACCAGCGAGGTACTGGGTTTCAGAATTATGGACCGGCTGAAAATGGACAGTGGCATCTGGGTAAATTTCGACTGGGAGAGCTACAGGAGCAACGTAAAGCATTTGCCTCTAATCGACTAATATCATGTCGATGGTTCACCATTCTGGCCATCATCCGGACAAGTTATCAACGGTAGCAGTGAGAGGGATAACGGGATTCTGTTTTCTATGTTCATCGCCGTAAACCCATCCAGGAAAAGCAGAGATAAACACAATGGCGGAAGAAACGTAATCGCTGTGGCTTTGAGGCGGCCCGTTCTGGTTGTGGGGCGAGTCAGGCGATCGCTGGTGTAATCCACAAGGCCCGCTGTCGGCCCCACGAACGAACAGATACCGGGGCGGTTCGGGTTAGTGTGGTGTCAGTTATTGGGGAGGCACTCGCCAGAGCTGATTCGTACTGCGAGCAAAATCGGCATAGAACTTTCAGGCCCTCCAGATCCGGCCGCACTTGCTGATTTTGTTACTTACTGGGTGGCTGATGGCGCGGCTTACAACCAGATTCAGCGGGAAATGAAACTGGCGCGTTCCCTGAAAACAGCGACAGCGCGCGCCTGACCAAGTGTTAGCCATCCGCAATGCGGGTTATGACGTGGAAGATTATCGCGTAATCAGCGAAACTATTTCCGGCAGCGCGCACGCTATTCAGCGTCGAGAGTTCAAAAACATGGTGAAACACAAGCTGAAGCTTGGTGATTCGCTGGTGGTCCTGAAAGTGGATCGCCTTGGCTGTGATGCCATAGATGTGCTTTCCACCGTCAAAATGCTAGAGGAAGGGGGATCAAAATCATTTGCCAGGACTTGCCTTGCCCCGACCTAAGCACGGCGCAGGGTAATTGATGCTGGGTTTATTCAGCGTCTTCGCGGCCTTGGAGCGCGATAAAATCATTGAACGTACCCGCGAAAGCTTGAATCGCGTGCGCAAGGAAGGCAAGACCCTTGACCGTCCAGTAGCGGACAAAACTGCAAAGCTTGTTCAGGAGCTGAAAGAAAAGGGATTGACACAACGGGGGCGGCCAAAGAGCTGGGTATAAGCATCCGTACTGTTAGCCGTCACTGGAAGTAGAGAAGTTGCCCTGCGCAGAGACTTGAACTTGAAGCGTGTTTAGTTGGTCTGACGCCCCTAAAGGGATTCCGCATATAGCCGCTTCTGGCTAATTCCTGGACAAACAAGTTGCAAATTAATCTACTACTATTAATATACGTCAACCGACAACCGGTTGCCGCGTAACGGGTTTCGTTTCCCTGACTAATATTTTGAACAACGGAGGTGAATATGATTACACATACTCGATTCACTATCGCTGATAGCTACGCTCTCCTGGGCAGTTTACGCGTACCCGGCGTTCAGGGACAGTTTGAAGTCCGCTCTCTCACCGAACGCGCTGAGCGTCCACGCTTCATCGTCGTGCATGAAAACTGGAAGGATGCTACACGCCGCGAACGCATTGCGCCGGTAGTGGTGTTTCAGTTTGAAGCCGATGGCCGTAACAAGTGCATTAAGCAGCAAGATAATATTCCTTTCAAAGAAGTGGATCTGGCAGACCTCAGCCGTCGCGCTATGGAATTTCTTGAGTGCAAAGGACACGGCAAACAGGTATGTCACCACTAGCAATTAGCACGCACGAAAAGAAACTTATCTGGCCTGATGATCTTACTGAACCAGGCCAGTCCTACCAGTCATTAAACAACATTAGCGATGATGATGGAGCCGAACACGAAGCCATCCTTCAAGATGACGGAGGCGACATGGCTATGTTATTCCTGCGCCATGTTGATTCCGGCAACGTATCGGCCAATTTCGTCCTTGAGTTCAACCTTGAGCCGCCCCAGGGCTTTCCTGTACGCATTCCGCAAGTCTCGAGTGCGTTTGTCGGCGAGGATTATCGCAGGGTAAAACTCTCCCAGCACGTTTATCGTATGATAATGAAGCATTATGGTGCAGTGGTCAGTGATACGCACCAGACTCCTGGTGGAATGCTCATCTGGTTGCTTATGGGTGAGGATGACACCGTACAGCTCAATATCATGCTGGTTCGTGATGATCGCCTTGAATATCGATTAAAAGACGGTGTACCTGAAACCTACATCGGTGAGATAGATGCGCTGGAACAGGCTGGTGACACCATCTGGGGCGACCCACACGCCGTTATCTCTCCCAGAGTGCTTGAGCGTCTGGGCTTTCGCCCTACACACCGTGCTCTGGAACAAATCGTTCTGGCCGCGCGCGCTGTATAACTACTCTTTTTTCATGGCTTACATCTTTAGCGTTCGCTAAACTGCGCGGCTGGATTCCTACCAGCGAACGATGCGCAGAGCGAACCATGACCCGCAAGTACAAGCCCTTCACCTCTCTTTCACGCCGCCAGCGTCGCGCGCGAACTCTGTACATCAAGAACATAATCTATCGCGGACCGGTGCAAACGCGCAGCAAGTCATCCTGCAGAAAAATTTGTGATGTTCGCGGGCTGGCAGCCGTCGTCGAGCCTGCGCGGAACGGCAAGCAAAATCGGCATAGAACTTTCAGGCCCTCCAGATCCGGCCAGGCTTGCGGATTTTGTTATTTACTGGGTGGCTGATGGCGCGGCTTACAACCAGATTCAGCGGGAAATGAAACTGGCACGCTATGTTGAAAAAGTGCGCAAACACCTTTCCTCAAAGCGCTCCAGAGAAAGACGAGACTGCACGCGGGTATCTGAGATGAACTATGAAATACCTGAAGGGTTCAGAGGTGGGTAAGGGCGGTACCTAGCCTCTTGTCGAAGAAGGCGACTTTTTTGATGGAAATCGTCCGCTTTGAGCGAGAAGCGGACATTGCAGATATCGCCATGTATAAATCTTAAGAAAGCAGGTCACAGACTTATATTCTGATATCCCCGCTAAGAGTTATCCCAGGCTAATTAGCCATAAAGATTAAAACGTCGGCTCATGAAGGAGTTTTTTTCTCTGCTGCCTCGCCACGTATGACCATCCAGATCCCGAGAGAAGAGATCGCCATACCGAAAGCCATCTGCCAGGAAAGGGGCTCATTGAACATAACCCATGCCCAAATCATTGTGACAGGTGGGCTGAGGTACAGCACTGTGGTAACACGGGTTGCTGAGCTCCGGCGTAAACAAATCCAGTAGAGACCGTAGCCACCAAAAGTTGGCAGAGTTGCCGTCCAGAAGACGCTGAGCGTGAATCCCAGTGAGGGGATTGGCGCCAGGCTACCGTTAAAGCTTTCAATAACCGCAAAACTTATCACCGCAACGAAACACTGTAGCCAGAGATTGGGCAGAATATCCATAGATTGTGATTCATTACTGCGTTTCTGCCAAAGCGTTGCAACTGCAAGCGACAGCATACCCGCCACCGGCAAACCATAAGCCCAGAGTGGGGCGTTGCCAAACGTAAGCACGTTGTGGGTCACCCATATCACGCCGAGCAGTCCCGTGAATAGCCCAAGCCAGACCCGGATGGCTAACCGTTCCCCTAAAAATGCTGTCGACAGCAGCGCCATTCCCAACGGAAGGAGATCAGCACACAGGGCTGCGAGTCCCGCCGGGACACCTAATGCAATTCCTTCGGTCACACCGATCATGTATCCGACCATGGCCAACAGACCGATTCCGGCATTTATCATTAGCACCCTGGGAGGTGTTTTTAACAGGGAACGGAACACGAATGGTAAAAGGACCAGCGTTAACAAAACATAGCGCCAGAACACGACCAGTAATGCCGGGGCGTAATTAATTGAAAAGCGTGCGCCGATGAAACCTGAACTCCAGGAAAAAAGTAAGGCAACCTCAAGCAGGGGCAAAGGAACGGTATAAAGCCAGTTAAGGCTTAACGTATTTTTTCTTTGGGATTGATTTATTTTGCTCATTTAAAGAAGGTAATAGATTAGTGTAATCTGTTAAATCAAAATGATATGTAGGACTGGTTTAAAGAAGGTAAACATTGACCACAACACTTTCTATCGAGCTACTTCGCACCTTTCATGCAGTCGTACGGACAGGAAAATTCAGCGCGGCAGCTAATATCCTCCACAAGAGTCCTGCAGCTGTCAGCATTCATATTCAGCGTCTGGAGGCAGTTGCAGGTGGGCAGTTACTGCACCGCGACAATCAGTCTGTGATGCTGACTGCTCTGGGGAAAAAGCTTCTGCGCTCAACAGCAGAGCTCCTGCGCTCGCACGATCGGATACTGTCTGACCTTCATGGTTCGAATCTTTCCGGACGGATCAGCCTTGGCATGCCCGATGAGTATGCTGCTCAGGTTATCCGGGAGATACTTCCTTCATTTAGTGCGGCATGGCCGAACGTAGTAATGGAGTTGAAAATGGGGCCCAGTACCGAGCTTGAAGAGTGGATAGAGCGAGGAAAACTGGATGCGGCATTGGTTGTCCAGCCTAAAGAAAAAACCAGTCCCGCTGCGCAATTGTTAATGTCAACCACGCCCGTCTGGGTGGGTCCTCTGAACAGTAACGTGGCGCTTGAAAATCCCTTGCCCCTGGCTGTCTACGCAGAGCCATGTATTTATCGCAAGGCTATTACCGCCTCCCTGAAAGCTTCAGGTCGACGTTCGCGTATAGTGCTGGAAAGCCATTCGAGTAAGGCGGTCCAGGCGTGTGTCGAGGCAGGACTGGCGGTAAGTTTAATGGATCGGGGTAAGGTATCAGGCCGCATGCAAATTCTTGAGAATATGCCTGCTATTCCTGACCATAATATCGTGTTCATACGAAGCGCCGCATCATGTGAGGACGAAGCTGTAGATCTGCTTTCAAAAGCGCTTTGTCAATCATTTCGGTTTTAAATGGCTGAACAGATGTCTGGAATCAGATGTTCTTTTTTCCTCATGGCTGTGTGAAAGATTTCCGCTGACATGCGCCTTAATGATGCAAACAACCCTTTTTTGCAATGTCCGCTTCTGGCACAAAGCGGACTGACACGGGTGTGGGGTCTGTTAATAGCGAACAGCAGACTTCAAGATTAGTCTTAGTGCAAATAAAAAATAACACTCACACTTGCCGCCTATTGAATAATGGGTGAATAATGAAGTTGCGATTAAGGTCAGTTATGTCAAGGTCAGGTTTGTCATATGAAGAGTAAATTATAAGAGTTTCAGTCCGTTTAATTCCTATCACACCAACAATAAACCATACTTTCATGAGTTCATCGAAGTTCATTACTATCTTGGAATGTAAATCATTCTCATCGTCAGATGAAACCCTATCGAAAATATAAGTTAGAATTGAATTTTTATCTTCCTCACTAATTGATTCTAATGAGAACTCATGTTTTTTCAATATGGATAAGGAATCAATATATTCAGAAATATTTTTATAAATAGTCACCCATTCCGATACTAATGCCCTCTTTCTAGAAGAGAAAAATTTCTCTTCTGCCATTAAAACTATATCTTGATTAATTTCAATGTGGCCATCACATTCCTTCAAGCAATAGTTTACAAAGCTAATGGCATCTCTTGGTCTAAGCATAGTTCGATCTAAAATATACTCATCAGCTTGAGTATCGTCGACATTAAAGTTGAAAATATCCTTCATTGTAATGACGCGGGAGCCTTGATATTTATTCTTAATCAGATGATTTATACGCATATCAATTATTTTTCTAATTTCAGCTTTATTCCATGAAACAGAGTAAATAAGAGATTGATCTTTCTCATCTTGTCTTAGTGTTTTATTATAAATCCCCATAAGTATGTCAGTTCTTATAGATATCAATATCTTAACAGATTTTACATCAAGTAATTCTCTAAAAGCTTCTAACAATGCGTTAATGAAGTCATACCTAATATCGCTTGAACTCAGCCATGAGCGATCAAGATCATCAATGCTTATAATAATCCTGAACTGACCAACTTCAGAGAATTCTTCATTTAATATCTTTATCAATTCTTTTTGTTTTCTAATTAACTCTCTACTTACGTAGCTGGATGTTTCGGATTGAACTTTCTGAGCATCTTCACGACCTAACTTACCTCCTAGATCTATCCCTTTTATACCTACCTTTGTAGACAACTCACTTTGCATTTTATTACTTATTTCAACCAACGCTTTATCATTGAAAAAAACGTCCTTGAATTGTTCAATGTATTCATTTGCCAGTTCCGGATTATAAGGCTTCTTTTTCCCTCCAATTAAGTCTTGCACCTTATTAAAAAAACTTTGATAAGTTGAACGGTGCAAGGCAGGGATTACTTTTATTAAGAGGGCATGTAGCCATAGGGACTTATAAAATACTCTTAAATCAATGCCGCTATCACTTAAGGATGAAATAAAAACATTGTTTTTTACATGTTCGAATATTGTATTTTCCGCTTCAATCTTTTCATAAACCTTAATGCTTCCTTCATCTAAGATCTTTTTTAAAAGAGCGGATTTACCACTGCCGGTTCGCCCAACTATTATTCGTTTTGTGAAGTCTGGATTCCGTTCTGATGAATCAAAATTCATAATCCCTTTAAATATATCTGTTTCTAAAAAACAAGAGTCCAAATAATTGTCTGATTCGGCCTCTAGTTTTCCTATCTCATCATTATTTCTGAATATGAAAGTGTTCAATTGGTCTAATCCTTTGACTAATCAAGCAGTTTTGCCTGAGATATAGATGGTTGTGAGAAGTAACCGACTGAATTAATGACCCTTTATGGCTTTAGTTCACACTAAGCCTGTATTGATAAAAGTAGCAGATTATTTTTACTGCACTATGAGTTCAACAGCAGAAAAATTCTGCTTTTGGCACAAAACGGACGTACAGCAGGCTAAAGTCCGCTATGAGCGAAAAGCAGACGTTTAACTGATGACGACCGAGTACCTTCACTCTGTTGAACATAACATCCCGATCACGAATCCCGGACAACCGGCAGCAGACCTGCTGAACCTCTGCGCATCCCTGAAAACGGCGTGATACAGTAAGGGGTGGTTTTTCTTAACGCGAATTTCACTGCCTCACTTCCTTCCCGGCCCCGCAGGCCAGGTTTCGGGATTTTTTTCAGCCATCCGGGACAGATGTCCCGGGTGGCTGCCCCGGAGCTCATCGCAACATCATGACCACGCCCCTGCACCTCAGACAGCGGACGCGGGCAGCGGCGTGCCTGTTTTCAGGGCAAAAAAAACCGCCGTACAGGCGGTACAAAGAGGAATACGGTGACGCTTGCTTTTATCGCGGTAGCCGGAGCCGCCGGTCGGTCCTAATGATAAAAACGATTGCCACGATAACAAGCGTAAGCGGGAAAAAAACGGCTTTCATGCCGGGACGGCAGAGCATAAGTACTGACGTTGCGGGATTTTACCGGTAAAAAACCCGCCATCTCAGCGGGCTGAACAAGAAGAAAACGTTCACATTTTCGGCAAACGCGCCGTGTCCAGCAGGGGAAACGACACATCCTCGGCATGGAAAATTAATTCGGCTCCGCAAGACGGGAACGCCGCCGTCAGCAAAAAAAAAGCTCCGCCAGGGGAGGAGGAGCTGAAGTGTGTCACATCAGAGTTATAATATTATTGAGCCTCCAGCAAGGCGCATTCTGATTATCGGCATGTCCGGCCCGGACATAAGCTCTGATAGCAAAATTTTTTTGTACACGCCCGCCTGCTGTATTTAACATAACAGTGCTTAGGCGCCTCCTGAGAGGCCCTCAGCGCGTTTCTGAGGCCAGAGGGGCGTTACTGGCACTTTTCGGCTCAAACCCTGAAAAATGCCTTTGATGATTCCGGCGAGTCTGCATGGCTATGCAATAAGATCTGTTCTCCACCGGTTAGTGCATGCTGATGCTGGAAACGTCCGCTTCTGGCACTAATTGGACTGTAGGCGCTTATTGTCCGCTGTGAGCGAGAGGCGGACGTTGGCGTTGGAACCAGTTATCCGTGGCACTTACACGACGGCATTTCTTCCTTTCACACATCTCAGATATTCGGCACCGACCAGCCGTGCAAAAAATGGCCCCCTGTAAAGGTGAGCCAGACATAAACCCCAGATAAAACAGTTCAGATTAGTGTTCAGTCGTCAGGCACCTTAGTGTAATCGGCAGAATTTGCCGCTGCATGAGAGCTTCGGACTATAAATAAAAAATTAAGCCCTGAATAAGCCGGACGGTACGCAGCCCGGATACAGCTGTCTGCGCCGATGAAACAGCGATGCATGCCGTTTTCCAGGAAACTAAATCTGTGCCGTTCTTTTTTAAGCCCCCTTGCTCTTATGAAAGAGGGCTGGATTACCGTTTCATTTTCCATGCTTTAAGCGATCAACATTCCCGGCAGGACAGCCGCCCTGAACATTTGCTGAAATTTGCCGATAACGCTGATGCCGCGTCCAGATGCTGCGGTACAACATAACAATACCCTCCCGTTGAACGGGGGAATTTTTGCATCAGCGCTATGTATTAAGGCTGATGCTCTACACCCAGGAATCAGTATGAACAACATCAGAATAGGCATCCGGCTCGGCGCAGCCTTCGGCTTTATGGCGCTCCTTGTCATGTTTATGGTGCTCATCGGCATCGTAAAAATAAATTCTCTCGGACATGCTAACGACGCAATATCCGGCAACCTCTATACCAAAGCCTCTACCTCCCTTTCACTCCGCTATTACACCTCAGACATGAGCCGCCTTGCCCGAAACGCAATCCTTCTCAGCGACGTCACCAAACGGGAAAAAGCTATCAGCGATTACCGTGACGAAAGACATAAGGTGGACAGTCTCATTGCTCTTATCGGCAGTCAGGTAAACACGCCTCAGGGAAAGGAAATTTTTGAACTCCTTAAGGCCCGCTCTGCACTCTTCCTGCCCTTTATCGATGATGTGGTCACACTCGCGCAGCAGGGTAAAAGTGATGAGGCCACGCAGCTGCTTTTCGGCCCACGCTACCAGACTCAGGGCGACTATATGGCCTCACTGAAAGAAATGCAGACCTTTCAGGAAGCGCGCATGAGTGCTGCCGCTGCACAGGCGCGCGATGACAGGGCCGGTGCACTGATGATCTTAATCACTGCCGGCGCGGTGGCCCTGTTCCTGGCGGCAGTATCCGCCTGGATTATCACGCGGAGTATCACGCGCCCCCTTAAGGATGCGGTGGACGCGGCACAGCGCGTATCCCGCGGAGATTTGAGTGGTGTGGTCCGTACTGACAACCGGGACGAAACCGGCAAACTGCTGTCGGCCATCGGTGAGATGCAGGACTCACTGATTAATACCGTCAGTCTGGTGAGGAGCAATGCCGAAAACGTGGCGTCAGCCAGCACCGAAATTGCGCAGGGTAACGCTGACCTCTCGCAGCGTACTGAAGAACAGGCCAGCGCGCTCGAGCAGACGGCCGCAACCATGACACAGCTGGGTATGACGGTTAAAAACAACGCCGATAACGCCCGCCAGGCAGGCCAGCTCGCAGTCAGCGTGCGCGATGTCGCGAATAAAGGCAGTGAGGCGACTGCGGCCATCACCGGCACAATGAAGTCAATCAGCGAAAGCTCCGGCCGCATCGGTGAAATCACCGCGGTTATCGACGGTATTGCTTTCCAGACCAATATTCTGGCGCTCAATGCCGCGGTGGAAGCGGCGCGTGCCGGCGAACATGGCCGCGGCTTTGCGGTGGTGGCTAGCGAAGTCAGGTCACTGGCGCAGCGCAGCGCTGCGGCTGCCGGGGAGATACGCCAGCTGATTGCGGTCAATGCAACGACCGTCGGGCAGGGTAATGAACTGGTGGTTCATGCTTCTGAGACCATGTCGGGCATTCTCTCAGCGGTCGGGAAACTGACGGATACGGTTGAAGAAATCAACTCAGCCAGTGCCGAACAGGCCCGCGGAATTGAACAGGTCGGCATTGCCGTTACCGAAATGGACACGACCACTCAGCAGAATGCCTCGCTGGTAGAAGAGTCGGCCGCTGCTGCTTCAGGCCTGCGGGAGCAGGCAGCGCTGCTTCTTCAGGCGGTATCTGTTTTCAGCCTCGGTAATCAGGCCATGTCTGCTGCTGTTAGTGTCCCCGCAGCTATAGTGAGGCCGGATGTTCGCACTGCGTCAGTAAAAGCCCGCGTGGAAGCCGGGGACGATGGCTGGACGCATTTCTGATGACTGCACCGCGCCTGTAACAGGCGCGGTATGTTCAGGAGGACTGGCTGCAGCAACTTCAGCATAAAGATGAAATCTCTTAAGCCTTCATGACCTGATCAAATAACTGATACAGAGAATTTGGGCGTCGATATAAAACAAATCTGCAGATGCACAGTCCGCTATGAGCGAAGGGCGGACGTTGGCCGTCTGACTGGCCTAAAGGGTTCTTTCGGAAGCGCTACTCATTATTCTGAGTGACTTTGCGGATGGCATCAGCATAAATTTTTCTCGTACCGTCCACGCTATGCTCTTCCGCCTGTCTTAGTTGCGCCAGAATATTTTCTTTGTTCATAGGCTTTCCTGAAGAAATCACACGTGAAACGGCCAGCCCTATGGCTTTATGGATATCATCACTGTCTTCTGAATAACTTAATTGCGTCGCCATCGTAATGTTCCTTCTTAATAAATCCGCACAACACTGTTCATGATTTTCGGCATGAACGATGAGATGTTACTGTGGATGCCTGATGTCGATTTTACAGACAGTTATGAAATCATCTACTATCCACCATTGTGCTCAGACTTAACCTTTAGACCGGGTGTTGAATTCATTACTTTTCTCTTTTGTCAGAGCAAATGCAACACAGCAGTAGACTTTTAGGCATCATCTGAATTTTCGATAAGATACCTCTCTTAACCTACAACCAGTTTCTTAACTAAGATGCATATATCTCACTGTGCAGTATTAATTGTCCGTCGTGAGCAAAAAGTGGATGTCTAAATAATGACGAGAAAGTAGCTTTGCTAAATGAACATAACAATTCATCCGCCAAACACGACCTATTTGTCCCTGAATGCCCTGATAAGAATTATCATCATTATTGTAATGGTAATCACTGCACCTACGGCAGCGCCGCCGATCACATAAGGTTGATATTTCTCATCCATAAAGAAGTTGGTGATAAATTCCGGCACGAATAGTCTCCGCGGAGAGTTCCGCTCGGTTTAATGGTTCACGCTGTATATGCTTTTGAGCGGATTTTAACCATTGAAGCAAAATACAATCTCTAATGTCCGCTTCTGGCACAAAGCGGACGTGCACCCTCGCTTCAGGGCCCGCACGCACTGTGGAAGCTAAAACTGGCACGGCTTATAGAGAAGGTGCTTACTCAGCCATAATTATCGTCAGAGTTGCCATTTTGAACCCTCCATTTTGGGTGCTTTAGCAAGCATTTTTTAGTTTTTGCTTGCTAAGGCATATGATGATGAAGACAATATCCTCATCACATCAGCGCGGAATTCAATATGACTATCAAAGACGAATCACCTCAGGCTAAAGGCGGAAAAGCCCGAGCGGAGAAAATGACGGCTGATGAGCGAAAAGCTGTCGCTCAAAATGCTGCCAATAAGCGTTGGGAAAAAATCAAAAATAATCTTCCATCCGCTCAGTTCGAAGGTGTACTAAAAATCAATGACACTGAATTGGAAGTGGCCGTTCTTAATAATGGCAAGCGCATCATCTCTCAGTCCTCCGTTTTCAAAGCTCTTGGTCGACCAAGTCGCGGTGTCAGAGCAACGATTGACGGCGAGATCAAACTGCCTGCTTTTATGGATGCTGCGAACCTACTTCCTTATGTTAATCATGACCTTATGGAAGCGATCAAACGCGAGCGTTTTACCGATAATTCAGGTGCAACGCTTGAAGGATATGATGCATCAATTTTGCCATTAGTATGTGATGTTTATCTGAAAGCCCGTCAGGACGGTGCACTTAAAGCAAACCAGATGGATACTGCCCAAAAAGCTGAAATCCTGGTTCGCTCTCTTGCAAAGGTAGGGATCATTGCCCTTGTCGATGAAGCAACGGGCTATCAGGAAATCCGTCCCAAAGATGCATTACAAGCTTATCTGGACAAAATCATTAGCAAAGAACTCGCTGCGTGGGCGAAAAAGTTCCCAGATGAGTTTTATGAAAACATCTATAAGTTGAGAAACTGGCCATGGAGTGGCATGAGTAAAAACCGATTCAGCGTGGTTGCCCATTACACCCGGGACCTTGTTTATGAACGACTCGGTGACTCTATCCTTCAGGAACTTGAGAAAAAAACGCCAAAACAATCTAATGGCCATCGAAAAAACAAAATGCATCAATGGCTTACTGATGATGTTGGCAACCCTATGTTATCACAGCATTTACATTCTTTGATTATGATTCAGCGTTTAGCCATCGCTAACGGGTATGGATGGAATCGTTTTATAAAAATGGTTGACCAGGTGATGCCACGTAAAGGTGGCACATTTGAACTTGAATTGAACGATACATCCCGGGAACAGTAATCTACTTCTAATGACGAAAATTCAGGAGCGTTGTTTAATCTGACGCTTGTTAAGCATTTGTCAAAGGACATGAGTTTAGAGACAGCAGAGCACCACGCTATGAAGCTATTGCGAATACTACTGCTGGTCCTTGAATTAATTGTTACAAGGGCGATGAAGTGACGGCATTTAGCTAGCATCGCTCGCTTCGAACGAAACGCGGAAAAAAGTTGAAGCCGCGCAACATATCTTCTTATCGGTGTTGAAAGGTCACGATGCCAGGCGTATCTAAAAAGGCGGCACTATTGCCATTCTATTAGGAAACGGAATCATGGCGGACAGAAGACCTCTCAATCCTGGCGTATTTGTTCCTAAACCTGGCGGTGGAACCCAGCCCCGCGACCGTAACAACGATGGAAGAGTTCGCGAGAAGCGCTCGGATGCAGGTAAACCACATAAATAATTACAAGCCGCCTCCGGGCGGCTTTTTATTATGACGATCCAGCCTTAATCAGGATTCACTCTATTATGACCTGCTCCCCGTTGATTAATACACCGCGATGTAAGTAATGTCTTCATAAGCCACATGAGGACATCCCCATGAAGAAGCGTTTTTCCGACGAACAGATCATCAGTACTCTCCGCGAGGCTGAAGCCGGCGTTTCTGCCCGGGAACTCTGCCGTAAGCATGCTATTTCTGACGCTACTTTCTACACCTGGCGTAAGAAGTATGGCGGCATGGAGGTGCCTGAGGTTAAGCGCCTGAAGTCACCTGAGGAAGAGAACGCCAGACTCAGGAAGCTGCTCGCCGAGGCCATGCTGGAGAAGGAGGCGCTTCAGATGGCTCCTGGGCGAAAGTACTGACGACAGACCAGAAGCGCGAAGTCGTGGTGTTGATGTGTGATGCGACCGGTCTGTCGCAACGTCGTGCCTGCAGACTCACAGGTTTGTCCCTGTCAATCTGCCGCTATGACGCTCAGCGTCCGGCGGCTGATGCCCATTTATCAGGGCGCATTACTGAACTGGCACTGGAGCGCAGGCATTTTAGCTACCACCGCATATGGCAGTTACTGCGCCGTGAAGGGCTTCTGGTTAATCACAAGCGCGTGTACCGCCTTTATCATCTGAACGGGCTGGGCGTTAAACGCAGACGTCGTCGTAAAGGGCTTGCAACAGAACGTCTGCCACAGCTCCGCCCGGCGGCGCCCAACATGAACTGGTCGATGGATTTCGTCATGGATGCGCTGGCTACTGGTCTCAGGATCAAGTGCCTTACCTGCGTTGATGACTTCACAAAGGAATGCCTGACGGTCACTGTTGCCTTCGGGATTTCAGGCGTGCAGGTCACGCGTATTCTGGAGAGCATTGCGCTGTTTCGCGGCTATCCGGCTAGGATAAGAACCGATCAGGGCCCGGAGTTTACCTGCCGCGTGCTCGATCAGTGGGCCTTTGAGCATGGCATAGAGCTCCAGCTTAACCAGCCCGGCAAGCCAACACAGAACGGATTTATTGAGAGTTTTAACGGACGCTTTCGCGATGAATCCCTGAATGAACACTGGTTCAGCGACGTAAATCATGCCAGGAAAACCATCAGCGAATGGCGTCAGGATTATAACGAATGTCGCCCGCACTCCACGCTGAATTATCAGACGCCGTCTGAATTTGCAGCGAGCTGGAGAAAGGGTAATTCTGAGAGTGAAGGATTCGACATTACTAACTGAGTTTTGTATTTAATCCTGGGGGCAGGTCAATGTTAAGCGTATGAGTATCAGTACGGGCAACACGTTCCATATACCCAAAAATAGTTATTATCCGGGTTTTTAATGTATGAAACTGGCAAGCTAAGCGGCGTAATACTTAGTAAGCTGATACACACATTTTTAAAACAGGAATGCAATCGTTTGCCTTCTTGGTGTGTTGTGACTTCATGTAAGAATAAATTATTTAAACTCAAGCTCACAGCATTATATTTTTTACGGCCTGTAAAGTTAGCTAAATGCCAACCGATAACGTTTTTATGATGTTTTACTTTGCATCTTTTGAGAGAAACTAATTAATTCAGCAGGAATTAAAAATGAATAACATTCTTAACAATATTAACCTTACGGCCAAGTTTGCGATTCTCGGCTTGTTCTGTCTTGTCCTTTTCTCAGTTCCTACTGTGCTTTTTGTATCAGAGGGCAATAAATATATTCATGACAAGCAACGGGAAGTGACAGGGGTACCTGTTGAGAACAGGATTCTGGCTCTGCTGAATCTGATACAGCGCCATCGTGCTGAGACTGCCCTTGCCATTGCACA
This sequence comes from Pantoea sp. X-Soil-YNGN-785, assembly GCF_059730585.1. Lineage (NCBI taxonomy): Bacteria > Pseudomonadati > Pseudomonadota > Gammaproteobacteria > Enterobacterales > Erwiniaceae > Pantoea > Pantoea sp. X-Soil-YNGN-785. The sequence goes on from NZ_AP035943.1 coordinate 169,885, forward strand.
GAAAAATCCTGCCACCTCATCACGTCTGCGGGTACGGGATGACATTGTCAGTGTCTCTGATGCTCTTACAAAAGACATGGCACAGACTGAGGGCAGTGCCGGGGTCATTGAGAAAATCAACGGTGTACGCGCGCAATGGGACGCACTGCAGCAGGACATTGATGCGTCGAAACTGGATCAGACGGCCAGCCTTAACGCACATGCGCTGCTCATCCGCAGACTTCTGAATGTAAACCGTGACGTGCTGGATTTCTACGGTCTTTCACTTGATTCGGATATCAGTACCTATCGCCTGATTACGAGTAACTTTGCCTCTCTGCCTGAACTGACCGAAAGCCTCGGAAAAATCCGCGCTTTTGGCACTTCACTGCTTGCCAGAAAGGAAGCCGTAAGCGAGGCGGACTCCGTCCGCATGGAATCTTTACTCAGTACGGGTGCTTATGACCTGGGGCTGTTTGAGCAGGATTCAGAAAAGCTTTTTTCCTCTGATGCCGGACTGAAGCAAAAATTCAGTACTGATGCAGATGCGGCCGTACAGGAAGCAACTAATGCCCTGAAAACCGCCGGGGCGTTGTTTATCAGCCGCAGTATGACGAATCAGAGTCCGCAGGACTATGCTGCGCTTTTTACCAGCTCGATAAACAGATTCAGTACCTATGCAATTGCCGGCGGTAATGAACTGAATGATCTGCTGAATCAGCAGATAACGGACCACCGGCATGCACAGTATGGTTTGCTTGGCGTTCTTCTCTTTATGGTCCTGCTTTCTGTTGTTTTCGCACTGATCATTATCCGTTCTGTTACCCGGCCTATCGGGGCAGCGTCAAAGCTTGCGCTTGAAGTGGCAGGAGGCGATCTGACCACATCTTTTTCCGTGACAGGGCGAAATGAAACAGCCGGACTGCTCAGGGCATTACTGCAGATGAGTCAGCGGCTGACAGTGACAGTAGAGAATATTAAAAGTAATGCTGTCACTATTGCCACCTCATCTGAGGAGATTGCCCGCGGTAATGGCGATCTCTCTGCGCGAACGGAAGAGCAGGCTGCATCGCTGGCTGAAACGGCCGCCAGTATGGAACAGCTCTCTTCAATCATCGGCAACAATGCTGAAAATACCCGCCATGCAGCTGAAATGGCTGGCTCCGCTACCAGCGCGGCACTGCGTGGTGGCCAGGCCATGGAATCCGTGCTGGGTTCTATGGAAAAAATAAGCAGCAGTGCAGGGCAGATCAAGGAAATTATCTCTGTCATTGACGGGATTGCGTTTCAGACGAATATTCTCGCGTTAAACGCGGCCGTTGAAGCTGCGCGGGCCGGTGAGCACGGCAAAGGTTTTGCCGTTGTTGCGTCGGAAGTCAGGGCACTGGCACAGCGCTCGGCTGGTGCGGCGAAGGAAATTAAAGGGCTGATCGAACAGTCGGTGGAGAATGCGGAGCAGGGCATTTCAATGGCACGGGATGCCGGTGAAAAAGTTAAGGAAAGTATGGATGCGATTGAACAGACAGCGCAGCTGGTCAGGGAAATTTCATCTTCTTCTGAAGAGCAGAGCGCCGGCGTATCGCAGATAAATATTGCGGTGACGCAGATGGATCAGGTGACGCAGCAGAATGCTGTGCTGGTTGAAGAATCAGCATCGTCCGCTGATGAGCTTGCAAGCCGGGCAGCTAATCTGAGGGATGCTGTCAGCGTATTCCGCACAAATACTGTTTGATAAACCTACTTATCGCTTTTTTAATACAACCTTAAAGGGCGTGCTGCAGGACATTATTCGCTGCTCACGTACTTCAGAAGCCATCCTCGGGATGGCTTCTGTGCTTTCAGGACATCGAAATCTCCTGTTCTAATGAGAGCATAGTCAGCTCGCGCAGAGGGAATCAAAAGAGCTGTAGTTGCAACCAGAAATGCGTTCAGCTCACGACAACTTCACAGACTACTGGCAGCAGATACTGAATACCACCGAGGTGGTAATGCAGCAGGGCAGGGAAACTGCATTCTGTGTGGCAAAGCGTTACGCTTATCACCGCATGTATTACATAGTGACCTGTAAATGAAGTGCGATCATGTCAGACGGACCGGCTCATGTGGGAGTGTATGCTCTGCGGCAGATGAACCATGGCTGGGTTCAGTAAAATATGACCCGAAGTTAACTTTACGGGTTGCGCTTGAACTGGCAGGCTTATTGAATCTCTAGGCGAATGCTGAATAGCACTGGCAAGAAACCATCAGGCTCCTTTCAACGCGGAAATTACCCTTAACCTACACAGACTAACTCAATTTGTCAGTTGCCAGCATCAGCCTGAAGATAAATATGAAAAATGCGCAGATAGTTGTCCTTATCCAGAATGATTACTTCCCTGGAGGAGCATTTCCGCGTGAGGAAACGCATGCTGCCTGTAAAGCCGGTATGCGTGCTTTGAGAAAGCAAGTGAAGCAGGGTGGCTGATTATTTGCATTCAGCATGTTACTTCACCTTATGGCGCGTTCTGCACACCTGACAATGAGGGGGTGAATATCCATCCTGACATCTTAGCTCCACTTTTGGGTGCGCCGATAATAGTGAAAAGAAGCTGACAGCTTTTTCGAAACCTATCCTGAGGCACTTCTGAAAGATAATGGCTAACGAACTCTACCTGACAGACATGCTCACGCAGCACTATGTCACGCACACCGCGCTTTCACTGAAGGCTCATGGTTTGAAGGTACATATCATTGCTGAGGGCTGTGCTGCACCAATGAAAGCGCTCAGTAAAATGGCGCTTTACGTACTTAAGATACGCTTCAGCGCTGAATCAAAGGCAGGGTTCAGGGTTGCATGCAACCCTGAGCGCAGAATTATCTGTTCCGGAGGCGATAAATGTCTGCGAAGTAAAGATGACCTTTTTTCTCATAATGAGATATGAGAGTCTTTTTTTCTGCCTCAGTGAGTATATTTCCGTTCAGAAGCGAATCTATGAACTCTTTACGTACATGGACTTCCATATACCAGTCACCTGTATAGCAGTTTTTCCAGGCACCTCTATCAATATCATTGACCTGATAAGAGGGATTAATGTGGAAAAAGAAAAAGAAGTTGCAGACCGCAAATATCAGGACACAAACAATGTATTCGATGTTGCCGAAAGAGTCAGAATACAGCAGAAGACTCATTGTAAGAACAAACAAAAAACACATTAAGCCGTAAAGGCCAGGGTATTGCCTTATGAAGGATACATCGAAATAGGGACGATCGTTACGATTCTCCGCTTTGTTAATTCTGTTTAACTCATTCTGCAGGACGCTATTGAGGTCATTTATCATTTCTAAAGCCTTATCAGCCAGTTGTATTTAATGGTCATTAGATTGTTGAGGCTGCGAACAGAAGCCATAACGTTACAGCACAATCTGATGCGTTAATTAAATGTTTCATATGGCCATCCCTGAAAAATAAAAGGGATCAGCCAGCATTTCAGACAGGGTTTTAAGTTTCTCTTCACATTGTTCACGGGTCTGAGAGCCACCCAGGCAGAGGCGTAATGCTTCGACAGGGTTATTATCCGTACAGAAGGCAACACCTGACACAGCACTAATCCCCTTTTCCCTGAGTTTGGCTGCCACATCAGAAGAGTTTGAATTAATTATCTTGGGAAGGGGCATCCAGAGATGATATCCATTCTGATCGGCCTGATACTGACAGGTGGAGAGGTAGAATGAGGCCATCTTTTGTCTCACTTTTGCCTCATTTTTAATTTCAATCAGCATGCGGTCAGCCGTACCGTCATTTATCCACTGTCGCGCCAGCGCATTCGTAAACGGGCTGGACATTACTGTGAGCGCCCGCAGAACAACGGACAGGCGTTCTGTTGCGCGGCCACCTGGCCCCTTAAGAAAAGCAATACGCAGTCCCGGGCCGAAACACTTGGACATGCCAGTCACGTACCATGTCAGTTCCGGTAGCAGTTCTGCAAACGCCGGCAAGTGGTTATCGCTGAGCGCTGCATACGCATCGTCTTCAATTACTGAAATGTTATAACGCCGACAGACTTCCGCCAGTTCCCGCCGCCTGAATTCAGGGATGGTTAACGTAGTCGGATTGTGAAGTGTCGGGTTGATATACAATGCAGTCACTTCACCCGCTCTGCAATGGGCGTCAAGTACAGATGGGTCCGGGCCATATTCATCACAAAGCACTGCTTTCAGCCTGATATCAAGATGGTTTGCGATTGCCTTCATACCTGGATATACAAGACTGCTAACACAAATATATCCTTTTCTGCGTTTGAACAGTGTCATCAGCCCAAACAGCGCGCTGTGTATTCCCGGGCAGACAAGGACTTCAGCATCGCTGGAGATGTTTAGTTTACGATTCATCCAGATTATTGCGGCGGCTTTGTCCTCTGAGTTACCTCCAAAATTCTGGTAACGCATAAGGCTCAGCATATCCGTTGTGTTGAAAAGGTTTATCGCCCCCGTTCTTAACGCTTCTTCCAGAGCGGGAACAGCAGGCTCAACCGGCGCATTCATCGTCATTTCATAACTGCTGACAGGTAAGGCTGAAGCGGAAGAGGCTTTATTGCGAATAAAGCTGCCTAAACCCGGTCGGGAATCAATCAGACCCCTGCGGCGAGCTTCAGCGTAACCCCGTGTTACTGTTGAATAGTTAAGGTCAAGCATCTCTGCCAGCTCACGTAACGGAGGCAAACGATAGCGCGAAGGCAGCTCACCCGAGGCCACACCTTCAGCAATGAAGTCAGCTATGCGAAGATAAGCAGGGCGCTGAGTCTGTTGCCGAATCTGCATAGCCCAGCGTATAAAAAGCGAGTTAACCATTTTTTTAATCAGGAAATGAAGCATGGAACCAGTAATAGCACAACCTGAATCAATGTGTAACTTGATTGCATCATTGATTGCATCACTTTGCACATTTAACTAACGCAAAGGAATTCTGGGCGTTAAGATAAGAGTAAGCTCACCATGTTTGTAAACGTATTTTGAACAAAAAAGTGCATTTCGCCCTATGAATTAAGAAAGGGCCTGTGAGTTATGCATAGATGCCGAAGGATGTCAGTAATCAGATTTGTGATAATACCCAGCCTGTAAAAATCAGGACCAGTAAGGATGCCGTAAAATAAGTAATGACATAAAGAATACTCTTCACAGACTCTATTCTGAGCGATTCCGAATTCGGACTTCCACCATTCCTGTGAGAGAGTTTATTTAACATATGCCTGATGGATTTAAAGTCTTTCAGATTTCTGGCGTATTTAAAGCGGATTAGGGCTTTTTTTGCGAAGAAAAAGGAAAGTAAAATAGCTAATGCACAAAAAATGAAACTGATAAAAATCGACATATCATGAAGTGAAAATCTCACGAATTACCCATTGGTGGCTGTGAATCAATGCAGAGAAGTATGTCAGCACAAATCGCGCATTTGCAAGGTTTGGCTTATGGTGTACGAAAAGTAAAATGTTTTAAAGAAAACCAGTCGTAAGTAGGAAGCCTGATACAGTTCTCTGATTTATAATGAAATAACTCTAGAGTCGAAAAGCTGATGAGCAGCCATTAAGTTACAGATGATAAATCATAATAATAGCGTAGTTGCCTTGCCGAATGACTCGGTTTCAACCTGCCTGGTCAGTGGGTATGCGGTTTCTGCAGCCGGCAGACCTGACCTGAATGGCGTATGTGGCAATTTTAAGGCTAGCATCGTACCCAGACCAAAACGCTGGCCAAGCTGGCAAATCACGCCGCCAAGAAGTGGAAGCAGACTGGCGGTGTCGTCGACCTGTCGAATATCGACCGGCAGCGAAAGCTAATGGCGCTTGTGCCTGTTGAGGATGTATGGGGAGTGGGGGCTTCGTATCAGTAAAAAGCTCAATGCGACTTCTATAGCCAGGGTGTGGCCCAGCTCAGTCTGTTTGATGAATACCGTCCGCTGGCGAACAGTTATGCTCTGATGCGGGTGGTTGACGGGCTTAATCAGAGTGGCAAGGCCAGTCTCTTTTTTGCGGGGCAGGGTATCCAGAAATCCTGGTCGATGAAAAGAGACATGCTGTCCCCTGCCTACACAACCCGTGTGTCTGATTTGCCATGGGCCAGATAGGGCTCAAATCAGGCTGTAGCAGTACAACATCCGGATGGATACTCTCCGGCATCTGTCCTGGCCAGTAATTATTGTAAGCGAAGCGGATATACCTGTACAGATTTACATATTTTGTATAATTTACGCAAAATACGTCATTTTCGAATCATACAGTGGAGTTAGTCATGCAACTGAATCTGAGCAGCACAGGTTCCAACAGCGATATCGCTGACTATTTCAGCCGTGCAAATCTGCTCTCGCAGCAGGAAACGCTTGGTTCAGTTGTTGCTGAGATCCTCCGTTCAGGTCAGACACTGAATCGCAAAGCTATCTGCTTAAGGCTGATTGTACGTCTTGATAAGGCTTCATCTGATGCAGAAGAACAGCAGTTGCATGCGCTGATTGAGCTTTTGTTCAGCAAATGAGTGTGATTTTACTGCCCACCTTTTCGGTGTCGTGAGACAGGAGACCAGCTGCAGTCATGACAGAACAGGATATGCAATTGCTGCGTGATGTGCTCATCGGGGAAGCGACTCTCGCCATACTCAATGACAACACACGTGTCTCATGGCCGGGCATACTGAACAAGCTGAACAGTTTTCTCAAAACAGAGAGTGATATACACAGGATTGATGCCCTGAAACTGGCAATCAATGATGTCAGCGACGAAATCAAAAGGCGCGATGCACTACAGAGAAGTGCCATGGGAGAATTCACCATGAACTCAACCGACAGTTACGATGACCTGACCTGGCATTGATCGTCTTTTCATATCCCTTTTTGCTGATGACAGTACAGTGCCCTGCGTGCGGTGTCTGCAGAGGTATCCCGACAGGGGGCATGTTCTCTCTGATGACTTAAAGGGAGATGTGTATTGACCTTCTCAGTCCTGTTGTGCTGCGCTGCTGTAGGGTAATTCTGATGGGCCTCAAAGACGCAACGGGATCATCCTGATCGGCTTCCGGCGGTCGCCAGACTTCATTTCATCTGCTGTTCAATGAATTTAAGACAATTGGAGCAGGCTATACTGTCAATAGTGCTATCACGCAGTCACTGAATTGCACGCGTAATGGTGTCAGCTGTTTCAGTATTGTTCCGCGTCGGCACCCTCGGTCATGCCAGCCATCTCATCTGAAGTAATATGGGCTTTGTTTTTTCAGTTTGTCTCAGGATGGTTTTAAGATACCCCATAGCATCATGTAACACTTCCTTTCCGGGAGTGGAAAAACAGTACTCCTCTCATTATCTTCCCTATTTTTTCATGACTGAAAGGTAATTTTCACGATGTGAATTTAACCGATATGTGAGTGTCTGTATGAAAGTATAAATCCGCCTTCTATTATTCAGGCTCGTCAGAATTCATTTTGGGTAGGAATGGGTGCTAACAGGAGTCTGAAAGTTACTCCTAATACTTTTCCTGGTATGACTTTAACTTATTTTAATCAACAGGTTAAAGGGGTGGTTTTGTTTGGCATTTCTGTCGGGCAAACGATTGCATTGAATGTCCTGCAGGATATGAGTAGTAATAATACGCGTCATTAGGAGGGTGGATGTAAATCCTTTTGGGATGAACTGCTTAATACGGAAGGCAGGATATGAAAAGCAAAGAAGGCCGTATTGTCGTCATCGGAGACAACAATGTTTTACATTATGGACTATTCAGTCTTATACACGCCGCATGCAGTAAAAGAAATCTGACAGTATTAACGTGCGGAAACGGCCTGAAATTCAGCAGTCATGAAGCGAACAGATATCCGGGTCGCTATCATCTCGCCGTTATCTGCCTGGGGTACGATGACTTCTTTCCGGACTGGTTTAGCTTATTTCTCACGCTGGTGCGTAAAACAAACGGTAACGTGCTGGTTTTTTCAGACAGTCAGGCTCTTCTGGACAGCCGGAAAAGGAGTCTTCTGAACCGCGTCTGTGATATGGAGTTTGTTCTGGATGTATCCATGCCCGTTTCATACATCGCGTTTGTGCTCAGACGCTATCTGGAGAGAAAGCGTTCTGAAAGAGAAAACTGCAGAATAACCCTGCGCGAGCATGCCGTTATTGATGGATTTTTGAACGGAATGGATGTCCGGCATCACTCTTCATTGCTGGGGATCCAAATCCGGACGGTCTATCAGCACCGGAAAAACTGTGCCAATAAGCTGGGCGTCAGGAATCTTAAAGATTTACTCAGGCTCTAACAGCAGGGGAAGTCGCGTGCCTGTCATCAATATTCATAAAATCGACTGGTTTCGGATCCTCACCGACCTGAGCCGTTCCGGTTACTCTCTGCAGGACATCGCAGACGAACTGGATGTGGTGGCTTCCACACTTATCGGGTGGAAGAAAGGGGCCAGCCCCCGTCACCATTCTGGTGAAGCGCTCATTGAATTGTGGTGCCGGGTGACGGAGAAGGGCAGACACCAGCTGCCCAGGGAAAAATTTGTTCAGAAATTCATTTTTCATTCGCGGGAACGCGTCTGCAGGCATTCAGAAAAATGAATCTTAACCGACTCATAGTGCCGGTAACTTTCTTACCGGCACAGAGTCACTACGATGAAACTTGAAAGTGTTGTTAAGTATCACAACCCGCGCTCCGTTTCGCCTTTCACCCGCCCGTCCTCCCGTTCACCTGATGACATGACCGGCAGCGATGTGATGGCTGCACTGGGTATGACACAAAAGCGAGCCCCTCTCGGTTATTCTGCCTTCTTTGGCAAAATGCAGCTCAGTCACCATGACAGAGACCGCGCTGTAGAGTTGCTCACTAAGACCGGAATGACGGCATCAGTGCATTATCCGGCCCTCTCTAAATTGCCCGAAGATGAGCGAATGGCGGTGGTTACGGTCATCGCGGGCTATGCCTTTCTTGATTATGCGCGCAGCCCGGATACCGAATCGCCATGTCATGCCTGTCACGGCACAGGGCTGCACAACGGAAAGTGCTGCAGCAAATGTAACGGAAAAGGTGTCGTGCGGGCAGCCTGCAAGGACTGCAAAGGGCGAGGGGAAGCGGTTAACCGTGTGATGACACGATTCCAGGGTGTGCCGGTTTATCAGCCCTGTAAGCGGTGTTCCGGGCGCGGCTTTGAACGTATACCTTCCGCTGTTGTGTTCAGGGCGGTGTGTCAGGTCACGCAGGCTGTTACGCTGGATACGTGGAACAAAAGCATGAAGCAGTTGCTGGAGTTTCTGGTCGCCGAGCTGCACCGGGAAGAAGCCTGGGCTGAGAAGATGTTATCGCGCATTACTAAATAGCGAGCGATAATTAACGTAGCGATGTGATAGCTCGCTATTTACTTTTCCATTTTTTGTGTTAGATTGACTCCAACGATGGGTAAATGACCCTTGAGAAATTTCAATTCAGCCCTGGCATTTTTGTCAGGGCTTTTTTTATGGCCGGCTGCCGTCAGCGTATCCTGCTCATCCACCGGCTCCGGCTCTCTTTCTCCCTTTCTGCGCGGCAACTCCTGATGAGCAAACTCACTACCGGCATCGCATACGGCGTATCCGCAGGCGAAGTTGTCCATGGCGTCCTGACCTTTTTCAGCCCGGAAGAATGGAGCGCCGTCGGCGTTCTGGCCGGCATAAGCCTCGCGACTATCACCTGCATCACCAACGGGTATTACCGGCGCAAGGCAACACTGGCAGAAATCAAGGCACTGCGCTGCGCCTGCCATGAAGAGCCGCGCTGAAAATGGCCATACCGGCAGCGCTGCGTAACAGACTTCTGGCTGCAGCCGGTGCGGGTGCCCTGACTCTGGCAATTACGCTGCTCGGCGGTCCGGATGGTCTGGAAGGGCGTCGTTATGTTCCCTATCGGGATGTCGCCGGTGTGCTCACGGTATGTGATGGTCACACCGGCCCCGACATTGTCAGAAATAAAACCTACACCGACCAGGAATGCGACAGTCTGCTTCACGCAGACCTGAAACCTGTTCAGGCCGTCGTTGACAGTCTTGTCATGGTCCCCCTCAGCGATTACCAGCGCGCCGCACTCTACAGCTTTGCCTATAACACCGGTACTGACGCTTTTTCCCGGTCTTCCCTTCTGAAAAAGCTCAACGCAGGCGACAAGACGGGTGCGTGCAGTGAAATGCGCCGATGGGTCTTTGCGGGCGGCAGAAAGTGGAGAGGGCTGATGAATCGCCGCGAAACTGAACGTGCACTTTGCCTGGCGGAGAGCAGCGATGACCTGTAAGTCTAAAGCAGTTATTGCGGTCATACTGATTTCGTTGGCTTCAATAATAACTGTTACTGCATTTGCCCTGTTTTATCGTGGCAACGCTATCGACTATAAGGCTCGGTGGGACAGGGCAGTTGTAAGCCTCAAGCAGGCAAACGAAATCATCACTGATATGCAGACACGTCAACGTGATGTTGCTGCTCTCGATGAGAAATACACGAAGGAATTAGCAGATGCTAAAGCGACTATCGATCATTTGCGTGATGATGTTACTGCTGGCAAGCGTCGGCTGCAGTTCAAGACCCGTGGTTCCACCATGTCGCCTGCTAAGCGTGCCGCCGCCTGCATGGTTAATGAAGCCTGCACCCGACCTGATGACTCCGCTCAACGGGATTATTTCACCCTCAGAGAGCGAATCGAAGTCGCCGGAAAGCAAATAGCTGGGCTGCAGCAGTACATCAGAGAACAAAACCTAAAATGATATCGCTCTTTTTCACGTTTCAGCTCAGTTGGCAGTAATGCATAATCCTCAGTAAATGGTTTTTACCTGAGTGAATTATGGAAATTGAGATTGGAAATTTTACCCGAGTTGAAGGGAAGTCCGTCTATGCGGAAGTGACGATTTATACTGACCCTGACTCGGGTGGTGAAAACGTGGCTTTGTATCTGAAGTTACCGTATGAAGTGGAAACAACTTTAGCTGAGTTAGAAAAGTTGGCTAAAACCGAAGCAATCAAACAAATGAGATCTGCAGCAGACTGGTTAGACACAAAAGCCGACTAATCCCTAATATATTATCTCAAGGCGCTTTTGAGAGTGCACCTGATGACGAATCTCTTCGACAAGGGCTAACGGTTAGCCGCGATGTAAATCGTCGCGAAGCTGTGAGAAAGATTTGCTTCACTGGGATTAATCCTGAGGGTAATGTGTAGTTTCCTTAAACATTCGGAGATTACAATGAAAGACGGACTTTATCATGTGAATTTCAAGAGTAATCAGCAGGACTTCGGTGTTGGCATTGTTACTGTTAAAGATGGAAAGGTTAACGGTGGCGATTATGCATACTTTTACCAAGGTGATATCACTGAAGAATCTGCTCTGCTTAAAGTGACTAGGTTCAATGATCAGGCCACCTCTGTTTTTGGCCCAATCAAGGAATTTCATCTTGAGCTAAAAGTTAAGCCTGTCATGGGGTACCACATCCTTGAGGGGCACATCCAAGGACAGCCAAGTATGCAAATTCAGATCCATACAAGGTCGCTTGCGCCTTTGGTGTAATAATAAAGAATTAAATTAAGCCGCCTCCGGGAGGTTTTTTTATGGGAGGCGGCATCTAATGTTTAGGGCTTAGGTCTCTTTGGTGTGGGGGTAAGTTGTGGTTGTTTTTTTTCAAAATCTTTTAATATTTCTTCTGCTAGCGGACCAGTTATGCGTTTGCCGTTAAGGTAGGCAGCAACAGGCTTACCGTCTACTACCTCAATGTCATACTCGATGCTTTTAAAAGTATGCTTCTCCATCAAATTCTCCATGTTCCATATATTTATGAGAAAAAACTATGGCACTCACCGACAAACAAGAAATGTTCTGTCGCGAGTACCTCATCGATTTGAACGCCACCCAGGCTGCTATCCGGGCGGGATACAGTGCAAAGGCCGCGAATGTGCAGGGTGCTCAAAACTTATCAAAGATTAATATTCAGAACCGTATTTCAGATCTCAAATTACAGCGTAATAAACAAATAAACATTGATGCTGCATATGTTCTTAACCGCCTGATCGAAATTGACCAGATGGACGTGCTCGACATTATGACCGATGACATGAGCATCAAACCTGTGTCGCAATGGCCTTCATCATGGCGACGCTACTTGAGCGGATTCGATCTGGCCGAGATGTTTGAAGGCCGTGGCGAAGAGCGCGAGATGGTCGGTATCCTGAAAAAGATTAAGTGGCCGGACAAAGTCAGAAATCTGGAGCTGCTCGGCAAACACATCTCAGTGCAGGCGTTCCGCGAACAGGCCGCGACATCACTGACCGGCAGAGACGGCGGCCCGCTTGAGGTTGCGCTGCTTTCACGCGAGGAATACCGGCAGGCGCGCCGGGAAATGCTGGAGGATGACGACTGCTGACTTTAAGACCGCTGCACGCCGCATAGAGTGTGAAGAGGACGGGATGTACTTTACCCGCTACTTCTTTAAGCAGCGAACTGGCAGCAGAATGATCGTCGCGCCTCATCATCAGGTGATTCAGCGGACGCTGGACCGGGTGATTGATGGCGACATCCGGCGACTCATCATCAATGTGCCCCCGGGCTACACTAAAACGGAACTGGCCACCATCAACATGATGGGCCGCGGGCTGGCGCTGAACCGCCGTGCACGCTTCATGCACCTGTCGTATTCCCACAACCTGGCATTACTGAACTCGTCAACCACGCGCAGCATCGTGAAGTCTGCTGCCTTTCAGGCCATGTGGCCGATGGCGCTGCGCGATGATGCCGACAGTAAAGCCATGTGGTGGACCGAACACGGCGGCGGGGTGTATGCCTCGTCCGCTGCGGGGCAGGTTACCGGCTTTCGTGCCGGACACATGGAGCCGGGGTGGCAGGGCAGTCTGATCATTGACGACCCGGTCAAACCTGACGACGCCTACAGCGAAACCATACGCGTCGGGGTCAACACCCGCTTCAACGAAACCATTCGTTCCCGTCTGGCTATTGAGACCACGCCCATCGTGGTCATCATGCAGCGCATTCACTACCACGATCTCAGCGGATACCTGCTGCGTGGTGGCAGCGGCGAACAGTGGCACCACCTGAACCTGCCGGTGCTGATTGATAACAGCGAACCGTATTCGCTGGTTTACCCGGAAAACACGCACGCGATCCCCATCGATCATGGTCTGCGTGACGGCTGGCTCTGGCCTTACAAGCACAACGAATCGCATCGCGTCTCTCTGTTTTCACACCGGCGTACCGCGGAAGCGCAGTACATGCAGCGGCCCCGCCGGTTTAATGCTGATGGCGCACTCTGGACCGAAGCGATGATGTCCTGTGCGCGTGCGCTGGATATCACCCTGCAGCCGTCGCGGACGGTCGTTGCCATCGACCCGCAGGCGACAAACAGCGAAGAGAGTGACGAAACCGGTATTGTCGTGGCGAGCAGTTACGGGCGCGGCAATGACCGGCTGTTCTCTGCAGATGCCGATTACTCCGGGAAGTACTCGCCCAATGGCTGGGCGAAGCGCGCCATCAGGGCGTATGAGGAGCACCACGCTGAAGCCATCGTCATTGAAACCAACCAGGGCGGTGATATGGCCGAAGATACCCTGCGCAATGCGGGCTTTCGCGGGCGCATCGTCCGCGTCCATGCCAGCAGGGGCAAATTTGCCCGGGCAGAGCCCATCTCTGCGCTTTATGAACAGGGGCGGGTTGCTCACCGCGGCAACCTCTACCAGCTCGAAAACCAGCTGCTGGAATATGTGCCCGCTAACGCGAAGAAATCGCCTGACCGGCTGGATGCGCTGGTCTGGGCCATCACAGAACTGTTCCAGCCGAAAGGCACGACAGTGCGTCCCTTTTCAGCATAACTGAACTTCATCATGAGCAACGACGTCCGTAAGCGATCGCCAAAAATCGAGTCGATGGCCGGATGCTGGCCCATGATCAGCACGCTGCTTGGCGGCACTGCCGCGATGCGGCAGTCAGGCAAAACCTACCTGCCCAGATGGCCTAACGAAGAAGAGGCGTTCTACCAGAACCGGCTCGCAGTGGCCACGCTGTTTCCGGCGTTCTCCCGCACGGTGGAGGTACTCAGCGGCAAACCCTTTTCCCGACCGGTGACCTGGAATGATGAAGCTGTGCCTGCACGCATACGTGAGATGTTCCGGGATGTGGACCTGCAGGGCACCAATCTGCACTCCTTTCTTGCTGACACCTTTGAAGAGGCGATGGCCTTTGGCCTCTGCGGCATCCTTGTCGAACATCCACCTGCGGATAAAAAGCTCTCTCTGGCTGAAGAGCGCCTGCGCGGGCTGCGGCCTTATTTCGTCAGGGTGAATGCCACCAGCCTGCTGGATTACGACTCAGAACGGATCAACGGGCAGGAGACGTTCACGCTGCTGCGCTTTGTCGAAACGATCAGTGAGCGTGACCCGCAGAATGAGTTTGTCGTGAAAAACATTGAGCAGGTCAGGGTACTGACTCCCGGCCGCTGGCGGGTTTACCGCGAAAAGCCTGATGCCATAACCGGTGCACTGGAATGGCAGCTGCATGACGAAGGCACCACCAGCTTGAAAAAAATCACTTTTGTCCCGGTCTACGGCGACAAACGCGGCTTTATGAACGGCCGGCCGCCGCTGGCTGAACTGGCCTGGCTCAACGTCGAACACTGGCAGTCCCGCAGTGATCAGCAGACCATCCTGCATGTCGCCCGCGTACCGGTGCTCTTCGGTAAAAAGCTCGGTGATGGTCCCATTTCGGTTGGTGCGGCATCGGCCATTCTGTCAGAAGAAGATGACGCCGACCTGCGTTATGTTGAGCACAGCGGCAAAGCTATCGAGGCCGGTCGCACAGACATCCTCGACCTTGAGGAAAAGATGCGCCAGGTGGGGGCAGAACTGCTGGTGGTAAAACCCGGCCACCGCACCGTGGTGCAGACGCTGACCGATAACGAGGCGAGCACCAGTGCTCTGCAGCGCATGGTCTGCGACCTTACCGATGCAGCGCGTCTTGCACTGCAGTATCTGGCGGAATGGACGGGTGAGCCTGAAGGCGGGCACGTCACCATCTTCAGCGATTTTGGTGCCACTACCCTTGCTGAAGCGTCAGCTGACTTCCTGGTGGACATGTATAAAACGCGGGCGCTGTCCGATGAGACGCTGTTTAACGAGATACAGCGCCGCGGCCTCATCAACAGCGAGCTCCGCTGGTCGGAAGAGCAGGCGCGGATACGTGCCATGCCACCACCTTTGCCAGTTAAGCCGGTCACCACACCGCCGGTTTAACGCTTTCCGGGCCCGTGCACATGCAGGGGCCTTTTTTATTGCCGGCCGCTGCGGATGCAGCACGGCGTCACGGGCCGGATGGCTCTTATACGGTTGGATGACCCTGATGAAACTGAAACTCGATGAGAACGGCCATGTGGTCGTAAACGATGGCAAACCCGTGTACGTGCAGGACGACGGCAAGGAACTGCCATTTGATGTTCCCGGCACCCTGCAGACCATCTCACGCCTTAATGGTGAGGCTAAGTCTCACCGTGAACGTGCTGAGAGTGCGGAAACGCAGCTTAAGACCTTTGAAGGGATTGATGATCCGGCTGCTGCGCTGGCGGCACTGGACACCGTGAAGAACCTGCAAGACAAGACGCTGGTGGATGCCGGTGAAATCGATAAGGTCCGTACTGAAGCTGTTCGTGCACTGGAGGAGAAGTATGCCCCCATTGTGAAAGAACGCGACGACCTGAGCCAGAAGCTCACGGCGGAGAAAATTGGCGGCAGTTTTGCCCGTTCAAAATTCATCGCCGAGAAGATGAGTATTCCGGCTGACCTGGTGGAAGCCCGTTTCGGCAGCAACTTTCAGGTCGTCGGTGACGCCGTCACGGCGTTTGATCGCGACGGAAACAAAATCTTCAGTGCGGTCAGACCCGGTGAAGCAGCGGGGTTTGATGAAGCGCTGAGCATTCTCGTTGAGCACTATCCGTATAAAGACCAGATCCTCAAAGGAACCGGCGCATCAGGCGGCGGCTCCTCCGGCGGAAATGGCAACAGCAGCTCAAACACACTTACCCGTGCACAGTTCGAATCCCTCAGCCCTCAGGAGCAGAGCGAACGGGCCTGTGCGGGTGTACAGATTACTGATTAACAGGATAACCCTGCATGTCTAATACCCTGACTCAACTCATTCCCGACCTGTATCAGTCGCTGGACATTGTGTCCCGTGAACTTTGCGGGTTCATTCCGTCCATTACGCTGGATGCGTCCGCAGAGCGTGCGGCACTCAATCAGCCGATCCGCATTCCGATGACGCCTGCCTCAAAGGCTGAAGATGTGAAACCCGGACAGCTGCCGCCGGATGACGGTGACCAGGATATTGGTAATGTGCCGCTGGCCATTACGAAATCGCGAATGGTGCCGTTCCGCTGGGAAGGTGAAGAGCAGAAAAGAATCAAATACGGACCGGGTTATCATGGCATCCGCCGTGACCAGGTTACACAGGCGATGCGTACCCTGGTCAATGAAATTGAATCTGACCTGGGGCAACTGTTTCGTCGCGCATCTCGTGCAGCCGGTGAAGCGGGTAAAACACCGTTCAAAGACACGCTTACCGATACGGCGCAGGTGCGTAAAATCCTCACTGACAATGGCGCACCATTGAGCGATCTGCAATGCGTTATCGACACCACAGCCGGTGCCGCACTGCGCACCATGGCGCAGCTGACTAAAGCCAATGAGGCAGGCACCACGGCATTACGTGCGCAGGGCACGCTGCTCGAACTGCATGGCTTTACCCTGCGTGAGTCGGCAGGTGTGGCATCGCTGAATGGCCCGGCGGGGACTGCGTATAAACTCGGCGGAGATGACAAAATTGCTGTCGGGTCACATTATATCCCGGTCGCGATTCCAGCAGGACAGATTTCCCCCGGTGATGTGATCATCGCAGGCAGCCAGAAATACATCATTGCCCGTGTGGATGCGGACAAAGGTGTCCACATTTTTGCTCCGGGCCTGCGCGAAGACATTCTGAAAGGTGCTGAGCTCAAAGTCGTCGGTAAATTTACCGCCAACTTCGCCTTCAGCCGCTCTGCCATCATCCTGGCCACACGCGCCCCGGCGCTGCCGGAAGAAGGCGACATGGCGGATGACCGCATGATGATCACCGATCCGCGCACCAACATGTCGTTCGAAGTCTCAATGTACAAACAGTACCGCCGCGTTCGCTACGAAATCGCCGCGGCCTGGGGCTGTCAGAACATCAAGCCTCAGCATACTGCCCTGCTCCTGGGTTAGTCCTGCTCAGCCATTTCAGCCAAAACCCTTTCAGATGAGGTCATACATGCTGACTCCCCAGCAGCAGGTAGATGCACGTCGCTATATGGGCTATCCCATGACCGGCGACACGTCTCCTGACGATCGCAGTGATGCGGCTTACGCACAGGTCACCTCAGGCCGGTTCCAGACGCTGGCTCACCGGCTGACGTCGCTGCGGGCTGAGGATGAAGCCATCGTGGTGAACTATCTGACGACACTGGCCAGTCTGGAATGGGGGATTACACATGCGGCAGACAACCTTGATACGGATAAAGCGGCTGTCTGGCAGCGCAACCGGTCAGAAGTGTCAGACCGTACCCGCCTCTACAATCAGTGGCGTCGCCAGCTCTGCGGACTCCTTGGTATCCCGCCGGGTCCGTCGCTGAGCAATGGCACCACACCTGTGACCCGGTGCTGACATGGACGCACAGCAGCTGGCGGCGAAGGTGAACCAGGGTAACGGGAAGGCCGCGAAACGCCTGGGCAGTACTGCCCGTCATTACCGGGCAGTATCACCGTTCAGTCCGCTGGATGCGCAGCCGCTGCGGGAGCTGTCGGCCTCATTTGCCACTGATTACCACTATGCGCGGGCAGTCCGGTTTGGGCAGGCTACCCGTATTGGTATTTTTGATGCGGAAGGGTTTGAGGCGGGCGATATCATGGTGTCCACCGGGGGGACCTTTTTCGTGGCCGCCATGCCGTTGCTGCAGCCCGTTCTTTGCGTCAGGACTGAGCGGCTTGTGAGCATCCGGCGCACCTCGCAGGCAGGTTCCGATAGCGGAGTGCAGGATTACAGTGGCACTACAGCCGCCAGTGAGAAGCTTATAATGTCAGGCTGGCCTGCCAGTATTCTGCTCAGCCGTGGCGGTGAGCACAGCCCGCTTAAGTTGCCGGGTGAGACGCGCAGTGCCTGGCACAATATTCTGATGCCTTCATTCAGAGGCCTGTCTCTTCATGCCGGGGATTTTGTGACGGATGCAGCCGGGCAGCGTTATGTCGTCAGCGGCACGGAACTCACAGACATGGGCTGGCGTCTGACGGCGCTTCTGGTGACGGTGTAACATGGCAAGTACCGATGATGTTGCCCGTTATCTTGCCCGTCGTGTTGCAGACGTAGTTTATCCGGGCGGCAGCCAGTTACCGGGCATCGTAAATACCTCCGTGAAAATTTATCCGGGCTGGCCGGTGCCGGGCACACTGCAGCAGGATATTGAGAAGGGAGGCGTGCATGTCTCCGTCTGGCCGCTGCCAGCAGAGCGTAAAATCAGCACGGCGCTGGGCAGGCCTTACCTCACTCTGGCGCAGGGAAAACCCACGCTGCAGTTTACAGTGAACGGCACAACGATAAGTGTTGCCGGTGTGGCGTCCGCACTGACTAACGTGCAGATAGCCCTTAACGGGAAAACGTACACCTTCCACTTCCGGGCAGGCACTAAAGCCGAAAAGGCGCTTTATGTTCTCTCTGTCAGACTGCCCGGGTCATTCACTATAGGCAGCAGCCTCTGCATCATGCTGGTGACACAACTCAGCCTCTCTGTCACGACTGCGGGAAAGGCTGTCAGGGAACTGCGCAGGCAGATAAAGGATTTCCAGATCACTGTCTGGGCACCTGCGCCCGGGCTCAGAGACCGCATCGGCAGTGCCATTGATGCGGCACTCTCTGAACAGTGCCATATCGACCTTGACGACGGCGCCCCCGCGCAGCTCCTTTATACGCGTCAGTTTGATTCGGACAGGTCAGAGAACTGGCATGTCTACCGGCGTGACCTGATCTTCAGCGTGAATTTCGCCACCACCCAGACCATCAGCGCACCTGAAGTGACCGAGATTGCAGTCACCCTGAACGGGCACCCGGTCACGCAGTAAACCTGCTTTTTCATCATTCGCTTAAGTTTACGGAGTCTCTCTCATGCCGATTTATTCAACCGGCGACCTCAACACGTCTGCACTCACGGCACCGGACCTTTATGTTCAGGTTGTTCCGCCCCGGGCCCGTTACATTAACGGTGTACCCACCGACGGTCTTGGGCTGGTGGGGGTGGCAGACTGGGGTCCGGTTAACAGCGCTTTCTGTATCACGTCAGATAACGATATGGCATTTTTTCTTGGCACCCCCAGAGTCCGTCAGTATGACCTTGCCACGGCAGCGGCGATTTCACTGCAGCTCGGTGCCGCAAACCTGAACTGTGTTCGCGTGACAAACGGTCAGGACAAGGCTGCGAGTGGGCGGCTCTGTGAAAATGCCAGCAAATCAGGCCTGCTGCTGACCGCACTCTACAGCGGCACACGCGGTAATCATATCAGCGCAGGCATCAGTCCGGGCACCGCCGTGAATACACGCAAGCTCACGGTCAGTCTGCCGGGTGTGAGTGCGGAAGTTTTCGATAATCTGCAGGGTGAAGGGGATGCACTCTGGAAAGCGATGGCGGAGGCGGTGAATCACGGCCAGATGAATATCCGCGGTCCCAGCCAGCTGGTGCGCGCGAACGTTGCCGAAACTGAAGCGCCAGCGCAGGACGCGGTGAAAGAGGTCACACTCAGCGGCGGTACCGACGGCGCAACCGGTATCACGGATACCACGCTCCTGGGCAAGGATGGCACTGATGCTCCCCGTAAAGGCATGTATGCCCTGCGTGGCACAAATTCACAGGTCATTAATCTTACCGATGTGACCGATAAAACCTGCTGGCCCGCCATGGCAGCGTTTGCACGCTCCGAAGGTGCCTATGCCATTGCCCAGGGCCCGGCCTCCGCCGGATGCAGGGTGGTGTCCGAAGCACTCAACAGCTCTGGCGTGGATGACTGGCATTTCAAGCTGCTCGTGGGTGACTGGCCCTACTGGAAGGATACGGCAAACGGTATAAACCGAATGATTGCGCCCGCCACGTTTGAAGCGGCCAATATTGCGTCCCGATCACCACATATCTCCACGCTCAACAAACGCATCCCCGGCATCATCGCCACCGAGCGGCAGTTACTTCGGCATGCGCTCCGGGCGCAATACCTCATCGAATCCGACCCAGAACGATGACACCTACACCCGCATGACCAATTTCCTGTCGCTGACGATTGCGGCGGGGTTCGGCAGTGTCGTGGGTGACAACCAGACCACGGACCTGCGCCGTGAAACAAAAAGCACGTTAGAGTCTTTCCTGTCGAATCTGGAGACGCTGAAGATGATTGGCGATCCGAATGGCGGACCGGCCTTTGCTGTGCGCCTCGATGCGGCCAACAACCCGGATGCGCGTGTGGCGCTGGGCTATATGACAGCCGATGTGCAGGTGAAATATCTCAATGTGGTGCGCTACTTCCTGGTGAACCTCGAAGGGGGAGGCAGCGTGTCCATTTCCGTCTCAGACAGCTTATCTCGCTGAACACTGACTGACTCATTACCCCGGAGATAAACCATGCCAACCCTTGGCTATACCGTCGGGCGTGATATTGCTGTCGATATCAACACGCCGACGGGAAAACTGCGTATTCCCAAAATCATAAGCTTTGACTCAAAACCGCAGGTCTCAACCCATAAAATCACGCCACTCAATGGCATTACTGACGAACTGCAGATCCCCGTCGGCTGGAATGGGACCATCTCCGCTGAACGCATGGATGCCACGCTCGACGACTTCTGGGCCCGGTGGGAAGACAACTACTACAACGGCATCGATCAGCCCCGCGGCACCATCACCGAAACCATCACCGAGGCAAACGGCACCATCAGCGTATACCGCTATGAGGGCGTGTCGTTTCACCTCACCGATGCCGGTAACAAGCAGGGCGAGAAGACAGTGAACCAGACCCTGTCATGGACGGCGAACCGCCGTAAAAAAGTGAACTGAGGAATAAACAATGGTGCAGGTCAGAGTGCATGAAACCCCGTCCGCCGTGGCAGAATCGCCGGTTAAATCAGACCAGGTCCGTGATGCCAGCGGGCGCGTCATCACCCTGCGTGAGCTCGATCCGGTGCAGGAATCCCGCCTGACGGTTGCTGTCGGTCCTGAGATGGCCATCAACGTGATGTACATGAACATGTACGCCTTTCCGGCGGCTGCTGTGGCTGACATTGACGGCGACGAATACCCGTTGCCGCTAAACCCGAAGCAGATTGAAAGCATGCTCGCTATCCTGGGCAAAAGCGGGCTTAAAGCGGTCAGTGCCAGCCTGCGCGCCAGGTCGAAAGACGAGGACGATGAGGCCACGGCGACCGCCGCAAAAAACTAGCGCAGAACCCCGGGTTTATTAACCAGTGCTGGCTGATGAAAGCCGGGGTTCCGTTCAGCGTGATTTTCCCGGGCCTGACAGTACTTATGCCCCATGAGCGTATTGCCATGGGTGTGGTCATCGGCGAGCTTGAGGGTGGCACTTACAACTGGAGCACACGAAAGTGGGAGGAGGGTAAGTAGTGGACCTTGAGCAGTTTGCGCGTAAGCTGTCGTCTGCCTCAGCCACCATCGCTACCGGGCTGGAGGCCAGTTTCCGCGTCATCGTGAAAGAGATTGAGGAAACGGCGAAGGAAGAAATCGGCATATACCAGCCCGCTTACGGGCCCTTTGATGCCTGGGCACCGCTGGCTGAATCAACCAAAGCCGACCGCGTTCGCCGGGGTTACAGCGAAGACGAACCGCTTTTGCGCTCAGGCGAACTCAGAGACTCAATCGAAAGTGAAGTGGTTGGTCTGGCAGCCATAGTCGGGACCAAGAGTGAAATCGGGCTGTGGCAGGAAGTGGGCACAAGCCACATTCCGCCAAGGCCTTTCATTGGACCAGCATATGTGAGGAAGATTGATCCGCTGATAGAAGCAATTGAAGGGGCTTTTTCAAGTGGATTTAAGGTTTACTGAAGGCTATAGAGCTAAGAAGGTTATCGTATGTGCTAATTCGTTCGAGTTAGTTCGGCTTCGTTTGACATCGCTGCATTTATAGTTATGATTAGGTCATAACATTAACGGAAGCCCTTATGGAAAAAGATGACGGTTTAGACTATTTACTTTCACTACATGGATCAACAGTATACCGGGATGATGGGTATTGGTGGAAAGTTGAGGTCTGGGAAGTTAAGCCAACATCTTTCATTCCTCATGGGATACGTTACAGCTTAACGCTACATGACAAATACAACACTCGTGTCTTTGGTATAGACAACGCCCATGGGATAAAACTGCCTAAAAAAGGCTGTTACTCAGGACGGATGGTCTATGACCACATGCATCGTACCCCACATGATAAAGGGTATCCTTACGAGTTTGTGTCTGCAGCGCAGCTTATTGAAGACTTCTTCGTAAAGTCAGATGAAGTCATCGCGCAACGAGAAAACCGAGGTTAAAATATGAAAGCTCTTATTGGTGTGATGCCTGAAGAGCACATCCGTCAAAGGATGCTTGCTATCGTAAAAGGCGAGTACAAACCTGAGCCGGGAGAGCCAAAAGTGTGGTTTACATCTGTAAACTCACTGGCTCAAGTCCTGAGTAATGAGAATATTGAACTTCTGCGACTGATGGAAGATCAAAAGCCAGAGTCAATCACAGAGCTAGCTGAGATGTCTGGGCGCCAGAAAAGTAATCTTTCTGTAACTCTAAAAACCCTTAGCTCACGAGGATTTGTTCGTCTCGAAAAGCAGGGGCGTGGAGTTAAACCCGTAGCACTTTTCACTGATTTTGATATTCAGGTAAAGCAGGAGTTTACTGTGAAGTTTGGGCCTAAAGCCGCTTAGTTCTCACCATTAAAATCATGATAAACAGAACCCGCCATTAGGCGGGTTTTTAATGTCTTGTATATCGTCACGCTAAGTCCACTAACAGTGATTATCGATAAGGCGCAGTCGGCCACTTCTTGTAAGCAAAAAAGTAGAGCATGACGAAATGGATACACGGGCATGAGAGCAACAGCGCCATCTTCCATCCGAAACCAGCTTTCTGAGCCATGCGAAAGCAAGGTATGAACATTAGAAACCAGATGATTAAGGACAGTGCTGCGAGGGGTTTGGGCTGTTCCATTAGAAATTCTCCATAAGCTTTATGTTTCTTAGCATCGGCAGTGAGCTGTGATCATTTATATGTAATGCGTAATCTTGCTGCTGTCATCTTTTCACCTCTAGCAGTGCACAACAGCCGTTGAAATAATTGTATGGCTCCTATAGCAGGGTTTAGTTTTAACGTTTTAATCAAGATGCCAGTGCTCAAAACGTGAGCTATTAAGTGATTTTAATTGATGGTTCCGATGTCTTAACTAAGAATCATCAAAAGCCAACTGTTATTAAAGGTATAAGTATCAATTACTTAATCTTTCTTTGATAGAGGTTCACTTATATATATTTTAACCCTTGACTATTTATTGCTAATGAATGATAAATATAACTTCTAAGATTAATCCTATTTATAGGTTTTCATATAGCTGAGGAGTTATGAATGGCTAGTTGTAGTTGTTGCGGGAAAGCACTTAATCGTGGAATTTGGACACTTGATGGTAAGCATAAAAGTTGTCCTTTATGTTCGACTACTCAAGGAGGGCAGCATATTTTCCGTCGCTATCCTGAGGACTTTGGCACAACTGAAGCTCGTGTTACAGCGAATAACCCAGATGGAGCTCAAAGCTATTGTGTTGACTGCCGTGGTGTAGATACAGGACAATCGTCCCCGGTCGATCTCACCCAACAGAGATTGTGTAACACAGTGAAAATTTAATGCTTTTAGAAAAATTAGATGCAGTTGAATGGTTGAAAACACTCCCTTCCGGGAGTGTCGACCTCGTAGTAACTGACCCACCTTATGAATCTCTTGAAAAACATCGCAAGATTGGTACAACAACTCGTCTGAAAGTTAGCAAATCGTCAAGCAACGAGTGGTTTGCCATTTTTCCAAACAGCCGATTTGATGAGCTACTGACTGAAATGTACCGTGTGTTGAAGAACAATCGGCACATGTACATTTTCTGCGACCAAGAAACGATGTTTCATTTAAAGCCAGCTGCTGAAAAAGTTGGATTCAAATTTTGGAAACCAATTGTTTGGAATAAAATGGCTATTGGAATGGGATATCATTACAGAGCAAAATATGAGTTTATTCTTTTTTTTGAAAAAGGTAAGCGTAAGCTCAATAATTTAGGCATTCCGGATATACTGGATGCTAAGCGGGTAATGCGTGGATATCCGACAGAAAAACCAGTAGAGCTATTAAAAGTCCTTATAGAACAAAGCACTATTGAGGGTGAGTCTGTGTGTGATCCTTTCTTTGGTTCGGGATCGGCATTAATTGCTGCGTCTGAACTTGAACGTTGCTTTTTAGGTAACGATATTTCTTCATCGGCACATGACTATTTCCAGAAAAGACTAGCTAATAACATAAAAGGGCCTCAACTCACTGATAAACTCAAATAAGATTCTAAAAGTTTTTTATAAACACTTCCCGCTACGGCGGGTTTTTTATGCCGGTAAATTGAGGTTCCCATGGATGTTCAGGCTTACCGCGTAGCCGTGCGGCTGGCGCTGGATGACCAGATTACACGCAACCTGCTGCAGGTGAGTCATGATGCGATTGAGCTTAATAAGAAGTTCGTCACCATCACCCGGAACATTAAAGCACTGACGAGTGCGGCCCGTGAGGCAACCTCCGCACTGCGGGCCCTGAATCGCTCCCTCAATAATGAGTTCTCAGGTGCGTCCCGCGGGGCGCGTGAATATGCCGGTGCCATCCGTGAGATAGCTGACCAGACGCAGCGCATCAACCGTGCCTCCCGGCATGCGCCACTGGCGGCGGGAAGCTTTGGTGCCGCCATGATGCTGCCCGTTCTGGCCGCGGGTGCCGCAGCTGCAGGCGGCAGCGGTGGATATGGCAACCGTGGCGGAAGACCTGCACTGCCTCCGCCTTCAGGACAGGGTGGCTGGTGGCATGGCTGGCATAACGGTGTGCCCCCGGGCGGCTGGGGCGGCGGCGGTTCTGGCCACGGTGGCGGCAATGGCCGGCCACCTGGCGGAGGCTCCTTTTCAGACGGTATGACCAATCTGGCCACCGGCTATCTGGGTTTCAGAATGCTGAAAGGCTTTGTTGATGAGGCGGCCCGCTACCAGACCATGACGGAGAAGTTCAGGCAGTTCGGCATGGGTCAGGCGGCAACAGAGGGAGCACTGCGTTTCGCCGAAACCACGCGGGTTCGTGGTTCCTCGGCCACTGACATGCTGAAATATCTGGTGGAAGCGCAGGGTGTCTTCAGCGAATCCGGCAGAAAGTCCGTGGAGGAGCAGCTGCGCGCGGCAAAACTGGCAGCACCGGTGCTGGCGCGAATCAACTTCGCCTCACGCGGGCTGGATGAGCATCAGCGAGAGGCCACCACGGCGAAGCAGATGGACATGCTGCGCTTCACCGAGACGGCGGGCGGTCTGAAAAGCCCGGAGCGCTTTAATGAACTGATGGACGCAGCGTTTCGCGCCATTCAGTCTTCAGGCGGCAATGTCGATTTCACGCAGTACCGCCAGTTCATGGCTAAAGCGGGGACCTCGGCCTTTAACCTGAGCAATAAAGCCCTGTTTGCTGAGCTGGAGCCGATTATCGGTGAACTGAAGGGCAGTGCTGCAGGTGATGCGCTGATGACGGCCTATAACCGTTTAAACGGGATTATAAAGCTGCCCAATCAGGTCACGCATGACCTGATGACGATGGGCATCTGGGATGCCAGTAAGATTGAACTTAACAGCCTGGGCGGGGTGAAGCGTTTCCGGGGCAATCCGCTTATCAACGCGCAGCTCTTCAGCCAGTCGCCTGTCGAATACTATGAAAACGTCATCCTGCCACTCTATCGCAGGCACCATTACACCGAAGAACAGAAGCAGCGTGAGAACGCCCTGATATTCGGGCGGACCGGCGGCAAGATGTTCAGTCTCATCGACAAACAGCTTGAGACCATCCACCACCGTATCGACGCATACGGCATTGCGCGCGGGCTGAATGATGCTTATGTCGCGGTCGGCAGCACCTATAACGGCAAAGCGATCGACTTTCACAAGAAATGGCAGAACCTGCAGCGGGTGATGGGGAAAGATGGCGGCCTGCTGGACACGTTCACGCAGGGGCTGGACACGCTCACGCACTCTCTTCAGCAGATGGCAGATATCGCACACCGGCATCCTGAGATGGCGAAGTTTGCGGGGCAGGCGGCAATGGCCGTAACCGGGCTTGCAGGCATCAGTGGCGGGCTCTGGGTAATTAAACATGCGGCAGGGGCACTGCTGACACCGCTGAAGCTGGCAGGCTGGGGCATTGACCTGCTGACTGGCAGAAGTGCTACCACGGGCCTGACCGGCCTCACCGCCGCGCTTAACGGGCTGCCGGGCATTATATCTGCTGTAACGCTGGCCGCACTGTACCCTGGCAGCACGGTCTCGCAGAGCCGTGAAATGGCCGAGCGTGACAGGCTGGCCCGGCAGAATGCGCGGGATAACGGAGTCATTTACAAGCCATGGATGCCTTCTCAGGCTGACTTCGACCGGCAACACGCTCGGGAGCAGACGTATCGTAAAACCGGACAGTATCCGCCCATACCGCCAGTGACCGGCGGCCAGGCACTGCAGCCCGTTAACCTTCTCATGACGCATGAAGGGCGCCAGGTCCTGGTGGCCACCGTCATGAGCGGTATCAGTAAACAGGCCGCCAGAGCGCCTGCGTCCACCAGTAACTTTGATCCGACCATGCTGATGGTGTATCCCGGTCAGGCTGGCAGCCTCTCACTGCCCTGACGGCATACTGATTCGTTCATTTAATGCGGCTGGCAGCACTGTCTGCCCGATCTGCAACAGATGCTCTCAGGACGGCCGGTTTTCAGGATTCTGAATGTCGCGCCGGGCATGCTTACTTCCTCATTCTCAGCCTTAGCAGCTGCCATAAAGTCATCCGGGAGTATGGGATATGCTCGAAGATTATTTTTTAATGCTGATGCTCATGGGCACAGGGCAGGCATCATCAGAGGTACCCCCAGCGCTGGTCAGAGCCAGCGTGGAAACTGTAAAGCCTCAGCGTTCGCCACAGACAGAGGTGCTGATTCACAATAAACTGCTGAACGACCCGCTGTCGCCCAGAGTGGGTGCAGCGTATCCGGAACTGACGGTAGTAAGTTTCACTAACTATGACTGTCTGGAATGCAAAGAGGTTGACGGTAATCTGGAAAAACTGCTGAAGGCTTATCCCCGTATCGCCGTCACCTACAAGCTGCTTTCATGGGGCCCGGAATCATCTACTGCTGTCACGCGCCGGGCACTTTCGGTCTGGATTGAGCAGCCCGAAAAATTCCATGCGTTTCATCATGCGCTGATGTCATACAGGGGCATGGCTGACGATGTGCGTATCTATTCAGCTTACAGAGCCGCCGGTATGAAACTGAGCATGTACCGGCCTGATACCCAGCACATCATCGATGTGAACAAACAGTTTCTGAAAGTACTGCACCTGCCAGGCACACCGGCAACCATTATCGGGGATAAAACATTGCAGGGCCCGGTGAGTTATGAGGCCCTGGAAGACGCTGTCAGAATTGCCCTGAACGATATCAGGAACGAGAAACATCTCACCGTCCTGAAAGAGCACAAAATCAGAACACAGTAACCACCAAAGTAAGCACGTCATTTAGCTGCTAAATGGATGTCCGGGGATATCTTCCCCATGAGCCATGCCCTTGCAGAGCACACAGCTGAGCCTGCAGATTACTCCCCTTACTTTCAGTGGCCCCTCAGACAGGCACACCCGGTATGTCATTTCTTAATTCACTGTCACAGTTCGCACAGGGTATCGATCCGACTGTAACCCGTCTGATGCTGGGCGACTTCGAGTTTATGGAATTTGAAGTGCCTGAGCAGGTTGCCATTCATGGCAGGCAGAAGACCGTACAGCATCAGCTTATTGGGGGCAGGCGGGTCATTGATGTGCTGGGCACCGAATATGAGCCACTCACCTGGTCCGGCATCATCACAGGAGCTCAGGCAGGTGCACGCGTCAGTGCACTGGAGCGGATGCGTGATGCCGGGCACCCGGTACTGCTGACGCTTGATGATTACCGTTTCACGGTGGTCATCACGGCTTTCAGAGCGGTCTATAAGCTGATCTGGCGTCGCCCGTACTCCATTGAAGTCGCAGTCGTCCGTAATGAGGGTTCGCCAGAGAAAGTGGATGCTCTTACCGGCGCACTGCGGGAACTGATTGACAGTGACCTGGGCCGGGCACTGGGTCTGGCTGATCTGATTAATATTGATGCCGTAACGCAGACCGTTAAAGACCTGCATCAGGCTGTTAAGCAGGTCACCGACTTTGCACATGCCACGGTCGCGCAGGTACAGGCCGTTGTCAGGCTGATGATTGCTGCCCGGAATATCATTCACCATGAGCTGGCGCTGCTTGAAGCTGCAGCGCGTGACATCACCTCACTGGGCGGACTGGTACCCGGCAACCCCGTCTCCAGAACCGTCAGTAATCTGCTCCTTCAGTCAGACCACGTGACCCGCATTCCTGCTCTCTACCGCATTCAGGACGTGCTGGGAAGACTGCATAAAAACGTCAGGGCAGGGCAGTCTGCCGCTGGAATAAAGGCTGTTACGCTGTCGGGCGGCAACCTTTACCAGGTGGCATCAGAGCAGTATGGAGACGCCTCTTTATGGACCAGCGTCGCTGATGCCAATGACCTGGCCGATCCGCAGCTGAGCGGCATTCACACGCTGAAGATACCCGCCAGCCCGAGGCAATAGCGATGGACGTTTATCATCCCATAACAGCATCCAGTGCCCGGCACGTCAGCGGGCGCTGTCTTTTAAACGGCATCAGTGTGCCATTTGTATCCTTCAGCATTGAGAGCAATGCGTTTCGCGGCGCGGGCACGTTTGAGCTGACGCTGGCGATTTCAGCGCTGCCGCCCGCCATGCAGCTGCTCAGCTGGTGGGCGGTGCAGACCACCATCAGGGTTGAGCTGTTTATCTCAAGCGTGACCCCGGCAGGCATTGATGAAAAAAAACACATTACCGGCAATATCGATACCTGGCATTACGAACCGGCGCGATTTGAAATCACAGCAGAGGGGCGCGATTACACCGCAAGGCTGATTGATGCGAAAACAGCGGGCGAGAGCTTTAAAAACCTCACCAGTTCACAGATAGCCTCCGCACTTGCGCAGCGTCATGGCCTGACACCGGTTGTGAAAGCGACGACACAGCGTGTTGGCGAATATTACCAGATTGATTTAACACATCTGACCGGCGAGCAGAGTGAATGGGACCTCATTACCGGGCTCGCAGCGATTGAAAACTTTTCAGTTTATGTGGAGGGTGAAAACCTTCACTTCGAACCGGGGCGGGCACCTGCCAGTGATGGACACTATATTATCCGCTGGCAGCCGCCTGGTGAGCAGGGGTATCCGCGGTGCAATGTCTCTGATGACCTGTCATTTTCACGTGCACTGACCATTTCAAAAGGGGTAACGGTGGAAGTCCTGAGCTGGAATGCAAAGCTGAAGAACAGGCAGTTTATCGCAAGTTATCCAGGGCCGGCCTACGGAGCCCGACCGGGCAAAGCCATAGCCGAAAATCAGGTCTATCGCGTGATACGAAACGGATTAACCCCCGCCGCTGCTTTTGAGCTGGCCCGGTCGATCTACAGCCAGATCGTTCAGCATGAAATGACGTTCAGCGGTTCTGTACCGGGCGACAATCTGCTCATGCCTGATACATACATACGTATTGAAGGCACCAAAAGCCCGTTTGACCAGGTTTATCACTGTGATCGGGTACGGCGTACGCTGAGCTGGGAAACAGGCTACAGAATGCATATCTCCGGCAAAAACCACAGCCCGGCACTGGACATCGGACGGTGAGAGCGCTGCTGAATGTCATGGCGGCCACAGCCCGCCAGTCCGCTGCAGGTGTAAGCGGGACCCGTCAGGGCATCATCACCGCCTACGACCCGGTCAGTTATGCAGTGAAAGTTCAGCTTCAGCCGACCGGTGAGGAAACCGGCTGGATACCGCTCAGTACGCCGTGGGCGGGTAATGGCTGGGGGCTGGCAGCAGGGCCGGTGATCGGCGCAGTAGCGGAAGTGGGATTTGATTCCGGTCTGCCGGGCGCAGGGATGGCAGAAGGACAGTTCTATAACGATACGGATCGCTGTCCGGGACCACCGTCCGGTGAGTTCTGGCTGGTACATCGGAGCGGGTCGCTGCTGAAGTTTCTTAACAGCGGGGAAGTTCTGCTGAGTGCGAAGGATAAACTCACCTATGACGCACCGGCACACCACTTTACCGGCGGTGATGTCCGGATGGACGGCAATCTGACGGTCATTAAAGACATCCGCGACAACAATGGGCTGTATGGCACTGTTCACCGCATCCGCACTGTTTATGGCGGCCATACACATCTCGAAAAAGGAAAGGGCAATTTTACCGCCCCACCGCAACAGAAAATGTCTGCCACTCTGCAGGAATAAATCATGCACGACCTCTATCACTTCACAGGTGGAGACCTCGACTCCTCTTCAGCAGGCGATTTGCGCACGGCTTCCGGCAGTGACCGCGCAAAGCAGCGCATCCTGCGGCGGCTGCTGACCAATCCTGGCGACTATATTTTTCATCCGGAATACGGTGCCGGACTCGGAAAAAAAATCGGCGAAACCGCAGAGCCCGGCGAGTGGAGGGCACTCATCATCGGCCAGATGTTACTGGAAAAGGCCGTGGCATCCGACCCCCCTCCGGTTGTGAAACTGATATCCATTGAAGGCGGTATCAGTATTTCAGTGTCTTACACGGATGCCATGACCGGTTCTCCGGAATCTCTCACTTTCGATATCACAAGGTAAGTCATGGCACGCCTCAATATTAAATCCTTCACCGAGCTTGTGGGTGAACAGGTCACAGCGATACAGGCCCGGGCACTGAAGCTGGTGGATTTCTCCATTGGCAGCATTCTTCGGTCGCTGGCGGAGTCGAATGCGGGTGTGGCCATGTGGATCCAGCAGCTGATTGTAAAGCTGCTGGTGACGACCCGCGCCGCAACATGTTCCGGTGAAGATCTCGACAGCTGGATGGCGGACTTCAGCTTTCCGCGCCTTTCTGCCGTGCAGGCTACCGGACTGGTAACGTTCGGACGCTTTACGGCAACCCATCAGGCCCTGATCCCTGCAGGCGCGAAGGTAACTTCAGCAGACGGAACCCGCCATTACTCTGTCACTGAAGACCGCAGAATCAAGGCCTGGGACGCCTCCCGGTCAGGTTATGTGCTTGCCGCAGGCGCACGCTCCCTTGCTGTACCGGTACTGGCAGATACCGGCGGTGCAGCGGGTAATGTGCAGCCCTGCACCATCACGGTTATCTCAGGTTCGATTATGTATGTCGATACGGTTACCAACACAGATGCGTTTGTTAACGGTAAAGATGCAGAAAGTGATGACAGTTACCGGGTGAGATTTGCGCTCTGGATAGCCTCACTGTCAAAAGCTACCCGAGCGGCTGTCGGGTTTGCCATCAGCAATCTGCAGAATGGTGTCAGTTATACCCTGACGGAAAATAGTGCCTGGGACGGTACGCCTCAGCCCGGCTATTTCTATGCTGTTGTCGATGACGGAAGCGGCCAGCCACCGGCAGCGTTCCTTAACAGGGCTTCCATCGTAATTGATGCCGTGAGGGGGTTTACTGTTAATTTCAGCGTTTTCCCGCCTGAGGTTATCAGAGCGGATATTATTCTTGCGATTACGACCGACGTTTCGGCAAGTCACGCCGAGCGGATCACCGAGGTCAGAACGGCGCTTATACAGTATGTTGCGGGACTGAAACTCGGCGAACTGCTGTCCTACACTCAGCTGATAAAAGCGGCTTATGGCGCAAGCCCACTGGTGACGAATGTTTCTTCTCTGACGCTGAATGGCGGGACTGCGGACATGGCTGCCACCTCCAGGCAGGTCATTCGTCCCGGTACCGTACAGGTGATCTGAATGGCCAGAGGCGATCGGAACGACTTCTATGTCCGCTTACAGGCACTTCTTCCTGCAGGCTGGTTTGCGGACAGCAGCCCTGTCCTGCACGGCGCGCTTTCGGCCTGTGCAGTATCGCTGTCCTGGTGTTATTCACTTTTTCTTTATGCCCGGACACAGACGCGACTTTCCACCGCCACCGGTGGCTGGCTTGACCTCGCAGCATTCGATTTCTTCCGTCACAGACTTCAGCGCCCTGCGGAGATGTCTGATGACAACTTCCGTAATCACATCAGAGTCAGTCTGTTCAGTGAGCGGGGAACGCGCAGGGCAATCACAGATTTACTTCAGGCACTGACCGGAAACGAGCCTGATGTATTTGAACCCCTCCGGCCTGCCGATACCGGCGCATACGGACACCCCTCAGCAGGCTATGGTACCGCAGGAGGCTATGGCTCGCGCAGACTGCCTTATCAGGCATTCGTCAGAGTCAGACGTCCCGGGGGGGAGGGCATTCCGTGGGTGGCGGGCTATGGCAGTTCTGTGGCGGGATACAGCGTCGCCTCACGCGGACAATATGTTTCACGAAGTATGGTTACAGGAAGTATTACCGATCAACAGATATATGCCGCTGTCGCGGCAGTGAAAATGGAAGGGACGCTCGTCTGGGTACAGCTGAAGTAATGTGAATTTCAGTCCAGCCACAGTCCGGGCATCACCAGGTGGCTATTTTACAGGAAGCTATATGGATCGTCAGATTGTATATCCGGGCGCGATTCCGCTCGAAACTGACCTGCTTAACACAAACAAATTTGCCATGATTGGTCTGGCTAAGCTTGCATCAGCCATGTTAGGTGAAAATACCTTACTACAGGGGCTCGCATGTAAACCGACTGCCCCGCCATCCATGAGTATTGAGGTCGGGGAAGGGCAGATCTATGCCCTGGAACCTGTTGATGGTTTACCCTATTCAACGCTGGCCGCCGATAACACCGCTACGATTCTCAAGCAGGGCCTGAACACCGCACCACGGTTATTCAGACTGGAAGCACCGGGCATGCCCGGTCAGAGCATCAATTATCTGATCCAGGTGGCTTATGGCGACAGGGATACGGGACCGGCTGTGCTGCCTTATTACAATGCAGCAAACCCCTCTGTAGCCTTCAGCGGACCGGATAATTCGGGTGCACCGCAGAGCACCGTCAGGTCCGGAATCTGCCAGTTAACTTTAAAAGCGGGTTTAGCCGCGAGAACAGGTGACCAGAAGACGCCTGCTGCCGATCCGGGATATACATCTACATGGGTTATAACCGTTGAATATGGCGCACTTTCAGTTGAGGAATCAGCGATTCACATTGCTGAAAGCGCACCATTTATCCCCGGAGAAGGCCTCATCAATGCGATCCGGCAGGGCGATTTAAGCACCGGCAAGGCTACATCGGAGAAAGACCATTATCACTTAGTCTGTCATCCGCCAGTGACAAAGCTGCATGATGGCATGCGACTGTTTTTTCGCACAACATCGACGAATACCGGGCCCTGTACGCTTCGTGTCAGCGACCTGCCGGCTTATCCTGTCCATGATAATGCTGCGAAGGAAATCAGTAAGGGCATGCTCAGCACCTGCCAGCAAATTGAAGTTGAATGGAATGCGTCTCTGACGGCATGGATCCTGCGTAATAATCTGCAGAATTTTGACTGGGATGAGTCTGATCGCCGTTATATCCCTGTCAGTGGTGGCGAGGTTAAAGGACCACTAAAAGTAGATGGCGTGCTGAGTACAGACATGCCACTCCGGATAGGTGAAGCAGAAGTCACGATCGAGGGTGACATTTCCGGCAAAACATGGGGGGGAAGTCTGTATTCGTGGCTGAATGCGCGGTCAGCATCGCTGAAAAAGGTTAAAGCTCCTTTAATCTGGAAAGACCCGGTGAGTAAACTCATTATTCAGGGAGGAGAACACAGGTCATCCGGAGGGAAAGTCGCTTTTCCCGCAACCTTTCCTGCAAACTGTTTTCTTGCATTAATCACACAATGCGACAAACAGGGTAAGAGCATAAAGAACCCACGTGTATCCGATATCGACATTAACGGATTTCAGTTACATGCAGGGCATGGAGAAACGGCTTTCTACTGGCTGGCAATAGGATACTGAATATGCAGACTGGTTACAGTGCAAAAGTGAATGCATTTTTTTTGCTGGATGATGAAGAGGCTTACAGGGCAGGTGGCAACTGGCAGGATGATATTATTCCCGTTACGGAAGACCTCTGGCGTCGGTTTGTCAGTCAGCCACCGGAAGGCAAAACACGAGGTGCAGGAAAAAACGGCATGCCTGAATGGGTTGATATTCCTGATCGGGAAAAAAGGGAGGCAGACCGGCGTTTTGCATTAAAGAGTGACCTGCTGGAAAAGGCGGTCGAAGAAATACGCATGCTGACAATTGTTCAGGACGTTTATGGACTGAGTAATGAGGAAAAAGGAAAACTCGCTGACTGGAAAAAATATTTAGCGGATGTCTACAGGATGGAAATAAACAGTAAGGATAAGGTTGACTGGCCCCGTGCGCCGGGCAAGGCATGAAATGGCCCACATCCTGTGGACCATAAAACAAAAACTCAGAAGCGATAACCAAAATCCATGAAAACGCTTTTGACCGGGTGTTTTTTATCATCAAAACTGGCGCGCGAGCCTTCATAGCCTGCAGTCAGCGCCAGATTATCAGCAGGATTAAGCGTAATACCGGTGCTGTATGCATACTGACTGGATGACTGACCGTGCGGGTTGTCAGAAGCAGAAACAGGCTTGACGCTTCGGGCAGGGAATTCGACTCTCGAATGAGAAATACCCCCAAGAGCAAATACGCTTAAATTCTCAGATAGCCGGTAGGTTGGCCCTGCCATTACGGAGTAATATTCAGCCTTGCTATCAAGGTTATGTTTTTTTCGGTAACTCTCTCTGCAGGTTTTATCAGCCTGTCTGCATGAGGAGAGTTCATCCTGCCAGCTATTCTTCATCGCGGTCAGCGACCCCATCACACCCCAGGGTTTCGCATTTTCATACTGAAACCTGAAGTTCCCGCCTCTGACATCTCCAAAATCTCTGATATGCCCCTGTTCATAACCTAAAGACATGGTCGGCCTTTCCTGTGACCCGTACGCCATCGTGGCGGAGCACGTAATCACAGCGATCACGAGACCTGATAATGATTTTCTGAACAACATCTGAACTCCTTTTAAACATGGGATGCTGATTTCGGCATGCATACCCGTTGAGGGAGACCCATTTATATCCAGAGTGAAGTTCAGAAAAGTGAAAATTAACCAATATTTTCAATACATTAAAAATGCTTTGCAGAAGGTATTTTATATAAATTTCACTTGAGAAAAGCGGGGTAATAGTAATAAATCATGAGTGATGAAAGCAGCGTGTCAGTTTGAAGTCGGCAATCCTTATTCGCGGGCATAATGACCTGATTCTGTATGGAGAAGCCGGGACCAGACAGCTCAGGGAGGTGTGCGCAATATAGTGATCAAGATTTGCAGTGGCGCATAATGGTTTTACATTCAGTTTTGAGCTCGATTCAGATAATTAGGTTTCAGAACAGGCGTGTAAGGCAGCATGCACGGTGGTGGGTGAGACCGTCTGGCAGTTAGTGGCCAGTAATAAAAACGTATCTCAGGAGGCAATTGCCGGAAAAGCTGTTGCTAGCCCAGAGTATTGTGATTATCTGACGACAAGTATTGCACTCTCATCATAGAGGCAGGCTTAAAAATAGACGCTGCGGGCAGATGCTCCAGTCCTGTAAGCTACCCATGTCCGCTTTGTGCCAAAAGCGGACGTTACAAATGCTAGGTTAGTTAGGACTGATTTCTAGACGTATATGACCCGCTTGGATTGGATACTTACTCCTTCATTGAAGGAAGTGCTATAACCGAATCATTAAATTGGGAGTATTACCACCAATTGCATCGGATTGTTATGAGTGAACACTATAATCGTTTTTTTCTGCTATTTCCCACGCGGAAGCAAACTCAGTTGGCGTTGGTGGAATGATATCAAACCAGTCAAAATTAAATACTTTTTCTCTCTGTTTATGTAAATCACCTGTCGTATCAAACCCATTTCCAGGTAATCCTGTCTCAGAATTTACAACCAATACACTTAATGGTGGTAATTTGTTTTGCGCACAAAAATGAAGTATATGGCCTAGTTGACGATCCATCGTACCTGCGCCTTTATAACCAAGAATATCAGCAATCTCTCCATATGTAGTTATCTTACGCTCATAAGAGAATCCGATAAGAATTTGCCATATTTGTAATGCTCTATTCTCAAGGGTGTTTTTTTCAGAAAAATATTGGACCATAGATTCCTCTTCAGAGTTACGATACACGTAACAGGGCATACTAAATAAGCGCAACGTTTTGGGTGCACTGCAGCTACATCGAGAGCATACTGCTTGCGTTGGTTCTTCCCTCAGTAAAATATCATGCTCAAGGTTGTAAGCCATCCCCCAATTTTCAGTAGCTCAGGGTTGTAGAGTGGAAATATCTGCCAAAGACAGTAATACGCACATAAGGGACAACCACACTTAAATCTCTAACATTTTAGGAGATTTGATTATGAACACGTCACCGTGGAACATAGACCGTATCATCGGCCAAAAAAGACCACTGCAGATATCTCATGTCTGGGGAATCCGTATCAGACTTGAGCTGGAAGGAAATGTACGCGATTTAGCTCTGTTTAACATGGCTCTGGACAGTAAACTTCGGGGCTGTGTCTGGTTAAGCTAAAAGTTTATGATGTGGCCTATGGGCACTCTGTTTCAGGCAGAGCGACTGTGGTGCAGCAAAAAACGGGCAGCCCTGTTTAGTTTGAACTGACGAAGGGAACCAGAGCGGTTTTATCCGCATGGATCAAAATGGCTCTTTTACGTAGTAGCGACTATCTTTTTCAGTCCCGCATTAGTTCTTCAAGACACATTTCAACCAGACTGACCTGCTCCCTGTTGATTCACACAGACTGCTGTTAGCAATGTCCGCTTTTTGCTCATAGCGGAAGTTGCCTGCCATTAGTCCGCTTTGTGCCAAAAAAGATGTTTCTAAAATCAGGCTGAACTCATGAATAGAAGAATGTTAAACATATTGCCATCTTCCAGGAGCATGGGGTGGCTAAGAAACAAACTGGCACCAGTTTACCTAATGCGCACAATTCACTAGCTCATCAGCTGAACTAAAGTTTTCATTGGTCCCGCCGATACATCTATGGTCTTCGCTGGTGATGCGCTAAGAGTCCGGAGGCATTTATGCTTTCAGGACCGAGTACAGGTTGTCATCGAAAGCGCCATGCCTTAACTCTAAAGGGAACTCATGAGATTAAAATACGCAGCACTTCTCCTCGCTATTGCCATTACTGGCTGTGATAACAAAAAAGACGTGATTGGCTGTTCGTCTGAAATAACCCAATCTGCCCTGATGGATTTACTCAAGAAATCCGCTTATGAGGACCTGTCTGAACAGGTCGACAAATACCCTGACGTCACGAGCCAGACCAAACGCAGCGCGCTTGATAAAATTAAACTGATCATTTCTGAGATCTCCACAACCTCCAGTGACACGGGCAGCACAATGAAAACCTGTGAAGGTACCGTGACCATGAGCCTGCCAGCTAAGGAATACGCCGAGCTTTCTGATGATTACAGGAAGAATTTTAACCGGAATCTCGACAAGCAAATGGAAAGCCTGTCACTGGAGAACAAGGCAAACGCCTTTTCGAAACGTATCGCGTACACCGCACAGGCGACCGACGATCAAAAGAACGTTTTTGTAAAAGCGCCCTTGGAAAATCCAATATCAGTAGGCGCAGCTTTAATGACATCGTTGTCAATCATCAATCCGATCGTTGAGCAGCAGAAAGTCCAGCAAGCTAAAGATACCCAGCAGCGTCAGGTTGAAGCACAGCAGCAGGCACAGTTAAGAGCTCAGCAAGAGGCGCAGTATGAAGCGGATCAACAAGCTCAGAGACAGGCACAGCTTCAGACGCAAGAAAAAGCTGAACATCAAGCGCAGCATCAGGCTCCGTCACAATCCTTGCAGCAACAAAATTCTGACAACCTTGATCAATCCCGGATGGCATTCGCGAATGCCGACTCTGATCTGAATACGGCCTGGAGCACGTTAACGCCGGCGAAGAAAAAAGAGTTACTGCCTTCTCAACGCCAGTGGATCAAAACCAAGGATGCCATGTGCGGTAAGGTTTCAATGCAGGGTATGGATGCTGAAGTTAAGAAAATGGTCGACTGCCAGACTCAGATGACTCTCTCAAGAATCATCTTCTTGAAAAACCAATAAAACACAGTGTAAGCAGGCTGGGAAGAAGACTACTATGAACATAAATTCATCAGCCCGTGTTCATAGCTATGTACAAAATAATCTGGGTATACTTCTAAAATACCCAGCTCACAGCCTGCACCTGACAATAATTCCACTCCAATTCGGTTCGCCCGTCATGAGCTTACTCCGATTCGATAATGACACTCAGGTCCCATAAGGCTTAAAAAAAGATCAACAGTACATCTGGCAATTATGTGCAGCTTGCCGGCTGGAGAAACCGGGCATAAGACTTTGTGCTTTCAGTTGTCTGAAGGTTATTGGAATAATTCTCAGATGTCCGCTTTGTGCCAAAAGCGGACAATTTCTTTTAGCCTGAACTGCCTAAGTTGTTTCAGTATCAAAACAGTTAAAAGATGTTTGCAGTAAAACGGTTTTCAGGCAAACCGGAACTGACATCAGATTTTGCTTTCTGTAATTTACCGTCATTTTCAGAAACCGTAGTGAGCCCCATAGACGCTGTGGTGCAATATAGGCGGGCGAAGTTCTCACCGGCCAGTACCGGGCAGGTGCTCTGAATGCCTGGCGACGACAGAATTGCGTCTCTGGTTCCATCCGGCCGGTAGCGGACCACACGACTCCCTCCCCACTCAGCATTCCACAGATAGCCCATAGCATCCACGCAGGACCCATCAGGGGCACCTTCACCTTCGATACTTGTGAATACGCGCTGGTTTTGCAGCGAGGGATAATTACAGCACATGATGCGACCCTGCATCGAGTCACAATAATAGAGGGTGCCGCCATCGGGGCTGAAACAGATGCTGTTAGGAATGGCGACATCGGGCAGTGCAAGCGTCTCAACTGTCAGCGTTGCCGCATTAAGCCTGTGAAATTTACCGATGACTTTCGCGGGAAAACCGTCATCCATTGTTCCAAAGACAAAATTACCGCTACGGTCACATCGTCCATCCCCAATGCGGGTATCCGAGCCTCCCGGTGAGGCGGCTATCGTGGAAAGAAACCCGGTATTGAGGTCGTACAAAGCCAGCCTGGATTCAAGCCCCATCAGCAGAATATGACTTCGGTCAGTCAGAGCAAAGGAACCCAGGCGTTCAGGCAGCGACCAGCGCATTACAGTGTCCTTACTTTCTTCTAATGCCAGCAGTTCGCTGGATTCAATGTCAGTCCAGTAAAGCCTGCGGGTTATTTCACACCACAGGGGACACTCCCCCAGCGTATTTCTGATATCAGCTGCGATTGAAAACATGTGAATCGTCTCTATACATAAAGGTCGTGTTTTTCGCCAGACCAGACCTGCCCCCGCCTGCGTGGTAGCAAACGGGGGAAAGCCCTTACTGCAGAAAACGTGCGGAAAGCCGATCGCCGAAAAGCATGACGGCGAGACCGGCCAGCATTACCAGCATCCCTCCCAGCTTCAGCAACGAGACCGGCCGCCTGACCGCGCCCAGCAGGCCAAAATGGTCTATCACCTGTGATGAGAGCAGCTGTCCGACAATCGCCAGTCCGAGCAGGGCTGAAAAACCAATTTTCGGTGCAAGCACCACGTAGCTGAACAGCGCGCAGGCACCTATCAGTCCGCCTGCCAGACTCCAGACAGGCTGAGAAGGAATGGCAGAAAGGGAGGTAAATAACCCTCCACGCAGCAGCGAGTAAATCCCAAGGCTGAACGCCCCGGCCGTAAAGGAAAACAACGCGGCGGTGACAGAGTCGCCTCCGAGTCCTTTTGCAAGCTGACTGTTCAGGGTCGTCTGCAGGGTAATCCCCAGACCTGCTGCAAAAGCTATCACGTAATAAATCGCGCTCATGCTGTTCGTCTCTGTCAGTTAGCCTGAACCAGCGGCAGGAATTTTTCCGCAAAGATGTCTGGCTCATACCCTGCCGCCGCAAAGATGTGCTCGCGTGATTCATCAATGGCGGCGCGGAGGCGCTCACTGTCCACACCCAGCACTTTGCCGTTTTGCTTGACGATGCGCCCGCCGATCATCACGGTGTCG
The DNA here is from genome assembly GCF_059730585.1 of Pantoea sp. X-Soil-YNGN-785. Classification (NCBI taxonomy): domain Bacteria; kingdom Pseudomonadati; phylum Pseudomonadota; class Gammaproteobacteria; order Enterobacterales; family Erwiniaceae; genus Pantoea; species Pantoea sp. X-Soil-YNGN-785. The sequence goes on from NZ_AP035943.1 coordinate 210,424, forward strand.
ATGTTACTGCGCTCGGTTGCATGTACCACCGTACCAAACGCATTTCCGTTGGGATAGAGATTGAGGTCAGCCGCGTTAATCAGCACCAGATCAGCCTGTTTACCTGGCGTCAGGCTGCCTACTTTGTCCTGCATTCCTGCACAGAAAGCACCATCGACGGTGGCCGATTTAAGCAGCTGCGCAGCCGGAAGCGTCGTCAGCGAATGCGCTGAATCACAGCAGTGCTGCTTGTGCATCCCCATCACGCGCTGTAGATAGAACGCCACGCGCATTTCCATAAACATGTCTGTGCTGTAAGAGGTTTCATTGTCCACGCTAAGGCCAGGATGGATACCATGACGCTGCGCGGCTTCGATAGCAAACATCCCGCTTTCGATACCATAGTGGGAATCTGAGCGCGGGCAGACATTCACCCGGACACCGGCATCACGCAGGATCTCCCATCCCTCATCAGGTACGGCGGTGCAGTGGTTGAAGATATTGTCCGGACCGAGCAGACCCTGCTGATGCAGTGATTGAAGCTCGGAGGCCATTTCAGCACCAAAGAACTCGGTGACAATCGGCAGCCCCAGCCTGCGCGCCTCAGCCCACAATTCGGGTTCCAGCTGAGCCATGACGCCCAGCGTCACAAGACTACCAGGGTTGTCCGCGAAATATTTTTCCTGCAGGCGCTGCCAGTTGCCAGGCCAGTGCGCCTTATCCCATTCGCCGGCCACCGGTGCGCCCGAAGCATGGATAGCGCGAATACCGGCATCAAGCAGGGCCTCAACGGCGGCATCGGCGTGCGCTGCGGTCCGGCTGTTGTGCGAGTTATCAATCATTGTGGTGATGCCCGCGTCAATCGCGCCCAGCGCCGTAAGAAGGTTACCCACATAGATATCTTCCGGACGGTAATACTTAGCGAACGAAAAGTGCGTGGCGTTGCTGTAGTCGTCCAGACAGGTGGCGTTGGGGTTGATACGGCGCAGCTGACCTTCCCAGGCGTGACGGTGAGAGTCGACCATCCCCGGCATGGCGATCATGTTTGTAGCATCAATGACGTGAGCACCCGGCGCGTGAAGGTTCTGTCCCACGGCGGTAATCGTTGATCCAGTGACAAGAATATCGCCACGGTCAAGGTTTCCTACATTCTCGTCCATACTCAGTATGGTGGCCCCGCGAATCAGCGTTACCGGCGGGTTTTCGTACTGATTATTAACAATATCTCTGTTGTAACCGGTCATTGTCATCGTCTCTTTATGTGTGAACAGGAAAACGATACGCCCTCCGATTAAGTCGAAAAAGATGACTAACGCGTTTTCATAATTCAGAATTAACGAATAATGATGCTTATCACCTTCACAGGATATCCAGGAGAGCAGCCAGATGGATCGCATTCAGGCTATGCAGATTTTTTTAAGGGTGGCTGAGGCCGGAAGCTTTGTGCGGGCAGCGGAAACACTCTCCCTGCCTGCCTCGACGGTGACCAGCACCATCAAAAATCTGGAGAAATATCTGCAGGTGCGTCTGCTGAACCGGACCACTAGACGGGTCAGTCTGACTCCCGAAGGCCTGCAGTATCTGGCGCAGTGCAGAGAAATACTGGCCCTGATCGAACATACGGAAGACAGTCTGGCCGATGCGAACAGACGGCCCCGGGGCCGTCTGCGCGTTGATATGCCCGGAGGAATAGCCCAGTTCGTCGTTATGCCTAATCTGAAAGCGTTCTGCAGCCGGTATCCTGATATCTACCTGATGATCGGCGTCAGCGATCGGCAGGTCGATCTGGTTCAGGAGGGGGTGGATTGCGTAATCAGAACCGGAGAGTTGCTTAACTCAACGCTGGTTGCCCGTCCGCTCGGGCAGTTTCGCTGGATCACCTGTGCCTCTCCAGACTATCTCAGGGCATATGGTATTCCGCAGTCACCTGACGAGTTATCTCATCACCGGGCCATTCACTATTTTTCCGGCCAGAGCCGGCGCACGGACGAACTGCGTTTTGTGCAGGGAACGGAAACGCTGTCTGTCTCCGTCAGCGGGCAGGCCGCCGTCAACGAGACGGGACTTTATATAAAAATGTGCCTTGAAGGGTTCGGACTGGCGCAGCTTGCTGAGAATGTGGTCGCAGAACATCTGCAGAAAGGAACGCTGGTTGAAGTCCTGGCCGACTGGCAGCCGTCGTCTGTTCCTGTCACATTGCTTTACCCCCATCAGCGTTTTCTGTCACCCGCCGTTCGCGCATTTGCAGACTGGATAGATGAAATCGTTAACTGATACCTTCCGGCCGTTACAGACGAAAGTCTGTGTCTGGCGTATGCGTGCATCCCGGAGCAGCGACTTACCGGGGAAAGGGCTATACCCGGACATTCACCTCTACGGGTAAGTGGCACCGCCGTCTGAAGGTGCCAGCCGCATCCGGGCACGCACTCAGCTGAAGTGCCGGAGTAAAATATCTTCCAGAATGCGAAAAACGGTCCTGATGCGCTGCGGTACAAGTGCCTGATAGGGCCGGTAAAGATAAAGCTGCCAGGTTTCCAGTTTCAGTTCCGGCAGGACATTCACCAGCCTGCCATCTTCCAGATATTCCCTGCAGGCCAGATTACTAGACTGGATAACGGCTTTCCCGGCTAAAGCAGCCTGAATCTCAGACTGGGAGTCGGTGGTAAAAAACTCAAGATGGCGCGGTACAAACGTATCGACGCCATCGAGCATATATTCGAATACTTTGCCGGTTTCAGGATTCAGCAGCCCACTGAAAGGATAACGCTGGCGCAGATCGTCGAAGTTTTCCGGCGCACCCAGCTTCTCAACGAGTTCAGGCGATGTCATCAGCGCGTGATGAACGAGCTTGATGGGCCTGATAATAAAGTTCGGATTTGGCTCGCGTTCAATGCGGATCCCCATATCAATGCGGTTCTGTACCGAATCCAGCTTCATCATGTCCAGCCGCCAGTCTATAAACAGCTCAGGATAGGGGCGAAGCGCAGTCAGAAGCTCAAACAGCACCTGTTCGTGTCCGGGAAAGCGGAACAGTGTGATCCTCACAATCCCCTTCATCTCATTGTCATCTCTGGCCGTCTGAAACAGCGCTTGTGAGTCTTCAAGAAGGCGCACAGCCTTTGGCAGGAAAAGTTCGCCAAAGCTGGTCAGCACAATCGATCGGGTATTCCGCTTGAACAGTGGCTCGCCAAGCTGATTTTCCAGCTCAGCAATTGTTCGCGTTACCACGGAGGGAGAAATGGCTAGCTTTACCGCAGCCTCGCGAAAATTCATCGTTTCCGCAGCGGCAACAAAAAATCGCAGAGCATCAAGTTTATTCATGATTATTGTGTTTTAAGCAATTCTGACTTTCAAAATTAACAATTTTTCAGCAATAAATCCAGCCGTATACTTAATCACTCAAAATCATCATCGACTTAAATAAGGGTGAAATAATCATGAAAATTAGAAGGTTAGGTAGCCAGGGGCTTCTGGTCTCAGAGATGGGGCTGGGGTGCATGGGCATGGATCATGGCTATGGTCATTCAGTTGAAATCAAGGAAAGGATAAAGCTGATAGACAAGGCTATTGAGCTGGGTTGCAACCTTTTCGACACTGCCCCTATTTACGGATTTGAAAACGAAGAACTGCTGGGTACTGCTCTCAGTAAACACAGGGAGAGTGTCATCATTGCGACCAAGTTTGGCGTGACCGGAATGGAAAATATCGATGGTCAGCTGGTACCGGTTCTGGACAGTAGCCCGGCGTCTGTTCGAAAGCAGCTGGAAGGTTCTCTTGACCGTCTTAAAACCGATTATATTGACCTGTTTTACCAGCATCGCGTTGATCCCGCGGTTGAGCCGGAAGTGGTCGCAGGATTGATGAAAGAGTTAATCGCCGAAGGGAAAATAAAGTACTGGGGATTGTCTAATGCGCCCGCGTCTTATATCCGGCGCGCCCATGCAGTGTGCCCGGTTACCGCCGTTGAAGATCAGTATTCGATGATGTGGCGTAAGCCTGAGCAGGATCTGTTTACAGTCTGCGACGAACTCGATATCGGCTTTATGGCCTACAGCCCGCTGGGTAATGGATTCCTGAGTGGTCAGGTGACCGCGGATACAACCTATGGTGAGGGCGATTACCGGGGCATGATGGGGCGATTTAAACCCGAGGTAATGGAAAACAACCAGGCGCTTCTTAATCTGATCGCGGACATTGCTGAAAGAAACACTGCAACGTCTGCACAGGTTGTCCTTGCATGGGAACTGGCTCAGAAGCCTTATATCGTACCGATTCCGGGAACAACCAAATTGCACCGGCTGGAAGAGAATTTTAATGCCGCAAAAGTACAGCTCAGTGATGCTGAATTAGATGAAATCAATGCCGCTTTAGCCCGGCTTGATATTGACGAAACCTTTTTTTAAAGACAAGAGATAAGAAAATGAAAACCATAATTGTTGTTACTCATCCAGACATTCATCGTTCCCGTGTTAACTCGGCGCTGGCAAAAAGTGCAGCATCGCTACCCGATACTGAAGTGCGTTATCTGTATGACCTCTATCCGGACGGCAAAATTGACGTAGCCGCTGAACAGGCTGCTCTGGAAAACAGCGACCGTATCGTGCTGCAGTTCCCTATGCAGTGGTACAGCACGCCGCCACTGCTCAAGCAGTGGCTTGATGATGTGCTGACCTACGGCTGGTCACATGGTGGCGAAACACAGGCACTGCGTGACAAACAACTTATGCTGGCCGTTTCGCTGGGTGGTGCAGAGTCTGCTTATCAGCCTGATGGTGCAGCCGGACATGCGGTCAGCGAATATCTGTTGTCCTTTGAAACCATCTCTGGATATCTGGGTATGCGTTATCTTAAACCTTTCATTACCGGCGGTAGTGCGACGATAACCGACGAAGAAATTGCGGCACAGGCTGAACGTTACAAAACGGAATTAGCCTGATTCGCATCAGACCTTCATTTAGTCGATAAAACCCTGAAATGTGCTGTTGCTGACAACAGCACATTTCAAAAGAATATGAAATCCTGTCTTTGTTACCTCCCTGTGACCTGAATAAAGTATATCGGTTGTCACAGACTGGCTCCGCCATCCTGATCTCAGCCTGAAAGGGTGGCTAAATTAACGGCATGGTGGCTGTTCCGGTCAATAATTTATATCCAGCACCTTGTTCAGGCTTAACTTACCCGATATCAATTTCATAGTCTGTTGACTATGATCCGCTCTTTGAGGCGAAGAGTTACGTACCGTACATTCCGCTCTGTGCCAGAAGCGGACATGTTAAGGAATCTCAAAAAACAGGAAAAGTGGCTGTGGCTTAATGTGCAAATCTGCGCGAGCCGATTACACAAAGGAGCACCCCCAGCGTTATCATAATCATCACCGGGCTAACCGTTTCAGACAGCAGCGTTGCCGAAAGTCCGAGACCGAAGAATGGCTGCAGCAATTGTAATTGCCCTACAGCGGCGATGCCCTCAGAGGCCAGCCCCCTGTACCAGAAAATAAAACCGATCAGCATACTGAACAGGGATACATATCCCAGCGCAAGCCATACCGGCAGGCTTATATCACTAATGCCCTCCGGTATTGTCTCAATGGTGGCAACCAACATCACAGGCAGCGCAATGATCAGCGCCCAGCAGATAACCTGCCATCCCCCCAGCTCACGCGTAAGCTTCGCGCCTTCGGCATAGCCGAAGCCACACACTACGACCGAGGCCAGCATCAGCAGATCGCCGGTTGCAGATATAGCCCCAGCCTGGAATAAGGCGAACCCCATCACCAGCAGGCTGCCGGTTACAGAAAATATCCAGAAAGCCAGCCTGGGCCTTTCGCCTCCTCTGACAACGCCAAAAATAGCGGTTGCCATCGGCAGAAGCCCTAAAAACACTATGGAATGAGCCGAGGAAACATGTCGCAGCGCCATTGCTGTCAGAAGAGGAAAACCAACTACTACGGCCAGGGCAACGATAATCAGGGAAATCAGCTGGCTCCGCTGCGGACGTGTCTGTCTCAGGAAAAGAATCAGCATAATGGCCAGAACACCGGCAACTGAAGCACGTAAAAAAGTTAGGAAAAAGGGATCCATTTCCTGTACGGCTATGCGGGTTGCGGGCAAAGAACCACTGAAAATGACCACGCCCGCCAGCCCGCTTAACCAGCCTGACTTCAGACCTGAACGGTTTTTACTTACACTATTTTTTGCCACACCAGACCTCTTTCAGCTCATACAGCGTTTTTAATAAAGTTGACATCCCCCATGCTAAGTTCCAGCATTCATTACAATCAAATAATTGTCATAGATACATTTTATGAAAGCGCGATACAAAATCATCGTGGATGACTTCGCATCCGCTATCCGGGCCGGCACGCTTCTGCCGGGTACACGTCTGCCTACTCACAGAGCGCTGTCGGCTGAAAAACACATGTCTCTTGCAACGGCTACCCGCGTTTACGCTGAGCTGGAAGCCATGGGGCTTGTAAGCGGAGAAACCGGAAGAGGGACTTTCGTCAGGGAGATTTCTCTGCCTGCAGGGCTGGGGTTAGATCAGCATGCAGTGACATCAGATGTGCTCGATCTGAACTTCAACTATCCTTCCCTGCCAGATCAGTCAGAACGGTTACGCGAAGCAATGCGTCAGCTGACCACATCAGGCGACCTGGCTTCCCTGATGCGATACCAGCCTCATGCAGGCAGACAAAGCGACAGAGAGACAATCGCGACATGGCTTCATGGCACCGGCCTGAATACTTCAGCCGATAATATTTTAATCGTTAATGGCGCGCAGCACGGTTTAAGCGTTGCGGTGATGGGGCTGCTGAAGCCAGGCGATGTAATAGCTGTTGACGCGCTGACCTATCCCGGCTTCAAAGCTTTGGCCAGCCTGTACCACCTTGAACTTGTGGCGATACCCGCCAGTGCTGGCGGACCGGATCTGACTGCACTCCGGCGTATCTGCCAGCGCAGGCGCCTCCGTGCGGTTTATACGATGCCGACGCTGCATAACCCGCTTGGCTGGGTGATGAATAATGCCCAGCGTAGCGAACTGGCCCTTATTGCCAGAACGTTCGATCTGCTAATCATAGAAGATGCGGCCTATGCTTTTCTTGTCCGACGTCCTCCACCGCCGCTTGCCACTTATGCGCCTGAAAGAACGGTTTACGTAACCGGTTTTGCCAAGAGCATTGCCACTGGCCTGCGTGTAGGTGCCGTAGTCTGCCCCGCTGGCATGCGTATCGCCCTGGAGCGGGCCATCAGGGCAACGACCTGGAATACCCCCTCTCTCATGGTTTCGATTGTCTGCGGCTGGATTAAGAATGGCACCATAAAGCGCTTTGAGTCGCTGAAAAGACGCGACGCCCGCCAGCGTCAGGCGCTGGCCCGAAAAATTCTTACGAACAGTGAATGGGTAAGTCATGCAAACTCTTATTTTATCTGGTTACTGCTGCCTCAGGAGGTTAGGGCTGACAGACTTGTCCACCGGTTGATGCAGCAAAGCATCTCCGTCTCCACAGCAGAACCGTTCGGCACCTCAGATAGCGTGCCGCATGCTATTCGCCTCGCTCTTGGCTCAGTCACCATGACCCAGCTAAGCGAGGCACTCACTACGATTAAAGAGGCTATTGATTATGAAAAAGATTTATGAACGTGTGTCCGCTTTTCGCTCATAGCGGACACGGGCGTGCACACATGAGCATTGCCGGCTGTGACGGCTTATACTCATCACAGGAGTCATAAATATGTATGCCGGCTGGATGCGCAGGCATTAACAGACAGGAAGCAATGCTGGTCAGAATGGAGCATTTGTATGGCCTTTCAGAATCCCGCTCAGAACTACACCGAAACGCGCCTTAACCTGGGCGATCTCGTTCACCTTTCCCCTCACTCAACCTATCTGATGCGCAGCGAAAGCGACTGCCCCGACGCCGGTATTGTGAAAGGATCCGTACTGGCTATTAATCAAGCACTGAAGCCTGTACACCGCCAGATAATCGTTGCTGAGGTTGACGGGGAAGTGACGCTGAGGCGACTGCTGCTCAATCCGGTTCCCGCCATGCAGGCGCTGGACGCGGACGAAACCGTAACAGTGCTGGATGTGAACCAGACGCTCCCCGTCTGGGGTGTGGTTGCCTATGCGCTCACTGATATGGCCGGGGCGGGATTCAACGGGCCGGCAGGAGAGTAGGGATGTTTGCACTGGCCGATGCCAATAATTTCTACGCCCACTGTGAAACGGTATTCCGGCCCGACCTGCGTGGATAACCCATCGTGGTCGTGTCGAATAACGATGGCTGCTTTATTGCGCGCTCAGCTGAGGCAAAGCGCATGGGCATCAAAATGGCTGCCCCGCTGTTTAAGAATGAGCGCTGATACGGCTGACATAATTGACCCGGCGCTTCGCGGTCTGGGCTCTATCTGGCGGGAGGGCTTCCGCTATGCCAGAGCAGGGGTGATGTTGGGAGATTTTTACCCGTCCGGCATGACGCAGTTTGACCTGTTCAGTGAGCAGCAGCCCCGTGCAAACGCAGATGCTTTAATGGCGGCACTGGAAGGCATTAATCGCTCAGGGAAAGGCAAGGTCTGGTTTGCGGGGCAGTGAGCGCGCGACAGCTTATGGCAGATGAAGCGCGAAAATTTGTCTCCACGCTATAAACGAGTCTGAAAGATATTCCGGGAATAAAAGGATTTAACCTGATGAAGCAAAGGCAGATCGCGAGAGTCGGTCAGTAGTAAAGAGGCTTCAGGCAAAAATATTTTAATCCGAAACCTGTCCGAACAGAGTCGAGAAAAATGCTAACTCTCTGATCATAAAGGGATGCATTGGTAAGCATTGCTATCAACAATGAGCAGGCAATATACGCGTATCTCGTTGAAATAACTTAACTAATCGTTGGCTTTAGGACAAATATGTTTCGTATAGAGTAACGCGTGCGGGCCGATTTGCAAAGCGATGAAATGTTTACCTGCCTGGATCGGCTCTTGATCCAATAAATGCCTCCGCCAGCAGGGACGCCTTAACTGAAAACTGAGCAAGTTATTCCTCACTAAAGAGACTATTTAGCGGATATAAGTCCTGTAAAGCTGCCCATAACTGACCTCATCAGTTCCTGCATCCGCCTTTTTTAACATTGATTGTTCAGCCTGACCCTTCGAAACCAGTGTCACACTCTAAGTCGGTGGAGGACACTGCTCAACGTCTGTTCATCCGTGCGCTGGCCTGACGCCTGACAATAATTACAAGCCAGCTTTCACATACTTCCTGACATCCTTCTTTTCGTTTTGCTGACATACATTTTATTGCTGATTAATTAAACTGCATGTTGAGAATGAACGTTCATTACAGGATTTTTATGAGAAAATTTCAGCGCAGTATCATCGCCGGACTTGTGATGATTGTGGCGGCCTGCGATCAAAACAGTCAGCAGCCAGATGGAAACATGACCACAGAAGTCGGTGTGAAAACATTGCAAACCGAATCTGTGACGCTGGATAGTCAGCTGGCCGGACGCGTAACGGGCAGTATGACGTCAGATGTCAGGCCCCAGGTGGATGGCATCATCCAGAAACGCCTGTTTAGAGAGGGTGAGGAAGTTAAAGCCGGGCAGATTCTTTACCAGATCGATCCCGCCAGCTATCAGGCCAGTTACGATCAGGCCCTGGCACAGCTGAAGAATGCTCAGGCGCTGGTGAAAAGCAGTAAATTAAAAGCCGAACGCTATGCTGCGCTGGTTAAAGAGAATGGTGTGTCACGGCAGGATGCTGATGATGCCCAGGCAACGTATCAGCAGAACGTCGCTTCTGTCGACCAGTATCGCGCTGCCGTGGAAAGTGCCCGTATCAGTCTGAACTACACCCAAATCAAAGCACCGATCAGTGGTCGTATTGGGATCTCATCGGTGACGCCAGGTGCACTGGTCACCGCCAGCCAGACTTCTGCACTGGCAACGATACGCGCGCTCGATCCCATCTACGTCGATCTCACCCAATCCAGTGTGCAACTGCTGAAACTGAAGCGCCAGCAGGCGTCGCTGCAGCAAAGTGCCGATGCCGTTCCCGTGACGGTGAATCTGGAAGATGGTACTGCCTATAAGCATCCCGGAAAGCTGGAGCTGACCGAAGTCTCAGTGGATGAAGCCACGGGTACAGTAACGCTGCGCGCGATCTTCCCTAATCCGCAACATGAACTTCTGCCTGGCATGTACGTTCGCGCCAGCGTCACCAATGGCGTACAGAACGATGCGATTCTGGCGCCGCAGCAGGGAATTACCCGGGATGCGAAGGGCAACGCCACTGCGCTGGTGGTGGATAACCAGAGCAAAGTTGAAAGCCGGGACGTCGTAGCCGATCGCGTGATTGGCAACAAATGGCTGATTACCTCGGGACTGAACCGCGGTGACAAGCTGATTGTGGAAGGCACCGCTAAAGTTCAGCCGGGCATGCGCGTCAAGGCTGTCGAAGTGACGCCAGACGCGAAAGCCGCAACCGGCGAGGGCAAATGATATGCTGGCTCAGTTCTTTATTCGTCGCCCGGTTTTCGCCTGGGTAATCGCCCTGTGCATCATGATGTTCGGCATCCTGAGCATTAACAGCCTGCCGGTGGCGCAATATCCGGATGTGGCACCGCCGCAAATCAGTATTCAGGCAACCTATACCGGTGCTTCTGCTGAAACGCTGGAGAGCAGCGTGACTCAGGTCATTGAGCAGCAGCTTACCGGGCTGGATGGGTTGCTCTATTTCGATGCCACCAGCACTGCCTCCACCGGCCAGGTAAAAATCAACGTCACTTTCCAGCAGGGAACCGACCCGGATATTGCGCAGGTTCAGGTGCAGAACAAGGTTCAGCAGGCCGAGAGCCGCCTGCCGACCGCAGTCACGTCACAGGGTGTGACCGTGCAGAAAGCGCAGAGTGACTTTTTGCTGATCCTGGCGCTGTACGATAAAACCAATAAAAGCAGCTCATCAGATGTCGCCGACTATATGGTGAGTAACATGGAAGACAGCCTGGCGCGTGTGCCGGGAGTAGGCAGCGTTCAGGTATTCGGTGCTGAATATGCGATGCGTATCTGGCTCGATCCCGCCAGGCTGACTTCCTTTTCTCTGATGCCTTCCGACGTCACAACGGCACTTGAGAGTCAGAACACTCAGGTCTCCTCGGGGCAGTTAGGGGCACAACCCGCCAGCAAAGAACAACAGCTGGTGGCGACGGTCCGTTCACGATCCCGACTGCAAACCCCCGAGCAGTTCCGCAATATCGTGCTGAAAAGCCAGGCGGATGGGTCAGTAGTACGACTGAGTGATGTCGCACGCGTTGAGATGGGTAATGAAGATTACAGTTCTAACGTTCTGGCCAACGGTCATCCTGCATCCGGTATTGCCGTGCAGTTGGCGTCAGGTGCCAATGCGCTCTCAACCGCCGAGCAGGTTAAAGCGAAAATTAATGAGTTTCGCAGCACTATGCCTGCGGGCTATGAGATCGCTTATCCGCTCGACAGCACCGATTTCGTTAAAATCTCCATTGAAGAAGTGGTGAAAACGCTCATCGAAGCGGTGATTTTAGTGGTCATCGTGATGTTTGTTTTCCTGCAAAACATCCGTACTACGCTCATCCCGGCGATTGCTGTTCCGGTCGTGCTGCTGGGCACCTTTGGCGTGCTGTCCCTCTTTGGCTACTCGATTAATACCCTCACTATGTTCGGGATGGTGCTTGCCATCGGCTTACTGGTTGATGACGCGATCGTCGTAGTTGAAAACGTCGAACGTGTGATGCGTGAGGAGGGCTTACCCCCGCGTCAGGCGACGGAAAAATCGATGAAGGAGATTACCGGTGCGTTGATTGGTATCGCGATGGTGCTCTCAGCCGTGTTCCTGCCTATGACCTTTTTCAGCGGCTCAACGGGTGTGATCTATCGTCAGTTTTCAATCACCATTGTTTCATCGATGGTGCTGTCGGTGATTGTGGCGCTGACGCTGACGCCCGCACTCTGTGCCACCCTGCTTAAACCGCATAATCACGAAAGCGGCAGCACGGGCTTCTTCGGCTGGTTTAATCGCAGCTATGAAAGAGTCCAGGCACGCTATCAGAATGGTGTTGGTCATGTTGTGAACAGTTCAGTTCGTTATCTGCTTCTGTATGGCGTGCTGTTGATCGGCTGTGCAGTGCTTTATATGCGCCTGCCCACGGGCTTCCTGCCTACTGAAGACCAGGGTTATATCATGGTGCAGTATCAGCTTGCTCCCGGCGCCACGGAAAACCGGACAAGTGACGTGCGTCGTCAGGTTCAGCACTACTTTGCCACCCAGGAGAAAGATAACGTCAACGTCAGCATGCTGGTCAACGGCTTCAGTTTTGCGGGTAATGGTCAGAACGCCGGTATTGGCTTTATCGCGCTGAAGAACTGGAGTGAACGGGAAGGCAGCGAAAACAGTGCTGATGCCATTGCAGGCCGCGCGATGAAGGCGCTGTCGGGCATCCGCGATGCGCAAATTTTTGTACTCACGCCCCCGCCGGTTTCCGGGCTGGGCCAGTCGAATGGCTTCACCTTTGAACTGCAGGCGCGCGGGGCGACCAGTCGCGACGAACTGCTTAAGTTGCGCGATCAGCTGATTGCCGAGGCCAATAAGGATCCCGACCTCAGTGCCGTTCGCGCCAACTCACTGCCGAGCCTGCCACAGCTGGACGTCGACATTGATGACGCTAAAGCCCAGTCGCTGGGTCTGACGATCAGCGATATTAACAGCACCTTAAGTGCGGCGATTGGAGGGAGCTACGTCAATGACTTCACCGACCGTGGTCGTGTGAAAAAAGTCTACATACAGGGGGAACAGCAGTTCCGCAGCAAGCCGGAAGATATTGATCAGTGGTATGTGCGCGGAACGGACAGCAGCAGTAACACTACGATGGTGCCGTTCTCATCCTTTGCCTCGATGAAATGGGCGTATGGTCCGGATGTCCTGTCACGTTATAACGGCCTGGCGTCTTACGAAATTCAGGGTTCGCCGGCCTCCGGCAAAAGTTCGGGGGATGCTATCACCGCGATGGAAAAGCTGGTGGCGAAGTTACCCGTAGGAAACACCTTTGCATGGAGTGGCCTCTCGTATCAGGAAAAACTCTCTGGCAATCAGGCAATGTCGCTCTATGGCATCTCACTGATTGTGGTGTTCCTGTGCCTTGCTGCTTTGTATGAGAGCTGGTCAATACCCTTTTCGGTCATGATGGTGGTGCCATTAGGCGTGATCGGTGCCCTTCTGGCGACGACGCTGCGCGGACTTGAAAACGACGTTTATTTCCAGGTCGCGTTGCTCACTATCATCGGACTCTCGGCGAAGAACGCCATTCTAATCGTGGAATTTGCTGAAGAGCAATATCGCAAAGGAGAGAGTCTGGTCAGGGCCGCGACGCATGCAGCAACGATGCGTTTGCGTCCCATCATCATGACATCACTGGCCTTTACCGCAGGGGTGCTGCCGCTGGCTATCTCGACAGGCGCGGGCGCGAACAGTCGTATCGCCATTGGTACCGGCATTATTGGCGGGACCTTAACCGCGACGCTGCTGGCCATCTTCTTTGTTCCGCTGTTCTTTGTGCTGGTCCGCCGTCTGTTTCCGGCCAGACTGCATGAGGAAACACAGTCTTCAGAATCCGCAGTAAGGGTAAGAGAATAATGACAATATCTGCAAAATGTTTAGCGGTGTTTTTGCCCTGCTTCCTTGCGGGATGTGTTTCGCTCGATCCGCATTATGCACGCCCAGATAATGCCGTAGTTGCCGCAACCCCGGGCGGTGAGGCTTACCGCAACCTGCAACAGAACGCGATTAATTATCGCGATGTGGGCTGGCAGGATTATGTGCAGGATCCCCGGCTTCGTCAGGTTGTCGCAATGGCTCTGGACAATAGCCGCGACCTGCGGGAAGCCGTGGCAAGTGTGAAGTCTGCACATGCACAATATGGTGAGCAGCGGGCTAATCTCTTCCCCACGCTCAGCGCCGATGTGAGTGGAACCCGCTCTCGCGCGCTGACAGGAGAGGGTAATCAGACTGCATTGGGCAACAGTTACTCGGCAGAAGGGAGCGTAAGTTCATTTGAACTGGATCTGTTTGGCAAAAATCAAAGCCTGTCACGCCAGCAGTATGAAACCTATCTCGGCACGCTGGAAGGGGCGCGAAGTACGCGCCTGACCTTACTCTATAACACGGTGGATTACTGGTTACAGCTGGCGGCCGACCGCAGCAATCTTGAGATTGCGAAAGAGACAGCAGAGAGTACGCGCCAGTCACTGGAGGTGACACGCAAACGTCTGCAAAATGGCGTGGCTTCAATGGTGGATGTCGCTTCAGCAGAAACCACCTGGCAGTCTGCACTGTCAGATGTAGCCAGCTATACCACCAGCGTGGCGCAGGATAAGAATGCCCTGGACCTGGTTGTGGGTAAAAGCGTGCCTGATAATCTGCTGCCGCAAAACATCGAATCTGTTGGTCAGGCATTGCGTGACGTGCCGGCGGGTGTTTCATCTGAAGCCCTGATTAATCGTCCTGATGTCTTACAGGCTGAGCATAACCTGAAGGCAGCAAATGCCAATATCGGTGCGGCGCGTGCAAATTTCTTCCCGAGCATCTCACTGACGGCGAGCGGTGGCGTCGGCAGTTCCGATCTCTCTTCACTGTTTAAAAACGGAGCAGGCATCTGGTCTTTTGCGCCCACCATCTCGCTGCCGATCTTTAAAGGTGGCTACAACGTTTCTTACCTGAACTACACCAAAGCGCAAAAAGAGTATTATGTGGCAGTGTATGAAAAGGCGGTGCAAACCGCTTTTCAGGAAGTCGCAGATGCTCTGGCTCGTAAGGGCACCATCACAGATCAGCTGAACAGCCAGCGCAACAATGTTGCTGCTTCACAGACATATTATCATCTGGCCGATCTGCGTTATCAGAATGGGGTGGACACGTATCTGAATGCGTTAACCGCTCAGCGTACGCTCTATACCGCCAGAACCAGTCTGGTCAGCGCTGAGCAGGCGTACTATCAAAATCTGAACACGTTTTACAAGGTGATGGGCGGCGGCACGGCGTTGCAGGAGTCGCAACTGAAAATGTAAAAAAGGGTGCGCATTCAGGAGGGAATGCGCACCCATGTTAAAGCGTAATCTCAGCGTAAATTTCAGGAGATGAGAAGGTGAAATCATCATATCTGATGTCTGAATTTCCGGCTGATATGTTCTCGCACCCCTGCCTCGGTTATCATTGGAGAATTAATATCAGGGCTAGTGTGACGTCAGTTAACAGGAGGTTATTTGAGCAGGTCAGACAGTAAGGATTTCCTGCAGCAGCGACAGCAGCAGATCATTTCGGCAGCGAAAAACTGTTTCAGTCGCTCTGGCTTTCATGGTGCCAGCATGGCTGACATAAGCCTTGAGTCAGGTCTGGGTGCCGGGCAGATTTATCGCTATTACAGTAGCAAAGAATCAATTGTCAGTGAGACGATAAAAAGTATCGCAGAAAACTGGCGAATGTTTTTACTTAAAAATCTTCAGCTACAAACCAGCGTCTCAAATATTATCAATACGGAATCCGACTTCTGGCGGGACTGGTCTTTCAGGGATCGTTGTTTACTGCTGGAAATGTATTCAGAGGCATCACGTAATAAATCAGTTCGCGCGTTGCTTGCACATGAAGAACAATTGCTTTTTACAGAGCTGGAAGAGGTTTTTAAGCGGCAGATGCCAGCAGCGACCCCTGAAGAGCGTAGTGACCGTATTCAGTTTTTGCTGATGCTGGTGGATGGTGTGGCCTGTCGTACGTTTGGCGACAAACACCTTAATCAGCAGGAGTTAGCGCGGATTAACACCCTTCTCGCCGGCCATCTTTTCTCGTGAGTCAGGCGACACCGTTCTGATTAATGTCATGACTGATGACATCCAGGAATGACATCACGCGGCCATCGATTTCACGCTGTTTCATATAGCGGCGAATAATCATACCGTCTATGATCAGTGACATAATATACAGGCGTGTCTGGATAATCTCAGCATCCAGCGACGGATTAAGCACCTGCTCCTGAGTAATAAAGTTCTCTTTCAAAGTCTGCCAGGCATCGTAAATAATCTGACGGATCCGCTCATTACGTGTGGCTTCTGCAGATATATCAATGAGCAGTACAATGCTTTTTTCAACGTCGACTGACACAACGCCGTGCGCAGAATGGGCGACGTTACCTGCATGAGCAAGATTGTCGAGAGCCTTTTTGAGTGAATCAATCATCCGTTGCACCACGTTTTTAATCAGTGCTTCGATAATCGCTTCTTTATTTTTATAATATTTATAAATCAGACCGACGCTGACATTTGCCTGTCGGGCTATATTCTGAACCGATGTCTGATAAAAGCCTTTCTGTCGCATGCAGTATTCTGCTGCCTCAAGAATTTCCTCGCTACGATTCATAATAACACTCACATTATAAAAATATTACTCTACCTCCTTTCACTTAGCATGGCTATACGTCGACGTTCCCGACTCCCGCATGGCCTGCCGCTATCCGTATGTGCACGTTACGCGCAGAGCCTGATAATCAGCAGGAATCGGCCATTGCGGCGATGCGATCAACACGGCATTAGCCAGGTCTGTTTCAGGTATTTATCCCGCAAAAGCGAATGCCGGAGATGAATGTGATTTAGCGGTGACCACTCTGGTGCAGTCGCTCACTCGGGTACGCTCTCCATTCTTCCCAGCATTTTTCAGGATTGATATCAAAGTAACCGCGGCATTCCGCCATTGTAAAAGCAACATCACGCGCTACTTCAATACAGGTGGCACTATCTTTGATGCTGCTGACTTCCTCCTCTGTAAGCGGGCTTCCTTTCTCATTCTCTTTGTTCAGCAAGAGTGGAATGAGGGCAGGTATATAAACGAGGCTCATTATTTATTTTCCTGATGGTTAAATATCACGCTGTTACTAATAACCGAAATCACATAGCTCCTTAATGACGGGCTGTACATTGCAGTTGCTCAGTAACACCGATCCAACGTCGTTCTTCGGTCGACAGGCTCAGCAAGCAATAATTACTTCCAGGGCAGAGAGGCAAATTTGGGTAATCTGGCTGGCCATCAGCAAAGCTGAACGCCTCGTAGCCCTGGTTATTCGGTTCTCTTCATTTCCTTTACTACATTCTCGACAGCTGGCGCGATATCTTCAGCCAGAAAGTTAATATTTTGATCATGACTTAATCAACACCGGACTATCCTTATGCCAGGAGGTGCCTATGTGTGGACGGTTTGCGCAGTACAGTAGCCGGGACGATTACTTCGACTCTTTGGGACTCAAGCCCAATGAAATCATTTATGATCCGGAGCCGATAGGGCGTTTCAACGTTGCGCCAGGTACCAACGTGCTGCTGCTCAATGAGCGGGACGATGAATTTCACCTGGACCCGGTTTACTGGGGCTACGGTCCTGAGTGGTGGAATAAGCAGCCGCTAATCAACGCCCGAAGTGAAACAGCCCCAACCGGGCGTATGTTTAAGCCGCTATGGGAGCAGGGACGCGCCATTGTTCCTGCCGATGGCTGGTATGAGTGGAAGCGTGAGGGTGACAGGAAACAGCCATACTTTATTCATCACAAAGAAAAGGAACCGCTGTTTTTTGCCGCTATTGGCCGGGCGCCTTATGGTAAGGACCATGGACTGGAGGGATTTGTTATCGTCACTGCGGCGAGCAATAAAGGCATGGTTGATATTCATGACCGCCGGCCACTGGTTTTACGGGCGGACGCGGTTCGGGAGTGGCTCAGTGTTGAAACCTCATCACAGCGGGCGCAGGACATTGCCCATGAAGCCGCATTACCCGAGAAGGATTTCACCTGGCACCCTTTTTCAGCCAAAGTCGGGAACATCCATAATCAGGGCGAGACGCTTATTAAAGAGATAAATCCTGAAGGCACATGAAGCGCAGGTGAGAGATACACAACGCAATCTGCGATATTGAGCGTTAATGATTGTCATCACCCAGAAAAACGTTCAGCTTAATGACGTTTGCGATCGCTCATCTTCACACCAAATACACAAAAGCCCAGTAAATCCTTGGCTTCATCTTCCACCCGGGTCACCATGACCAGATCGGACGAGCCGTCGGGCAGCACAACCTCATAAGGTGGATAAGGGAGTCCTTTCAATCGGAATTCCTGCAGCCAGAGTAGTTTTTCCGCCTGTGACGGAATAACTTCATAAATATATTTATGGATAAGATCCTGCGGAGCCCAGCCGACCCGTTCGGCAAACGTGTCGCTGGCATCAACAATCACTAATTCCGGATTAAGAAAGCAAATGGACGTGCCGGGAATCGCATACATGGATGAAATCTGATGTGCTCGCTGATCGAGGGAAAGACGCGCAACCCGCCGGAGAGATCCTTTATCCGGTACTGCATTAAGCATTCGGCAGCTTTCCGCTCCTGAGACCGGCTTCCCGAACAAATAGCCCTGCGCATAGAGGCAACCTATCCCCCTTAGCATTTCAGCCTGTTCTTCGGTTTCCACGCCCTCCGCGATCACATCCATATCAAGGCTCCGGCCCAGACCGGCGACGCTGGAAATGATTTTGCGGCTGTCTTTTTTGTGCAGCATGGAGCGAATAAAACTGCTGTCAATTTTAAGCGTGTTAACCGGTAACTGAATCAGCCAGGCGAGGCTGGAATAGCCTGTTCCAAAATCATCCATTGCTATCGTACAGCCCATACCCGACAACGCTTCAATCTCCGTCCGGGCGGTATTGATGTCATTTAACAGGGCTGTTTCAGTAATCTCAATCTTCAGCCTTGCGAGATCGAACTGAAATTCACGGGCTGTATTCCTTATAATTTCAGTAAGATACCTGCCATCAAGCTGTGAAGGAGAAACGTTCATTGATAAAAACTGCTGTTCTGGCCATGTGGCAGCAACTTTGAAACCCTGTGCCATAAGGCTGAGCATCAGCTCGTCGAGCAGACCACTTCGCTCCATGGCCGGAATGAAGTCTGCTGGAGGCGTAACAATACCCTCCGGGGATATGTGCCGCGCGAGCATCTCAAACCCCATCACGCGCAAATCTTCCAGAGAAACTATAGGCTGAAAAAACGGGTGAAACTCGCCCAGCTTAATACGCTGCTGCAGAAGTTCGCGCGTTTCATCATTCTTGACACCAGGTTTCATTTCATTCCCGTAAATACATGATTTTCAGCCTGTTAACGATAATGTCTCTGCAAATCAGGCTTTATAAACTCAGCGAACTCTATCGACGGTCGCATACTATTTTAATCTTTTTTCAGCATAATCATTATGATAACCAGTTTCATATGCTGGCTTACTGTTTAATTCGGCAATATTTTATTACATTCGCTGTGTGTTCATATCTTATGCTGGCGAGTAAGACTACTTACTCACTATCGTTATCGGCCTGGAATTACTTTTCATTACATCGTAATAGCATGACACCGACGCGGGTATTGACCCACATTTAAAATGGTCGTTTAGCTTATAGCAGATGAATAAGATTTAGTGGGAAAAAGTTACCTCTAATCGTTTTGATAATAAACAGGGTAAATAACGATACAGGCTGACAATGAATATTAGCAAAGGTAATGAGTCCTAAAGTCATAAAACTGATAAAGGTTTTAATCATTGAAGTTTCAATGTGTGCACAACTGTCAAATAATGAGGTTTCTTAATGACCATTCATATCGTCATCCCGGATGATTATCAGTTTGCCACTCAAAAACTGGATTTTCTCCACAGTAATAACAACTTTCACTGCGCTGCACTGGGCGATCTCAGCAGAGACCCGATGGCAGATGAAAAGCTGTCATCGGCTGAATCATTAATACTTATCCGCGAAAGGACTGTCATTGACGAAGCCTTTCTGCAACGCACGCCACATCTTAAATTGATCAGTCAGACGGGTAAGCTGGCGAGAAATGTTGATATCGATGCCTGTACACGGGCAGGTGTCGCCCTTGTGGAAGGGAGTGGCTCTCCGGTTGCACCTGCTGAGCTGACCTGGCTGTTGATCATGAACTCCCGCCGAAAATTTGTCTCGTCGGTCAATGCAATGGCCGAAGGGCACTGGCAAACAGAAATCGGATCTGCGGTTCACAATCAGGTCATCGGCATTCTGGGCTATGGAAAAATTGGTAAACGTCTTGCTTCCTATGCCGCCGTTTTTGGCATGCAGGTGCAGGTATGGGGAAGTCTCCGTGCGCAGGAAGAGGCACGAGCAGACGGATGGACGGTCCCCGAAAGCCGTGAGCAATTTTTCGCCACCAGCGATGTGTTAACCGTGCACCAGCGACTGGTGGCTGCGACGCAAGGCAACATCACGCCAGCCGATCTCGCGCTGATGAAAACTGATGCGTTATTTGTGAATACCAGCCGGGCTGAACTGGTTTATGACGGCGCGTTGCAGAATGCCCTGACACAGGGGCGGCCTGGATTTGCGGCACTGGATGTTTATGAAGAGGAACCGATCTACAACACCCGGCATCCTTACCTGCAGATGCCGAATGTGCTGTGTACACCACATCTGGGATATGTGGAGAAGGCCAGCTATGCGCTCTATTTCAGAGCGGCATTTGATAATGTTGTGCGTTATTTTAGCGGTGACAGGTCGCATGTGATTAATGGCTGAAGCTTTAATGCATGAGATTAGCTTTAATATCTTTAGTCCGGTGAACATTATTCCGTATTAAGCTGATTACTTCCTGTCTCTGCTCCATACCTGACTCTGGCTGTCGGCAGTTGCAACAAAAAGCGTATATGCTTTCATTGGTCCTTATGATGAGGAGTATTACTAATGAGAACGCCTGATTATCCCTCACAGGATTCAGATAAATGGGCACAGGTAGACGCCTGGTTTTCTGAAAAACTCGCACCACAAGAACCTGAGCTGATTAATGCTCTTCATAACAACGTTAAACAGGGTTTACCGACACACGATGTTTCTGCTTTACAGGGAAAAATGCTGTCCATCTTCATCCAGATGTCACGCGCTGTGCGCGTTCTGGAAATTGGTACGCTTGGTGGCTACAGCACCCTATGGATGGCCAGGGCTTTGCCGCCACATGGACGCGTAACAACGATTGAGTTCAATAAACATCATGCACAAGTGGCCCGCCAGAATATAAGCAATGCCGGGCTGACTGAACGCGTGATGCTGCACACGGGTACTGCACTGGATATCCTGCCCACTCTTAAAGGCCCCTTTGACCTGATTTTTATCGACGCCGATAAGGTGAATAATCCACATTATCTGGAATGGGCAATCAGATTATCACGTGCAGGTAGCGTTATTGTGGGTGACAACACGGTGCGCGGCGGCAGCATTATTGATTCTGAAAGTGATGATCCAAATGTCAGTGGCCTGCGAAATTTTATTGAGATGATCTCTGAGGATAAGCGACTTGATGCCACGGCGATTCAGACCGTGGGTGAAAAGGGCTGGGATGGGTTCGTGCTGGCTTTCGTCAGGACGGCATAGTTCATCTCCGGAAAAATCAAAGTCATCACAAGCTCATAATATTTACTTTCCTGACCAGCCTTTACCTGACGCTATTCTTAGTGATGCAGTTTAATGATATTAAAGGAATTCGCTCTTCACTCCAGGCCCGCCAGATAGCAGCCCGCCAGAATTAAAAGGCGCCTGAGCGCCTTCACTTCACACGCCTTTGCGATAAGGATCTTTAACCAATGCTACGGCAAGCGCGCCAGCCAATAACACGGCGGAAACCGCCAGCAGCGCCCACATAAACTCACCGCTTGACTGCCGGATGTAGCCAATAAGGGACGGCCCGACAAAACCGCCCAGGTTTCCGACAGAGACAATCATCGCTAAGCCACCTGCGGCTGCGCTTCCTGTCAGAAAACCGGAAGGCAGCGCCCAGAATGAAGCCTGGAAAGCCAGAATGCCGCTTACGGTGAAACAGAGCGCAATCATCTTGATAACCGGTTGATCCACGATGGCACTCGACGCCAGTGCAACAGCAGCAATAACCAACGCCGCGCTGATCCACCGAATGCGGTTGCCGGATGCATTGGCCCGCTGTGCCCAGAGCAGCATCCCGACCGCGCCACAGATATAAGGTAACGCGGTCAGGAAACCGGTGGCGGTATGACTGACGCCCATCTGCTTAATGATCTGCGGCATCCAGAGGCCCACGCCGATAGAACCGACAATGCCGCAGAAGTTAATAAAGGCCAGCAGGTAAAGCAAGGGATTACGCAGCGCATCGCGCATGCTGGAACCGTGCGCCTTCTCAATTTTCTGCTGCTCATTCTCCAGTCGCCTGGTCAGCAATGTTTTTTCCGCATCAGTTAACCAGTTTGCCTTTGCCGGACGGTCATTCAGATAGAACAGGCAGATAATGCCCAGGATAACCGCCGGGAAACCTTCCAGCACCAGCAACCACTGCCAGTTACGGATGTGCTCATGCCCGGTGATTTGCATCAACATCCCGGATAACGGCGCGCCGATGATATTCGCTACAGGGATACCCACTAAAAAGGCTGCCGTAATTTTTGCGCGCCAGGTTCCGGGAAACCAGTAGGTGAAGAACAGATAGATACCGGGTGTAAATCCGGCTTCGGCCACCCCCAGACAAAAACGGGCAAAGGCGAAGCTTGTGGGCCCGGTGACGAAGGCGGTCGCCATGGAGATGATTCCCCATGAGATCATAATGCGGGCGATCCAGATACGTGCGCCCACCTTTTGCATGATGAGGTTACTTGGCACCTCAAACAGGAAATAGCCAATAAAAAACATCCCGGCTCCGAACCCGAACTGCTCAGCTGTAATCCCCAGATCGGCATTCATGCCGAGAGCAGCGAAGCTGACGTTGGTGCGATCCAGATAACTCACAACATAACAGATGAAAATAAACGGCAGGATACGACGGAACGCTTTACCTACGGCCCGTTCACTTTGGTCAAAATCGATTTGATTCATTGCATCATGGGGTTCAGACCCGGCTTCCGTCTTAACAGGTGAGTCAGCGCTTACAGATTGCAGATTCATGGGTGCCTCCGCTGCGTTCAGAAACGCAGAATTATTCTCAAAGAAATTCGGTGGAAATAAAGGGCAATGGGTGACCGGGTGTTTTCATCGGGCAGGTAAGAATGCTGCCGCTTACCGATTCGGTAATAAAAAGCTGTTGCAGGCTTTCGCCACCAAAGCAGAGATTGGTCGTGGAGCGCCCGGCAGGGCTGGTGAGAATTTCTGCGGGCTCAGCCAGATCGTTAAGCAGCCAGATGCGACCCAGACCAGGGTTGGCTATCAGCAACTCGCCATTGGCGTTCATAGCCAGTCCATCAGGGCCGCTGGGACCGTGTGAGGTAAAATATTGACTGACTTTGCTGACTGAACCATCACGCTGAAGCGGTACGCGCCAGATGGCATTGCCGCGCGTCATCGCGACGTAAAGTACTTTTTCGTCCGGGGACAGAACCAGTCCATTCGGGCTTGGGCAGTTATCCAGCAGCATATCCAGTCGTCCGTTCTGGCTCAGCCGGTAAACACGACCGGTGGGATCGTGTAGTCCTGTTTGCCCCTGATCGGTGAAATAGAGGTTCCCCTGGCTGTCGGTGGTTAAATCGTTAACACCACGGAAACTCTCGCTATTACGGCGAGCCAGCCATGGCGACACGCTGTGGGTTTTGAGGCAGAGTTTCATGATCCCATGACGATAATCCGTAATCAAAAGCGTATCCGGATCGGCGAGTTTCATGCCATTAGGTTCGCCGTCATATTGCACGACGAGCGCCCAGTTGCCTGTCATATCAACCCGGAATATGCGGCCATAGGGAATATCGGTCAGATACAGACAGCCTGAAGGATGCCAGACCGGCCCTTCAAGGAACGAGTCGGTAAGCTGTCCCCCGCGATTCGCGACGGCCCAGGCATTGTTGCTATCCGGTAAGCGAAAACGGTCTGGCAGGCGGGTAAAAATCGATGTCTGCCTGACCTCGGCCTGTGTCAGGGACATCATAAAATAGTGGCCCTTTCATCTGGTCCATTACTCACGTTCACCAGTGAAGGCATACTTCCTTTCATGCCGTCGCCCGATAGCCCGAAAGAGCCATAAATTCTGCTTTTTTGGCCAGACTTATCAATAATTGCGACCTGATATTCTTTGTTATGACGGTCGTAATCAGTGCGTTTATGCATAACACAATAATTGTTTAAGGTTTTTTTATAAGCAGACATAGCAATTCTCACGTTTGTTTTACTGAATACAACCATGTTGTACATGCTGAAATTACTATATCTGCCTGCTTCATGAGGGTGCCAGTGTTGCGAGATTGTTTGTGATGTAAATTCGATGTGACTCACAATTCCGTGAAAGTGGTCCAGATGAAAACAGAAGGCGCAGTTTTGAAAAGCGAGACAGGAATATGCAATATAAGCCTGTTGCTTTGATTAACGACTTTAAGGCTGGATCACCTTTTGAATTAATCAAGGTGGCCAGCGTTGTGAGCTTAGCGGGGTTCAGTTTGATGAAAGCTTTAGCCTGCCGGGTGAAACGGGAATAATCTGCCAGAAGAATAACGTTATGCCTGTGGACTGAAGCCCACAGGCTCAATTGTTATCTCGTTAACAACGGTGGAATGGACGGGACTTCGGGCGCATTATCAATATCACTTTGTGTCATACGAAATGCTTCAGGATAGTGTTCTCGCTCTGTTCTTCTTGCCGGCTCGGTATTACGCCAGGTATATAAACAGTGCTGACATTGATAAACAATCCATACGTCTTTCACTGGTGAGGTCGCCATGGTTTCAATGTGCTCATCAGCACAACGTGGACAGATCATAACTTCTCCTTAATGACGATTGCTTAACAGGGCGGTCAGTTTCTCAACCCAGGCGGCGGTTTCAGGCAGATCTTTGACCGGCTGGCTGTAGTGGCCGCGATTATCCGGTGAGACGGGTGTCGTTGCATCTATCACCAGCTTATCGGTGATGCCTGCCGGGCTTGAACCGGGATCTAATTCCAGAACTGACATGTTTGGCAGTTGTACCAGATCACCCGCAGGGTTGACCTTAGAAGAGAGCGCCCACATCACCTGAGACAAATTAAAGGGATCAACGTCCTCATCGACCATGATGACCATCTTTACGTAGCCCAGGCCGTGTGGAGTTGTCATTGCACGCACGCCGACTGCACGGGCAAAACCGCCATAACGCTTTTTGGTTGAGATAATGGCTAACAGACCGTGTGTGTACATGGCGTTGACAGCCTGTACCTCAGGAAATTCAGCTTTCAGCTGCTGATACAATGGCACGCAGGTGGCTGGCCCAATCAGAAAGTCGATTTCAGTCCACGGCATACCAAGATAGAGTGACTCAAAAATGGGTTTGGTGCGGTATGAAACTTTATCAATGCGAACTACCGTCATATTACGGCCACCTGAGTAGTGGCCGGTGAACTCCCCAAAAGGACCTTCTATTTCGCGTTTACGCCCTTCGATTACCCCTTCAAGAATGACTTCCGAACCCCATGGAACATCGAAACCTGTGAGAGGTGCCTTTGCAATCGGATAAGGCTTTTCACGCAGAGCGCCTGCCATCTCATATTCAGACTGGTCGTATTTAAGTGGTGTGGCGCCCATCAGCGTAATGATGGGATCATTGCCCAGAGTAATGGCGACGGGCAGATCTTCGCCTCTCTCTTCGGCTTTATGCAGGTGCAGGGCGATGTCATGCATCGGGACGGGCTGTAGCCCAAGCTTACGCCTGCCTTTAACCTCCATGCGGTAAATGCCGACGTTTTGCTTACCGAAATGCTGAGGATCAAGCGGATCGCGTGACACAACGCACGCTTTATCCAGATAGAAGCCCCCATCACCGTCGTTAAGTCTAAAGAGCGGTAGAATGTCGAACAGATTGATCTCATGGCCATCCACCGTATTCTCGGACCAGGGAGCATTTTCACGTCTCTCGGGTGCTATGGGAAAGGTGTCCCAGCGCTGAATAAATGTCTCTATCTGCTGCTTGACGGGGGTATTCGGCGGAAGCCCCAGCGAAATGGCATGGTTTTGCCATGAGCCTATGGTGTTCATCACCACATGGGCATGACGAAAGCCTTTTATTCTTTTGAAAGAAAGTGCGGGCGCACCGTCACCGATCCTGCCGGTTGCATTTGCCGCAGCCGCGATATCAGGTTCAGGTAACACTTCCTCATCAATTTCAAGAAGCTGCCCCTGTTCATCCAGAGCCTTCAGAAAACTACGCAGGTCATCAAAAGCCATTTTTTTCTCCCTGATGATGGATATGTGAGGATTGTTTAATACCTTCCCAGCGACGAGCTCTCAGTGAGGCGAGGCCAAACTGATCGAGAACACGCGCTACCACGTGGTCAATCACGTCGTCGATCACTGCCGGGTGGTTATAAAAAGCGGGCATGGGCGGGATCATTGAAACGCCCAGGCGTGAAAGTGCGAGCATATTTTCAAGATGGATCGTGCTGAGTGGCGTTTCCCGGGGGACCAGAACCAGTTTTCTGCCTTCTTTGATCGTGACATCAGCGGCTCGACCGATCAGTCCTTCAGCGTAGCCAGACCGTATACCGGCTAATGACTTCATACTGCAGGGAATGATGATCATCCCGTCAGTATGAAAAGAGCCGGATGAAAGGGTCGCGGCCTGATCGGCGGGTCCGTGTACAAAGTCAGCCATATCCATAACTTCGCGTGCTGAATAGGGCGTTTCGAGTTCAACCGTGGTTTTTGCCCATTTGCTTAAAATCAGGTGGGTTTCAACGTCTTCGATCTCCTGCAGGATTTTGAGTAATGCGACGCCCAAAGGTGCACCGGTTGCGCCCGTCATGCCGATGATCAATCTCATTAGATGTACCTCAGTTATGGTTCGTATACGAACAAATTAGACCGTACACTTGCGACAGGTGCGACGCAACAAGTTTATAGCGTGACTATTTCAAAACTAACTATGCAGTATCCTGTGCCAATTTTTTTTGATCTCTTAATGTTATGATTTAACATCGAGCGACCAGCAGCGGAGAAGAATGGGAATGAAAGGCGTATGAACAATGATTTAGGCAACGTGTTTTTTCATCTTTCCCGGCAGCTTCTTCAGGAACATACAGCTATGTGGCAGCAGAACCTGCCGGATCTCACTAAACAGCAGTTTGCAGTGCTGTGCGCAGTATCAGCCAAACCAGGCATTGAGCAGATGGAATTAATGGAAGCAGCGCTGAGTTCGAAAGCGACGCTGGCAGAATTGCTGGTTCGCATGGAAAAAAAAGCACTCATCAGGCGCGAGGAAGGCGAGAAAGACAGACGCCGGAGATTTATTACGTTAACTGCAGCGGGCGAAAAAATTTTGATAAAGGCGATGCCCCTCGCCGATAAAGTAGACTCGCATTTCCTTAATCGACTGGGGCAAAATCAGCAGAATGAGCTGGTTTACCTGATGAAAACTCTGCTAAAGCAGAGCAATAAATAACCCCATTAAAATTTCTGAAGATATTACCGCTGCAGGAGCGCTCCGCTCACATCGAAAAATATGATGCATCCGTTTGTGATCCGAGCCGGGACAGGAAATAACTGCACAATCTTCATTATTTACTGGTCTACTCAATACAAGAAGAGGATTCAGGAGAATGCGGGTGGTCAGGTTTTTGTGAGGTGGTATTACGGATATGGATTGCTTATCGCTGAGTTAAAAGTGAAAAGAAATTTTCATCTTTCTGTGTTTTATTTTAAAACTATCCGGCTACTCATTTTCTCAAAACAGTGCGGGGACTGGGAGATGCATGATTACCATCCTGGACTAAAACGGCATGGCTAACAGTTATTAAGCAGCTGGTTTTCAACGACCTGAGCGATAACTGATGCTACAGCGGGAAATTGTTTTGCAGCGTTTTTACACTTCATCAGCCTTTTTTTACGCCATTTTTACGGGCCTCCCGGTTTAATTGACGGCACCGGGCGCTTATGCGCCTCTTATCGGAAAGCCGTGAATGAAATGCATCAATAAGCCCTGGTCCATACCGGGCTGCCGCGAGGCGGCATTAGCCGATCTTGCTGAGCAGCAGCGCCTTCGCCTTATTTCGCCCCGCAAGTGGTTCCGGGATGCTATTGAGGCCAGTACCGATCCGTCACTGCTGAACTATCGTCTGATTGCGCAATGGCTGGGTACAACGATACCCGACAGCCGCGCGCTGATTCTGGCTCTCAACAACAGCCTCTGCTTCGGGCTTTATCGTAATGGCCGACAAATCGGTTTTGCGCGGGTTGTCACTGACATGGCTGAAACCTGGGTAATCCGGAATCTGTTTATCTCGCCGGAGTATCGCTTTGTCGGGCTTGGATCATGGCTGCTGCACTGCTGTCTTTCTCATCCTGGCGCCAGAGGCTGCCGCCGTATTATTGCCATGGGTGAACCCGTGCCGGATTTTTTTGAGCGTAACGGATTCATCGCCTTTCCCTCACTGCCTGGCTTCTGGGTGACGACTCTGCACGATGGGATTAATGATTCAATCTGCGCCAGAAGCGCCAGCAGGCATTAAGCGGACAGGGTGCGCATTCATGAGCGGTTTTCTCCAGTTTATCCTCCGACCTCAGCTTAACAGCCGCAGGCTGCCAGGCTTGATCGCCTGTCCACAGCCTTCAATCAGGGAACACACCATGTCAGGCCTTATCCTTGTTTCTCATAACCAATCGCAACGCTCGACGCTTACTGCAGTTTATGACGGGATACTCTCCCGGCTGGGCGGCCTCTGGATTAGCTGGAATGGTGAAAGCACAGTTATCTCTCAGGATGCGTCAAGACCCTGCGATATGCAGCAGCACGATCAGTATGAAACCGTGACCTTCCCCTATACGCCGGGCGAGCTTAATGAGGGATACCATAATTACATTCATAAAGGGCTCTGGCCTGTTTTCCACCAGCGTCCGGATATGGCCCGTTTTTCCACCAATGGCTTTCAGGAATATAAAAACATTAATAAAGCCTATGCGCGGGCCATCTGTGAAAATGCCACACCAGACGATGTTATCTGGATTCAGGATTATCACCTGCTGGGCTGTGCCCGCTATATCCGCGAAGAGGGCCTGCCCAATTCAGTCGGCATCTTTCTGCATCAGCCTTTCCCGGCTGGCAGAATGTTTGAAACCATACCCGAGTGGCGCTGGTTTACAGAGTCGCTGCTGTGTTGTGACCTGATTGGCTTTCAGACCGCGCAGGATATGAATAACTTCCTCGTCTGGCTGGAGAGCGGATTCCGGCTGGAGCGACTGGAAGCGGACAGCTTTCGTATTCATGGCCGGATCATCAACGTTGGTGTGTTCCCGGTCGGGATCGACCTCGACGACGTTGAGTCTCTGCGGGAGAGTAACAGCTGCGCCTTTATGGAAATTCAGTGTCGCGAAAGTCTGCCCGAAAATAGCGTGCTGAGCGGCGGTCATCTTGATGAGAGTTCAGGACTGCCTTATCGAATCAGCACGCTGGAGGTGCTGCTGCGGAGGCATGATTGTTACCAGAAAAATATCACGCTGTTGCAGCTTGCGCCGCCGGCAGCCGGACACGCACATGATGCGTCAAAACTCGGTCACGCTCTGGAAGCGCTATGTGGAGAACTTAATGGTGTGCATGGCACCATGAACTGGTATCCGGTGAACTATCTGACTCACGTTTACAGCCGGGAAGAGCAGGCCGGTATCTATCGTGCCTCACGCGTTGCGCTGGTCACGCCGCTCATGGCGGGCATGAGCCTGATGGCCAAAATGTACGTCGCACTGCAGGACCCGAAAAATCCAGGGGTGCTAATCCTGTCGCAGTTTGCCGGTGCCGCCGGGCAGATGGACGGTGCCATCATCGTCAATCCTTATGATCCTGATGCTATGGCCAGTGCGGTCCATCGCGCCCTGCAGATGCCGTTACACGAACGGCGCTGTCTGCACGCCCGTCTGATGAAAGGCCTGCATATGCACAACAGCCATCACTGGGCTGCGTCATTTTTGCGGATGCTGAACAACGTGCCTGCTGACCCGGAAGCGTTGCCGCCGCAGGCGACTTTTCCACGACTGAGCAGTAGCCGCGCGAGGTACTGATTTTTCAGTCAGGATAAAAGTCTTTCAAAAGACGGTGCTGGAGAAGATAAAGCCTGTCTCATCATTTCATAATATGGCTCCCGGACTGTCGCAACCGTTCGTTAATGGCGATCAGTTCAGGGAGATCTTCTGGCGTTAACAGATCAAGAAAATTTCGTCGCACACTTGCAGCGTGAACTGGCATGCTATGAAAATTATCAAATCAACAACCGCTGAGGCTTAAGTCAGACATGAAACCAAACCTCAAAGCGTCGCCATCATTGCCGGAAAATCACTCACCAGTTTATCCACGGCCAGTCTGACTTTCAGTGTGAGGTGAGGCGTACGCGGCCATACTGCATAGACAGGCCAGCTTCCAGCCGACCGGTCTTTTAATATTTCTGTCAAACTGCCAGTCGCAAGTTCTTCCCGTACAAGCCAGTAAGGCAGTGAGGCGATACCACCGCCAGCTACAGTAATGTCTCTGACCGCCTGCATATCATCCATTGTGAATCTGGCTGGAGGGATTAAATCTGTTATTTCATCCTTTTCATTTTTAATGCGCCACTTAAGAATGCGTCCGGAACGGATGTAAGCCACGGCGGCGTGCTGATTCAGTTCATCCGGTGAAATCGGCTCGCCTGCATCCCGAAGATATCCAGGTGAGGCGCAGAAAACCATGCTATGAGATCCAAGATACCGTGCGACAAGACTACTGCTGTCAGGCAGTACGCCGATTCTAACGGCCAGGTCAAATCCCTCTTCCTGCAAATCCACTGGCCGATCGCTGAACGATATTTCCAGTTCAAGTCCGGGATGTTGTTTCGCCAGCGTCAAGAGGATGGGTGACACACACATTTGTCCAAGCAGAACCGGCACAGAAACTCTGAGTTTTCCGCTTACCTGAAGCTTACCGCCTTCCAGAATATCTTCTGCCCTGTTGATCTCATCCAGCGCCCGACGGCAGGATTCATAATAGAGCGTGCCCTCAGCAGTCAGGCTCTGGCTGCGGGTTGTGCGGTTGAAAAGCGTAACGCCAAGCCTTTCTTCAAGTCGGGAAATGGTTTTAGCAACGGCTGAGCGTGTGACGTGCAGTTTTTCAGCTGCCTGCGAAAAACTCACCGACTCCGCGACAGCCACAAAAACAGGAATAGTATTCATCTCGCTTTTCATATTGTCGCCAATAAGGAATCAATGACCGGAAATACTATCGCCACTGTCAAATAAATAGCAATGCTAAAATCCTGACTATGAAATATTAACCACAGGAACCCCTATGAATCGTACAATGAAACGCTGGACATTAGACCAGCCTGGTCGTCAGAACCTGAAAATGATTTCAGCAGAGATCCCTCTGCCAGGGCAGAACGAAGTGCTCGTCCGGGTCAGCGCCGTTTCACTCAACTTCCGGGACAAGGTCATTATTGAAGGTGGAATGGGTAACGGGATGCCGATGCCTTTTACCCCAGGATCGGACATGGCCGGTGTGGTGGAGGCTGTCGGGCCGGGCACAACCCGCTTCAGTCCCGGAGAACGTGTTATCTCCACCTTTTTCCCGGACTGGATAGACGGAAAACTTCCCAACACTGCCAGAAATCCGCGCTACGACACCACAGGCTATGCGTTTCAGGGAGTCCTTGCTGAATACGTGGTCATGAATGAAACGTGGCTGGTGAAATCACCGCAGTCGCTTTCTGATGCGGAAGCCAGCACGCTGGTCTGTGCAGGTTTGACAGCCTGGTTCGCACTGGTTGAACGCGGAGGTCTGCGGGCTGGCGAAACCGTACTGATTCAGGGAACCGGCGGCGTGGCGCTTTTTGCGTTACAGATTGCAAAAGCGGTGGGCGCTGAGGTGTTTATCACCTCATCCAGCGATGAGAAGCTGGAAGCTGCGAAGGCGCTCGGTGCCGATTACGGTATTAACCGTAAGAAGGAGGATTGGGTCGACGCGGTTCATCGTTTAACCGGCGAACGTGGCATCGACCACGTTGTGGATACTGTAGGGGGAAGTAACGTTGCCGATTCTGTTCGTGCTGTGGCTTCTCATGGACGAGTTTCGCTGATCGGCATGATGGATAAAGACGATATCACTGTTTCCGGATCGATGCTGCTGCTTAAGTCACCCACGGTGCAGGGCATTGGTGTGGGTCACCGCCGTGCGCTTGAAGATCTCGTCAGGGCTGTTGACAGTATTAAACTGAAACCGGTTATCGATAAAAGGTACAGCTTCAGCGAACTTATGCAGGCACTGGATCAACTCGACAATGGTGCGTTTGGAAAAATCGTTATCAATGTGGGCTGACCTTTATGAATCAGGTTACACACGGCGAGGGGGCGTAAACACTGGATTCGCCTGTTAATGATTAACTGGGGGGCAAGAGAGAAATCGGCTCACGCTGAGCCGTTTCCCGGACTGAATCGTCAACTTTCAGCGTTGACTATTTATCGACTGCATCGGCCACCAGCATTGCTGCACTGGCGAGTACGTCTTTGCGTGTGGCCGCATCTTTATCGCGCTGTGTAAAGTAAGTGGTGAGGATGACAGGTGCGTGATTTTTTGGCCAGATAACGGCGATATCATTTGTAGAACCGTAGTCTCCACTGCCTGTTTTATCTGCCACAATCCAGTCGTCCGGAAGACCCGCTTTAATACTGTCAGAACCGGTAGTATTCCCCTTCATCCAGTCTGAAAGTTTCGCTCGCTGCTCTTCCTTAAGCGCCGTACCCAGAACCACTTTTTTAAGGCTTTCAGCCATCGCTGAAGGTGTCGTTGTATCGCGCTCATCGCCGGGGATGGCGGTATTAAGCCCCGGCTCGTTTCTGTCCAGACGAAAATCCTTATCACCGATTGTCCGGGCGAAGTGCGTGGCCTGCTGCGGACCACCCAGATAGGAAAGGAGTTTATTCATCGCGGCGTTATCGCTGTATTGCAGCGCCGCTGCACTCAGCTCAGCGACTGACATATATGAGTCAATATGCTTCCGGGTAACAGGGTTATAATTTACCATGTCACTTTTACTAATATGAATTTTCTTATCAAGCAGATGAGGGTCACGTTCATTTTTCTTTAATATCGCTGCAACCGCCATCACTTTACTTGTGCTGCAGAGTGGAAATCTTTCATTGCCACGCCATGCATATTTCGAACCATCCGCTGTGTCAATGACGGCCAGGCCGAGTCTTCCTCCTGATTTACTTTCAAGTGTTTCAAGCTGGCTCGTCAGGGTTTGCTGGTTAAAAGCAGCACAGGCTGACACAGAACAACCTGCTGTTGCGATCAGTAACAGGCTGGTCAGACTTACTTTAAAATTTACCATCAGGAATCACCTTGTTCTGAGATTAATAACATCATGGTGCCAAACAAAACATGCTGAAAGACTTCGCTTCGCTTAAGTTATGTGCGCCAAAATAAATCAATTTCACGATGAGAAAAAACGGTATAAATTGATGTCTGTCATAACTTTTTCTGGGGTCAGCATTGAAAAGTGATATCCCGCTCAATGCTCTGCGCGCATTTGAAGCTTCTGCCCGTCACCTCAACTTCACTCGTGCAGGCATGGAGCTCTTCGTTTCTCAGGCTGCTGTCAGCCAGCAGGTCAGGCTGCTCGAAGAAAGATTAGGTGTGACGTTATTTAAAAGACTTTCACGCGGCCTTGAATTAACCGATGAAGCCCGGCTGCTTTTTTCTGAAATTTCAGAACAATTTCATCGTATTGAGAAAGCCTATCGCCAGTTTGAAGGCGGGCACTTCAGGGAGGCTCTGACGCTATCCTGTGTGGGTACCTTCGCGCTGGGCTGGCTGCTGCCAAAAATCGAAGATTTCCAGCAGCAACATCCTGCTATCGAGCTGAGTATTCAGACTAACAACAACGTTGTGAGCATTGCCGGAGAGGGCGTCGATTTCGCTATAAGATTTGGTTCTGGCAATTGGGCATCATCACATAATCAACTTCTGTTTGATGCACCTCTGACGCTATTGTGCCGACCTGAAACAGCAAAGAGGCTGGCAAAGCCTGCGGATATCATCGGTGAGACATTATTACGATCTTATCGTCATGACGAGTGGGATAACTGGTTTGTGGCAGCAGGCATACCCTCATTCAGAGTTAACGGTCCAGTTTTCGATTCATCACGTCTGATTATTGATGCTGTCCTGATCACCGGTGGCATCGCACTGGCACCTGATATTATGTTTGAAACGGAAATAAAACGCGGACAGCTTGTCAGGCCTTTTGATATTTATTCAGGCAATGATGGTTACTGGTTAACATGGCAGAAAGCCCGAAAAATGACCCAGTCGATGCAAATATTCTGTGAATGGATTATTCAAAAAATAATGAAACCGTGATGTTGTTCAGACTGACTCAGTCATCACGCGGCTGGTGTCAGAGAAGAGTCATCACCGATGTCCGACCGGCGCGTGGTGACACCACTGCGCCGGGTTAAAACATTTCAGGCAACGCAAGAACGCCATTCTGCTCAGCGTTTTCAGGCGGACATCCCTGTCGCAGATTGCAAAGCAGGTGAAAGAGTCGCGTGATTTCAGACAATTTACGCGGTTACGACTTGACTGAACCGCCTCTGGCGCCAGGCCTGAAAGCGTGCTTTTTCGCGCGCCAGGCGATGACAAACGCAACAGCCATAAAGGCCAGAAGCGCCCAGGGGAATGATTCAGCACCGGCATTATTGAGCAGCAGCCCGCCAGCGACGCCACCGCTGGCAATGGCCAGATTCCATGCGGTCGTTACCATCGCCTGAACGACATCGACATGATTGCCCGCCGAGTCGGCGGCGGCGGTCTGCATCTGGGTTGACGCGCCGCCAAACGACCATCCCCAGACGATGACGGCCAGATAGACAACAACCTGTTCCCGCATGCCTGCTGCAAGCACCACAGAGACAACCGCCAGGGCCGCAAGGCTGAGCAGAACCAGATTGCGCAGATGGCGATCCACCAGCATTCCGGTAATCCAGATGCCAATAAGTGCCGCAATGCCAAAAACCAGCAGAATGAGCCCCACGTTTGCAGCCAGTCCCGACAGCTGCAGGAACGGGCCGATAAACGTGTAAAGAATGTTGTGTGCCGTCATCCACAGAAAGATAACCGCCAGAACGGGTGTGACGCCGGGCATCAGGAAAACTTTCCACACAGGGAGGCGACGACCAGACTGCTGTCCCGGCAGGTCAGGCACCGCGATCCATGTCCAGATAAACAGAATCACGGCCAGGGCTGCCATAATCCCAAACGGCACTCTCCATCCCATCAGGCTGCCCAGCCATGCGCCTGCCGGTGTACCCAGTGAAAGAGCAACAGGAATACCCACCATAGCAACAGCCAGTGCGCGACCCTGTAACGCAGCAGGAACGAGGCGGCGCGCATAGCCCGCCAGGATCCCCCATGCCAGTCCGGCTGCCACACCCGACATAAAACGGGCCGCCATCGTCAGCCAGTAACTGGATGACAGGGTAGTAATGGTGTTGAAAATCAGAAAGGTGCCGACGGCAAGCAGCAGCACTCTTTTACGCCGCCACCCACTGGTCAGCACCGTTAACGGGATCGCCGCAAGCAGCGATCCCAGCGCATATATACTGACCAGCTGGCCCGCCATCACCTGGGTAACACCCAGGCCTTCTCCGATTTGCGGAAGCAGACCTGCCGGCAGCGTCTCTGTCAGGATGGCAATAAAGCCTGTCATGGCAAAGGCCAGCAGGGAAGCCAGAGGCAGACCCCGCTGGGTGGTGGTTTCACTGTATTCTGAAGTGGTGTGCACGTGAGCCTCTTTAAAATCGTTGATAGCGTGAAAACCTTGTGGCAAAAGATTTTCTGATTAATGTATCGATTGGTATATATCTGAAGCTATAGACCGGTCTGAGCCTTGTCAAGCACATATGTATCGATTAGTATTTATATCTGATATGTACAAACAGGAGCGGACATGGCTCAGATGGGACGTCCACGGACATTTGATCGTGATGAGGCCATTCGTCAGGCGATGACCCTTTTCTGGCAGTATGGCTACGAGTCCACCTCGCTTGCCATGCTCAAGTCGAACCTCGGTAATGGCATTACTGCACCGAGTTTTTATGCTGCGTTTGGTTCAAAAGAGGCGCTGTTTGAAGAAGTGGTTGAATGCTATGCGTCGACTTACGGCCAAGTTAACAATTGCCTGTGGGATGACACGCCTGAACCTCGTGAAGCTGTCGAACTGGCATTGCGCCGTTCGGCAAAAATGCAGACAGAACCGGGGCATCCCAGCGGCTGCCTGATTGCGTTGTCCGTAAATACCTGTTCACCCGCGAATGATCACATCCGTAAAATTCTGGCGGTGCAACGCGAACGGACAAGGGCGGGATTTTTGCGATGCGTCACAAGAGCGAAAGAGGCGGGACAGCTGGCTACCGATACAAACGTGCGGGCGCTGGCCATCACTCTCCACAGTTTTGAACTCGGCCTGTCAACAGAAGCCCGGGATGGGGCAAGCGGTAAAGAGCTGGATGCGGCGGTATCAGCCGTGATGAAATTGTGGGATGCAAACATCCCTGATGCGAAGAATTGATGAGTAAGATCGTTTTCAGCACACAGCGCGAGTATCAAAGGTGCAGCGATGCAGATGCGTAAAGCCGATTGCCCTGACTATGGAAAAGCACCCTGATGACAATCAGATTTATCGCTGACGCCAAAACGTGGGCGAAAAACATTAAACGGGATGTACACGCGGTATGGCTTGCCGCCCGCGATCCCCGGACGCCGTTGCTGGCTAAAGTGCTGGCGTTGATTGTCGCTGCCTATGCCGTTTCCCCCATCGATTTGATTCCCGACTTCATTCCCCTCATCGGCTACCTCGATGACCTGATCATCGTGCCATTGGGCATCATGCTGGTGGTGCGTCTTATTCCAGCCGAAGTCATGCGTGAGCATCGGGAAACCGCAGCGCAGGCCAGCAGACGTCCGGTCAGTCGCATAACGGCAGGCGTGTTTATCGTGATATGGGTGATGTGCGCCGTGCTACTGGTCAGGGCATTTATCTGAAGCGGAGGGAAGCAGGTAAAAGAGCATTAAAACAGGTTGAGATGTCTGGCAATAAGGCGTGGGGGTTAAAGCACGTGAAAATATGACCTGCGGCAGTGTAAGGCGGAAAAGACGGATATCTCTGAAAAGCAACGTTCAGGTGTAATGCGTGGATGCGTGCTGTCAGGCCTGTCACTGCACACTATAGCAAGCCCGCACCGCACGGGCTTTAGGCTGCTTTACAATCCCACCAGCGTAATATGCTTCTTCATCGTCAGCGCTTTATATAACGCGTTCGCCAGGTTGCCTGACGCTATTTCAGGATGAGCGCCGTCTGAATCGGTCCAGAACGATTTAATACGCAACAGGGTATTAATGCTGGTGACGCGCTCCA
Organism: Pantoea sp. X-Soil-YNGN-785; assembly: GCF_059730585.1. Taxonomy (NCBI): domain Bacteria; kingdom Pseudomonadati; phylum Pseudomonadota; class Gammaproteobacteria; order Enterobacterales; family Erwiniaceae; genus Pantoea; species Pantoea sp. X-Soil-YNGN-785. Next base: position 247,859 of record NZ_AP035943.1, read on the forward strand.
TCTCCAGCACAGCCAGCACAGGGTAGCGCATTTCGCCGAGTTGCTCTGTTGTATCTGCTTCTATCACCGCGGCGCGGGACGCCTGACTGTCAAAGATAACGTGGCATCGTGCGCCGTTCAGATTGAGTATGTCGATAACTTCGTAAAGGCACTCAACAGCCTCTGCACTGTAGGTTGCGGGCACATTAAACATAGCAAATCCCTCTGACGCAAAATGTAGTGAGCAGCCAGCATAGGCGAACTCTAATGAGAGGAGAAGTTACTGTTTTTGCATGAGAAATGTAGAGTTCTAAGGTTACGATAACGCGCGTTATTTTTACTCTTATTTAGGATGGCACTAAAGTTAAGCGAAGCGCAGGCGGGTCATGGCGGCAGGGCGCGGATTTGACTTAAAGAAACATTCTCACAGGGCCGGCTAACCGTTCCAGTGCGGAGTGTATTTATAGCAGCACACAGCGCGTCAGCCGCGTGCTTTCGTCATTTTACACGATGAACATTAGATTAAGTTTAAGATTTATCGCTGTGTTAAATCATAAACTTCTTATACCCGCAGCGCTGAATGCTAAAGAAGCAATGAACTAAAAGCCTGATATGCTTCCGCGATTCACTGGATATTCTTACGCATGAAAATGCTCAGTGGGTCTGCAAGGTAAGGGGGGAAAGGGTCACAAACCTCATATCCGCATCTGCGATAGAGTGCTATAGCAGGTTGTTGATGAATGCCCGTTTCCAGTCGTAACTGATGGCACCGATTCTCCCGCGCAAGCTGCTCCAGAGACCCGACGATAAGTTCTCCCAGCTTACGGCCTCTGAACTCAGGGCGGATATAAACGCGCTTAATTTCACCAAAGCCAGCTTCCTTAAAGAGCACAGCACCACACCCCGCTGGAACACCTTCTTTATCTCTGACCATCAGACAACGGAGGTTTTCATCACTGACGGTTGATAAGTCCAGTGAATGATTACTCTCGGCGGGATAAAGTTCTGCTAAAAAAATATCGAGTTCATTCACCAGACAACCTAATTCAGAATCACTTTTGTTTACTTCCGAAATGTAAAACATTGATCACCCGTGATTTATCTTCCAGATTGTCAATCTATCACGACCTTTCAGTATTATTGAATGCCTTTGACTGAATCGTGCCCTGCAGGTTTTTGTTAAAATGTGCCAGCGCTATTCAGCCTCAAACCGCAGGCTTCGCTGTGCCAGCATGCTGACTCTGCGTTGCATTCAGTTTGAGGCAGATTAGCCTGCATCAGCCTCAGTGTTTAAGCGGCATGGCCTGTCATAATGATCCAGTAAACTCCTAATAAACATCTAATAATTAACTGGTATAGTGACGCAAAAAAATAGTGACGGAAGTTTATCTATGCTGAAGAAATATCGGGGTTCGCAAATTCTTTTCCACTGGCTGACGGTCTTACTGATTGTCGTCGCCTACGCTACTATCGAGCTGCGCTGGATGGCAGAGAAGGGAACCTGGCAGCGAAATGCGGTGATGATCACCCACTTTTCCGCAGGCTTCTGCGTCATGCTCCTGATGATAGCCCGCCTGTGGCTGCGTACCCGTTCTGTAACGCCGCCGATTACGCCGCCCGTGGCACGCTGGCAAACGGGTCTTTCACATCTGGTGCACACGCTGATTTATGCGCTGTTTGTGGTCTTACCGGTTCTCGGGTTGAGCTCGCGTTACCTGCGTGGAAAAGAGTGGGCCCTGTTTGGGATCAATATGCCTGTGGCGACATCACCCGATCCCGCTACTGCCAGTATGCTGATTGACTGGCACGAAACGCTGGCCCCGCTCGGATACTGGTTAATTGGTCTGCATGCGCTGGCGGCGCTGTTCCATCACTATTTTATGAAAGATGACACGCTGCGCAGGATGATGCCGTAACTGCGTCTGCTGAAATCCCGGAGCGGGACGATCGTAAACGGTCCGGCACTCAGGTGTCGGATGAACAGGAATATTGAGGACAATCATGCTCTGGCTGATATCGAAATATGCCATCACGGCTTTTATGGTCGTGCTGATTTCAGAAGCAGCTAAGCGTAGCGATCGACTGGGCGGCTTACTTGCCGCCTTACCGCTGGTCACCGTGCTGGTGCTTATCTGGATGAAGGTGGAAGGGCAGACGCAGGAAAAAATCAGTGCTCATGCCTGGTATACCTTCTGGTATGTGGTGCCGACACTGCCCATGTTTATTCTGTTCCCCTTTCTCTATCAGCGCACCGGCTTCTGGCTGACGCTGCTCATCTCCTGCGCTATCACTATCCTGCTTTTCACACTCTGGGCGCTGCTTCTGAAACGCTTTGGTATCGTGCTGATGTAGCGCTATGCCGCTAAAGTAAGCAAGACGACCTCATGAGAGTCGGTAATAAAAAAACCGCCTCGCCAGGCGGTTAACATCATCTTACCCTCCACTACGCGGGCCGGACTCTGGCCTTCGTCGGATGCCCGTCACGCCCGTCATCATGGGTATGGTCCGGGTCAGGCTCGATGATAACAATGTAATCTTTGCCAACTCCGTCGCGCGTTAATGTCACTAAATCGCCGGCAACGGGTTTGGAATCAAAATCATGTTCCTCTTCAACGCCCGTATCTTCGAATATCACACCGAATTTCATATTTCCGTCCTCTTTGTGATGAGCCGCGCCGTTAACCCGGTTTTATGCTGACGCTTACCTGATGAATTCTAGCCTGGACTGAAAATGCCACCTGGCTCAGTGGATTAGCGGGTTCCGATTTGGGATGTAATAACTGGCGGATGCCAGGAGACGCGCGGCCATCGGACGGTCGCATTAATCAATCATTAATGCCGATGGCTTGGCGCTTTTTCGCTGTGGCTAATTTGCCAGACTCTCTCTATGATGGATTTTTTCCCGGGTGATTATCGGGAGCGATCAATGACTTAGGGAAGAACCCTCGCGATGACCTTGTTAAATGACCTCGATTTACGTCAGCTGGAAGCTTTCTCGGCCGTAATTTCTGCGGGCAGCGTCACTGCGGCGGCCAAAGCGCTGAACCGCTCGCAGCCTGCCGTTTCCCGCCTGATTCAGGAATTAGAGCAGTCGCTGGGTTACCCGCTGTTTATTCGCAATGGCCCGCGTATTCATCCGTCAGAAGAGGCGTTGCAGCTGCATCAGTATGTGCAAAAAGCGCTGCTGTCATTGCAACAGATTCGCTTACGCGCGCAGGAGATCGCGCATCAGCAGCATCGCCCACTCAGCATTGCTGCGACGCCCGCGCTGGCTGCCGGTCTGTTGCCGCAGGCGCTGGCCGCGCTGAATCTTCAAAATAAAGTGCAAATCATCAGTGAATCCGCCGTACAGACAGCGCATGCGGTGATCACCGCAGAGGCTGACATTGGCTTATGCAGCTTGCCGCTGGAGCATCATGCGGTCGAGCTGCACTGGATTGGGCAGTCGCAGTGCGTGGTTGCGCTGCCCGAAGACGATGAGCTGGCGGCGAACAGTGAGCTATCGCTGAGCCAGCTGGCAGGCCGCCGTTTAATTGCACCCTGGAGTCCGCAGCGCTTACGTGGACGCTATGAAAAAGCGCTGAAAAAGGTCAAAGCACCGCTGCTGGAAACCATCGAGACTAACTCATCGGCGAATATTCTGGGCTGCGTGCGGGCCGGATTAGGCGTGGCGATCCTCGAGCCTGTCACGGGCTGGGGGATGCCGCTGGCTGGTGTGGCGATCCGCCCGATTCAGGAAGACATACCTTACTTCTTTGGTGTTATCACCCCCCAGGGCCGACAGATCTCCAGCGCCGCGCAGGCGCTGGTGGACGCGCTGGCGGAGGCCGCCGCGCAACTGTTACCCGGGTTTGAACGTCTGACAGCCAGTGAACATCCGCGAATTATGCGCATCATCAACCAGGAGTGATAGCGGCATGCAGGTCACCGTCACTCTTAAGAGAGATCCCCGTCAGTCTCGCTGGATTTTGTGAGCCAGGTATTAAGGCCCGACCGGACACGCCGCGATCAAAACCTTAATTTTCAACGCTTATAACGTATCTGGCATAAGATATAAGAAATCCATTGGTTAAACCCTGAGCACAATTCTTGACTCCTATCCGGGGCAGGAGGATTATGCGAAAACTTAGCTCTTACTATGCGTTTTGATGATTGTTAGCCGCCTATTATGTTTATATAGGATAATAGGAAGGGTGCGGTCATCGGCGCGTTTTAACAGTTTTCGCTTGCTCTCAGGCGATCGCTGACACCAGGGAATTGCTCTATGACGTATGCCGCCAAAGGTCTTGCCGCGCTCGAAGCTCAGCTTCAGCAGGATCTGGAATTTCTGGAACTGCCCGCTAAATCATGGGTACCGGAACACACCTTCCAGACTGCGCCTGTGCGCGACGTAGTCGTGATTGGTGCGGGCATGTGCGGTCTGGCAGCGCTGGCGAAATTACAGCTTACCGGTATCAGCAATGTCGTGGCCTATGACGCTGCACCCGCAGGGCTGGAAGGGCCGTGGATTACCTTTGCGCGCATGGAAACACTGCGCTCGCCGAAATCGCTGCACGGTCCGGCACTGGGTCTGGCACAACTGACCTTCCGTGCGTGGTTCACGGCGCAGTGGGGCAATGAAGCATGGCAGGCGCTGGACAAGATCCCGAAAGCGCAGTGGATGGATTACCTGATCTGGTATCGCCGGGTGCTGAATCTGCCGGTGCAGAACAACGTGCGCGTCAGCAATATCGCGCAGGCCGGAGATTTCATTGCGCTGGATCTGGACGGTGCCGAAACCGGACGTGTTTACACTCGTCGTCTGGTGCTGGCCACCGGACGTTCAGGACTCGGCGGTTTTGCCGTACCGGATTTCCTGCAAGGTATTGACCGCCAGTTCTGGGCTCACTCCGCCGATGACATCGATTTTGCGGCATTGCAGGGCAAACGCGTTGCGGTGATTGGTGCCGGGGCCTCGTCGATGGATAACGCGGCGACCGCACTGGAGCAGGGCGCGAGCGCGGTAGATCTGCTGATTCGTCGTAAAGAGATGCCGCGAATTAACAAGATGACCGGCATCGGCAGCCAGGGCGTGGTGCACGGCATGCATCAGTTGCCGGATGCGTGGAAATGGAAATTTGTCGATTACACCGCTGCGACACAAACCCCGCCGCCGCGTTCCTCAACCCTGCGCGTGTCCCGTCATGATAATGCGCGTTTCTTGCTCGACTGCGGCATCAATGCCGTTAAGCAGGAAGCCGATGGCCTGCTGATCGAAACCACCCAGGGCGCACTGCGCTATGACTTCCTGATCGCCGCCACCGGCTTTACCAATGATTTTCACGGCCGCCCGGAGTTTGCTGCCATCGCGCCGCATATCCGTAGCTGGGCCGACGGTCGCTATCAGCCGGAGATGGGGCCTGCGCGTCACAGCCTGCTGGAAGCGCCGGATCTCGGCCCTTCGTTTGAGTTTCGCGAATTAACACCGGGTGCCTGCCCGATGCTGGCACACATCCACTGCTTTAACGATGCTGCGATGCTGACGCACGGCAAAGTCTCCGGCGACATTCCGGCAGTGAGCGCAGGTGCCGATCGTCTGGTGCGCGGCATTGCTGCCTCGCTGTTTGGTGAAGATGTCGATCAGCACTTCGCCAGCTTACAAGCCTTTGACACCCCTGAATTGCAGGGCGATGAATGGGTGGATTCAACCCCGCTACTAAAACAGGAGAACACGCTGTGAGCGACGCTATTGATCAGGCCGCCAGATTAACACCAGAAGAGGCGTTGTATCAGACACGTCGCCTGCGTCCCGAATTTGTGGAAGGCGCAGAAGCGTGCCGTCTGTCCGTGCTGACACCAGAAGATGAACAGGGTTTACCTGCTGATCTGCGCCTGGCGCTGGCCCGGCGCATGGCGGTACTGAACAGAGACGTGCCGCTGCAGCGCGATTATCAGGCACAACTGGCGGCGTTAAATCCGTCAGAAGCGCTGCTCGCACTCGCTGCGGGTGACGTTGTGAATGAAGAGCCACTGGCCACGCTTGCACGCCACACCGACCTGGTGACACAGCAACCGATTCAGGCGACCGAACAGCATATTCGTCTGCTGGAACAGGCCGGATTAACCAATCCGCAGATTGTTGCGCTCTCGGAACTGATTGCCTTTGTTAACTTCCAGACGCGCGTTGCGGCTGGCTTACGTCTGATGAGGTCCGCATGATTCCGTCGGTTAATCTCAAGCCACTGCACTGGCATCCCTACATCACGCCAGTGGATGTTGAACAGGCGACACCGGCGCAGCTTGATGCGATGAAAGTGACGCCGTCCAACAAGAAAATCTCAGAGTACGTCCGCACGCTGGTCCACGATCCGGAGAGCTATACCGCACGCACCGGATTGTTCAACGCCATTATGTACGTCGAAGGTGGCCTGGACCGTGCGGATCGCGAGCTGGGCGCACTCGGTGCTTCAATTGTTAATGGCTGCCGCTACTGTGCGGTGGTGCATGCGCGCCGTCATGTTCAACTGGCCGACAGCGACGCCGTGGTCAGTGCCATCTATTTTGATCGGGCGGATATATTAGGGGAACGCGACGCGGCCATTTATCACTTTGCCCGTCGTTTGTCCGTCACGCCGTCTGAAGCCACGCCGGACGATGTCGCCGCGCTGCGCGCCGTTGGGATGAACGATCAGGAAATTATCGACCTGATTCATGCCATCGCTATTTTTGGCTGGGCCAACCGTCTGATGCATGTGCTCGGCCATGCTGACCTGAACAAATAAGGGCTGCACCGGATGTTAGAACTCAACAATATTACCCTCGCTTACGGCAGCAACCCGATTCTGAAAGGCGTCGATCTGTCGGTAAAGCGCGGCGATGTGGTATCGATTATCGGGCCAAGTGGCACCGGCAAAACCACGTTACTGCGCTGCATTAACTATCTGGCGAAGCCATCCGCGGGGACGATTCAGCTCGATCAGATTCGCATGGACTATCAGTCCCCCGACAAAGCGGCGATTCAGGCAATCCGTCTGCGTACCGCCATGGTATTTCAGCAGTTCAACGTGTTTAAGAACATGACGGTGCTGGAAAACGTGATGGATCCGCTGATCGTTATCCAGCGTAAAACTAAGCAGCAGGCACGCGACATCGCTGTGCAGGAGCTGGAGCGCGTAGGACTGGGGGCAAAACGCGAGCACTATCCGTCGCAGCTCTCTGGCGGCCAGTTACAGCGTACCGGTATCGCCCGTGCTCTGGCGGTGCGGCCGGATGTAATGCTGTTTGATGAACCGACCTCATCGCTCGATCCCGAGCTGGTGGGTGAAGTGCTTAAAGTGATTAAAGATGTGGCGTCATCCGGCATTACCTCGTTGCTGGTGACGCACGAAATGCAGTTCGCGAAAAGCATTTCGAATCGCATCGTGTTTATGGATCAGGGTGTGGTCGCGGCGCAGGGGACGCCTGCAGAGATGTTTGATAACCCGGCGCTGCCACGCCTTGCCCAGTTCCTCAACTCAGAAAAAGTATTCTAATAAATAAAGGAATCAGAGACATGCCTGCAATTAAAGCTACATTACGTCGCCTGGCCGCGCCTGGCATCATCGCGCTGGCCCTGATCAGCGGTAACAGCTTTGCTGACGCCGTGCGTACCATCAAAATCGCCACCGCAGCAGAATCAAAACCGCTGTCATGGGGCGCAATCGGCCATGAGCCGGAGGGCTACGAGCCGGATGTGCTGAAAGCCATCAACGCGAAACTGCCACAGTATAAATTTGTGATGGAAGGCGCGGCGGACATCGCTCAGGAAACCGGCCTGGTGACCGGAAAGTACGACATGGCGACGGGCGGCTATTACAAAGCGCCTGCGCGCAGCAAACAGTTCCTGATCCCGGATGCACCGATGGGTGCCAGCCTGATGAAGATTTACAGCCGCAGCGACAGCAATATCAATGGCATGAAAGACCTGGTCGGTAAAAACATCGTGCCGGTAACTGCAGGCGGTGGCGTGTATAAGTTTGTCACCCAGTGGCAGCAGGAAAACCCGACTGACAAAATCACCATCAAAGCCTCCAGCGCCGGTGTACCTTACCCGGATCGTCTGAAAGAAGTGCAGAACGGTAAATATGACGCGCTGATCCTGCCTTCAAATCTGGGCGAGCAGACGGTCATCGACAACCAGAAGCTGGCGATCAAAGCCAGCGAGCCAGTGGCGATTAACAACACCTATGTGCTGATCCACCGCTCTGCGGAGAACCAGGCACTGAATGATGACATCGCCAAAACCCTCAAAGAGCTTAAGGCGGACGGCACGCTGGATAAGCTGGCGCAGAAGTGGTTTGGCGAAGACGTTACGAAGTACATGAAGTAACAGATTCACTGCGCCCGGCGCTGAACCGGGCGCATGCTGTCCTTTTTAGCAGGAGTGTTTCACCGTGAATCTATCCTCCATGATTCCAGAACTGCTGTCGGCGCTGCCTCTGACGCTCGGCATCATGTTTGTGGCGATGATTGTCGGGTTCTTTCTGGCGCTCATCGCGACGTTTTTCCGCGTGCGCCGTATTCCCGTGATCAGCCAGCTGGCCGATCTCTACGTTTCCTATGCGCGCAGCGTGCCCGTGGTGCTGCAGCTGTTTGTCGCCTTTTACGGTATGCCACTGATTACCAATAACTTTGGCTTCAGCGACTTCTTCACGGCCAACGTGGCGGCGATGATTGGTCTGAGCCTGTATCACGGCGGTTATCTGTCTGAAGTGATGCGCCCGGCGTACCTGGCGGTTGAGCGGGGTCAGCACGATGCCACCGACAGCCTGGGCTACAGCTTCCGCCAGAAAATGCTGCGTGTCATCGGCCCACAGGCGGTGCACTTTGCGCTACCGGGTTACGGCAATGCCATTATCTATCTGATTCATAACGTGGCGCTGGTGATGTATATCGGGGCGGCCGATGTGATGGCGACCGCGCACCTGATCATGGAACGCGATTATAACCAGTATCAGTTCGGCACCTATCTGGTGCTGGCCGTGCTCTATTCACTGCTGTGCGGTGTGGCGTGGCTGGTTATCCGCTTCTTTGAACAACGTCATGCGAAGTACAGCTCTAAGTCTGCGCCACGCGTGAAGTTCACCACCAGCGTCTGAGTGAGGAAGAAAAACCATGTTTGATGCTGAGGTTTTGCTGCCAGACTTCTGGAGCATTCTGGATGCTGTGCCGGTGACGCTGTTGATGGCGGTAACGGTGTTTATCTGTTCGACACTGTTGGGCGGGCTGTTTGCGTTTATTGAGCATCGCCGCATTCCGGTGCTGCGGCAGCTGGTGATCACCTACAAAATCGCCTTTAAAGGCGTGCCGATGGTGGTGGTGATTTTCCTCGCCTATTACGGCCTGCCACCGGCGCTGCACTTTGTTGCCACGCTGATTGGCGTTGAGGTTAATGCCCATTCACTGCCGAACTGGGTGATCATCATTGTCGCGCTGAGCGCCTGTGTCGCAGCATTCCAGGCTGAAGTGTGGAAAGGGGCGCTGAATTCGTTCGACAGCGGTCAATCGGATGCCGCCCTGTCACTCGGCTACAGCGGGGGTCAGCTGTTTCGTCGGGTCATGTTCCCGCAGATTATCGTGGCGGCGATCCCCGATCTGGCGAATGCCTTTATGGTGATCATGAAAGCCCTGTCACTGGCGTTTGCCATTGAAGTGGTGGATATCTTTGCCCAGGCACAATTAACGGCGGCACTGAACTTCTACTATCTCGAAGCCTTCCTGATTGCGGTGGTGTTCTACATGGTGATTGCTTATATGGTTACTAAGATTGCCGACAGGATTGAGGCTGCGCTGCGCGTGCGCACCTGAATGATCAGGGCATTGTCATGAATGGGCCGTTCCATGTGACTTTTGCTGATCAATTCAGGATCAGCTGAACGATCCCGTAGCGCTATAAGAATCCGGCAACGTTCTGTTGCCGGTTTTTTTATGCCGCTCAATCAGGCTCCTGAGTGACTCAGGAATAGTAGCCTGCGCGTTGTTACAGACGATGGACTTATTAAAGATGACCGATGACAAATTCAGGCTCATAAAAAACAGGGAAATTTACCGATCTGGCAATAAAACAGACTTTGTGAATTTCATGATGAATAGCCATTGCTGAGTCGGGATCACTACCCGCTGCTAACGTGATTTCAGGTCTCAGAATTGCCGAAACAAAGCGACCCGCGCCGCCTGGTAAAATTTCACCTGTCGCTATCGGTGAATCTTCATATTTCAGAACCGTGATCCCGGCATCTGACGCAAGATGCAGATACCAGAGCATGTGACAGGCAGAAAGAGAGGAGATCAGGAGGTCTTCTGGATTCATTTTAGTGGCATCGCCACCCAGTAACGGATCATTGGAGCAGTGGATAATGTCTTTGCCGGTTATAGCGATATCCCATGTCCTCGCATAGGCCTTATAGCCTGATGTGCCCGTACCCAGGTTACCGGTCCAGGATATACGCGATGTATAATGATGTTCCATGTTCCGCCTCTCTTTTTGATGATAAAAATGGACTCTCTGGATGAGGTGTTTCAGGAAAGCGATTCAGTTCATACCTGTAAGCCAGGTTTACTCAATGCATGACTGTATTGCTGACATCAGCGATAACGCAGCGCTGCAATGACTTCCGCCAGCGCCGGTGCCTGCTGATGTCGGCTGGCATAATAAAGATGATATCCCGGAAACTGCGGCCACCAGCGTTCAAGCACCGGAATAAGCTTACCCGATGTAATATGCGGCTGTGCCAGATCCAGCGGGATATAAGCAAATCCCAGACCGTCCAGGGCCGCCTGCATCATAAGATAGGTGTTGTTAAAAACGGTCTGACCCGTCACCCGCACCGTTATCGGTTTCCCTTCCTGTTCAAAATCCCAGGCGTAGAGCCCTCCGTGTGTCGGAAGCCTCAGGTTGATGCACTGATGTGCCGTTAAATCAGCGGGCACCGCAGGCAAGGGTCTTCCCTGCAGGTATTCCGGTGAAGCTACCACAGCCATGTAAAAGTCCGGGCCAATCCTCACGGCGATCATGTCTTTATCGACGATATCACCCAGCCGGACGCCGGCATCAAACTGCTGCGCCACAATATCCGTCAGCGAATAATCGACACTCAGTTCTATCTGGATGTCCGGAAAGCGTTTCAGTAAAGGCTGTAGCCGGGGCCAGAGGATGGAATCGATAGCGTGATCGTGCGCGGTGATGCGCACGGTTCCTGCCGGCTTCTCACTCAGGGCGCGCAGAGCCACCAGCTCGCTGTCGAGTGTGCTCAGCATCGGCTGCAGGGTGCTAAACAGGCGTACCCCAGCCTGTGTAAGCGACACGCTGCGCGTGGTGCGCGTCAGCAGTCTGACTCCCAGCCGTGCTTCCAGCGCCGTTATGGCATGACTCAGCCCGGAGCGTGACATGCCAAGCTGAGCGGCCGCTCGGGTAAAGTTTTTCTCCCGCGCCACGATCGTGAAAGCGCGAAGGTCGTTCAGATTTTCAGCTGTCATTGTTGCATACCATGCACATAAGCATTCAGATTTACCTGGCTTATCAACCAATCCAGCCAGGCCTACACTTAAAAAGTGCCGGGTGTGATGGCCGCACCCGGCTTTTCCCGTTCTGAAAAACGGAGCCTGCATGAAGAGACTTGCCGTTGCTGCAGTGTTCCTGGCACTGTCTGTTTCAGTCACCTACGCAAAGGAGATCACCCCGATGATTACGATTATGCAAAGCGGAGCAAAACCCTCCGTCAAAGGTTCGTCAGACTATTTCACCGGAACGGTTCGTATCGATTCACCCTTTCAGGGCACTGAGCCTGCGCGTATCGGCGGGGCTACCGTGACGTTCGAGCCTTCTGCCCGCACGGCCTGGCATACGCATCCGCTGGGTCAGACGCTGATCGTGACGGCTGGCGCTGGCCTGGTGCAGGAGTGGGGTGGTCCGGTGCGTGAAATCCGGCCCGGCGACGTGGTGTGGATACCGACCGGCGTTAAGCACTGGCATGGGGCAGCACCGGAAACGGCCATGACCCATATTGCCATCGCCGAAGCCCAGGACGGCAAGGTCGTTGACTGGATGGAGAAGGTCACAGATGAGCAGTATGCCTCAGCCGACAGGTCATGAATGTAACCTGATGAAACGGGGCCTCTGCTCCATTGTCATGCTGTGTGCCGCGCTGGCTTTGCCGTTCAGCGCTGCCACAGCTTCCCTTTCTGACTCACCGAAAAGGACCGATATGCTGCCTGAAACACAGGAACAGCCTCTTACCGCACAGCATAAAAACATGGCTGTTATTGCGGCCCGAGCCGCAGCGGGTAATCTGCCCGGGCTGAACAACGCTTTGCAGCAGGGACTGGATGCCGGGCTGAGCATCAGTGACTGCCGTGAAATTCTGGTTCAGCTTTATGCTTATGCCGGTTTTCCCCGTAGCCTGAACGCGCTGGGCGAGCTGATGAAGGTCATCGATTCACGCAGAGCACAGGGCATTCAGGACGACGAAGGCCGGCTGCCCGGTCCGTTGCCAAAGCCAGAGGAGATGCTGGCAGTGGGCACTAAAAACCAGACCGCGCTGGTCGGGAAACCGGTCAGCGGGCCCCTGTTCGGCTTTGCTCCGGCTGCAGACGCGTATCTGAAGACGCATCTTTTCGGCGATATTTTCAGTCGCGACAATCTGGACTGGAAAAGCCGCGAGCTGGCTACCACAGGGATGCTGGCTGCCATGCCTGGTACCGAGCCGCAGCTGAAAGCACACCTGAATATAAGCATGAATGTGGGCGTGACGCAGTCTCAGCTTGCGGAGCTGGTGGCTTTCTTTATGGAGAATGACGAACGGGCCAGCGCTGACCGGCTGCAGGCAGCTCTCGACTCAGTTCTCGCCGGTTAAGCTATTCTTTGATACAGACATTTTGCAATACAGACGTTTTACGCCTGTCCGGATGCCCGGACGGAAAGGCATTACGATGTCTTGAGCGTGTACTGGCGGCGTTACGCAGGCAAAAAGATCGGCAGATTGTCAAAGATCCTACATACGTCGATTAATACATCGTATGGATAAAATTTCGTTTGCGAAGATGACTGACTTCTTCAATCAATACCTGAATAAGTAATCAGTGAGGCATGCAGTTGCTGCAGGCCTTCACCTCCGGGAATCGGCAACAATACCGGTTCCTGTTATGCTCTCTGAAAAGGTCCTGCCGACAGTGACAGCAAAAACCTGCAGCCGGATGTGACAATGAGGATCGGCAGGGCATCAGGTTGAGTGCAGAGAGGTGTTCAGCGCTGGTTCGAGGATCTCTCAATCAGGAATGTCAGCTAATGCGCTGACTCTGCTCACGGCGATACTTATGATAATCCTCATCGCACTCGGCTGAACAAAAAGCCGTCTCGGCCACGACAGCTTCATCTTTGCACCAGACGCATAAGCCGTTGGGACTGGTAAGTTTGCTCTTACGGGCTGCCAGCGAGGCGGCAAGATGCGCTTCTTCGCGTTCCTGAGCCAGATCAACATCATCCATAAATTTCCAGAGCCTCATTGAATTTCAAAGATCAAAACACAAACCGCTATGTACAGACAAAGCGTTTGTGTAAACGAATGCGTAATTATACAGCAAATCAGGCTAATACTTAATCACAGCGCTATATTTCCATAGTCTGACACTGACTTTCAGAATTATCAGGAAACAGTGTGCCTGAGCCCAACATTTCTTCCTTGCTCACTTTGGAGCAGATATTAATAGTTTCTGTTAAGCCGACTGGCCTGACTGAATTAATGTGTCAGAGATGACTGTCAAAGCTGTCAGCCATTTGTTTGCATGTTTATTGACTGATGCCGGATTATTAAATGCTGTGTAACTATGCAAATACTCTGAAACAGTCGCTTTAAAATCGTGTCAGAGCCAGCGTTATGCTTTATTAATTTCAGCGTCAGGTGGCGTTTGTCTCCATAACACCTTGCGCTGACCTGTTTTACACATTTCATGATTCGGCATCGAAACTACAGCTCTACTTTAAAAGTGTAAGAATTAATGCTTAGTGCATGATTTTCCCCTGATTTTAGCTACAGTTGATATCACTCTGATTACATCACAATGGTTTTACGATGCCGACATCTTTAACCTCCACGCTTTATGCACGCCTGCGGCTGCTGCTCTCCATCACTGCCGGACTGATATGCTATTTTTTGCTCTCTGATCAACCCGGGCAGATGCAGCGGTTACTGATAAGCTGGAATGTCTGGGCCTGGCTTTATCTTTGTATTCTCTGGTTTCGCATGCTGCGTACCGATGCGACAGGCATCAAACGCATTGCGCAACAGCAGGATCAGAGTGCTGCACTGGTACTGGGCATTGTGATCGTAGCCTGTATGGTCAGCATTGTGGCCATCCTGAGTGAACTGCCCACGCTAAAAGGCCTTACCGGCACCCCGCGACTGCTGCATCTGTTGCTGACGGCAATGACGCTGATTGCATCCTGGGCCATGCTACCCAGCGCATTTGCAATGCACTATGCCCACCAGCACTATCTTTACCGGGATAACAGCGTGAGTCCGCTGATCTTTCCGGATAAAACGAAAAATCCTGGCTACTGGGACTTTCTCTACTTTTCATTCACCATCGCGGTTGCCTCGCAGACGGCAGATGTCGCCACCGGAACAACAGAAATGCGTAAGCTGGCGTTATTGCAGTCTGTTATCTCATTTATTTTTAACCTGGCTATCTTGGGCCTATCGGTCAATGTCGGCGCTGGTTTGCTTAATTAGACTGTTTTCATCAATCGACAGTCGGGTAATGTTTATCCTGCTTGAGCTTCTGAAATAATCTGGTCACCTGTCGTGATTATAACAATGTGTAATAAGGTGTTAGCTGCCTCTTCACCAGACACCCGCTGCCGTGTAAGTTCGTGGGTGATTTACGCTATTGTCCCCCTAATCCGATAAGGAGAAATAGAGTGAAAACCACCGCCATGGTCACTACCAGCCTGTTAATGCTGATGAGCAGTGTTCACGCTGAAGGTCTGACGACACCAGCAGAGGGTAACAAGCTTACCGTCAGCTTTGGTCAGCCCACCATCAAACAGGTGCTGCACTACCGCAAAATGTATGACAAAAAGCCGTTTCCGGATGCGGAGATTTATTACTACGATAACGGCACCTATAAGATCATTTCTCAGGGGGAAAACCATTACGGCGTTTATGTCATGCAGGGCAGGTTTGAAGATGAAACCTTCACCGTTCGCTTTATCTCACTGCCTTCATCCGACTGGGGCAATAAAACGGCCTTTCACCAGTTAACCTTTATCAGAAATAAAAAGCAGAACGTTTTTATTCAGAACGCGATTGTGGATACCGGCGAGGCCATCGCGCAGCAAAATGGCACCTATACGCAGGAAAAAAACAGCGTAACCAATCCGGTTTCTACCCACTGGGAAAACAAATAAGTTTTGCTTAGCAGGTCTGACACGCTTCCAGCTTTGACCGGCTGCAGCCGGGCCGGTCACTGTTGTTCTCAAAAGATGAACAACCGCAGTGTAATGCCTTATCCTTTTCCTCTCAGCCAGATGTCCCTGATGCGCCATTCCGGTGGTGTTTAAGGGCAGGGAAGTACACTACCGGTAATTAGTCTGTGAGTCATATCGCCAGCTTTTTACTGATACTAAACTCCATTCTTTCTGAATTTTATCAGGTCCCGAGGCGTAAATATGGACAGAGCGTTGCCCCTGCTGGATGCGAAGGATGTTACTTTTTCAGTCGGGGATCGCCAGTTACTGCGACCCATCTCTCTGCAGCTAAATCAGGGCGATTATGTGTTACTGACCGGTCCATCCGGCAGCGGAAAAAGCACGCTTCTGAAAATTCTTGCTTCACTGATTACCGCAACTACAGGCCAAATCTTCTTCAGGAACAGTGACATCACCATGCTTAAAGCGGAGACCTATCGTCAGCAGGTGTCGTACTGTTTTCAGACGCCACAACTGTTTGGTCTGACGGTTTATGACAATCTTGCGCTGCCCTGGCAGATTCGCCGTCAGAAGCCGCAACGGGACAAACTCGTTGCTGCGCTGGAAAGCGTTAATCTTTCTCCTGACATGCTGGATAAACCGGTTGAACAACTTTCAGGCGGAGAAAAGCAGCGTGTCGGACTGCTCCGCAATCTGCAGTTTATGCCTGACGTACTGTTACTGGATGAAGTGACCAGCGCCCTTGATGAAGAGAACAGGCTGGCCGTACTTTCACTGATTAACCGGATTGCAGCTGAAGAAAAGGTGGCGGTGGTGCGGATCAGTCATGATGTCAGCGATATTCAGAAGGCCGGGTATGTGCTGCGCCTTGAGCCGCCAGAAAAGGAGAATGCGCGTGAATCAGCATAATATCAGTGACACCTCGCTGTTGCTGTCGCTGACGCTGGTCGTCATAGCGCTGCTTATCAGCCAGAAAGAAAAACTGGGCATGGGCAAAGATATTGTCTGGAGTGTTTGTCGGGCCATCGTTCAGCTGGTCATCGTCGGCTTTGTGCTGAAGTCGATTTTCGATGTCAATAACAGCTGGCTGACGGTCCTGATGGTGCTGTTTATCTGCGTGAATGCTGCGATCAACGCCCGCAAACGCGGTCGGAATATTGATAACGCCTTTGCGATAGCCTTTACCTCAATCTTCAGCGGCACCGTCATCACACTGACGATTCTGGTACTGAGCGGCGCGATAGCGTTTGTGCCCATGCAGGTCATTCCCATTTCAGGCATGATCGCAGGGAATGCTATGGTTGCGGTAGGGCTCTGTTTCAGCAACCTGAATCAGCGCATCAGCGACAACTACCAGAAAATTATGGAGATGCTGAGCCTGGGTGCATCGGTGAAGCTTGCCTCAGGCCGGATTATTGCTGACAGCATTCGCACCGCGATGATCCCGACAGTGGATGCAGCTAAAACCGTCGGGCTGGTCAGTCTGCCTGGTATGATGTCCGGACTGATTTTCGCCGGAATCGATCCGCTAAAGGCAATTAAGTATCAGATTATGGTGACCTTTATGCTGATAGGCACCGCCAGCCTGTCAACTATCATCGCAGTCTGGTTATCCTATCGACGGTTTTATAATGCCAGGGCGCAGCTGAAGATATCGGGGGCAAAGCCGGACTGATAGTGCTGATGGCTGTGGTAAAAATTACGGCCAATGAAAAAATATTTTTTTAAAATCAGCATTAATATGCAGGCTTGCGGATGAGATCAGGCCTGAGTGAAATATTGGGTGACTTCGTTTGCCATAATGAGATTGCTTTCATAACGGACATGGATTGTCCCTGAATGCCGAACTGATAACGCAGAGTCAGTTAATGGAATTAGTTACATCATACTAAGCGTTAATGGTCTGGAGTGTTCCATAAATCATACTCTGCAGTTATTTAGCCTGGCAGTATGTCAGATTTCCTGAAACAGGGTTTAGCAGCTGCTGAAGTTACTACTACATTGAAATTATCGGGCCCGAATTCTCAGTCCCCGATATTTTAAGGCGGTGAACAGGGCCGGAGTACACCTCAGTCTTTCAGGAAGGCGTTAATAATGGTCATGCCTGCCGCATTGCTACGTTTGGTAACGCGAAGCATTCCACCACCAAAATAATTCCCCGCAGGTTCACACACTTTTATGCGTCTTTGCAGATCTGGATCGTTAACATTTACGCCAGAACAGCTGTTACGACTGCCGCCCGAAAACTCGCTATATGCCGTATAGGTACTAGTGGTACCGGGAAGTAGCCAGACTACAGTGGTGAGCAGCAAGTAACTTAAAAAGATAACCATCAGAATGGCCCCTGCGAAAAGTTTGATGTTATTCATCATGCCAGTGACAGCCTCGCCCTTACCCCATTTTTTTATTATCAGAAAAACGGACAATCCAAGAGGCATGGCAGCGCACCATAGTGCGTTGAGTAAGGGTTGTGCCAGAAAGGTAGTGCGTTCGATTTCATTGAGCCACACAAAAAAAGTAAATATGCAGCCCAACGCACTGGTGATTATCAGCGCTAAACGAGGTGTCGAAAAGGAATTGATCATAAACTCTCTCCATGAGTCAGTTTTAAGTAATATGAGTCAAGCGATTAATTCCGCGACCGGCACGTAGCCTGAACCTGCAGGTAGTACGGTGAGTCATAGATCAGGCGAAAATATTTTGCGGCTAAAGATTATCACGCAGCTCTTCCGATAGACAAATAGCATGAACTTTATTTATGTTTTAAATTGTTCCACAACATGAGGAGAGCGAAATGATTGTCAGAACATGGCACGGATGCGTACCGCTCAGGCATGCAGAAGGCTTTGCGACTCACCTGCAAAAGACCGGTGTAGAGCATTCAGAAGGAACACCAGGCAATCTGGGAGCCTGTGTGCGCAGGGAAACGCAGGGTGAATGGGAGCATTTTTTTCTTGCTACATACTGGGAAGACTTAGAGGCAATCAAAGCCTTTGCAGGCGAACAGTATCAGATTGCCGTGACATATCCGGATGATGAGCAGTTTGAACTGTTATCCGATCCCTACGTTTTCCAGCACCACGTGCAGAAAGTAACACCTTTGTAGTAATTTCACAGCTGCCGCCCGGCGGCTTGTGTCTGATTCAGAACATTTCCTCAAAGGACTTATTGGCCTGATTTAGTAATATCAGACACCTTCGCCCCGGGCTAAGAACATCCCTCAGAATTGACAATACTTAGCCTTTTTATTCAGAAGATTGCCCGATGTTATTCTGCGTTAACGTAACCTCCTCACTTCTGGAGGGAATCATGAATAACTGCAAAACCGTCATTTCTCTGTTTATAGCCCTGACGCTTTTTTGGGTTGGCACAGCTGAAGCTAAAACATCGAAGCAAACCGATGATCAGATTCGCCAGCTCATTATCGAGGACTCAATCGCCTCATACCCGGGTGTTTGTGCATGCCCCTTTAACTCTGCACGTAACGGCAGTAGCTGTGGCAGGCGCAGCGCATGGAGTAAGCAGGGCGGGTATGCACCAATTTGTTATAAAAAAGAAGTCTCAAAGGAGAGGGTTGATGAGTGGCGTAATAGTCACGACGCTTAGGCCATCGAACCAAAAAATCTCAGGGAAGGAAGTAGCGTCATGGTCAGCTCAGAACATGACTGAATAGCCGGTTATGTTTTAAGTCTGTTGCTGTTATTTTTTAACGAGTCACTATAAAAACGAATATTGCCGGGCAGTGTGGTTCCCTATACACCGGATAATCTCTGATGAATTGTGTCTCGGTAACGGAGAAATCCCTTTATCTATTGTTTTAAAAAGAACTGGCAGACAAAAAAATAACCCTATCCAATTGCCGGACAACACCTTGTCCGGCAATCCGCTATTTTACATCAGCATTAAAGCTCAGCTTAATTCTGCGCCGGCTGGGCCTGCTGATTTTTTTCCGCCTCTTTCTGTTTTTTCTTCGCCATATGATGACCGACTGCGCAACCTGCTGCGGCACCGGCAACACCATGATGATGAGCAACATGACCTGCCATACCGCCGACTGCGGCGCCTTTAAGACATCCTTCGGCGTTAGCCTGTAAATTCACTGACAAAAACAGACCGGTAGCCATAACAATAACTGATAATTTTTTCATCTTTTTTATATCCTGATAGTCAGAGTTGCAGGTTGAACTCCGCTCAGCATAGCCAGGCATCAGGGTGTTTCACTCGGCAGGATACAGGAATCACGAAGTTAGTTACCTGTCGTTACGCTTTTCACAAAATAAATGAAATGGGTGCTGTATTTTTAATCAGGAGCACGGCATCCCGTCGGTCACCCGAAAAGACGGGCGCGGAGTGCTCTGCGGAAAAACTCGCTTTATCTGCCTGAAACGTGAAAGGGTGCCGCTATGATGATATGCCTCAGATGCCAGACATCGGGGTGACCGCTATTCACTGCCGGGCAAGGGTTATATGCTGAATATTAAACGACAGGTAAACAACTTTGCAGATTTATTATTTAAACAATTTTCGTTTAATTTTCGAGTATATTCTGACGACTGCCTTTCTCTTAATAAATTCTTAATCTTGTTAGGTTATAAATAACAGGCTAAGTTCAGTAAAAATAAAACAAATAAAACTTGATCCCAAATGAGAAAAGTTGTTTATATGTGACTGTCCGAAGAGGCAGCCAAAAGCACCTGTTTATTCCATGTTCTTACGTCGATATATAAACAAAACCTAAATGAATAATTTTGATGAAATATCTTTAGTTCTGTTGAGCCTGGCGTTAACTTTCAGCGTTATACTGGCCTGGCTAGCTCACTGACAGGCTGGCAGAGCGTGAGCGACTGGTCCAGAATTAAATCTGATTTTCCGGTCTGCTCGCCATAAATAGTTTAACCACAACATTCCTTCGTTTATTTATTTGAATAGTTTTCTGTTCGGGAAAACGTTTGTTAATGCTTTCCTTTCTTCAACCAGCGTGAATGGCACTATCATGAAAAATATCCTTATTACTGGTTCAACAGGGTTTTTAGGCGGGGCTGTCGTAGCAAATCTTTTGCTGAGCAGAGTTCAGGATCGACTGCTGCTGCTGGTCAGAGGCGAGACCGTTGACGAAGGGTTAAACAGGCTTAAAGCCAACCTGAAGAACTTTGGCTTAAATGAGTCAGTAATCAATACGATAGCACCTGAAAATATTATTCTGGGTGACCTGGCATTTACAGACGATTTTATTCATGACGCCCGACTTAATGACGTTACCCATGTCATTAATTGCGCCGCTGTCGCCTCATTTGGTAATAATCCCACTATCTGGAAAGTGAACGTTGAGGGCACGTTCCGGTTTGCCGAACGAATGAGCCGTGTTGAAGGATTGAAGAAATTCATCCACGTTGGAACCGCTATGTCCTGTGCGCCGGAACCCGGCTCACTGGTCACTGAGGGCGGCCTCAACTCCAGCCGGGATCAGCATGTCGTTGAATACACCTGGAGTAAGGCTTCAATTGAAAAGCTGATGACAGAGAAGTTGCCACGCCTGCCACTGGTGATTGCCCGTCCATCGATTGTGGTAGGTCATTCCGATCAGGGATGCCTGCCTTCAGCCAGCATTTTCTGGGTATTCAGAATGGCACTGGCGTTGGGTAAATTCACCTGCGACCTCGACGATCGTATTGATGTGGTTCCGGTTGATTACTGCGCGGATGCACTGGTTCTGCTGCTTGACGCAGAAAACGTCATTAATGAAGTCATTCACATCTCTGCCGGGACACACAGCAGTGTTACGTTTGCG
This sequence comes from Pantoea sp. X-Soil-YNGN-785, assembly GCF_059730585.1. NCBI lineage: Bacteria > Pseudomonadati > Pseudomonadota > Gammaproteobacteria > Enterobacterales > Erwiniaceae > Pantoea > Pantoea sp. X-Soil-YNGN-785. Next base: position 269,068 of record NZ_AP035943.1, read on the forward strand.
GAAATTGATGAGGCGATGGCCAGAGCATCAGGAAACAAGGCGCTGGGTGTGGACTACCAGAAGGTGTCCTATAAACAGCTGTCAGATAGCAGAAGAACGTTTAAGGATCTGTTTGGACCCTGCAATGAACGCATCATGCTGCGCGCAATGAACCTGTATGGCCACTTCTCAAACCTGAATGTGGTGTTTGATAACTCCAAACTGCTACAGCTTGGCATGAATAAGCCTTCCAGATTTACCGATTACCTGGACCGCTGTGTGCTGACAACACGTGATTCAACGATTGCCGAATTGATGCAGGTTGACTTTAAGTAGTTGAAAACGAATTGGAAGAGTGTGGTTTGAGGAAAAAAGCGCTTCCAGCCGGAAGCGCTTGTGTTGATTAAAACGTCATGGTCAGACCGGCATAATAAGCACGTCCTGGCTCGTTATAGGTCGATGCCCCATCTGCTTCCCGGTAGAGCTGCTTATCCAGCAGGTTATTAATACCGACATTGGCACGCAGATTTTTGGAAATGTCGTAATTGAAATTAACCCCGAATACCGAGTAAGCCCCGACTTCACGATTCGACATTGAGCCATTTTCTGTGCGGGATTCCGCATACTGGCGTGGTTTCTGGCGGCCATACATTGTCCAGTTCAGGTTAGCAGAGAAATCCTGCGTCACCTGCCAGTCAAGCATGGAGTTGATGGTGTATTCCGGGATAATCGACAGCGGATTGCCGGTCTTTTTATCCTTTGACTGGATCATGTAAGTGGCATTAGTCCGCCACTCAAGTTCGTCACTGACCAGCGGTATCGTAACGTTACCCTCCAGACCTTCAACAACTGCTTTGCCGCCGTTGCTCCACTGCAGAATATTGTTGCCATTAGAGGCGTAACCCAACACATCGGTCCCGGCGACGATCTTGTTCTTGTAGTCATTGCGGAACCAGGTAAGACCCGCAATATAGCCATCCTGACTGAACTCGATACCCAGCTCTTTATTGACGCTGACTTCAGGATCAAGATTTTGATTACCCAGCAGATAACAGCTGCCGCTCGTCACGTTGACCGGGCAGCCATTGCCTCGTGTAGCCAGTAAATAGCCTTCGCTGGATTGATAAAGGTTAGGGGCTTTGAATGCACGGGCGATACCCGCTTTCAGAGTAAAACTTTCTCCCAGCGCCTGAGAAATATTCAGTGACGGACTCCAGTTCGCGCCGAAAGTATCGTGATAATCAAAGCGCAAACCCGGTATCACCTCAGTGCTGTCGGTCGCGGCGATGTTATCTTCGAAATAGAGCGAACTCAGCGTCGCGCTGTTTTTGCTATTGCGGCTGCCCGCATCACCGCTGATGCCATCAATCGAAATGCCCGGCGCACTGGTGCCGTTCATGGAGTTGGGATCGTTCAGCTCATCACGGTTCCACTCAGCGCCCAGCGTAACGGTCTGTTCACGCAGCAATTCCAGCGGGAAGCTGACTTCACCTCCCGCCCGGTAACTTTCAAAGCGACTGGTCGAAAACGTATTGCTGTTGATTCGGCCTTCACCCGCGCCCGCGGTGCCTTCGTTCAGACGGGTATTGTTCGTCTTCTCATAGTTAAAGGTCAGTTTTGACTGCCCCCAGTCCCAGATACCGTTGTGGGCCAGGCCCCAGGTTTGACGATAAAGACGATTAGTTTCCGACCCGTCGAGAGATTCGATAAGCTTATTACCGGCACCGTTGCTGTATTGAGTATCCCCGGCGTAAATATTGCCCTGACGACTGTAGCCATAGCTGAAATCCAGCACCTGCAATGGCGTAATCTTCCAGGACAACACGCTGTTAATGTCTTTATTACGAACGCCTTCACGGCCGGCCGCGCCGGAGCCGTTATGCGACTGATTGATATCGAAAGCATCGCTGTCGGTTTTATTGATGTTGCCATAAAGCCGCATAGTCAGCGCATCACCCGCCAGCGGGCCACTCAGGTTAAAGTTGGCGCGTCGGGTTGCCCCTTCTTTATCATCTTCCGGCTGGTTGGTGTAGAGCGACAGCGATCCGCTCCAGTCATTTGTCGGACGTTTGGTAATGATGTTAACCACACCGCCAGCCGCGCCTGAACCGTAACGGGCTGCCGCTGGTCCACGAATAACTTCAATCCGTTCAACCATTTCTGGCGGTACCCAGTTGGAGTCGCCACGGGAATCACGCTCGCCACGCCAGCTGTAACGCACTGAATTGCGCGAGGTCGTTGGCACACCGTCGATCAGAATCAACGTGTTTTCCGGCCCCATGCCGCGAATATCGATTTGACGATTGTTACCGCGTACACCATTGGCGCTGTTACCGGTGAGATTGACGCCTGGCATTTTACGGATGATGTCGGAGAGGTCGTTGACCGGCGGATTCTTTTCAATGTCCTGTGAGGTAATGACTGAAACGCCGGGCTGCTGTTTTAACTCCTGTTCAGCCGTGACCAGCATCGTTTCATCATCAGCCAGCTTTTCAGTCTCTTCCTGAGTAGCGCCGTTAGCAGAAGTACTCAACAAACCAGCCAGCAGCAGTGCGGCAGGGCGCTTATGGACACGCATGGTTACATTCACTTAGAAAATCTCCCTGAATCGTTAAGGTATGTAATCAAATGCGTATGATAATGATAATAGTTATCATTGTATATCTCGGTAAGGCATCTTTACATCCCCTGACAGTGGGCTGCTCATGCATCAGCCTGACCACTCAGATGAGCAAAACAGGTCGCAAAAACACTTCTTTGTCATCACCCGAAAAGTCTCTCAGAATGGCTCAGAATACGTCATTGTGACTCCAGACTTATTAGGTCTGGAGTCATAGCTTAGGGGTGGGTAGAATGGCGGCTCTGAAACGGGTAACAGGTAATAATGTGATAACAGATTCGACAATAACTGCAGCGCGCTCAGCACATGTTGGTCGTCATGTCCTTATCTGGCTGGAGCAGGTTAAAGCAGCTTCGCTGAGCGAACTGGATAATTTTGGCGATGAAGGCACGGTAGAGCAGGTGATGAAGGTCTGGGTAAAACTGTCACTGTTGATCAGCCGGCGGCGTCCTGAAATCGCCGTTTCGTCTCTGCTGAAACATGTTCTGCCCAACATCGGATCGCAGCCGCTCAAAACGCTGAATCGTCTGCGCCTCAACCGGCTTTACAACATTCTGATTGCCGACGGTAAAAAGGAGGAGGCGCGTCGGGTGTTCGCGCTGACCAAACAATTCCTCGCATGGGCCGAGATGCAGGGCTATCTCGATCACTCGCCTATTGCCTCGATGAAAAAACGGGATGTCGCAGGTCGTGCTACGCCACCGCGCAGCCGGCAACTGACCGATGCGGAAATCTGGGTTTTCTGGCACGGTCTGGATAACTGGGCATTATCGGAGCAGGCGCGCTGGGCGCTGCGTTTATGTCTGGTCAGCGCCCGACGGCCGGATGAGATTGTGCAGGCGCAGAAAGGGGAATTCGATCTGCAGTTAGGATTGTGGATGCAGGGCACCCGCAATAAATCACAGCGCGAGCATGTGCTGCCGATTTCACCGCTGATGCGGCAGTGCATCGAAGCGTTACTTAATGCCGCCGATCCGGACTCGCCATGGCTGGTGTCCGCGCCACGCGATCCCCAACAGCCGCTGTCAAAAGGCGCGCTGAATCAGGCTCTGCGGCGGATGATCCGCGCTCCGCGTGGGCTGGGACTGGAGCCATTTACCCCACGCGATCTGCGCCGCACCGCCCGATCAAAACTTTCTGCCCTCGACACGCCTAATGATGTCGCCCGCAAAATCATGAACCATGCGCTGGAAGGGATCGATCGGGTCTATGATACCCATGACTATCTGAGCCAGATGCGCAGCGCCATGAATACCTTTTCGGATGCGGTTAAGCAGATTATTGAATGCGAAAGCTATCATCTGCTGCGACATCGCTATGATGGCGAGACCCTCATTTTAAGCAATCTCTCCATCATGGCGATGTCACGCTGACGTTGCTGTTTTCACGATCAGAAGTGGTAGCGCAGCCAGGCAAAATAGACGTTACCGTTATTATGCGTACCCGGTATGTAGGTCATCTGGAAATCGAGATCGCCATAGCCGATTGAGGCCAGCGGCAGCAATGCTGGCACCGGTATATAGTCCCAGTTATGCCGCGCGGTAACGCCTGCCGTGTAACCTGCACCCCAGTGAAAATTCTGGTCAGCCAGCGGACGCCATGTCGCTACCCAGCCATAACCCCCAAAAGGCTCCCATTTATTGAAGGAGTCCTTGAACGCCATTAAATAGATGCCGTTCCAGTTACCTTTTTCATCGTAGCGGGAGGTCCCCCCGCCTGCGCCCCAGGGCCTTTCATTATATTTATTGATGTGTTCCCGATCGTATGTGGCACGGTTATGCCACGTAATCGCGGGCAGATAAAAGTCGATTCCCTCTGGCTGCTGCCATGTTGTGGCAACCTTATCACTTAAGCTTTCCCAGCCTGCGCTGACATTCTGGACCAGCGTGGCGGAGTGAGCTGTAAAAGCAGTGAAAACGGTGGTTGTCATCATCAGCGCTTTAAGAGTTAAAGTTTTGCGCATGTGCGAATACCTGCAAAGTCTGGTGTTAAATAAGGAAATAAAAGCATCAAGGCGGGTATTGTCGCACAAAGAGTGGCAACTTCAGGTCAATGAGCGGCTGAAGCAGGATTTTATAATTAATAAAAGCGAGACGGCATTCCTGCTGCTCTCATCGTTCGCTTATCCATCGGCTATTTTAACAACCGCTTCTTATTAGCAGGCTTTAAAAAACCTGAACGTGCAGACCCTATCCTGAAAAAACTCGCATTATTTGTTAACAAAATCTTGCAATGATAATCGCAATGCGTATATTTCTCATTTGCTTTGAAAGTTCATCACACCCGCGCACAGGCGCTCATGGAAAGGGTTTCTGGTTCCTCAAACCCTAAGCAGGGCAGTGATGTCCGCAGGATGCAAGGTCGTGACAGTGGCAGCATAAAAACATAAAGATAATTGAGGAATTAATGAACGCTTTCGATCTTCAGAACCCCAGGGTTACGGGTACGTCTGCTCTGCAACGCCCACTCCAATTCTCCTTACTGGCCGTCATCGTCGCCTCGTCACTGGCACATAATGTCGCCCGCGCCGCAGAAACGTCCACACCGGCTGCCAGCAGCGATCAGACGCTAACGGTCAGCGCGTCAGCTGATGATGCAGTGACAACGTCACCCCATACGGATTACAGCGTTCCGGTGACTCGTGCCGGCACCAAAATGCTGGGCACCATACGTGATGTGCCGCAGTCCGTCAGCATCGTCAGTACTCAGCGTATGGCCGATCAGCAGCTCCAGTCACTGAATGATGTGCTGTCCAACACCACCGGCATTCATGGAATCAGTGGCGATATGGACCGCACCAACTACTATGCGCGCGGCTTTCTGATCGATAACTACATGGTCGACGGCATTCCTACCGCCTTTGCGGAGCGCTGGAATCTGGGCGATGCACAGACCGATATGGCGCTGTATGAGCGTGTTGAAGTGGTACGCGGGGCGACCGGGCTATTGACCGGGCCGGGCAATCCGTCTGCTGCCATCAACATGGTGCGCAAGCATGCGGACAGCAAAGAGTTCGGTGGCACCGTTTCCGCCAGCTACGGCAGCTGGGACAAGCAACGCTACGTGGCCGATCTTTCCGCGCCACTCAGTGAGTCCGGCAATGTTCGTGGCCGCATGGTCGCCGGCTGGCAGGACAATAACAGCTTCATTGAGCGTTATGGTGCTAAAAAACAGTTTATCTATGGCGTGGTTGACGCTGATCTCACCGACTCTGCCACGCTGTCGGTGGGTTATGAGTTCAGCCAGGTCAATACAGACTCCACGATGTGGGGCGGCGCACCGCGCTGGTACACCGACGGCACGCAGATTCATACCCGACGCGGCTACAACACGGCGCCGGACTGGGCCTACAACGATAAAGAGAACCGTAAAGTCTTTGTGAACCTGAAGCAAGACTTCGACAACGGCTGGAACCTTACGCTAAACGGCACGCACACCGATATGCGTCTGGACAGTAAGCAGATCTATCTTGATGGCTATTTCGATCGCAACACGGGCGCGGGCGTCTCTTCCTATGCCAACTATCCTGTGGTGGGCGGAACCGGTTATAACACCGGGAAGCGCAAAGTCGATGCCGTCGATGCCTTTGCCAGCGGCCCGTATGAACTGCTGGGCCGTCAGCATGAGCTGATGGTGGGCGTCAATTATACCCGCCAGGATAACAAGTACTTCAGCACCTTTGAGAATATTTCCTCTGAGTCGCTGGGCAACTACAACGATTTCAATGGCCAGTACCCGGAGTCAGACTGGACGCCACGTCTGCCCGCCAGCGATACCCAGCTGGTTCGCCAGAAGTCGACTTACATGGCGACCCGCCTGTCGCTTGCCGATCCGCTGCACCTGATCCTTGGCGCGCGTTACACCAACTGGAATCGTGAAACGCCAGGCGGGGAAGCGGAAGAAAATAACATCACCCCGTATGGCGGGCTGATTTATGACTTTGCTGAAAACTGGTCTGCTTATGCCAGCTATACCTCGGTCTTCCAGCCTCAGGATTATCGCGATGCCAGTGGCGCTTATCTGTCGCCGGTTATCGGGAAAAACTACGAAGCCGGGCTGAAATCTGACTGGATGGACAGTCGCCTGACTGCTTCTGTTTCTGTATTCCGCACCGAACTGGATAACGTCGGAGAAGCCACCACCCAGACCATTCAGGGTTCAGGCGATGTGGCCTACATTGGCCGTAAAGGCGTAGTGAGTCGTGGCGTCGAGTTTGAAGTCAATGGCGCATTGACCGACAACTGGCAGATGACGTTTGGCGGCACACGCTACATAGCGGAAAACCGGGATGGCAGTACCTTTAATCCACAGTTACCGCAGACCAGCTTTAATCTGTTCAGCAGCTATCGCCTGCCGATGCTGCAGCAGCTTACGCTGGGCGGCGGCGTGAACTGGCAGACACATATCTGGAACGACGTCGGTGGACCGGAAGGCAACGGCACATGGCGCGCCCGTCAGGGCAGCTATGCACTGGTTGATCTCTTTGCACGCTATCAGGTGAACAAAAATCTGTCGCTGCAGGGCAACCTCAATAACCTGTTCGACAAAGAGTATGACACCAACGTGGCCAGTTCTGTTGTTTACGGCCAGCCACGTAACTTCGCGGTAACCGCCAGCTACACCTTCTGATTTATCTGCGGGTAAGCCTGTGAAAAACGCCTCGGTTGAGGCGTTTTTTTATTATCCAGCCCGCTATCTCTCGCCGCTGTTTGCACAATTTTTCCAGAAAAAGATTTCTGAGCACAGTCAGGATTATCGTCCGACAGCAAAGTGCAATGTTGCCTGTGCCTTTCGATGATTTATATCAGCAACCCTTTATCTATATTCATATTAATGAAGCCTCTGCCGGCATTTTTACATCAGCTTAAGGCGTATTAAGTACTCGGGAACACGCAGGTTTCTGCGTTTCCATCTTGTCAACGCTCAGCCATTTTGAAAGATGGTTTCCATAATGGAAACAGTCAGGAGCCAATGGAGCGCATGTTATTTCACGCGTGCCGTTTGACGAGGCGGCCAGAAAACATCCCAATGCAGCGGCAGCACTGGATCTGCTTTACCGCCACCTCAGACAGGGCGATTTCTGTGGTCCTGACGATCTCAGGGGGCTTTATGCAAGCCTTGATCGTATGAAGTATCGCGCTAAATGGTGGGTCATTGACGTCAGCGACAACCCTTTGCGCGTGATATTTTTCGCGGATTTTGAGCGCAGCAAAATCTTCATCAAACATATCTGCACTCACGCTGAGTACGACAAGCTTGTTTAGAAATATCGGGAGGTAACCGAATGAATACTGAAGCTATCAGGCTGTCAAATCAGCTGGCAGAAGCAGTGCCACTGCTGGCCGGCAGCAACCAGCGACATGATTATGAAGAAGCACTGAAACTAGTTGAATACCTTATTGAACATGAGCCGGATAATCCGCTGGTAGATTTGCTTTGTGCCCGCATTGCTCATTATGAAGATAATGATCCTGCGATGGCCGACTTTAATAGCCGTCAGGGTGAAATCAGCACCGGGCCTGGCGTTTTGAGGGTACTGATCGAGCAGCACAACCTCAGCCTGAGTGACTTTGAAAATGAAATTGGCAAAAAGTCGCTGGTCAGCCGAATCCTCAGCGGCGAACGTCAGTTGACCGTGTCACACATACGAGCATTGTGTGCGCGGTTTGGCCTGTCACCATCGTCGTTTTTTTGATTTAAGGCGACTCTAAAGGCCGATCAAACGCCAAAAGTCATTTTGCTTTATCACTCCGATGGATAAAAAAACGCCTTAGCCGAGGCGTTTTTCATCACAACGCAGGCCCGCACTTCACGTAAAACGCAAAGCCAGATTAAACCCTTCACCTGACTCCACGACAATCGCCTCTGTCTGCTCCTGATACGCAATATCACCTGCCTGTAGTGCGTTTCTGACCTGCGCGAGATCGCCGGTCTCAAAACCCAGCGCAACCATCCGGGCGCTGCCATCATAGTCTTCTGGCAGCGGACCGAAACGACGTTGCGCATACTCTGCTGACGCAAATCGAACCGTGGCGGCACCGGCACGCAGGACAAAGGCGCCTTCAGGGCAGGCAAGCACTTTTGCGGCACCAAAGAGACGACTATAGACCTGAGCCGAGTGCGCCGGGTCCTGCGCCACAATGACAAATTCACTGATGTTCCGCACGCCATTGGGATGGCGTTGCCATGCAGGCTGCCATACCGCTTCAGGCGTCAGGTGCTGGCAAAAAAAGCTGCGGCCATTGGGTATCAGCGAAGGGCGCAGCCGCACGGTACGAAAGCGCGCTTCAGTGACCGTACCGTCGGGCAGATCGACCGGACGATGAAAAGAGGCGGGTGGATCGCCATCCAGATCCTGACGTTCCAGATGCTGAAACTCACTGTCGGCGTCACTGCTTTTCCACACCAGGCCACTCAATCCCAGCGGCGATTGCCAGAGATCGGCGCGCTGGCTACCTTTGCCGGGTTCATAACCGAGCAACTCAAGATAATTTTCGCCAAAGATGGCCAGATGATTACTCGAACCCAGCGAATGATGACCGCGCTCTGTGAGCTGAAAGCCAAGCCGCCGGAAGCGCGCGCTGGCGCTGTCGAGCTGGTCGGCCACGTTAATCACTGCGTGATCCAGAATCGGTTGCGGAACCGAAACAGACATCGCTGCACTCCTTTTTTTGGTCATTGCGCCGCCACAATCTGCAACGCGCGCGGGACCAGCTGCGTGAAGTATTCTACTGCCGGGCCGATCAGTGCTTCATCCGGATCGAAGGCGGCGTGATGGAGGCCAAATTCGCTGGCGCTGCCAATGCTGACAAACGCGCCGGGCACCTGTTGCAGATAGAAAGCAAAATCTTCTCCGCCCATCTGCGGCGACTCAGCATACTCCGCGAGATAACCGCTCTGCTGGGCGACGTCCAGTGCCACATCCACCCAGCCTGGCGTGTTAATCAGGGCAGGCGGCCCCTCGGTCCACTCCAGTTCAGCGGTCGCGCCAAATCCGGCGGCGATGCCCTGAATCAGCGAGCGGATGCGGTGGGGGATCTGCGTCCGGATCTCACCATTGTGGGTGCGCACGGTGCCCTCCAGCTCAACGCTTTGCGGCAACACGTTCCAGGTATTCCCGGCGGTAAAGCGCGTCACGCTCAGCACCACCGTCTCCAGCGAGCTGAACACCCGGCTTGGCAGCGTCTGTAAAGCGGTCACAATATGGCTGGCAATCACGATCGAATCGATGCCCTCCTGCGGTCGTGCCGCATGCGCGCCTTTACCTTCAACGCGGATCACAAAGCGATCGACGTTGGCATAAAACGCGCCCGCCCGACTACGCAGCGTACCGAGCGGCAGGTCGGGCGCATTGTGCAGGCCGAATATCGCCTGTACGCCTTCCAGCGCACCGGCATCAATCAGCTGACGAGCGCCATTAAACGTCTCTTCAGCGGGCTGAAACAGAATCCGCACCCGGCCTGGCAGCGTGGCTTCCTGCTGTTTAAGCTGCAGGGCGACGCCCAGCATTACCGCGCTGTGAACGTCGTGACCGCAGGCGTGCATGACGCCCGGCGCCTGCGATCGCCACGGGCGATCGGTGATTTCATCAATCGGCAACGCATCAATATCCGCGCGCAGGGCAATCAGTGATTCGCCGTGACCGATTTCTGCCACCACGCCAGTTTTCAGCCCCAGCGGCAACAGCCGGATACCCGCCTGTTCAAGCCAGCCGGCAATACGCTCAGTTGTGGCAAATTCATGGTTTGAAAGTTCCGGATGCTGATGCAGTTCGCGACGCCACTGCACCAGTTGTTCAGTTAAAGGCAATGTCATGTTTATCCCTGTTATTCCGGCAGAAAAGGCTCGCCTAGCGTCAGCATCAGGCGATTGGCCCAGGCAAAGAAGGCGGTGGACTGAATCAGGTCGAGCAGGTCGAGCGTATCCAGACCCTGCTCGCGCAGTGCAGCAATCTGCGACTGCGTAGGTTGCGCAGGGGTTAGTGACAGCGCAGCCGAAAAGGCGATGATCGGCTGCCAGCGGGCAGTGTGTCCGTGGGATAACACTGCGCCGGGCGCGACATTCAGCAGCTTCTGTATTGCGTCATCCTGCTTTGAAAGCTGGCTGGCTTTACGCGCATGAACCGAGGCGCAATAAATACAGCCGTTGACCTTACTGACCACGGTGGCGGCCAGCTCACGTTCGGCGCGCGGCAGCCCGCCAGCGGTGTAGAAAATGCCTTTGTCGGTCAGGGTACGCTGCTCCAGCAGCGGCAGGTTACGCCCCAGCAGACGGAAATAGTCGGAATCGGTGTGACCAAATTTTGCCAGTATCGCCTGCTCCTCCTCACTGAATTCAGCCAGCGGTCTGGCGGGCAGCCACGGCTCCCAGCCGAGTTCCTGCTGCGTAAACGCGGTCAGCGCCGTTTTGCCGCTGGCGGTCTTCAGTGCCTCATGCCAGTGACCGGCGACGACCGGTGCCGCTTCAGCCGCGGCTTCATGGCCCTGCAGGCTGCGCAGGCCTGTGATTAACCGGCTCTGAAAACTGACGAACGCCACCAGCTGCGCCAGCGTGACAATGCCACGCGGACTCCAGCCCGCCTGCTTCAGCGTCTCCAGATGGGCAGGTGTAGCGGCAACCGGCTCGAAGGTGAGGCGATGCGCGAAATCCAGCGCGGCGCTAATCCGATCACTGTCGGGCACGGGCTGCTGCGGCTGATAGTGCGTCTGCAGCTCCGACCGGTCATGCCAGCCTGCGACTTTTGCGGACAGAAGGCGTCGCTCGGCTAACGGAAAATCGTCATCGCCCTGGTCAAATAACACGTTGTAGCTGCCCTGGGCATGGCGCGTCGCGGCATGACGTGTCTGGCGCGCGTGGGCCAGTGCGGAAGCGGGATCGATATCCGCCAGTGCGGTAATCAAATCGTCAGGTTGACTCATGAAATTCTCCTGTCTGGTTCGCCAGCAGCACGAAGTGCGGGCGCAATATGTCCGGCAATCAGCTCAATCGAGCGCAGCGTGTCGGCATGCGAAGGCTCTGCTGAATGCACCTGGAATGAGATATCGGTGACGCGAGGCAGTACGCTGTCCTGCGCCAGTGAGCGCGCGACCTGATCGATGCCGCCAACATGGGCATCAAACTGTGCCAGCAGGTCATCAAAACTTTCACCGCGAATTTCGCCACGGTACTGAGCAGCCTGCTTGCGAATGCCCGGTTCAGCGATCTGACGCGCGTAGTAGTCTGAGTCCGCGACAAAGGCAGTGCGGGAGGCAAGAATACGCGGCTCAATTCCCACCGGAAGTGCCGCAAGATAGGCATCAATCAGCGGATTCTGCAGCGCATCGAGCGGACGTTCTGCCTGGCCTGCTGGCCGTGGCTGGGTGCGCGACAGCATCAGACCGTGTCCGCCCTGGCCGGCACGGATTGCGCCCTCAACTGAAAAGGTGGCGATCCACACGCGTCCGGCGAGCTGCGGCGCGGCGGGCCAGAGATGATTGTCCGGATGTCCCAGCGAATCACCGCGCCAGGCACTGAGCAGCGTATGCAGATTGTCTGCAAATGCCGCGCCGCGTTCGGCAAACGTCAGGCCAAAGGGTAAAAACGAGTCCGGCGTGCCGCCCGATCCCAGCCCGATCCCAGCCCGATCTCCAGCCGTCCGTCCGACAGCAAATCCAGTACTGCGGCATCTTCTGCGACCCGTAGTGCATTTTCCATCGGCAGCGTGATGATGGCAGTGCCGAGCCGGATGATGCGGGTATGGGCGGCGGCGTGCGCCAGGAAAACCAGCGGCGAAGGCAGTCCGCCCTCATCCTCATGAAAGTGATGCTGAGCAATCCATGCTGTATCAAAGCCACAGCGCTCGGCATGCTGAATCTGTTCTGTAGCCAGCTGATAGCGCTGTTTAGCCGGGACGTTATCCAGCAGTCGGGTAAAAAATCCGAGACGTCGGCTCATGCTGACTCCTTGTGCGTTAACGGAACGAGCGGAGGGATCGCACCAATCAGTTCACGCGTGTAGGGATGCTGAGGTGCGCTGAATATCGTGACAACGTCACCTTGCTCCACCGCTTCGCCCGCTTTTAAAACGGTGACGCTGTCGGCAATCTGTCGCACCGTCGCCAGATCGTGCGTAATGAACAGATAGGTCAGCCCCAGCTCGGCCTGAAGCTGCTGCAAGAGGTCGAGGATTTGTGCCTGCACCGTGACATCCAGCGCCGAAGTCGCCTCGTCCAGCACCAGGATTTCAGGCTCGCAGATTAGCGCCCGCGCCAGGGCTACACGCTGCCGCTGGCCGCCTGAAAGTTCATGCGGCTGACGTGATAACAGGGAGAGTGGCAGTGCCACCCGCGAGGTGATCGCTTCCACCCGTTCGCGGCGCTGGCTGCGGTTCAGCTTGTCAAAGTTACGCAGAGGTTCTTCGATAATTGAATAGAGCGTCTGGCGGGGATCGAGCGAGGCAAAGGGGTTCTGATAAACAAACTGGATCTTACGGCGCAGCTGACGCAATGCCTCGCCGCGCAATCCATTGACCACAATGCCGTCCAGCGTCACTGCGCCACTATCGATGGTTTCAAAGCCCAGAACGATGCGTGCCAGTGTCGTTTTGCCGGATCCGGATTCGCCGACCAGCGCATGCGTGGTGCCGCGTGCCACCTGAAAACTGACGTTGTTCAGTGCCTGTAATCGCTGCTGTTTACCCAGCGAAAAGCTTTTCATCACGCCGGTTGCCCGGATTGCCGGGGCAGAAAATCGGGCGGCCGCAGGTTTAACGCGGGCGGGTCGATCCGGCGCAGCATCGTTCAGTAACTGGCGGGTGTAGGGATGTGATGGCGCGCTGATGACCTGGGGGGTGCGTCCCGATTCCTGAATCTCACCGTGGCGAAAAACAATGATGCGGTCTGCACGCTGCGCCGCCAGCGCCAGGTCGTGGGTAACGAACAGCACGGCGGTACTGGATTCCTGCCGCAGGTCATCCAGCAGATCGAGAATGCGCTTCTGCACCGTGACATCCAGCGCGCTGGTCGGCTCATCCGCAATAATGATCTCCGGCTGCAGGGCGAGGGCGATAGCGATCAAAACACGCTGCTTCATGCCGCCTGACAGCTGATGCGGAAACTGCGTAACCCGCTGTTCCGGGTGGCTGAGACCGACGCGGGTCAGCAGATCGATCACCCGCTGCTTGCGCTGTGCTCCCGGTAATCGCAGATGCAGGCGCAGGATCTCCTCCACCTGTTCGCCGACGGTTTTCACCGGATTCAGGGAGTTGCCAGGATCCTGCGGCACCAGGCTGATGCGCGCACCGCGCAGCGAGTCGAAACGCTTCTGTGACCACTGGCTGATATCGACGCCGTTGAGCCGGATTTCACCCGCTTCGCGGCGGCCGTTTTCCGCCATCAGGCCCATAATGGCCTGTGCCGTGGTGGTTTTACCGGAACCGGATTCCCCGACCAGTGCCACCATCTCACCTGCGTGCAGTTCGAAGCTGACATTATGCACCACCGGCAGCCACTGGTTGCCACGGCGATAGCTTAGGGTCAGGTTGTTGACTGCGAGTAACGGCTGAGCGCTCATCGGCGTCCTCCTGAAAGTTGCTGACTGATGCGGTTCGCGGCGAGCACGACAGCCACCACCACCACACCAGGAAACGTGGTCAGCCACCAGGCGGTAGCCAGATAATTACGCCCTTCAGCGATTAGCAGACCCCATTCCGGCACCGGCGGCGGCGTGCCGTAGCCGAGAAAGCTCAGGGTCGACAGCGCCAGAATCGCCTGACCAAACTGCAGGGCGGCATAGGCAATCACCGGCGTCAGCGCATTGGGCAGAATGTGACGCCACAGCACGCTAAAAAAGCGGCCGCCGCTGCCATATGCCGCCTCGATATATTCACTGTGGCGAATGCGCACCACTTCGGCCCGCGCCAGCCGGGCGAAGCTGGCAATGGAGGCGATGCCCACTGCGAGCGCGGCGTTCAGGGTGCCGAAGCCGAGTAGTATCAGCACGCTCAGTGAGAGCAGCAGCGGCGGGATCGCCAGCAGCACATCCACGGCGCGCATCACGATCGATTCAGTTTTGCCGCCCGTGGCGCCCGCCAGGACGCCCAGCGCGGTTCCGGCCAGCAGTCCGATCGCTACCGCCATGACCGCAGCGGAAAGCGAATGTGACGCGCCGTAAACGATGCGGGCAAAGAGATCGCGGCCAAGCTGGTCGGTGCCGAGCCAGTGTCCGGTCTGCGGTGCCAGCCGCTGTGCGCCCGCGATGCCTTCCAGCGGGTTGGCCTGGGTAAAAAGGGCCGGGAAAAGGGCCGCCAGCACGGCCAGCAGCATCACGAATACGGCCAGCCACAGGCCCGGTGCGAAGCGGTAACGCCTGGACGGGACGGATTGTCGGGCGGCCGCGTAATCAACCAGACTCATGTTGCACCTCTTAAGAGCTGTAAGCGCGGATCAAACAGCGGCATCAGCAGATCCACCAGCAGATTAATCACTACAAAACCCAGCGCGGAGATCATCACCACCGCCTGTAAAACTGCGACATCCTGATTGTTCACCGCCTGCTGCGTCAGCTGACCCAGCCCCCCCAGCCCAAACACCGTTTCGGTAATCAGCGCGCCGGCAATCAGTTCGCCGAGCAGCAGACCCGCCACGGTAAGCACCGGCAGCATGGCGTTACGCAGGATGTGCCGCCACAGGACATAGTGCTCGCTGGCGCCTTTGGCCCGCGCCACCGCCACGAATGGCCGGGTGGAAACCTCATCAATGCTGCGCAGCAGAATCTGTGCCAGCGGCGCTGAGATTGGAACCGCGACGGTGATAATCGGCAGAATCAGTCCCTGCCAGGGCGAGGGATTGATGACCGGGATCCAGCGCAGCTGGAATGAGAAGAGCTGAATCAGGGCGATGCCGAGCCAGAAGGTCGGCACGGAGATAAACAGCGCGGGCAGGGATTGCAGCAGATTACGCAGGAAGCGCAGGGCGGGCAGCCTTGAGAGGGTCGCCAGCACGAAAGCCAGCAGCGTTGCCAGCAGGAATCCGCACAGCGCCAGTCGCAGCGTGCCCGGCAGGTTGCTGGTCAGCAGTTCACTGACCGGCACGCCCGCCTGCACCGAATAGCCGAACTCGCCATGCAGCATCGCCGCCAGCGTATGCAGATATTGTTGCCACAGCGGGCTGTCTGCGCCATAGGCCTGGCGCATCTCAGCAATCTGCTGGGGACTCAGGCCGAGATCCGGATTCTGAAACTTGATCAGCACCGCATCACCCGGCAGCACCTGCAACAGCACGAATGACAGGGTAAACGCAGCCCACAGTACCAGCAGTCCCAGACCGGCGCGTTGCAGCAGATAGTGGCGCATCATCACCTCCGGTTACTGTTTTTCCAGCCAGGCACCATACAGCGCCGGACGGCCTACCGCTTCAAAACTGACCCCTTTCAGCCAGGGCGCGCCTGCATAAACCTGCGGCTCTTCAAAAATCGGAATCACATAGGCCTGGTCCAGGAGATAGCGCTGAACATCACCGGTCAGCTGCAGGCGTTTTGCCGGATCAACTTCGGAGGAGACGTCCACCAGCAGCTGATTAAGTTTGTCATCACGGAAGTTTTTTACTTTGTCGCTGGAGCCACCTTTCTGCAGCAGGTTGTCGCGGTTAGCCGGGTAGAAGCTGCTTTTGATCACGTCGGGATCGGCGCGGCCAACTTCGGTAACGTTAAGCGGCGTCTTCAGGGGATCGAGGTTATCCAGCGTTTTGCTGCCCGCATCACCGGCTTTGACGGTGAGGGCAACCCCCGCCTGTCGCCACTGCTGCGCGACCAGTTGCAGCACCTCTTTGTTCTGCGGCTGTGGCAGGGATTCATAGACGGTCAGAGCCAGTCGCTGGCCCGCTTTCTCCCGGATGCCATCTGCGCCCGGTTTCCAGCCCGCCTGGTCGAGCAATGTCTTCGCTTTCGCCAGATCAAACGTCAGTTTGTCCGCCAGATTGACGTAGCCCGCAGCGGTGGTCGCGACGACCGAGGTTGCCTGCGGATAGTTGGGAGAGAAGAGCGTTTCAACCACCTGCTTCGCATTAGTGGCGTGCAGCAACGCCTGACGCACCCGGATATCACTCACCAGCGGGTTATCGGGGCGGAAGCTCAGGCTGTCGTTGACGCCCCGGGTCGGCGCGGCATAAACCGGGAAGTTCTGATCTTTCGCCTGCTTCTCATCATAAGCCTGCACCTGACGAATCAGTTCCGCCTGGCCCGCCAGCAGCGCACCGATGCGCACGCTGTCTTCCGGCGTCACAATCACTTTAATTCCGTCGAGGTTAGCCGGCCCCTGCTGCCTGATGTTTTTCGGGCCCCACTGGTACTCTTTGCGCGCCACCAGATCCACTTCACGACCGAGCTTCTCATCACTGACCACAAATGGCCCGGAACCGATGATATGCCGGGCATCACCCAGTTGATCGAAACTGCGTGCCAGGGTACTCAGCGACACCAGGCCGGAGCCAATCGTGGCGGTGCCCTGCAAAAATCCGGGCGAGGGTTTTTTGAAATAAAACTTCACCGTCAGCGGGTCAATCACTTCACTGTGGTCGTAGTTATTAATCACTTCCGAAACCGGCAGGCGCAGCGCTTTATTTCCCAGCCCGTAAGTATCAAAGTTTTTCGCCACCGCGTTAGCATCTAATGGCGTGCCGTCGGAAAAAGTCACGCCAGGACGTAACTTAAACGTGTATTCGGTTTTATCGGCATTGGTGGTCCAGCTTTCCGCAATCCAGGGTTCCACCTGTAATGTTTCAGGATTCTGCCAGGTTAATTTATCGGTAATCTGATTGAGAATGCCGCCATTCGGGTAAAAGCCACCGGCGGGCGGATAGAGGTTGGTATGTGCCTGCTGTTCAAGATAAATCAGCGTGCCGCCTTTGACCGGCGCGGCCACTGCATTAAAAGTGAGAGTCCCGGCAAGTAATGTAAAAACCAGCGTCTGTGCGCGTGGTTTAAGGGGAAATAACGTCGTCATGGTGAATTCCTTTGTTATCAATTGCCTCAGCAGGCGGAATCATCATCGAATGACGCATCACACAGATAAAGTAACGATTTGGTCAAAGCTTATCTGAAAATAATAAATGCGGGAGTGAGTGGGAATTTATGAATGGTTTGAATATACGGAATGGCAAATAAAAATCTGCCATTCCGCGGGTTTATATTTTCTTAACGACCAGCAGGGGTGTTATTACAATTCGGCACATAATTTCCGCTGGCCTGCACGCAGGAACGCACTCACCAGACCCAGCCACAGCAGCCCGCAGATCAGGTTCACCAGGCTGAAGCCCCCGGTTCCAAAGCTGAAATACGCGGTTTTGGCGGCTTCAATGCCCAGTGCAATAATCAGGATGCTTATCATGCCCAGCATTGCCGCCACGCTGCCTTTTCCGGCATTGCTGGAATAGAGTGTCATGCGATACAGTCCGGCGTTAATCAGCCCGGTGCCGAAGCCGTAAAGACTCATTCCGGCGGTGAGCCACAGATAACTTTGCGGATCCAGCAGGGTAGCGACCGCCGCAATAGCCAGTCCGCAGACTACTGGCCAGGCACCAAGCCGTATCGGCTGTTCAATCGGCAGACGGCTGGATAAGCGGCCCAGCGTCAGGTTGCCCGCAATCATCGCGGCAAAGACCGGCAGCTGAAGCAGGGCATAGTCGATGCGGCTGAGTTGCGCGCCGTGGATCAAAATCACGGGTGATAGCGCCACCCAGGCGATGCAGGGTACGGTGACCAGTCCGATAGCCAGTGAACCACGCATCACCTGACGATCCTTCAGCAACGCCGCGTAACCACTGATAATCGATCGCAGCGACAGCGGTTTCTGACGATCGCCTGCTGTTTCAGGCATGGCATACCACAGCCCGGCCAGCGCCAGCGCCGCAACCGCACCAATCAGCCAGAACAGGGTGCGCCATTCTCCCACGGTCAGAAAAGCCGCGCCAGCCAGCGGCCCGGCCAGCGGGGCGAGCAAGGCAACGTTGGCCATCAGCGCCATCATTTTGATGCTCAGCGACTCCGTGAACGCCTCCTGCACCGCTGCGTAACCCACCGCACCGATAAAGCAGAGGCTGATCCCCTGCAGAAACCGCAGCAGGACAAACTGCTCAATGCTTTGCACCCAGTGGGTCGCGATGCAGGAGAGCATAAAAAAGGCCACGCCGCTGAGCAGCACCGGACGTCGCCCGATACGATCCGAGAGCGGACCCAGCAGCCACTGCAGCAGTATGCCACCGAACAGATAGGCAGTGAGCGAGGTGGAGACCCACTCTGGCCCGACTTTAAATTCCTGGGTCACCAGCAGCATGCCGGGCTGGATCATGTCATGGGCGATATAGGTAGCGAACTCGAACAGCACCAGAGAAAGCGGAAAGATCAGATGTCGCCGGGTCAGCTTTGCCAGCGGTTGAAAAGAAGCCATTGAAGATTCCTGCAATAAAACCATTAAAAAAGCGGCCACCAGGGTGACCGCATAATTACTTAGTGACAGTGTAACGCTTAGCGCCAACGGGCAATCGGGTTGACCAGCGTACCGGCGAACTTAAGGTTCTCGGCGGGATCGGACAGGTTGATCATCTGCTGGTTATTCGCCAGCTGCAGGCGGTTCAGGCAGGAGCGGGTAAACTCGGGCGCGAACATGTCATAACGCGCGAATTTAGTCGCATGCTCCGGATGCGCCTGCTGGTAATCCTTCACGCACTGCGCCACTGCCTGCCAGAAATCGTCTTCCGGCAGCGTCTCTGACTGATCGAGAATCGCGCTGATAAAGCGGAAGATGCAGTCAAACACATCAGTGAAGATGGAGAGCAACTTAAGCTCCTCCGGCACTTCGACGGCCAGACGCTGCACGCCTTCCGGCAGCACCGCGTCCGGGTTCATCACGGCGATCTCTTCGCCGATATCCTTCATATAGGCGCTGACCGGAACGTTGTTCTCCAGCAGCATGATCAGGTTTTCACCGTGCGGCATAAACACCAGATCGTGCTGATAGAAGCAGTGCAGCAGTGGGCTGAGATAGCAGGTCAGATAGCGTTCAATCCACTGCTTAGCAGGTAAACCGGAGTCCGCGATCAGCGCGGGCAGCAGTGGCTGCTGGTGGTGATCGACGTGCAGGAAAGAGGCCATCGTCATCAGACGCTGGCCCGGTTGCAGGCTGGCGGCTGGATTATCGCGCCACAGCGCAGCAAACATCTTTTTATAGGCGGAGTCGCCTTTGATCGCCTGCTCGTAGTAGCGGTTGTGATAGCCAACCGACGCAACTTCACGCAGGATGCGGAAATCACAGCGTTTCAGCCAGTCATCGCCCGCCACCAGCTTTTCCAGCCAGCCGTTTATCGCAGGTGTTGTCGCCATGTAGTAGGGTGACAGACCGCGCATAAAGCCCATGTTAAGTACTGACAGCGCGGTTTTCACGTAACGCTTTTCAGGCTGGCTGCGGTTAAAGAAGGTACGGATGGACTGTTGCGCCTGGTATGCGTCATCGCCGGTGCCGAGATAAACAATATCGTGATTAGCGATGTCCGCTGCAAACACGGTCAGCAGTTTGTTCTGCCACTGCCATGGATGTACCGGCATCAGGATATAGTCCTCTGTCGCCAGCCCTTTCTTTATCAGCTGCGCATTGAACTGTTCCACGGTAGTGTCGCCCAGCTCATCACGCATCAGCTGCTCATAGCTCAGCTCGCTGAGGCTGGAGAAATGGGCGTTGCGGCGGTGGACCGCGACCCAGATAAGATGTACGGGCGCGGCCGCTTCCGGCGCATAGGCCAGATAGTCCTGTGCATCGAAGCCAATACGTCCGTTGTTGGCAACAAAGCAGGGATGGCCTTCGGTCATCGCCGCTTCTACCGTCTGGAAATCGGCTGCAACCAGCGCCTGGCTGTCGGGGTTATTCTTCTGCAGCTTATAGACACTGCTGCACAGCGTGCTGCTGATCTCTTCCATGTAAGTTGCCAGCAGCGCCTGCGGAATCCCGATCTCACCGTTAAACTCAACGATAAATTTCAGCGCATCCAGCGGCAGCGCGTGACCGTTCTCCTGCTTGCGCAGGGAATCTGCGTCGATCTCCCAGTGATCCAGCGCCAGCCGCGACGCCCGGAAATGGTAAGTTGCTTCACCGCCCGGCACCGCCAGCTGATAACTTCCATCGTCCGTTTCCTGCGGCGCAATGATTTTTTCATGCGCAAACTCAGCAACTGCTTTGCGGATCAGCATGCGGTTTGCCTGCGCCCAGTGGTCGCCCGTCAGATGCGTGCCGTCTGTCAGTGATGGGAGGATGTTCATGGTCTGCGACTCCTGCTGTAAAGCGTGTTGATAATCTTCCCGCTGGCAGAAGGCCAGCCAGGCAGTTTTATGGCCCATGTCGATGGTGTGCTGGTAGTGGAACCCGGCGCGCTTATTCAGCACGTGAATTTTTTCATTGCGCACGTCCGGTTCGACCACCACGCGACGCACCTCGGGGCGGCTGAACATGTAGTCCATCACCAGCGTGAAGACCTGCCAGCTGAAGGCCTTAATCGGCTTGCTGGCCGGGGCAATCAGAATGTGCATGCCGTAATCATCAGGCGCGGCCGGATAAAATTTACCGACCTCATCGTCGCCGGCGCGATAGCACTCAATCAGGCAGACGGGCTGATCGTTGCAGCAGCCAATCAGCGCTGCATGCGGATCCGTTGCCGTCAGCGTCTGGTAGAACGCCGCGACCTGCTCCAGGCTCTGCTGCTGCATGCCCCAGAAGCGGGCGTAATCACGGGTGACCCAGCTGTGGATTAGGGGGGCATCGCTCTCCAGCATGGGTCTCAGGGTGAACGTGCCTGCGGGGCGATCGGCACTGAACAGTGGTAGTGATTTCATCTCAGTGCTCCGATTTAGCCGGGAAGGTCTGGAAGGCGATCTGGCGCTCAATCGGGTAGACCTCGCGTCCGGTCAGTTCACGCAGCAGCACAGAGTTGCGGTAGCAGGCCATGCCGAGATCCGGCGTGACAAAGCCGTGGGTATGCAGCTCGGCGTTCTGTACGAAGATCTGATTATGATGGTCGATGCTGTAGTTGCGCTGCACGTCGTAGCGGCCTTTGTCATCCCAGCGCAGGCGTGCGGTGATGCCTTCTAAAAACATCGGCGGCTGATAGTGATAGCCGGTCGCCATCACCAGTCCTTCGGTGCGACGGGTGAAGGTGCAATCCTGCTCCTCCTGATGCAGCGTCAGCTCGAATTCGCCCTGCGGCAGCCAGCGCATCGCGGTCAGCGCCGAGTGGGTGAAGAGGTTGACGTTGAGATCACCGTCGAGCTGTTTCACATACATCAGGTCATAAATGTCATTGATTAAGCTGCTGTTGATGCCTTTATAGAGATTCTTATGGCGCGCATTCAGCTCGTCACGGGTGGTGGCGGGCAGGGCATGGAAATAGTCGACCCACTCTGGTGAGGTCATCTCCAGCGTGAGCTTGGTGTACTCCAGCGGATAGAAACGCGGCGCGCGAGTGATCCAGTTGAGCTGATAACCAAAGCGGTCAATATCGGTCAGCAGGTCGTAGTAGATTTCCGCGGCGCTCTGGCCGCTGCCGAGTACGGTAATCGAACGTTTCTGCTGCAGTTCTGCTTTGTTAGCCAGATAGTGGCTGGAGTGCGTCAGGCGCTGACGATGCGGCTGGCTGCACGCTGGCATCCAGGCTTTTGGCCCGGTGCCGAGGACCAGATGACGCGCCTGATAGCGCTGTTTTTCACCACTTCGGGTGTCGGTCACCTGAAGGTGATAGATCCCGGCGGCCTCATCATAGCTGACATACTCGACATGGCTGTTCCAGCGCAGATTAGAGAGTTTTGAGCTGGCCCACTGGCAGTACTGGTTATACTCTTTGCGCATCAGAAAGAAGTCTTCACGGATATAAAAAGAGTATAACTTTCCCTTTTCCTTCATGTAGTTGAGCAGACTGTACGGGCTGGTGGGATCGGCAAGCGTCACCAGGTCGGCCATAAACGGCGTCTGCAGATGCGCATTTTCCAGCATCATGCCGGTGTGCCAGTCAAAGCCCGGATTCTCATCCAGGAACAGACCATTCAGCCCCTCAACCGGCTCGCTCAGACAGGCCAGGCTAAGGTTGAACGGGCCGATGCCGATACCAATAAAGTCATAAACGGGATTATTCATTTCAGATCTCTCCATGATTCGCCGCACTCAGCGCAGAGGCACGCACCTGTTCGCGGCCATAGTGCGCAATCAGGCTCAGTACATCTTCAATGTCGGCCGTGGTCGTGGTGGGATTTAACAGGGTAAATTTCAGGTACTGACGACCGTCGACTTTGGTGCCCGCAATCACCGCATTACCGGAACGGAACAGCGCTTTACGGATGGCAGCGTTGATCTCGTCGATCTGCGCGTCGCTGGCATGTTTGCCGGGAACGTAACGGAAAATCTGGGTCGTCAGCTCAGGCGCATGCAGCACTTCAATGGCAGGATGCGCAGTTAACAGCTGGTGCGCGGCCTGGGTCAGATCTATCAGCGTATCGAAGGCGTCACCCAGCGCCGCCGGGCCCATCACGCGCAGTGTCAGCCACATTTTCAGGGCGTCAAAACGGCGTGTGGTCTGAATACTTTTGTTAACCAGATTGGGCGTGCCTTCCTGCTGCGCGCTGAGTGGATTCAGGTAATCTGCATGGTGCGTGACATGCTTCAGGTCATGGCTGTCGCGCACAAAGAAGGCGCCGCAGCTAACGGTCTGGAAGAACGATTTGTGATAATCGACAGTGACGGAGTCAGCACGCTCAATGCCGTTCAGCCGTGCGCGATGATTCTCAGAAACCAGCAGACCGCAGCCGTAAGCGGCATCAACGTGCATCCAGAGACCATAATCTTCACAGAGACGGGCGATGTCGGGCAGCGGATCGATGCTGCCAAAGTCGGTGGTGCCGCTGGTGGCGACCACAGCAATCGGGATCAGCCCTTCACTGCGGCAGCGTACGATCTCCTCTTCCAGGCATTTTGCATCCATGCGGTAGTGGTCATCGTGATCAACGGCGATAACCGCGTCATAGCCCAGACCCAGAATCGCCATCGACTTCTGAATACTGAAGTGGCTGAGTTTCGAGGTAAACACCCGCCACTTCGACGCCGTCTCCGGCAGGCCGCGATGCTTAATCAGATGCCCCGGATGATGTTCCGCGCACCAGCTGTCACGCGCCAGCAGCATTGCCATCAGGTTGGATTGAGTGCCGCCGCTGGTAAAGATCCCATCCGATCCGGCAGGCAGACCAATACGGCCCAGCGTCCAGTCGATCACCTTCTGCTCAATCAGCGTGCCGCCGGCACTCTGATCCCAGGTATCAACCGAGCTGTTTACCGCCGCCATAATCTGTTCGGCCATCAGAGAGGGCAGCACGACCGGGCAGTTCAGGTGCGCAAGGTATTTAGGATGGTGGAACCAGACGGCGTCACGCAGATAGAGCTGACTCAACTCTGCCAGCGCGTCATCGTTATTGCCCAGCGGACGATCGAGATCGACATCGCTGAACTCCGCCGCCAGTTCGTGGGGCAGAATCCCGCTGAAAGGCTTCTCTACGCCAGTCACGGTGCGCGTCATCAGCGCCAGCACCTCCTGAGTCTGCTGCGACCAGGCCGCCAGTTGCTGATCGTTAAAAATAGCCGTTTCGGCTCCGCTGGCATTGGAGGCTGGCGCGAGGTCCAGTGCCGTCTGAGTGGATGAGCGTAAAAGCATTTTCAGTTCCTGTGCGTGAATACCAGTGACCCTGCCGACACAACGTCAGCAGCGTTAGAAATCCGCTCAACAACTCCAGTAAACATAAAACTAACTAACCAGATAAAAACCCTGACCATTACGTGGATTAGTGTTTTCACCTTAAAAAGAGAAAATACCGCATATTATTTGTGGATTTGGCAGCGTTTAACGCTTTGTTATATGCGGATGAGAGTGTAAATGTTAATCATTATCATTCAATTGTTTTGTTGTTAAATTTTATTTATTAGTATGTCTAATGTTGAAAGTGTGATTCAGATCACTTTTTGCGTTCGGAATAGTCCTTTTTTTAGGGAAACCAGGACCGGGTTGAATCAGAAATGAGGGGTGCAGTAGCGTGGTGCGTTAGCGTGCGGGCAAAACAAAGATGCGAAAACTGACAGAAATCGATATCAGGATGGGCGTGCTGCGGTCAGTCACCGTGGTAATAGCGGTGGTTCGGGCGAATCGGTCGGATATGAAGAACGGAAAAGGCAGAGAGCCTTTTCCGGTTAGCATTACAGCGCCTGATTACACTTCATTTGTTTCAGCAGGAACCTTCTTTTTAGCCATAAAGTTATAAACCACAAGCAGGCCAAAAATGCCGGTGATAATCAGGGTAATGGTTCCCTTATCCATAAAGTGCGCCATATTACCGAGCAGGATGCCTGTGACGCCAAAATCTGTATCCGAGAAAGTGGTGTTGGTCAGTCCAATCTGACCGAGTACCGGCAGCAGGGCGACAGGCAGGAAGGTGATCAACAGGCCATGCGCAAAGGCGCCGCAGATTGCTCCGCGTTTACCACCGGTCGCATTACCAAACACACCGGCTGTCGCACCACAGAAGAAGTGAGGAACCACACCGGGCAGAATCAATACCCAATGCAGCTGACCCAGGAGAAACAGTCCGACCAGGCCACCGACAAAGCTGGAGATAAAGCCAACCAGCACCGCATTCGGCGCATAGGGGAAGACAATCGGGCAATCGAGCGCGGGTCTGGCTTCCGGCACCAGTTTTTCTGAAAAGCCGGTAAAGGCTGGGACAATTTCAGCCAGAATTAAACGCACGCCCTGCAGAATGATAAAGACGCCAGCGGCAAAGGTAATGGCCTGAATAAAGGAGTACACCAGGTAGTTCTGACCATTGCTGAAATTAGCCTCTACATACGCTTTACCGGCGGAGACCGACAGGATTAAATAGATAATCATCATCGTCAGCGAGATAGAGATGGTACTGTCGCGCAAAAAACTCAGGTTTTTTGGCATGTTCATCTCTTCGGTGGATTTCGATCCCTTACCCACCACAGAACCGATCCAGCCCGATAAGACATAACCAATGGTCCCGGTATGCGCCAGCGCGACATGGTCGCCTCCGATGATCTTACGCATATAGGGCTGGGCGATAGCCGGGAAGGTAGCCATCAGAATACCCAACAGCAATGATCCGGTGTAAATAAGCTGAAGACCTTCGAAACCAGCGACCGATAAAATAATCGCGATCATACAGGCCATATAAAACGTCACATGTCCTGACAGATAGATATATTTGAGTCGGGTAAATCGGGCGACCACGATGTTGGCAACCATGCCGAAGGCCATGATCATGGTGGTTGGCGCCCCATATTTAGCCAGCGCGATAGAGACCATCGCTTCGTTATTTGGAATGATGCCCTGAACATCAAACGCATGCTTGAAAATGTCGCCCAGTGGCGTCAGAGAACCGACCAGAACGGTCGCGCCACCTGCCAGCACCAGAAAGCCCAGAATAGTTTTTACCGTGCCCTTAATCACATCAGGAAACGGCTTCTTCTGCGCAATCAGTCCGAAAAATGCCACCAGCCCGACCAGGATTGAGGGCACTTTCAGTACATCGACGACGAACTGCAAAAGATTTTGAGTAAACATATTAACCTCGAGGTAAGGCGTTTATCTGATTATTAGCGTCAGTTTTTCTCAAAATACTCGCGTATTTTCTGCTCCACTTCTTTCAGGTCGATAATATTGTTAATGATGATGACCTTCTGTTCTGGCAGGTTTGCGCTGTAGGCAATATCTTTTGCCATCACAAACACATCCGCCACGTCAGGAGTAACAGAACCAAGATCCGAATGTTCAACTTCCGCTTCAACGCCGATTGTTTTAAGCACTTTCTTGATGTTCATTTCCATCATAAAGCTGCTGCCCAGACCTGAACCACACACTGCCATAATCTTCATATCAAACCTCATTCACTGTTGATTAAAAGTCGCGTTTTAACGGGCGGTCAGACGCCTGATAAAATCGTCATAAGTGCGTCCTGGCTGCTTGCATTAAAGAGCCGTGCCATGATGTTTTCATCGGACAGAACGTCCGCCAGCTGGGAAATCATTTCGATATGGCTGTTACTGTCCGGTGCCGCAAACATAAAAATCGCCTTTACCGGATCGTTCTCTTCAGAGTCAAAATTCACTGCTGTGCCCAGCAGCACAATCGACAAGCCCAGCTTGTGTGCGCCTTCCTCAGGGCGCGCGTGAGGCATGGCAATCTGCGGCGCGATAACAAAAAAGGGACCAATCTCCTCTTTCTGTCGAATAATGGCATCAATATAATCCTGCGATATTGCGCCTTCAGTGAGCAGAGGCCGCCCGGCTATCGCTATCGCTTCCTGCCAGTTCGCAACGCGTTCAACGTACTGGACTTTCTCATTGTTTAACCACTTCGCCAGGTGTGACATCGTTTTGCTCCTCCTCAGAATGCCTGAGTATGTACAGTCAGTTTTTTTTAAACGCTCCCTCCGCCACTTTTCAACTGAGCCTTCAGACCATAGAAGCTCAGGATAATGAAGGCCATATGATTATTAAAAGAGCCACTATTCATAGCGTTACGAAAAACTTAGTTGCTGACTACGGGCTTAAGGTTATATTTCATCTTCGTCATCACATCTGTACATGTTGAAGATGTCTAGTCATCCTGATGATGTCCTTCGACGTGTACGGACACAACCTGTAAAGTTAAAATATCGCTGAACAGCCTTAACATCAGTGCCAATTTGATAAGTTGGTCACATATTCAGGTAGCCGAAGTAGTACTTGTCCGGCAATGTCAGGCAGAACTGTACTGACACGGATTGATGGCGTTTCACCTTCACGCATACAGGAAGAGATTCGATGGTTGATGGCATCACAGAAAAGCAAAAAGAGGTTGTAGATTACATCCTCAATAAAATTAAGGATGATGGCCTTCGCCCCGGAGAAAAGCTGGATACAGAAATATCCATCGCAAAAAGTATCGGTATTACCCGTGCCACGGTTCGTGAAGCGACACGTATTCTGGTTGAGCAGCAGAGAATTTACCGCGTTAAAGGTTCAGGTATCTTTGTAGGTTCTACTGAAATAAGCAGCCAGGCGCACCGATACCATGTGCTTTCACCGTTTGATTTTCAGGCACAACGAAAAGGTCATAAAGGCGTCAGGAAAATCATTTCGGTCAGCATAATTAAGGTCCCGTCAGCCGATATGGCGCAGGCGCTCCGTATTAAAAACAGCGATCAGATTTATAAAATTTTACGCCTGATGTGTTTCGATGATATCCCTGTGGCTCTCGAACATATTCATCTGCCGGTGAATATGTTTAATAGCCTGGAATTCAGCAAGCTGGAAGTCTCAAAATATGCCTATATTGAAGAGGTTACCGGTAAGAAAGTGCAGCTCAGGGATCAGCATCTGACGGCCGTGAACCTCACGGATTCACAGACTCTGACTCTGCTTAACTTAGCGGCAGGGGATGCGGTCATTCAGCTCAATGAGACGGTTTTCCTTGATGATGGTGTTCCCTGCGAGGTGAATGTGGCGATTATTAACACCCGATATTTCCCGTTGAAGCAAAATTCACAGCGGCCTTAGTAACTATTATTTACGGTTAATCTACCCAGAGAGAAAGACTATTTATAGAAGCTTCTTTTGACTATTTCTAAGGACTATCTCAATCTTATTACACTCTCTGGTCCTGATGCCGTTTATAATCTTCTACCTTATGCTGAAAAATTCGGGTACAGAATCTTTGCAGCCGGATGTTTCGCTAACCCCAACAAAGACACTTTTCACCTCTCCATACATAAGACGATTTTCTGCAAACCTTTGCCATTTAGTCGGTTTAAATCATATTAAAATCAGGCGGTGAACAGCGTTTAACGTTGTCTGGCGGGCTGACATCCTGTTTCAGCGTCATTTATTTCTCTGCCACTGCTCACTTCTCCCCATTATGACGAATTCAATAAAGCATAAAACAATATGATGTTTTACCAATAATCGACTGCGCAGCACACTGGTCCGCAACCAGAATGAACAAGGACCAGGTGAATGGCATATCGATTAAGTCTGTTAGACAAAGCGCCTGTACTGCAGGGCGAGTCGCCTGCAGGAGCACTGCAGCGCACGCTGCAGCTGGCGCAGTTAGCTGAGGAGTGGGGGTATCACCGCTTCTGGCTGGCGGAACATCACAATACTGCACAGCTCGCCAGTCCTTCACCGGAAGTGTTGATTGCCTGGATCATTGCCCAGACCCGCCATATTCGTGTCGGCTCGGGCGGGGTGATGTTGCAGCATTACAGCCCGTATAAAGTGGCGGAAAACTTTAACCTGCTCGCCTCACTGGCACCGGGCCGCATCGATCTTGGTGTGGGCAAAGCGCCGGGCGGACTGCCACTTTCTACCCATGCACTGCAACAGGGTGTCGATGCGGCTAAAAAAGGCAGCTTTGCCGAACAGCTTCAGCTGCTGGATAGCTGGCTTAAACCTACACAGGTACAGCCTGATGACGAAAGTTTAGCCGCGACGCCGCTGCCATCACGTCCTGCTAACCGTTTTCTGCTGGGTGCCAGTGAAGAGAGCGCACGGCTGGCGGCCAGTCTGGGCTGGCAGTTCGTCTTTGCAGCTCATATCAATGGCGACCGCCAGTTGCTGGAGCATGCACTGATTACCTTCTCTCGCCTCAGTAACGGCCAGCGCGCACTGGTGGCTGTTCAGGTCGTGGTGGCCGACTCGCCCGCCGAGGCTGACCTGCTGGTTTCCACGCTGCGTCATTATCATGTGTCGGTGAAAGACGGGCCTGGCGTCAACGTTGGCAGTCTTGAACAGGCTGAGCGCTATGTGCGTCAGGGTGGATATCGCGATTATCAGATTGAGCCGCGCACGCCGTCACTGCTGAAAGGCACCGCAGCACAGGTTCATGCCCAGCTGGATGCGCTGCACCATAATTTCGACATTGATGAATTCGTTATCGACACGCCGATTACCGAGCCGGTTGCCCGCCTGCAGTCACTGGAGTTGCTGGCTACGCATCATCTGGTTGCAGCCTGAGTCTGATTGGAGAGTCATCATGAGCAATGCATCACAACTGATTGAATGGCGGCGTGAACTGCATACCTGGCCGGAGCTGTCGGGTCAGGAGTTCGCCACCACCGCCCGGCTGCGGGGCTGGTTGCAGGCGGCGGGCATCCGGCTGCTCGACTATCCCCTTAAAACGGGTCTTGTGGCGGAAATTGGCAGCGGGGAGACCGTCATCGCGCTACGCGCCGACATCGATGCGTTGCCGATCCATGAGGCGAGCGGCGTGCGTTTTCACTCCCGTCATCCCGGCGTGATGCACGCCTGCGGTCACGACCTCCATAGCGCGGTGATGCTGGGCGCGGCGTTACAGCTTAACGCCGGGGCCGATCAGTTGCCTGGTCGGGTGCGCATCCTGTTTCAGCCCGCTGAGGAGATAGCGCGCGGAGCACGCCAGTTTATTGATGCGGGCGTGCTGGATGATGTGCAGGCTATTTTCGGCATGCACAACGAGCCTTCACTGCCTGTCGGCACCTTTGCCACCCGCAGTGGCGCGTTCTATGCCAATACAGACAAATTTATTATTCGCGTTACCGGCAAAGGTGCACATGCCGCCTACCCGGAGCAGGGCGTCGACAGTATTGTCACCGCCAGTCAGATTATCCAGGCCTTACAGGGACTCACCAGCCGCAGCTTCAGTGCGCTGGACAGTCTGGTGCTGAGCATTACCCGTATCGACGGCGGCAAAAGCTGGAACGTATTGCCGGGTGGCGTAGAGTTTGGCGGCACGGCCCGCACTCACGATTTGCAACTGCGTGCCGAACTTGAACATCGGGTGCGCACGCTGGTTGAGCACTTTGCTGAAGCCAATGGCGCGCAGGCGACCCTGAGCTGGCATCCCGGTCCGCCGGTGCTAATCAACGATGCGCACTGGGCAACCTTCAGCAGTGACGTCGCGCAGCAGGCTGGTTATCGGGTGCAATCCGCCGAACTGCATCTGCTGGGTGAGGATTTTGCGTTCTATCTGCAACAGGTGCCGGGTGCGTTTGTCAGCATCGGCAGCGCCAGTGATTTCGGTCTGCACCATGCCAGCTTTACCCCGGATGAGGCACTGATTGCCCCCGCCGCCGACTACTTCGCCCGACTGGCCCGCCAGGCGCTGCAACACCTCAATGCGCGATGTCGGGAAGCCATTCTGAACTGAATTCATTTGCAGTCCGTAAAAACACGGGGGTTCTGACAACCCTCGTCGGGCATCGCTACGACTAAAAAAGAGAGAGCATCATGACCACAAGACAACTTCGGCTGGGCACTATTCTGCATGGCGCGTCGGGAAACATGTCTGCCTGGCGCCATCCTGCGGCGCAGGCCGATGCCAGTATTAATCTGGAGTACGCCAAAAAAATCGCCCGCAAGGCGGAGCAGGGCAAGCTCGATTTTCTGTTTGTCGCCGACGGGTTGTTTATTAATGAGAAATCGATCCCGCACTTTCTTAATCGTTTTGAACCGCTGACGCTGCTCTCGGCACTGGCGGGCGTCACGGAACATCTGGGGCTGGTCGGTACCGTTTCCACCTCTTACAGCGAGCCGTTCACTGTAGCGCGTCAGTTTGCCAGCCTCGATCACCTCAGCGGCGGGCGTGCGGGCTGGAACGTTGTCACTTCGCCGCTGGAGGGTTCCGCCAAAAACTTTTCCCGCGAGAAACACCCGGAACACGCGTTGCGTTACCGCATTGCCGACGAGTATCTGCAGGTAGTGAAAGGCTTATGGGATTCGTGGGAGCAGGATGCCTTTGTACGGGACAAGGAAAGCGGCCAGTTCTTTGACCCCGCGAAGCTACATACGCTTGATCATCACGGCGATTTCTTCCAGGTGCATGGACCGCTCAACATCGCCCGTACGCCGCAGGGCCGTCCGATTATCTTCCAGGCAGGTGCGTCCGATGACGGTAAAAAGCTGGCGGCGCGCCATGCTGACGCCATCTTTACCCATCAGCCAACCCGTGAAGAAGCCCAGGCGTTTTATCAGGATGTGAAACAGCAGCTGGTAGCGAACGGTCGTCAGCCAGAGGATCTGCACATCTTCCAGGGTGTCAGCGTGATCGTGGGCGATGATGCGGAAGACGTAGAACGCCAGTATCAGACCACGGCGGCGCTGGTGTCGATTACCGATGCACTTAACTACCTCGGTCGTTTCTTCGACCACCATGACTTTTCACAATATCCGCTGGATCAGCCGTTCCCGGACATCGGCGACATCGGGCAGAACAGCTTCCGCAGCACCACCGATGAGATCAAACGCAAAGCACAGCAGCATGGCCATACACTGCGCCAGGCGGCACTTGAAGCGGCAACACCTCGTCCGCTGTTTCATGGCACGCCGGAAGAGGTCGCGGATGGCCTGCAGCTCTGGTTTGAGACCCACGCCACAGACGGCTTCATCATTAATGGCGGCACACCCGATACCTTTGAGCGTTTTGTCGACCGCGTGGTGCCGATTCTGCAGGCTCGCGGCCTGACGCGCCGCGACTACCCTGGCAGCACCCTGCGCGACAGCTTCGCCCTGAAACAACCCGTTAATCAGTTCACCTCAAAATAAGAGCCTACGTCATGAAAAAAACATCGCGTCTTCTTGCCCTGCTTATTCTGGCCGCCAGCAGCCATGCGCTGGCTGAAGGCACCAGCGTTTCCTATAACGGCCAGCGCGTCAGCCTGGAAGCCAATAAAGCGCCGGTTAATACGGTGAAAAATCCTGACGCCATCGCGCAACTGCCCGCGGGACATCACTTTGTGGTGCCGGGCTCCTTTACCGTGGCCGTGGCGGCGCAGAACTCCCCGCCGCTGACGGTGTTTTCCGATGACAACAAAACCCTGCTCGGCAGCGAGGTGGATATTGCCCGACTGGTTGCGGACAGCCTTGGATTAAAACTCAACATCGTTCCCACGTCGTGGGAAGACTGGCCGCTGGGTGTGGCCTCGGGCAAGTATGATGCGGCGATCTCCAACATTACCGTGACTAAAGAGCGCAAAGAGAAGTTCGACTTCGCCACTTATCGCAAAGACTCACTCGGCTTTTATGTCAAAACCAGCAGCCCGATTCAGTCACTGACCAAAGCGGAAGACATTGCCGGACTGCGGATCATCGTGGGATCCGGCACCAATCAGGAGGCGATTCTGCTGGCGTGGGATAAAGAGAATCAGGCAAAGGGCCTGAAAGCCTTTACGCCGGTCTATACCAAAGATGATGCCGCCCAGACCCTGGCACTGCAGGCGGGGCGAGCCGATGCCTACTTCGGTCCTAACGTGATTGGTGCCTGGAAAGCGGCGCTGACCGGTAAAACCCGACTGGTCGGCAGCGTGGATGGCGGCTGGCCAAAAGCGGCGCACATTGCCGTTACGGTGAAGAAAGGCAGCGGCCTCGCGGAACCGATCAGCACCGCGCTGAATGGCGTGATCAGCAATGGCGACTATCAGAAGGTACTGAACCGCTGGGGTGAAGGCGTTGAGCATATCGATCGTTCTGAAATCAACCCCGCTGGCCTGGGCGACTAAGGAGCTGACCATGAGTGAATCAACTTTCCGCGAAGTTTCGCCGGAGGCCCCCGAGCTGCAACCCATTCTGGGTGGTCTGTTTGGTGAATACTCGGCACGTTATGGCGACTTTTTCTCCCGCCGTAACGAGCAGGAGCAGGAGCTGACCGAATGGTATCTGCCGCCGCAGGGACTGTTTATTGTGCTGGAGCGCGACGGCGAAATCATCGCGATGGGCGCTTATAAACCTTATGACCCGCAGACCGCTGAGCTGAAACGCATCTGGACCCGCAGCGATCTGCGCCGTCAGGGGCTGGCGCTGGTGGTGTTGCAGGAGCTGGAACGGCGCGCCCTGCAGGCGGGCTATCAGCGGCTGTTTCTCACCACCGGCTTTCGACAGCCGGAGGCGGTGCGGCTTTATACCGGTCACGGCTATCAGCCACAGTTCGATCTGAGCGGCGATCTGGAGCGTTACGGCCAGCCGCCACATGACGGGCGACTGCGCTTTATTAAAGTGATCGGCGTTTATAACGTCGCAGCGGCAAGTTAAGGAGTGACGATGAGTAAACATCAACATCTGCAGGTGGTCCCGGCACGTTATCCGGCGCGCACCGCAGGCGCTATCCTGGCGCTGTTTATCCTGGCGGGCGTGATTCAGTCAGTGGCCTTTAACCCGCGCTGGGAGTGGGGCGTGTTTGCCCGGTGGTTTTTTGATCCGGTGATCCTGCACGGCCTGGGTCAGACGCTGCTGCTGACTCTGCTGGGCACTATTTTCAGCCTCTTCTTTGGCGGTCTGCTGGCGCTGGCGCGTCTCTCCTCGTCGTGGCTGCTGAGCACCCTGGCGTGGGGCTACATCTGGCTGTTCCGCTCGCTGCCGCTCATCGTGGTGCTGATCATTCTCTATAACTTCTCCTACCTCTACGACACGCTGTCGATTGGCATTCCGTTTACCGGCCTGTCGTGGGGCGCGTTTCAGACGATTAACGTGCTGGGCCAGTTCCCGGCGGCGGTAATTGGTCTGACGCTGGTGCAGGCGGCTTACAGTGCGGAGATTATCCGTGGCGGGATCCTTGGTGTCGATCACGGTCAGGTGGAAGCCGCTTCCGCGCTGGGGCTTTCCGCCTCACGACGGACCTTCCGCATCATTCTGCCACAGGCGCTGCGCGCCATTATTCCGACCGCATTCAACGAAATCATCAGCCTGGCAAAAGGCACATCCGTGGTTTATGTGCTGGCGATGCCGGAGCTGTTTTACACCATCCAGATGATTTACAACCGTAATCAGGAAGTGATCCCGCTGCTGATGGTCGGTGCCGCCTGGTATCTGATTATCACCACCGTCCTGTCCGTGATTCAGTATTACGTTGAGCGCTGGCTGGCCCGCAGCGTGAACCGTGAGCCGCAGCCTTCGCGCTGGCAACAATGGCGCAACCGCGTCACGCCACTTCATCCGACCGAGGAGATCAGCCATGTCCGAAGCCATTGATTACCGCACTTCACACACAACCGGTGCTATCAGCATTACCGGCGTGACCAAGCGTTTTGGTAAACACACAGCGCTCGATGATGTTTCGCTGTCGCTGGAGCCTGGCTCGGTCACGGTGATTCTGGGGCCATCCGGCTCCGGCAAATCCACGCTGCTGCGCACCATCAATCATCTGGAGCGGGTCGACGAGGGATTCATTCAGATTGATGGCGACTTCATCGGCTATCAGCAGCGCGGCGACAAGCTGTATGAACTCAAAGAGAAGGCGATTCTGCGGCAGCGTATCAACGTCGGCTACGTGTTCCAGAACTTCAATCTGTTTCCGCACCTCAGCGTGCTGGATAACCTGATTGAAGCGCCGATTGCCCATCGTCAGCTGACGAAATCTGAAGCGATAGCGCGGGCGGGCGAACTGCTGGATATTGTCGGCCTGCGCCATAAAGCTGATGCCTGGCCACGTCATCTCTCGGGCGGGCAACAGCAGCGTATCGCCATTGCGCGCGCCCTGATGCTCAATCCCCGCGTTATGCTGTTCGATGAGCCGACCTCGGCGCTGGACCCGGAGCTGGTTGGTGAAGTGCTCGATGTGATTAAAAAGCTGGCGCGTTCCGGCACCACGCTGGTGATTGTGACCCATGAGATCGGCTTTGCGCGTGAAGTGGCGGACAACGTGGTCTTTATGGTGGATGGCCGGATTGTTGAGCAGGGCAGCACCACGCAGGTACTGAACAATCCGCGCCATGATCGCACCCGCCGTTTTCTGGCGCGCGTGTTATGAGGGCGCTGACATTAACAGCGCTGACGCTGCTCCCGGCGCTGAGCTGTCCGGCGGCGGAGAAGCTCGATGTGCTGAAAAATGAGACGCCAATCCATGCCCCGGCGAATCCGCAGGCGATCGCGAAAATCCCGGCTGACTTTCACTTTATCGAGCCTGGCACGCTGACGGTTGCGACCGCCGCAACTAACTCACCGCCGCTATCGCTGCTGGCGTCTGACAACGTCACGCGGATCGGCAGCGATCCGGACATCGCCAGGCTGCTGGCTGACAGTCTGGGGTTAAAGCTGAAGCTGGTTCCGGCCTCGTGGGAGGACTGGCCTCTGGGCATCAGCGCCGGACGCTATGATGTCGCGATGTTTAACATTGCCGTTACTGAAGAGCGTAAGAAGAAGTTCGATTTTGCGACCTATCGCGCTGATAACCATGCCTTTGCGGTAAAAAGCGACAGTAAAATCAGCCAGATCAGCAGTCCGCCTGATATTGCCGGTAAGCGGATTATCGTGTCGTCGGGCACCAATCAGGAGCGCATATTACTGAGCTGGGATCAGCAGAACCGGGCTAAAGGTCTGCCCGCGGTGACGCCGATTTACCTTACCGATGATGCCTCAGCGACGCTGACGCTGCTGTCGGGACGGGCCGATGCGATCTTTGGCCCGCACTCGATGGCTGCCTGGAAAGTGGCGTCACGCGGTCAGACAAAGCTGGTTGGCAGCGGACCGTTTCGCGCCTGGGTTGCCGTGACCACTAAAAAGGGGAATGGCCTGGCACCCGCATTGCAGACCGCGCTGGATGGCACCATTACGGGCGGGCAGTATCAGCAGGTGCTGGTCCGCTGGGGTGAACAGGATGAAGCTGTGACGCACTCCACGGTGAATCCGCCGGGCATTGTTTACTGAGTCGGCAGAACCGGCTCACCTGCTGAAGCCGGTTCTGCAATCTGATGACCACAGAATTGAACTACACTCTCCAGCGTTAGTGATTTATCCTGCCCGCCTGTTCTCGTAAAAAATCCTCACTGCGTGGCGGAGTAATTGACCTGGAAGCCCCATGAAAATCAGATTCCTTTCTGCCAATGAGCAAAAGCTGGCGGAGGTGCGTAAGATACTCGAGCCTGTCGGGGTCGAAGTATTACCCATCGCCCGTCGCATCGAAGAAATTCAGACTGAAAACGAGCTGGACCTGGTGCGCGATAAACTGACTAAAGCCTTTTCGCTGATTGGGCGACCGTTGTTTGTTGAGCATACCGGTCTCTATCTGGATGGCCTCAATGGTCTGCCCGCCGGTCTGACCCGCATCTTCTGGAACCGCCTGGACGCTGAGCGCTTTACCGCGCTGGTGCAGGGACTGGACAGCCAGGCCGTGACGGCCAAAACGGTGCTCGGCTACTGCGACGGCCGCAAAATGTATCAGTTCTCGGGTGAACTGCGCGGCACCATCGCCGCGAAACCCGCCGGGACGCGCGGCTTCCAGTGGGACTGCGTGTTTATCCCCGAAGGCTATGAGCAGACTTTTGCAGAAATGGGCGAACTCAAGAATGAGATCTCGATGCGGCGCATCGCGCTGGATCGCTTCGCCACCTTTTTAAAAACCTCGCGGGGAGCGGCATGAAACCTGAACTCAAACGCGCCTATGATTCCGGCAAGCTGATTCTGTTTGCCGGTGCCGGTATTTCGCGTAATTTTGGCCTCCCCGAGTGGCATGAACTGATTGCTCACCTGGCTAACGAGCTGGGTTACGATCCCAAAATCTTCAATACCTACGGTACGCACCTGTCGCTGGCGGAGTATTACAAGCAAAAGAAAGGCTCGCTTGGCCCGCTGCGCAGCTGGATGGATCGCGAGTGGCACCGGCCGGATATCGATGTCCGGTCTTCTGAAATTCATACCATGATTACCCAGGGTAACTTCTCGCGCATCTACACCACCAATTATGATCGCTGGCTGGAAGCGGCGCACGAGGCGCACGGCGTTCCCTATTACAAAGTGGCAAACGCCGCTGACCTGGTCTCCCTGACCGAGGATAAGCGTCACATCATCAAGCTGCACGGTGACTTCGATGATGACACCTCTATCGTGCTCGATGAGAGCAGCTATTTTGAACGCCTCTATTTTGACTCACCGCTCGACATCAAACTGACTCATGACGTAATGGGCAACTCCGTGCTGTTTGTCGGCTACAGCATCAGTGATTTCAACATTCGCCTGCTGTTTTACCGTCTGACCAAGATGTGGGGCCGCACCGGGCTGGCGACGGCCCGGCCAAAATCGTATCTGTTCACTAACCGTAATAACCCGGTAGCCAAAGAGGTGCTGGGGCAGTGGGGGATCGAGGTGATCGTCTCCGAAGAGGACGATCCGCGCAAGGCTCTGGCGATGTTCCTTGAAGAGTTGCTGGTGTAGTCAGCGTAACGTCCGGCAGAAAAGCGACAGGAAAAAGAAAAAAACCTGCGTCCGGTTAAGGTTAGCTCGTGCATAACCGATAAACTCTATTCTCTGCTGGCAAAGCATGACCGGCATGATATACTGTATGCATACACAGTACCTGAGGGCGAAAAGATGGCTGTTGAAACAAAATTTGTTGTAGTCAGAAAGGGTGAAGAGAAGATGACGTTTGCCAATAAGAAAGAGGCCGATGCCTACGACAAAATGCTCGATATGGCCGAAGCCTTCACTGACTGGCTGTTACAGCATCAACCTGCACTGGACGAATCTCAGGCAGAAACGCTGGGCCTGCTGATTGCCGAGCAGAAAGATGCGGTTCAGCATATTCTGCGCACCAGCAAACTGCCGGACGTGGCCGCAGGCGCGACGAAGCCTGAGGCCGTGGCAGAAGAGGGTGCGGATGATCAGGCGGAAGAGCCAGCGGCGAAGAAAGTACGCGCCGTTAAAGCTGCCTGATTGCCACAACGCCGGAAGCGAACCTTCCGGCGTTGCTGTTTCTGATTGACGGGTCATCTGATCTTTTGTCAGGTCATTCAAAACAAATCCTCCTGTCGTTCCCTTGCGCTGAATGCCTGCCTGCAATTTCCCTGTAAATTATGCAAACCAGCCAGCTATTTTTTTTAAACTCAGCGCTATAGCATCAATCAGGATTCAATAATCTGGATTTTGGATCATTCATTTTTAAGCTTTTTAAGCCGGGTGACTATTTTAATTCTACTGATAAATACCATCAATCTTAATTAAATGAATTAGCAAGAAAACTAATATAACATTCCCTGATGGGTTTCTTACTTCATTTGGATTGTTAATTTACACCAGCCATATGAAATGAGAGATATCAATTGTTAATTGGCTCACATTTTTTGTGAAATAATCCGGCAGTGCTATTCAATTTAAAAAAGCAGTGTTAGGGTAGAGCCGTTTTCAGCGAAGGGTTGTTACTGGATAACAGGCAAAACCTAAGCGTTCCGCAGTCTTTACCACTGTGGGGTGCTTAGGTTTTTTTTTGCCTTAAATTTACTCTGGCATGGCGAAAGTCATCAATAACCTGCGCGATAACGACCCAGCGTCTTCAGGCCGGGGAAACATGAGGTAGATGACAGGAGGTTAAGGACTCTCCTGCGAACCGTACATCATTAAAATCAAAACAGGTTGCTAAGATGAAATATAAAAGCATGCTGTGCGCACTCTCATTATTGACCTTTTCACCCTTGTCGACGGCGCAGGAATGGAGCGGAACGGTATTAGGGTTTGAATCTCCACCGGATCTTGTTTTGGGTGATATGTATGGCCTTCGTAAATCGCTTAACGATAATGGATTTGCTTATAACCTGGGTTATCTGAATGAAATTGGCTGGAATGGCGGCGGTGGCTACAATCATGCCTCACACGTTGCTTATATCGATCAGTTTGCTTTGACCTTTAATCAGGATTTGTCGCGCTGGACAAATATTCCCGATGCACGTATCGAAGCGAATATCGTTAATCGTAATCACAACGACGATCTGACCACCCGACGCGTGCAGGATCCGCGGATGAATGTTAACGATCTTACGCAGGAGAGCTGGGGCGGGCAATCGATCACCCGCCTGGGCTGGCTGACTTTTGCCCGAAGTTTCGATGACCGCAGGATGACATGGCGTATCGGAATGATGAACAAGGTTCAGACCTTCGATCAGATCATACCCTGTGATTTCCAGATGCTTTCTCAGTGCGGTGGAAAATCTGCTAACTCACTGACCTGGAACAACTGGAACGTGCACACGTGGGGAACCACGCTCGAATACCGGTTTACACCTGTTGTGACGTTAAAAGGGGGAGTAATGGAGCAGAACCCGGATGCTGCCAGCCGTCATCACGCCTGGAGTGGCTCAACCAGGCGCAGCAAAGGTGTCCTGCTGCCGGTAGAAATCGAAGCCCGCCCGATCATTAGCGACCTGCCGGGTGCCTACAACCTGGGGGTGGTTTTTACCAATGCCCCACAAACTGACCTCTATCGCGGCCGGTCCGGGGGCGCAGGAGCCAGTGATCCCGGCGGTTATGCTTCTCATAACCGGACATGGTTTCTTTACGCCGGACTTAATCAGCAACTGACGCGACATCAGGATGACGCCAGTCGCGGGTTAAGTACTTCATTCAGTATGAGCCTGGCCGATCAGCGAACTAACTACATGCATTCGGTCTATGCCGCTTCACTCCGCTATCGGGGACTGTTTGACGCCCGTCCGGAAGACTGGATTGGTTTTGGCCTGACCTGGACGGACATGAGCAGTCAGTACGCGCGAAATCAGCGCTATATGAATACGATAGGTGGTGTTTCGGACTACCACGATACGGCATATCATCCGGTGCCCGGCCATTCGCTAAACGGCGAGTTCTATTACCGTTTTCGCCCCGTTTCCTGGCTGGAACTGCAACCCGGGATTCAGTACTGGCATCATCCGGCGGGCATATCCCATACGCAGGATGCCTGGGTGACTGAGCTTAAAACGGTCGTAAATTTTTAGGCGAATAAGAGGATTACGATCGCTGTCACGCTTTTTGTTCTGACCGATTGAGGTCACGACGAAAACTGATAGAGTGCCGGAACTGGATTGTTACTGCTTAGGCAGGCAAAACCTGATTTCTGGCCTCTGCCGGATGTCAGGTTTTTTTGTTTCTGGGGTTCCGATGAAAATCGCCAAAATTCTGAATAATAACGTGGTGATGGTTCAGGATGAGCAGGGGCGCGAGCAGGTCGTTATGGGCCGTGGACTGGCCTTTCAGAAGCGCGTCGGTGACAGTCTCAATGACGCGCAAATTGAGAAAGTGTTTGCACCACAAAGTGATCTGCTGGTCCGTCGGCTGGAGGAGTTGTTACATCAAATCCCGCCTGAAGTGATGACGACCTGCAATTGCATTATTGATCTTGCGATACAGCGTCTCGGGAAACTGCAGGAGAGCCTGTATATCACGCTGACCGACCACTGCTTCTTTGCCATTGAAAGACAAAAAAAAGGTCTGGCGATTAAAAATGTGTTGCTGTGGGATATTAAACGTCTCTATCCCAAAGAGTTCGAGCTGGGGCAGGAGGCCAGGGCACTCATTTTCCGTCGGCTGAATGTCGAACTGGCTGAGGATGAAGCCGGATTTATCGCGCTTCATCTGGTAACGGCACAGCTCCATAACGAAATGCCGGAAGTCATGGATGTCACGCGGGTAATGCAGGAGATTCTGCAACTGGTGAAGTATCAGTTGCAGCTGGAATATAACGAATCGTCACTGAGTTACCAGCGGTTTGTCACTCATCTGAAGTTTTTTGCTCAGCGGATGCTGACGCGAACCGTGGTCGACGATGACGATGTGTCGTTGCATACGGCAGTAAAAGATAACTATCCAAAAGCCTGGAAATGCGCGGTGAAAATCGCGCAGCATTTGCAACAAAGCTATCAGCGTGAGCTGACCGCAGAAGAGATCATGTTTCTTGCCATTCATATCGAGCGGGTGAGAAAAGAAGGGTAATAAGCCCTGTAAACTGGATTGTTACTGCTTAATGCAGGCAAAACCTGAGCGCGGCCTCTGAAAGGAGGCCGTTCTCAGGTTTTTTTATTTTTGGCTCAGTCAACGGATGTCCATGGACATCGGTTTAAGGAAATCGAGATGGAATATCACACGCTGGCGCAGGATATCCTCGGCCATATTGGCGGCAGGGAGAACATCGTAAGTCTGGTGCATTGTGCCACCCGGCTTCGTTTTAAACTGAAAGATAACCATAAAGCCGATGCGGAAGGACTAAAGAAAAATCCGGGCGTCATTATGGTCGTCGAAAGCGGCGGGCAGTTTCAGGTAGTGATTGGCAACCATGTTCATGATGTCTGGCTGGCTGTCCGTGCCGAAGCGGGACTTTTGGATGAGGCCGCTGCATCAGCCGAAGATAAGAAGTCAGGTAATCTT
The DNA here is from genome assembly GCF_059730585.1 of Pantoea sp. X-Soil-YNGN-785. NCBI lineage: Bacteria > Pseudomonadati > Pseudomonadota > Gammaproteobacteria > Enterobacterales > Erwiniaceae > Pantoea > Pantoea sp. X-Soil-YNGN-785. Next base: position 310,865 of record NZ_AP035943.1, read on the forward strand.
TTCAGTCGCCTGATCGATGTTGTGTCCGGCATTTTCACGCCCTTTATCGGGATTCTTGCCGCCTCCGGTATTCTTAAAGGCTTGCTGGCGCTGGCCGTGGTTTGCGGCTGGCTGTCTGTTGAAAGCGGAACCTACAAAATCTGGTTTGCGGCAAGTGATGCCCTTTTTTACTTTTTTCCGCTGGTGCTAGGCTACACCGCGGGTAAAAAGTTCGGCGGTAATCCCTTTATCACCATGGTGATTGGCGGGGCGCTCACCCATCCGACGATGATTGCTGCTTTCAATGCCAGCCAGCAGTCCGGCGCCATGATGGATGCGTTTCTCGGTATTCCTGTAACCTGGTTTAATTACAGCGCGTCGGTTATACCCATTATTCTCGCCGCGTGGGTGAGTTGCTGGCTGGAAAAACAGAGCACCCGGCTGCTGCCCGCCTCTATGAAGAACTTTTTTGCCCCGTTGATCTGTCTGAGCATCACGGTGCCGCTGACTTTCCTGGTAATTGGTCCACTGGCCACGTGGCTGAGCCAGTTGCTGGCGAACGGCTACCAGTGGATTTATGCGCTGGCTCCGTGGCTGGCTGGGGCGGCCATGGGCGCGCTGTGGCAGGTCTGTGTGATTTTTGGTCTGCACTGGGGACTGGTGCCACTGATGATCAACAATCTGGCCGTTCTGGGGCATGACTCGATGCTGCCTATGCTGTTACCTGCTGTCATGGGCCAGATTGGTGCGGCGCTGGGGGTTTTGCTGCGCAGCCGTGATGCGCGTCAAAAGGTGCTGGCGGGGTCATCCGTGACCGCGGGAATATTTGGTATCACTGAACCTGCTGTATATGGTGTTAATCTTCCTCTGCGTCGCCCCTTTATCTTTGGTTGCGTAGCCGGCGCAATCGGCGGTGCCGTTGTCGGCTTCAGTAACACCCACGTTTATTCCTTTGGCTTCGCCAATATCTTTACCATCGCTCAGATGATCCCGCCTGGCGGTGTCGATGCCACGTTATGGGGCGGAATTATCGGCACGCTGCTGGCTCTGCTCCTGAGCTGTGCCATGACGCTGGTAGCGGGTATGCCTCGTAACAGCACGCCAGACACAGTAACCCCGGTGATGCCTGGCGAAGATGACATTCTCTCACCAATGACCGGCACCCTACTGGCGCTTGATCAGGTGCCGGACGCAACCTTCGCCAGTGGCCTGCTGGGACAGGGCGCGGCCATCATTCCTTCCGACAACAAAGTCATTGCGCCCTTCGCGGGTGAGGTTGCCTCCCTGTTTCAGACCCGGCACGCCATCGGCTTGCTGAGTCATAGCGGGATTGAGCTGCTGATCCATGTGGGTATCGATACCGTCCGGCTCGACGGCAAACCTTTCACTGCACATGTAAATGTGGGTGACAGGTTTAAGCCTGGCGATCTGCTTCTGGAGTTCGATCGTCAGGCCATTCTTGATGCCGGGTATGACCTGACAACCCCGATCATTATTACTAACAGCGATGAGTATCGTGAGGTGATGAAAGTCGCAGGAAACACTGCGACTGCAGGAACACCTTTACTCAGCATCATTCATCGATAAAAGGAGAACAGGATGAAAACTTTCCCGGATTCATTTTTATGGGGCGGTGCTGTTGCCGCTAACCAGGTTGAAGGCGCATGGCGTGAAGAGGGGAAAGGCCTCTCAACCTCTGACGTCCAGCCACAGGGGATTTTTGGCCCGGTCGTGGAGCGCGTTGCGGGGAGCCAGAGCCTTAAAGATGTGGCGATCGATTTTTACCACCGCTACCCGGACGATATCAGGCTGTTTGCAGAGATGGGCTTCGGCTGTCTGCGGGTTTCAATTGCCTGGACGCGTATTTTCCCGAACGGTGACGAGCAGCAACCCAACGAGGCTGGTCTGGCCTTTTATGACCGCTTATTCGATGAACTGGCAGCGCATAACATCACTTCGCTCGTGACCCTGTCACATTATGAAATGCCCTGGAATCTGGTTAAGCAGTATGGTGGCTGGGGCAACCGTCAGGTAATCGGATTCTTTGAACATTACGCACGCACGGTGTTTAACCGTTATCAGAAGAAAGTCAGCCTCTGGCTGACATTTAACGAAATTAACATGTCTCTGCATGCGCCGATGACCGGCGTGGGTCTGCCGGAAACCAGCAGCCTGGGCGAAATTTATCAGGCGATTCACCATCAACTGGTCGCCAGTGCGCTGGCGGTTAAAGCCTGTCACGAGATCAACCCGGATGCCAGCATCGGCAATATGCTGCTGGGTGGTTTGGTCTACCCGCTAAGCTGTAACCCCGACGATGTGCTGGAAGCGCTGCAGGAGAACCGGAAATGGCAATTTTTTGGCGATGTGCAGTGCCGGGGAGCTTATCCGGGCTATATGTTGCGCTTCTTCCGCGACAACAACATTCTGCTGGATATTACGGATGCCGATCGCCAGATACTCAAATCGACCGTCGATTTTATCTCGTTCAGCTACTACATGTCCGGCTGTGTTACCGCCGATGAGGCGCTGAATGAGAAGATGCGCGGTAACATTCTGAGCATGGTGCCTAATCCCCATCTTCAGAGCTCTGAATGGGGCTGGCAGATTGATCCGGTCGGGTTGCGTACCTTGCTTAATCTGTTGTGGGAGCGTTATCAAAAGCCGCTGTTCATCGTTGAGAACGGACTGGGTGCCAAAGACATTCCTGATGCCACCGGCGTCGTGCAGGATGACTACCGCATCAGCTACCTCAACGATCATCTGGTGCAGGTGCGTGAAGCGATTGAAGATGGTGTTGAGGTCATGGGGTATACCAGCTGGGGGCCGATCGATCTTGTGAGCGCATCTAAAGCGGAACTGTCTAAACGCTACGGTTTTATTTATGTAGACCGCGATGACAACGGGGAAGGTTCGCTGGCGCGCAGCCGTAAGAAAAGCTTCCACTGGTATAAAGAGGTTATTGCGACAAACGGGGCCTCACTCAAAGAGTAATTGCCGCGCTCAGTGGTACATCGCGGCCGCCGCAATGTACCACGCCTTTCCTTAGCCAGATTCACCCGGCTTAGTGCGTATCGCGGGTAACAACCTGATAGCGCGTGCTTCGTCCGCCACCCTCCAGCCGGTAGAGACAGCCTTTCTCTACCAGATCCGCCAGATGACGGGTCGCGGTCGCTTTACTTACTTTAGCCACCTTCTGATACTGACTGGCGCTGATCCCCAGTTCAAAACCCTGCTCACCGCCGTCAAGCAGCCGGTTCAGTACTTTTACCTGTTCCACGCTCAATCCCATTCCCTGATGACGTAGCCAGAAACGCGCTTTCATCCGGGTGCGATCGATAACGTTCATCGCCTGCTTCAGGCTCTCATCCAGGATATCAAGAAACCACACCAGCCAGTCTGTGATATCAAGGCCGCCTTTCTGCGTCTGCTCAAGAATGCGGTAATAACCGGCACGCTGCGCCAGAATGGCGGGCGACATGGCATACAGGCGGATGCTCTGGCTGTCGGCCTGCGCCAGTGCCAGATCGGTTAACGCACGCGTGATACGCCCATTACCGTCATCAAACGGGTGCAGGGTGACAAACCAGAGATGACAGATGGCGGCGCGCAGCAGCGGGTCCAGCATCACGTCATGCTGACTGCTGTTGAACCACTCAACAAACTGTGTCAGCTGCGGCTCCAGTCCCTGTCGCGGCGGAGCCTCAAAATGCACCGTAGGGCGATCGATGCGGCCTGAGATCACCTGCATCGGCTCACTGCCGCGCAGCGTCCCGACGCTCAGGCGCTGTACCGTCCATTCATCTGCCGGGAAGAGCCAGTGATGCCACTGAAATAATCGTTCAGGCGTCAGTGGCTGGCTGCGATTGTTGATGGCATCCAGCATCATGGCGGCCAGCCCTTCTGAGCGGTCGGAGACCGGATAAGGCTGTTCTTCCGTGACGCCTAACCGGCGCGCCAGCGATGAGCGTACTGACTGCACGTTTACCCGTTCCTCTTCAATCGCGGAAGAGGAAAGGATATTACTCAGCAGAGTATCCAGCGTCTGCGAATCACTGTCTGACTGCAGGCTGGCTCGTCCCAGCAGCAACCCGCGCTGCTGCTGCAGATGGCGCAGGCGCGGTAGCAGAACGGCATCCTGCCATTGAAAATCGGGCCAGTCCGGCTGCTGCCAGATCCAGTAAACGCTCATAGTGGACTCATAGTAAGAGGAGATGAGCCGAATAGAGTTTGCTATTCGGCTCACAGAATGAGTCGATAATAGCGAATATCTGGCTCACAGGCCAACCGTAAGGAATTAAGAACAAATAAAAGGACCCGAAGGTCCTGTTTGCTTAGCGGGAGAACTGCATAAAGGTGTCTGAATAGTAGTGAACGATCCAGGCAACATACGCCAGCCAGACAACCATCCCAATGGCTAATCCTGATTTACCGATCATTGATCTCTCTCCACAGTGACAAGGGGCTACAGCAACTGTTGACATAAACTGACAGTAAAGGTGGGCAGCAGTATTGTTGCAGATCAAAAAAAGCCTGTTCATACGCAGCGCCGTATCCTCTTTGCGATCAATTTCCCTGAATGACTCACAGTCAGACAGGCAGCCCGCCAGAATTACGGTGACTAAAGTTCAAAAAAACGCCGCCGATAGATGATCTCAGGAGCAACGTAATCACAAGGAGGGAAAGAAACAGGTAAATTCCAGGGGAATCACTATGGCCAGTCAGTTAACACATAAGAAAAGAATGAGTACCCGTGCGCAGATGCTGATTATGGGTGGTTTAACAATCATGCTGGGATTTACCGTGACTATCGGCGTCCTCAGCTGGCAATCGGGTAAAGAACAAAAGGTACTCGCAGAAAACTATCTGCAGCAGATAGCACAGAGCCGTGCGCTTCAGGTGCAGCAGGAGCTGGGTCATGCTCGTGATGTTGCCAGTCATCTCGGGCAAAGTCTGATTGCGCTGCCTCAGGCCGCTATTACCGACCGTAAAGTGGCCGATAAAGTCATGGAGTATGCGCTGCGCGCCAACCCTGATTATCTGTCGATGTCGGTGATATTCGAACAGAATGCGTTTGATGGCCGCGATGCGGAGTTCGCGTCACAGCCGGGCCAGGCGCCACAGGGACGCTATGCCTTTTTTGTGGATCGTGACGCATCAGGTAAATATGCGATGCATCCGCTGCTCTCCTATCTGACGCCGGGTCAGGGCGATTACTATCTGATCCCGCAAAAATCACAAAAAGATACGCTTACCGAACCTTATAGCTATGCCTATAACGGCGTGCCGACACTTCTGACTTCTGTGGCTGCCGCGATTATCGATCAGGGCACCTTAAAAGCGATCGTCACCTCTGACATTTCACTGGCCTCACTGCAGCAGAAAGTGAATCAGATCAAACCCTGGCAGGGCAGCGGCTATGCGCTGTTGCTCTCAAATGGCGGGAATGTGGTGTCCTCGCCCGTGAAAGAAGAAGCCGGTAAGCCCTGGAAAGGCGAAAAAGATGGCTTTACGTCGAAAGTCGTACAGCATTTTGATGCCGTGCTGGGCGAAGAGGCATTAATCACGTGGCAGCCGGTAGTGATTGGTAACAGCGACAAGCCCTGGTATCTCGGCGTCGTCGCACCGGTCAGTCAGGTGATGGCTGCTGCCAACCGGCAACTGATGTGGGCGCTGTTGCTGATGGTGGTCAGTATTCTGCTGGTCGGTACCGTACTCGGCATGCTTTTCAGCCGTAAGGTGCTGCGGCCGATTGGCGGCGAGCCAATTGAAGCGGCAAATATTGCGCTGGCCGTCGCGGATGGCAAGCTGGATAACGCGATTGCAGTGAAAAACGGCGATCGCAGCAGCCTCTTCTTTGCGCTTCATACTATGCAAAGCCAGCTCCGGCAGATTGTCGGGCAGATTAAAGATTCCAGTGAATCTGTACGACAGGGCGCGGGCGAAATTGCCAGCGGCAACCTCAATCTGGCGTCACGCACTGAAGAACAGGCCGCCGCACTGGAGCAGACCGCAGCCAGCATGGAGCAGATCAGCGCCACGATCCGCCTGAATGCCGACAATGCGCAGCAGGCGACCAGCCTGACTGAAAACGCGACGCACATTGCCAGTCGCGGTGCCTCGCTGGTGGGCGAGGTGGTACAGACCATGGCGCAGATCGATGACAGCTCGAAAAAGATTGGCGACATTACCACGATGATCAATAGCATTGCCTTCCAGACCAATATTCTGGCGCTCAACGCGGCGGTAGAAGCAGCACGCGCCGGTGAGCAGGGCCGCGGTTTTGCGGTGGTCGCGTCGGAAGTGCGAAATCTGGCGCAGCGCAGTGCTAATGCGGTGAAAGAGATCGGCGCACTGATTGAAGAGTCGAGCGTACGTGTTGAGAGTGGCGTCCGGCTGGTAAACGATGCCGGTAAGACCATGCAGGAGATGATGCAGGCGGTGAATTCGGTGCAGGGGATTATCGGTGAGATCGTTACAGCGTCAAGCGAACAGGCGCGCGGCATCAGCCAGGTAACGATTGCGGTCAATGAAATGGATGGCGTCACCCAGCAGAACGCCGCACTGGTGCAGCAGATGTCGGCCGCCGCCAGTTCGCTGGAAGACCAGGCGCAGCAGCTGTCGCAGACAGTGGAGCAGTTTCATCTGGCGTAAAGCGGACGTATGCTCCCTGAGCCCATATCTGCTTCACAGAGTAAAAACCCGCCAGCGGCGGGTTTTTTTATCATTGTTCCGTCAGCCGCACACCGCTGCGGGCATCGAACAGGTGCATCTTATCCGGATTCACGGTCACCGGCAGCGTGCCGCCCGGCACGGCATCGCTCCGACCAGTCAGCTGCATATGCAGCGGGAAACTCTGCCAGTTCAGATGTAATAGTGTCGACTCGCCGGTAATCTCCACAATATTCACCGTCGCCGGTTGCCCGCTGGCGTCAAAAATCAGATCGTGGGGTCGTACGCCCAGCGTCACCGGCTGATCGGCCTGCTGCCGCGCGGCGTGGTGCCAGCGACCGGGCAACGGTAGCCACTGCTCGCCACAACAGACGCCGGGCAGACCATCGCGAGGCTGGAAATGCGCATCCAGCAGATTCATCGGCGGTGAACCGATAAACCGCGCCACAAAGGTGTTAACCGGCCGGTCGTAAATCGCCAGCGGCGCACCCTGTTGCACAATCACTCCATCTTTCATCACCACAATCTGATCCGCCAGCGTCATCGCCTCGACCTGATCGTGTGTCACATAGACCATCGTAGTTTTGAAACGCTGGTGCAGAGACTTAATCTCGGCGCGCAGCTCCATGCGTAACTGCGCATCCAGGTTAGAGAGCGGCTCATCGAACAGAAATACCTGCGGATTGCGCACCATCGCCCGACCCATCGCTACACGCTGCCGCTGTCCGCCAGACAATGCGCGTGGATAACGCTGCAGCAACTGATCGATACCCAGAATAGCCGCGATACGGGCAATTTTGCTTTTCTGCTCCTCACGCTTCACCTTCTTTACCTGCATGTGAAATGCCAGATTTTCGGCAACGGTCAGGTGTGGATAAAGCGCATAGCTCTGAAACACCATCGCGATATCCCGGTCGGCGGGATCGAGGTCGTTGATCTGCTTTTTATCCAGCATAATCGCCCCGTCAGAGACGCTATCCAGACCGGCGAGCAGCCGCAGCAGGGTAGACTTGCCGCAGCCAGAGGGGCCGACCAGCACGGTAAAACTGCCGTCGGGAATGGTTAAATCGAGCGGATGCAACACGCTCTGCTTTCCGTAGCGCTTTGCCACCTGTACAAGTTCAACACTGGCCATGGTCAGCGCACCTCATTGGTTAATTGGAGTTGTTGCCAGCTGGGATAGCGACGCGGAGAGCTGCTTATCGCCTGTGAGGCCACTTCAATGCCCCAGCGCAGCGCGGTGAGCGATGACTGGCGGTAGAGCAGTGCAGCCAGAAAACCGGCATTAAAACTGTCTCCGGCACCGATGGTATCCACCACCGTTACCGGCTGGGCGGCGGCAAACTGGACAGAGGCGGCGGACCAGAGACGTGCGCCCTCTGCGCCACACTTGATCACACAGCCGCCGCGACCACTGAGACGGGCGGCCAGCTGTTTACCGCTTTGCTCCAGCAAATCTGCGCCTGCTAAACCCAGCGCTTCAACCTCATTCAGCAGTAGCCAGTCGCAGTCCGCCAGCCATCCGCCCATCTCCCGACGAAGCTCATCGCTCCAGCCCGCAGGCGGCCAGCCGGTATCCACGGCCACACTGAAGCCACGCTTTTGTAGCTCGGCTAGCAGCACCGGATAGTGGTCATAGAGTTCAAGACAGAGAAAGGTGCCGCACAGCAGCACGATGTCGCCCGGCGTCGCCTGCAACGGCAGCTGAGCCAGCACATCGTCCGCGGTCAGCACGGTAATATGGCCGTGATTGCTCAGAAACGATCGTTCGTTATCGGGATGGGTAACGCCCACCGTCAGCGAGGTCTCACAGGCGTAACGCGGCCAGTGTGCGGCGCTGTGGGGAAAGTGACTGGCGAGCCAGTGGCTGAAGCCATCGTCGCCCTGATTAGCGATGGCCCGATGCGGCACCTGCATCGCCTCCAGCGCCAGCGCGCAGTTACCCGCAGACCCGCCGGGACGTAGCTCGCTGTGCTGCAGCATCACTTCCGTGCCGCGTTTCGGCCAGTCGCTGAGCGTACTCATGATTAAATCAACATTGATATTGCCCACCACATAGAGCGTGGGCGCGATGGTCTTGTCCATAATTATCCTTTACTCCCGCCGCTGGTAAGACCGCTGACCAGCGTCTTCTGCAACCAGATGGCAATAAACAGAGGCGGCACCGACGCCAGAATGCCAATCGCTGCAATCAGCCCGTCATCGGTGGCGCGTCCGGCGGTGAAGCCGGCAATCGCGACCGGCAGGGTCTGTGCCGAAATATTGCTGGTGAACAGCAGCGCATAGAAAAACTCATCCCAGGCGAGCAGCCAGCCAAACAGTGCCGCGGCACCCAGTACCGGCTTCGCCAGCGGCAGCGTGATACGCAGCAGGACCTGCCAGAAGCGCAGGCCATCCAGCCGTGCCGCCTGTTCGATATCGCGCGGCAGCGAGTCAAACTGATTCTTCAGCATCCAGGTCAGAAACGGCAGGATCAGCGAGCAGTAGACCATCACCAGACCGGGACGGGTGTTGAGCAGCCCCAGCTGTTGCAGCAGAAAGTAGAGCGGCAGCACAAACGCCACCGGTGGCACCATGTAGATCGCCAGTGCGCCGGAAAGCCAGGCATCGCGACCGCTGTAGCGTGAGAAGCTGAAGGCGGCCGGTATCGCCAGCAGCAGCGAAATCGCCGTGGCGACCGTCGCCACCAGCAGGCTGTTGCCCAGTGCATGCAGGAAAATGTTGCCCGGCTGGTTGGGAGCCAGCGAAACCAGCCCCTGATAGCGACTGAAATCCCACTGACGTGGCAGCCATTCCAGTGGCAGGCGGGAGAGATCGCTGGCGGAGCTGACGCTCATCAGAAACAGCCAGCCCATCGGGGCCAGAATGCTGATGGCGACCAGCAACGCCGCGCCGTAACGCAGCACCCGGCGCAGTTTAGTTTTCATAAGCGGAACTCCGGCGGCGCTGATGCCATAACATCAGCAGGTAAAACGTGATTAGCAGAGCGCACATCAGGGTCATCAGGATCGCGTAAGCGGCACCGCTGCCGGCACGCAGGTAGCTGAAGGACTCCTGATAGACAAAAAAGCTCAGAGTTTTGGTACTGTCCACCGGCCCGCCGCGCGTCATCACGTAGATAATGTCAAAGATCTTAAAGGCATCGATGGTACGTAACACCAGCGCGACGCCCAGCGGAGCAACAATCGCCGGGAAGGTAATGGCGCGGAAACGCCGCCAGGCAGATGCGCCATCCAGCCGTGCCGCCTCAAACAGATCTTCAGGGATCGACTGCAGCGCTGCCAGCACCAGCAGCGTAACCAGCGGATAGTTTTTCCAGATATCTGCAAACATCACCGCATTGAGCGCCGCGTCCGGCGAGCCCAGCCAGCTGCGATAGCCATCAATAATGCCGAGCTGGCTGAGCAGGGCGTTGATGCTGCCGTAATCGGGATTAAAGTTGAGCCGCCACATCATGGCATTGACGATGGTCGGCAGCGCCCACGGCAGAATCACCAGCACCCGCAGCACGTTGCGCCCGACGAATTTCTGATTCAGCAGCAGCGCTACCAGCACGCCAATGACGCCTTCAAAGGTGACAGACACCAGCGTGAAGTAGAGCGTGCGCCAGATAGATGCCCGAAAGTCGGGATCGCTCAGCGCATAGAGGTAGTTTTCCAGCCCAATCCAGGCAGGCGTTTCACCGCTGCCAATCAGCGCAGCATCGGTAAAGCTGAGCCAGATGGTGCGCAGCAGGGGCCAGGCGGTTAACAGCAGCATCACCAGCAGCATGGGTGCCAGCAGCACCCATGCCTGACGCTGTTCGCGTTGACGCAGACTCAGCATCATGACTCCTTAACGCAGCCGGGCGGCGCTTTTGTCCACCGTCGCCATCGCGTCCTGCGCCGGGGTTTTACCCAGTAAGACCTGCTGTAACTGTTGCTGCAGCTGGTTCGACAGGCGTGAATAGTCGGCGGTTTCAGGACGTGACAGCATCACGTTTAGCGATTTGTCCGCTGCGGCAATCAGGCTCTCCTGATCCTTTTTCACCGCCTCGTCCTGATAAGAGGATTTCCAGATCGGCAGGCTGAGCTTCGCATACTGGTTTTGCACCGGCTGCGAAGTCATGTACTGAATATACTGCCACGCCTCGTTAGCATGCGTGCTGCCTTTGGTGATCCCCAGACCCATCGAACCATTCACCGCACCCACTTTTCCTGGCGCATCACCCGGCGCAGGCATGATGCCAATATCACCGGCTACTTTGCTCTGCTTAGGGTCGTTTGCCATGTTGTACATGTAGGTCCAGTTCAGCGCGAACGCCGCATCGCCATTCGAAAACGATTTGCGCACATCCTCTTCCAGATATTCACGGGAAGCCGGATTACTCAGGCCGTCATCGAGCGAGCTTTTCATCAGGTTCAGCGCCTTGAGTGAAGCCGGGCTGGAGAAGTCGAGCTTACCGTTCTGATAGAACTGCCCACCAAAGCCTGATACCAGCGTGGTGTAGTCACATACCAGCGCTTCCGCCTGAGACCAGCTCCAGACCAGCGGGTAAGTCACAATCTTTTTCTCTTTGATGATTTTCGCGTCATCCAGCACCTGCTGCCAGGTCTGTGGCGGCGTGGTGATGCCGGCTTTCGCCAGCATTGCTTTGTTGTAGTAGAGGTATTTGGTATCAAGGATCCACGGCATCCCCAGTGTTTTACCTTTAAAAATCACCGTGTTCATCGCGCCCGGGAAGACTTTCTCTTTCTCCTCTGGCGTAATGCGCGCGCTGACATCCTGCAACAGATCGAAGCGGGTAAATTCCGCTGGCCAGATGGCGTCGAACAGCACCACATCATAGCCATTGCCGCCTGCGCCACGCGCCGCCACAATCTTATCGTGCAGCGCTTCATAGGGAACAAACTCCAGATTGACGGTGACATCCGGATGCTGCTTCTGAAAATTCTGCGTCATCGCGCGAATGTCATTCTCGCTATAGGCCGCCTGGGTCATAAACAGGGCATTAATCTGGCTGGCCGCCACCGCGCTGCCTGCGCTTAACATCAGTAAGGCGGCAAAACCGGCTTTCAGTTGAGGGGTGTAACGCTGTGACATGGTCTTCTCCACTAGTTAGCAACAGGGCAGCAACAGGCTGTCGGTTAATTAAATCAATTTGATTGATTTAATCGGGGGCATAATTCTGGTCAGCGGGTGAACTGACCTGTCAGTATCAAGCAAACGGCGTGCCACAAGATTAAAAACAACGCAACAGTGCCGTAACAACGCTGAAACTCAGACTGCGCTTTTATGGCAAAATTGCCTATTCTGATGCGCGGGATTTGCGTGCAGGATCAAAGATATTGTTTGCCCGAAAGCTATCAGAGACCAATACTGTCGGGTCGCGCTGTAATGGAAAACAACATGAAAACCTCGGGTACAAACCTTGAACATGCGCGGGCGCACAACCGGCGTGTTGTGATTGAAGCCATTCGCCTGCACGGTGAGCTGACTCGTGCCGAACTGGCGCGCATGACGGCACTGACGCCACAGACTGTGTCGAATATCGTGGCGGAACTGGAGCAGGCCGGACTGCTGACCAGCCGTCAGCCGCGCCGCAGCGGGCGCGGTCAGCCTTCAATTCCGGTCACACTCAATCCCACCAGTGCCTGGTCGATTGGCATTCATCTCGATCACCAGACGCTCTTGCTGGTGCTGGTCGATCTGAGCGGTGAAGTGCATTTCCGCCGCCTCGTGCTGGTGCAAAAGCCTCAGCCTGCTGCCACCCTGGCGTGCATTGCTGGCGTGCTGGAGGAGATGCGCGCTTTTCTGGGCACGCAGTGGAAAAAGGTACTGGGGATCGGCGTGGTGATGCCGGGACCTTTTGGCGTGGAGGGCATTTCATCCGTCGGGCCGACCACGCTGAACGGCTGGGAGCAGGTGGATATCGAGGCGGAACTCGCCGCCCTCAGCGGCCTGCCGGTAACGCTGGAAAACGACGCCACGGTCGCCGCCATCGGCGAACGCTTTCACGGTACGGCGCGCCATCTTAACTCCTTTATCTATCTCTACATCGGCACCGGACTGGGTGCCGGCATCTTCACCGATGGCCACATCTATACCGGTCATGCTCATAATGCCGGAGAGATTGGCCACATAGTGGTAGAGCCGGGCGGACGTGATTGCTACTGCGGTAATCAGGGTTGCCTGGAACGTTATGTCTCATTACAGGCCGCCTATGAATTCTGTGGTCTCGATCCGATGCGGGCGCTGCCTGAAGATCTGCTGCAGATTGAACCCGCGCGTTTCACCGCCTGGATTGAGAGCGTGATAACGCCGTTGCGTCAGGCAATCAATATTCTGGAATCAGTGTTTGATGCAGAGGCGGTGATTATTGGCGGGATGATGCCTGCGCCGTTGCTGGAGCAGATGGTCGCGCGCCTGCCGCCGCTTTATCAGTCGGTGCGTGGACGTTACCTGTTAGATATGCGACTGAAGACGGGCATGACCGGCAGCGATACCGCTGCGCTGGGGGCCGCAGCGTTACCGATCTTTGATGAATTCAATCCGCAGTTTCAGGTGCTGATGAAGTAGAAAAACGGCGCTGTCGCAGACAACAGCGCCATAAGCATTAACCCGGGTAGATACCGCGATCTTTACGTGCCATCAGGATCCGTTCACACGCCACGATATACGCCGCAGTGCGCAGCGAGCAATCCTTCTCCTTTGACTTCTCCCAGATATGAACCATCGCTTCAGTCATAATCTTATCGGAGCGACGATTGATCTCATCTTCACTCCAGAAGAAGCTGGCCATGTCCTGAACCCATTCGAAGTAGCTGACGGTCACGCCGCCGGCATTACAGACCACATCCGGCACTACGATAATGCCGCGCGTTGCCAGCATGTCATCGGCATCCGGATAGGTCGGGCCGTTTGCGCCTTCCAGCACGATTTTGCAGCTCAGCATCTCTGCGCGCTCGCGGGTAATCTGACCTTCCAGCGCGGCCGGGATCAGGATATCCATCTCAGTGGTCCAGAACGCCTCTTTATCAATGCTTTGCGCACCAGGGAAACCGGCAATCTGCTTGTGGGCGATCTGCCATTCGCTCAGCGCGGCCATATCAATGCCATCTGAATTATAAATCGTCGCCGTGTGGTCCTGAATCACCACCACGCGCGCGCCCGCCTCGTCAAACAGGCGTGCTGCTTCGCTGCCAACGTTACCGAAGCCCTGAACCGCCACGCGGGCGCCTTCGATTTCAATACCTGAACGACGAGCCACTTCCCGGCCAGTAATAAACACGCCACGGCCGGTCGCTTTTTCGCGGCCCAGTGAACCGCCCAGGTGAATCGGTTTGCCGGTCACTACACCGGTAATCGTGGTGCCGTGGTTCATGGAGTAGGTATCCATCATCCACGCCATCACTTTGCTGTTAGTGCCGACGTCCGGTGCCGGAATATCTTTTTGCGGTCCAATGATGATGCCGATCTCGCTGGTATAACGACGGGTCAGCCGCTCAAGTTCACCCTCGGAGAGTTTGAAGGGATCGACCCGGATGCCGCCCTTAGCCCCACCGTAAGGCAGGTTAACCGCAGCACATTTAATGGTCATCCACGCAGAGAGCGCCATGACTTCGTTCAGGTCGACAGCCGGGTGATAGCGAATACCACCTTTACCCGGGCCGCGTGAAAGGTTGTGCTGAACGCGATAGCCTTCGAAATGGCGAATTGAGCCATCATCCATCTGGAGAGGAATGTCGACAATCAGCGCACGTTTTGGATGCCGCAAAGTATCTATCCAACGTGAAAGGTCGCCCAGATAGGGCGCAACCCGGTCGATTTGCTGTAAGTAGGTGGACCAGGCAGATGTGCTGCTTTCAGACGCATAAGATAACTTATCCATAAAAAACCTTTCTTAATGAAGTTATTTATTGTGTGGAGCCGTGGATGGTGAGCGCATTGTATGGCGCGGACATAATCTAACACTTCTGAAACAAATAAGATGGGATGCCTGCCCTGTAAAAGTGCAGTTGCGCCCCAATTTGGGGCATACTCAGTGAATAGATTTTGAGAGATGCCCCTTAAAGGCGAATAATCATGCGATCCAGGTGCGTACGGACTGCATATAAGGGAGGATCTCGCTATTTTTCAATTCTTTGAGGGCGTTCAAAAAGTTAAATAATTGATCTTAACTTCATTGACTTTGGTGCACCAATTAAGTGCATGAGAATAAGTAATCAAAGGATTACCATAAGTAATGGATTGGGCAGGAAATAAGCAATTTAATCATCTGGTTAGATTAAATAAGATTGCTGAGGGCGGGGGAAGACAAATAGCGGGCCAGCGCTGAAAGGCTGGCCCGGAAGATTTATTGGTGCAAAGCCTGTTCGGCTTCTTTCAGCTCTTCACGCGCTTCTGCCAGCTTATCTTCGCGCTTCTGAATCTTGCTGGCACTGCGTCCTTCCGCTTTCGCTTTTGCCAGCTCCTGTTCACGCTCCTGCACCTTAAACTTTTTCTCTGCCACTTTTTCCTGGCGCTGCTTTAACAGGCTCCCTTCAGTGCAGTTCTGATCTACTTCGCGCAGCGCTTTTTCAAGGCCGGCAACCTGATGGGTATTATTGTGCTGGCGGGCGAAGGAAATCTGGGTCTCAATCTCCTGCTTTTTAGCGGCACAACCGGTCAGATTAGATGCCGCATGCGCAGCGGTGAAAGTCAGTGGCAACAGGCAAAGGCTGAGGGTCAGTAAAGTCTTTTTCATCGTAGTCTCGTCAATGAGTCAGGTTGAGGCACCAGTATACGTAGCCACCTTAAGAGATTCTTAACGGAAAAGATTATTTACTGGCGCGGAAAAGCGGGGGAATGGAAAAGCTGCCTGCTGTCAGGCAGCGCTGGAAGAGGAGGTCTGTGAAAAATGCAGATTACGATCAGGTCCACTGAGCATAACCGGAAAACCATCTTCACTCTGCTGTTCAAAATAGTCCTGCATTACCTGACTGATCCCTGCACCACACCACATCACATGATGCTGATGGATGGCGGTTTTAATAGCAGGCTGTCCGGTGGCACGTGAGTCAACCGCGACATTAAAGCCCATCGCCGTCAGACGAATCGCCTCCAGCCAGATTTCTGTTTTATCGAGTACGCTCACTGCTTCCAGAAACAGAGGAACGGACGATTCATTGCGCGATGAGACGCGCATCACTTTGTCCGCCTGCTGCTTGACGGTTTGCTCAAAACGGTGGAGCCGTCGTGACGCGCCCTGACGGTGATCGGCATAAAGCCAGACGCTAAGCGGCCGCAGCAAATTAGTGATTAAATCATCACCGCTGTAGTTACTGGACATGTTGTGCATTTGACGTGAAAGCGACAGCGGTGTGCCAAATTCAAGCTGCCAAAGCATGTCGCCCTTGCGCGCCGCCCAGCCGTAAGTCTTGACCGCTGAGGCGTCCTGCAGACCCTGCCTGATCTCGTTAAGTGTTGCACCGGTTGCCGTTAAACCAACCAGGGTGTGGATTTCGCTAAGATGAGCATTACTCCACTCGTCAGCATTCTGCTGTGATGTCAGTAATCCCTGCTTCATCCAGCGCTTCAGATTCGCGGGATGCGTGCCGGTTATCGCACAAACAGTATCAGTAGTATGAAATTGCATATCGTGCCCTCTGCTGAGGGAAAGGCCGCCGGAATTAACCGGGGATGAACAACCACTATGAACCTTATAATCGTGAATTAACAGCGTTAACGCCTGTTAAAAGCGCAAAACAGCACGCGTCACGCTGCGCTTATTCGGGTTACTGAACAGGTTAAATTCAGCGCGATCAGCAGTTTAAATGCGCTATAACTCATCATAAAAAGACTGTGTATTTATTCAGTAAAGATTCTTTACGCAATTAGCTCGTAAAAGCAGCGCTGTTTTGTCCATTTTAAGAGCATGCTGACTTCCCACCCCCTTACATCCGGCCTGCAAACCGCTAAAATAGTCGGTTCTGATGATCAGGAGAAAGAGTGTCCAATGCGTTATCGTTTTACTCTCGCCGTTGTGACGGTTGCTGCTGTACTGACCGGCTGTGCGAAACACGCCGCCAGCGATGCACCAGATGAATTTGCTGCTGGTCCGACACAGATCGATGTCTCACATATCAAGACCCGCGCGGATGATGGTTCCAGTGTATTCCTGACGGTAGATGGTAAAGAGGCTGGCAGATTGCCGAATGGTGAAAGCAAACTGCTGCATGTGCCGGCGGGTAAGCATCAGGTGGGGGGATATGTGCCGACACTGTTTGGTATGGGCCGTGTCACCATTGCGCCAGTTGAAGTGACCACGTCACCTGAAAATGTCAAAAAAGTGGCCTATACGATCACCCGCAACAAAGCGACCTTTGTCGAGAACAAGGGCGAGCAGGGCTGAGTTGATAACGGCGGAGAGCAGCGCTCTCCGCTAGAAAAGCCTGTTATAGACCGAGCTCGCTCAGGGAAGGATGGTCATCCGGGCGACGCCCCTGTGGCCAGTGAAACAACCGCTGTTCTTCGCTGATTTTCAGGTCGTTGATGCTGGCATAACGCTGCGTCATCAAACCCTGCTCATCAAATGCCCAGTTCTCGTTTCCATAAGAGCGATACCACTGTAGCTGCTCGTCGTGCCACTCATAGGCAAACCGCACTGCAATCCGGTTCTGGTCAAAACTCCACAGCTCTTTAATCAGCCGATACTGCTGCTCCCGCTGCCATTTTTGCTGCAGGAACGCGACAATATCTGCCCGGCCGGTCAGAAAGGTATCGCGATTACGCCACCGGCTATCTGCCGAATAGGCCAGCGCGACACGTTCAGCATCCCGACTGTTCCAGCCATCTTCAGCGAGCCGTACTTTTTCTATTGCCTGTTCAGGCCGTGTAAATGGCGGTAGGGGCGGGCGTAAATTTTCCAACTTTCTCTCCTTAACGGCGCGGGCAGATGCGTTATACGCATCTATGACAGGTTAATCAGAGGTCGAGCGCGTGGATCTGACAGACAGCGCGTGCCGCTTCCTGACCCTTTTTAACAAAGTGCTGGGTATAGAAGTCGATGAATTCTGCCGATGGCTGGAAATTGTGTGGGGTCAGTGACACGGAGAAGACGGGCACGTTAGTCGTCAGCTGCGCCTGCATCAGACCACTCACGACCGCCTGAGCGACGAAATCATGGCGATAGATGCCGCCATCCACCACCAGTGCCGCACAGACAATCGCATCGTAATTGCCTGTCTGTGCCAGACGTTGTGCCAGCAGCGGCATTTCAAAAGCGCCAGGAACATCCCATGTTTTAATCTCGTATGTGGCACCCCGACTTTCCAGTTCCTGTTCAAACCCGGTCAGAACCTGAGAAACGATTTCGCTGTGCCAGTTAGCTTTGATAAAGGCGACTTTCAACGGCTGCATGACTTACTCCAGTAATAGATAACATTCAGTGGTAACGAGCCAGACTGAGCCTCAGCACACCGAATCAAAATAGTGAGCATCGCAGGTCAGTAACCTGCTGAGAGCCTTCACTATACTGCAATGTAAAGAGTCTGTGTCCATCAATGTGATTATATGTAAATAACAGATGGCGTCATTAGCCTTACTGGCTGCAGGAAATGTGCGCCTGCCATCGATTAGCTCGCCCTGAACACGCCTTCCAGACCGGAAAACGTCTTCTGCTCCCATGTTTGCGTAACCGGTTCCATTTACGTTACTGCTTAAATAAAATACTGGATATTTGAACAGGTATTTGTATAATAAATGGACTGCCCGCCGGGTATTGGTAGCGTTAGCGAGGGGTGAACCCATGATGATTTCGACTGAAAGCCTCAAATCTTTGGAACAATCGGTCACAATGAGCAGCCGTGAACTGGCTCAGATGACCGGCATTACACACGGAGAAGTGAAGCGGTTAATCAAAAGTCTGGAAACGGCTCAGCGTCTTTCTCAGCCACTCAAAGTAAATGACTATGAGCGGGATGGAGAAGTGCGCCAGGAGTATCGTCTCAGCAAGCGTGACTCTCTGTTGGCTGTAGCGCGTCTTTCCCCCGGCTTTACGGCTGAAGTGCTGGACCGCTGGCAGGATCGTGAAAAAACCACGCATCTGCCTGACTTCACCAACCCGGCTGAAGCGGCTCGCGCATGGGCCGAGCAGTTTGAACAGCGTCAGGCAGCGGAGCAGCAGCTGGCCCTCTCGGCTCCCAAGGCGGCGTTCTTTGATAGCTTCGTAGAAGTTGACGACTCGCTGGGTTTTCGTCAGCTCTGCAAGATGCTGAAAGTGAAAGAGCCGGAGTTCCGCCAGTTCCTGCTGGAGCGCAACATCATGTACCGCGCCAAAGGAACGCTGACGCCGCAACACTACCATCTGCAGGCGGGCTACTTTACGCTGCATACCGGTACCGGTGAAAACCAGCACGCGTTTTCTCAGGCGCGCTTCACCTCAAAAGGGGTGAAATGGGTAGCGAGTCTGTGGGCGGGACATCTCTCTGCTCAGCCTAAAGGTGCAGCCGCGTAACTTCACCTCTGGCTTTCCTGACGGTCGCCTGCACGCAACCCGTGCCGACAGGCGTGCAGATGAAAAATGCAGAATAAAAAAGGCCGCATCAGAGTGCGGCCTTTATTGATCGTTCAGGATCGATTACCGGGCGGTTTACCAGCCTTTAATGGCGTCACCCTTATAGACTTCTTCCGCTTTGGCCGCAACTTCTGGTGACTGCAGCGCAGACTTCAGCTTCTGAATTTTGTCGCTGTCTTTATTATCTTCCCGTGATACCAGTGCATTGACGTAAGGCGACGAGGCACTTTCCATAAATAAACCATCGCGGTGTGCTGATAATCCAGCCTGAGCCGAGAAGTTGGTATTGATGATGGATAAAGAGACGTTAGGATCGTCTAACGTGCGGGTCAGCTGTGGCGTGTCCACTTCAACCAGCTTCAGATTTTTTGGATTTTCGATGATATCCAGCGAGGTCGGTAAATAACCCACACCGTTTTTCAGTTTAATCAGACCCTGCGCCTGAAGTAACAGCAGGCTGCGTCCCAGCGTGGTCGCCTCGTTAGAGATAGTAACAGTCGCACCATTCTGCAGTTCACTGATGTTTTTGATTTTGTGCGAATAGGCCGCAATCGGGAACACGAAAGTCTTGCCTACCACCGCAAATTTATAGCCGCGCTCTTTCGACTGATCTTCAAGATAAGGCAGGCTCTGGAAGGCGTTGGCATCAACCTCTTTGTTATTCAGTGCTTCGTTTGGCAGCACATAATCATTGAAGTTAAGAACTTCGACATCGAGCTTGTATTTATCTTTAGCAACCTGCTGTACCACCTGCCAGATTGCTTCATCCGGCCCGGTATTAATCGCGACTTTAACTTTGTTATCGTCGTCTTTAGAGCAGGCGGATAATAATAAAACAGAACTGGCGAGTAATGCCGTAAACAAACCTTTCATTATCAGAAATCCCTCAGATAGTAGATGGCTTCAAAGATAATACAGAACGCAAAGGTTGCGTACTGACGGTGGAATATATCTTATAACCGCAAAGCACATTTCGAACATTAATTAACCATCCACTCTGCTGGCCCGATCATTCCCGCTATTTTTTCTGCACTGGCTGACTGATCGTTTACTGATTCATCACGTATGAAACCCTCAGCGCCATTTTCTTCTACGCTTATTGCTCAGTCACTACTGGCATTCTATTGAGTAACAACAGGGATTAACCATGTCAAAGCAGGATAACGAAATTAACGCGGTCGAAGTGATGCGCAGCAGCCAGGCCTGGAACGGTGAGGTGATAAATGCTTATCCCACTGGCGAACCTGAACTGACAGTGATGCGACTGTCACTGCCTGCTCATACGTCATTGCCCTGGCACACCCACCCGATGCCGAATACGGCGTTTGTTCTTTCTGGCGCACTGATTGTTGAGGATAAAGAGAGCGGCGAACAGCGCACGTTTACAGCAGGTGAAGCTCTGAATGAAACGGTTAATAGCGCGCATCGTGGTTATACTCTGGATGAACCTGCTGAATTGGTGATCACCTATGCAGGAGTAAAAGGGCAGGAACTGACCGAGCCGCTGCCGGGAGAACCTGAAGAGTTTTAAGTAGCGGCGTTTGCCATAACACATGACGGCAGTGTTTTCGCTACCGTTGCTAACCTCTGAAATAAACCCCGCCCGGATTTGATTCGGATCAGTAAACGGTGTGTCTGCACAGACCAGGATTAACGTTCTTTGCTCCAACCACACCCACAATGTAAAAGGATTTTTTCATGGATAAGAATGTTGCCCTGCTGCTCGCGCCCGGTTTTGAAGAAGCTGAAGCCATCATCACGCTCGATATTCTTTCACGTCTGGGCATTCGCGTGACCACTGTGGCCTGTCAGCCCTACAGGGAAGTCACCAGCTACCATCAGGTGAAGGTCGTGGCCGATGAGCTGCTGGAGGAGAATCGCGAGCGGCTGTTTGATGCGGTGATTGTGCCAGGCGGCCCGGACGGCAGCAAAAATCTGTCAGCGAATGCTGCGGTGATCGATTTTATTCGCCGGCATGATGAAGCGGGTCGTCTGGTCTGCCCAATCTGTTCCGCAGCGGCCAGAGTGCTGGCACCTCACGCGCTTTTGAAGGGACGGCGTTATGTCAGTTCCGGTACCTCTTCAGAGGGTGTGACCGATGGCGTTTACGTTAATGC
This sequence comes from Pantoea sp. X-Soil-YNGN-785, assembly GCF_059730585.1. NCBI lineage: Bacteria > Pseudomonadati > Pseudomonadota > Gammaproteobacteria > Enterobacterales > Erwiniaceae > Pantoea > Pantoea sp. X-Soil-YNGN-785. The sequence goes on from NZ_AP035943.1 coordinate 332,168, forward strand.
ATCGGTTGTGAAAGATGGCAATCTGCTGAGCGGACAGGATCTGGGCGCGGCGTTTGATTTCGCCTTCGCCATTGCTTTTACTCTGACAGGTGAGGGCGACAAAGCCACTGAACAGGCGGAACACATCAGTCACAAGCTTAAAGTGGATTTCGCTAAGCTCTGATTTGATTTGGCGCCCCCGAAGCGGCAGGCTGACGGGGCGCACAGTAATTGAAAAAGCGCTTTTATTCACAACCAAATCCCGCATCCCGCAATACCCTTTTTGCCTGCTCTGAACCTAAGAACATCGCCAGCCTTTGCGCCTGTGGCGTGATGACCGCACAGGCATAGCGTGCAACAGGATTAACAGCCGCCGGAATATTCACTACCGTCAGTCCGGCAATCCGGCTCAGGGCTGTCCGATAGCTGGCATAGCCGATAAACAGATCCGCCATATCCGCCTGAATAATCCACTCCGCTGCCAGCCTGCCTGCGGGAATGGCTGCTGAGTCACGCCCGCCAACCAGCGCGAGGGCGCGCTGGCGCACCGCTTCACCGGCATTACCCATCCGGGAGAAAAGAATCTGCGTATAGTCACCCGACGGGTCGGCACCAGGTGTGGACGTGGCGATTCGCAGCGAGTCACGGGTGAGCAACGTATACCAGTCGTCTCCAGGAAGAAGACAATCGCTGCGCACCGTAATGCAGAGCCGGTTGGTGGCAAACGGCATGACTGCCAGCGCGCGTCCGGCAGCCCGCAGCGTCTGCGGATGATCTTCACTGGCTGAAGCAAAGAGGTCGCACCGCTCACCAGCCTCAATCCGTTCGCGGAGCAGGCCAGCCGGACCAAAACGGGTTCCAACCGGCTCCGGAAAGGACGCCATTAGTGTCGGCCAGACGTCTTTCAGGCTGCCCGCCGCCAGTACCTGCATTACTCTGGCCCCTGATAAGTGGTGCGATAAAAACGCTGATACCAGCGGTTAGCCAGTTTGTTCATGTCGACATCCTGAAACTTCTGCGGATAGAGTTTTTTTGCCATCCACAGCTCGCCGAGCCCCATCGCTTCCGGCATCGGATAGCCCCAGGCTTTGGCGTAGTCCGGCATCAGATAAACGCGATGGTTTTTGACCGCGTCAATCGCCTGCCATTGTGGAGAGCTGTTGATTTCATTCACGACAGAAGGGTAACGGTCCTGGACAAAAATCACCTGCGGATCCCAGGCGATCACCTGCTCCATCGACACGGTTTTAAATCCTTTCACGGTCGCCGCGGCGACGTTAACCGCACCCGCATGCTGCATCATCAGACCGGTATATTTCCCGGAACCATAAGTAGTCAGTTGCGGATTGGCCATATAGGCGCGAATACGTTTGTCCGCCGGAATATCTTTCAGGCGGTCGCTGACGATTTTACGCCCCTGATCGGTGGCCTCAATCAGCGCTTTCGCTTGGGCGGGTTTATTGACGATCTCGCCAATCAGCGTAATGCCTTCGCGCAGACCTTTGTCATAGGCCATTTCCTCATCACTGAGAGTCGGGTTCATTTTGTCCTGCTCACCCGGCAGGTCATGACGCAGCGAGATAGCCACGACAGGGATCCCCAGCGCGGTAATGCTGTCTATCATCTCGTGCGGGGCATAGTTGGTGATAAACACCACCTGCGGATGCAGCGCCACCAGTTTCTCCGGATCAACATGCGTCAGATCCCCAAGCGTAGCCATATGGTTCAGCTCAGGGGCGAGTCGGGCATAGCCGTCGCCGAGCTGCTGCTTCCAGTTCGCCATCACCCCGACGATTTTATCGGTGGCGTTCATCTGCACCAGCAGGTTCAGCGTCTGGTGCTGAAGCACAACAATGCGGTCAACGTGGTCAGGAATCGAAACCTGACGGCCAATCTGGTCGGTGATCTGGCGCGATGCCTGAGAAGAGAGTGGAAGGAGTATCACTAAACCGAATGTGCATGTCTGCCAGAAGCGCTTCATTAACTATCCTCGAAAATCGTTATGCATTTGATTATATAGCGATAGGTGATCTGCGTCACGGTCTGGGTCATTATTTTGGGAAAGCAGCAGGTAGAAAAAGAGACTGACTGCGCATATCGCCCTTATCCCCAACACAGCACTGATTATGTGCAATGCCCGTTGCTGGTTCACCATCCCGGTGCCTTCCGTGCCGAAAACTGTCTAAATTGCTGATATTTATTGTTTTTATTTCTGGCACGCCATTTGCTGAAGTCTTAGCAGTAAGCAGCGTATGACACATTGATAGCAAATAGCTGGCTAGGGTTCCGGTTCACGCAGGTGAATGTCTGGTCCGAGAGCTGGCGACCTCTGCGAGGTTACACGGCGGGACAAAAGCCCGGGAGACAGCGGCACCATCTGGTGTCCTGCGCTGCTCCCGTTTTTTTGTGCCAACCAGAGGTCAACCATGAAGAAATCCCCCCTCCTGACGCTGATTCTTTCGCTGACGCTGCTGGTCAGCGCGCCGTCTTTCGCCGCCGTTAAAAAAGAGTTCAACATCTGCTGGACCATTTACGCGGGCTGGATGCCCTGGGGCGCCATCAGCAATGAGAAGATCATTGATAAATGGGCCAGCAAATATGGCATTAAAATCCGTATCACTCAGCTCAATGACTACATCGAGTCGATCAACCAGTACACCGCCGGGCAGTTCGACGGCTGCACTATGACGAATATGGATGCCCTGACCATTCCTGCAGCCGGCGGCATTGATAGCACGGCGTTGATCACCGGCAGTTATTCCGATGGAAACGACGGCGTGGTGCTGAAAGGCGAAAACAAAAAGCTCAGCGATCTGAAAGGGATGTCGGTCTATCTGCCTGCGCTATCGGTTTCGCACTATCTTCTCGTCCGCGGGCTGGAGAAGGCCGGACTGCAGGAAAAAGACGTAAAAGTCGTGAACACCTCCGATGCCGATATCGTCTCAGCGTTCGGCACCAGCAACGTTAAAGCGGCTGTGGCCTGGAACCCGCAGCTTTCGGTCATCAAAAAGACGCCGCAGACGACAGAAGTGTTCAGCTCATCGGCCGTGCCGGGCGAGTTAATTGACATGATGGTGGTCAATACCGACACCCTGAAAGATAACCCCGCACTCGGCAAGGCGCTGACCGGTGCCTGGTTTGAGATGATGGCGAAGATGCAGGCCGGAGACACCCAGGCGCTGAGTGCTATGGCGGCCGATTCCGGTACGGACCTCGCCGGTTATAAGGCGCAGCTGAAAACCACCCACCTGTTCTGGACCCCCGCCGAAACCCAGACCTTTGTCTCATCCCCTGAACTGGCGAAAACCATGCAACGCGTCGCTGCGTTCTCCTTTGATAAAGGATTGCTGGGTGAGGGCGCGCAAAGCGCTGACTTCATCGGCATGCGCTTCCCGGGCAACGTCACCGTCGGCGACACCGCAAACATCAAACTGCGCTTTGACGACAGCTATCTGAAGCTGGCCGCTGCGGGCAAGCTGTAATCACCGGACTCAGGAGTTTTTGCCATGCGCCACATCAACCGCTATCCCCGGCAGGGAATGCGCCTGACGCTGATGCTGTTACCGTTTGTGTTGCTGATCGCCGCGTGGTTTATCAGTTCGGCAGTGCGTCTGGAGGCGAATCCCCACGACAAACTGCTGCCCGGCCTGTCGCAGATGATCGCGGCCATCGACCGGATGGCGTTCACGCCGGACAAGCGCAGCGGGGAGTATCTGCTGTGGGCGGATACGTGGATTAGCTTAACTCGTCTGCTGACTGGCCTGGCGCTCTCTTCGGTAATTGGCTTGTGCATCGGCATCGCTGCGGGCGTTTTTCCGATGACCCGCGCGGCGCTGTCACCTTTCATGACCGTGGTGTCGATGATCCCGCCGCTGGCGCTGCTGCCAATGCTGTTTATCGTCTTCGGGCTGGATGAGCTGTCAAAAGTGATGCTGATCGTCATTGGCATTACGCCGATGCTGGCGCGCGATCTGGAGCATCGGGCGCGGGAAATCCCCGCAGAGCTGTTTATCAAAGCGCAAACCCTGGGGGCGAACAGCTGGACGGTGGTGCTGCGGGTCGTGCTGCCGCAGCTGTTATCGCGGCTGATCACCTCGCTGCGTCTGCTGCTGGGATCGGCATGGCTCTTTCTGATCTCCGCCGAAGCCATCTCCGCGACCGCCGGGCTGGGTTATCGCATCTTTCTGGTGCGCCGCTATATGGCGATGGATGTGATCATTCCTTATGTCATCTGGATCACGCTGCTGGCGTGGCTGATGGACCTCTCGCTGCGTCAGCTGCACAAAGCCTGTTTCCCCTGGGCGGAAGGAGGCCGGGAATGAGTTTTATCGATATCAAAAATATCTGGCAGGAGTATGGCGACCACGTGGTGCTGGAGCGCATCAATCTGCAGGTGAAAGAGGGCGAATTCTGTTCGCTGGTAGGCGCGTCCGGCTGCGGTAAATCGACATTCTTACGCCTGCTGCTCGGTCAGGAGAAGCCGACGCGGGGATCAATCACGCTGAACGGTGAGCTACTGCCCGGAGAGCCGGATCGCAGCCGTGGCGTGGTGTTTCAGCGCTATTCGGTTTTCCCTCATCTCAACGTGCTGGATAACGTCGCCATTGGCCTCGAACTTCCGGCGTCACCTCTTACAGGCCGGTTATTTGGTGCCCGAAAACGCCAGGCACGCGAACAGGCTAAACGGATGCTGCAGAAAGTCGGGCTGGGCCATTCGCTGGATAAATATCCGGCGCAGCTTTCCGGCGGAATGCAACAGCGGCTGGCGATTGCACAGGCGTTTGTGATGCAGCCACGCGTGCTGCTGCTGGATGAGCCGTTTGGCGCGCTGGATCCTGGCATCCGAAAAGATATGCATGCACTGCTGCTCCAGCTGTGGAGCGAAACCCGGATGACGGTCTTTATGGTCACGCACGACCTTGCTGAAGGTTTCAATCTCGGCACCCGGCTGCTGGTGTTCGACAAGGTGCGCATCGACCCGCAGGCCCCCAATGCGTGGGGGGCACGTATCACCTACGACATCCCGCTTAATGAAACGCGGCTGTCTCAGCTGGCGACCGGCAGCAGAAATAACATTTACCCTTTAAAGGAGACCGCTCAATGACAGAACTTTTTCATTCAGCCCCGAGCCTGCGCGAAGAGCTGCTACCCGGTGGCGCGCATACCTCACTGATTCTGCGTAAAGGGCAGATCCTGCGCCTGACCGATATCGAAGGCGGCGCGAACGTCAGCATGATGATGCTCAATCCGCACGAGAAAAGTGAACGGCTGAATCTGCCGGACACCCTGAAAGGTCAGCACACCGCACGCCTGACCACCGGCCACTGTTTCTACTCCGATATGGGCCGCGTGATGGCCGCGATTGTTGCCGATAGCTGCGGCTGGCACGATCCATTTGGCGGCGTACTCAATGCGGCGGAAACACAGGAGAAGTACGGTGCCGGTCGCTATCAGGAGCTGCGCAACGGCTTCTATCGCAACGGCGTGGATAATCTGCTGGTTGAGATGGGCAAATGGGATCTGGGTCTGGAAGATCTGCTGATGGTCGTCAACTTTTTCAGCAAGGTCACGGTTGATGGGCAGGGCCGTTTCGGGTTCAGCACGGACAACAGCCGCGCGGGGGATTTCGTTGAGCTTTACGCGCCCATGGACGTGCTGATGGTGCTGACCGCGCTGCCACATCCGCAGGATCCGGCCACTGACTATCATCCCCGTCCGGTCCAGCTGAGCTGGTATCAGGCCGACGATATGCAGGCCGTCAGCGAGGCGATCGTTAATCGTGGCGAAAACCAGCGTGCATTTCACAACACTCAACTTTTTGCCCTGTAAGGAGGCTGCGATGACCGTTGTCCACTCTGATCGTCGTCCTGAAGATGCCGTCTATCGGCACGTGATCCCGGCAGGCGAGCCGTGGCTGTTCGAAGTCAAAAAAGGGCAAACGCTGCGCCTGCTCGACCTCGAAGGCAATCAGGCGATAGATACCCTGTTTTACAACACCGACAACCCGCGTGAACGCTACGATCCTCAGCGCACGCTGCGTCGTCAGGGCAAGGTCTATCTGACCACTGGCAGCGTGCTCTATTCGAATCTCGGCAATCCGTTGCTGACAATCGCCGCCGACACCTGTGGTCGCCACGATACCCTGGGAGGAGCCTGTTCCCAGGAGAGCAACACCGTGCGCTATGCCCACGATAAACGCTACATGCACAGCTGTCGGGATAACTTCCTGTGCGCCTGTCTGCATGATGGCCGTCTGCACAAGCGGGATATCGGCGCCAACATCAACTTTTTCATGAACGTTCCGGTCACGCCTGAAGGCGGTCTGACCTTCGAAGACGGCTTATCTGCGCCCGGAAAATATGTCGACCTGGTAGCCGAATGCAACGTAATGGTGCTGATCTCCAACTGTCCGCAGCTGAATAACCCCTGCAACGGCTGGAACCCGACGCCCGCCGAAGTGCTGGTGTGGAACTGAGCCAGCCCTATGAACTTCTCTGGCCACCTTTTTAGTGCCGGTCAGCCCCGGGGACGGCCCCAGGGAATATCGAATTTTGCGGGACGACCCGCATCCCTGAGAGTTCGCCTATGTTTGATACCTTACTGATTGCTAATCGCGGCGCGATCGCCTGTCGCATCCTTCGCACGCTGCGTGCCATGCAGGTGAAAGGCGTCGCCGTTTACTCCGAAGCCGACCTGAGCAGCTTGCATATCCGCGAGGCGGATGAGGCGCTGAGCCTGGGTGAAGGCCCGGCCGCACAAACCTATCTGGTGACGGAAAAAATCATCGCTGCCGCGCAGCAGAGCGGGGCAAAAGCGATCCATCCTGGCTACGGTTTCCTTTCCGAAAACGCCGCCTTTGCGGAAGCGTGCGAGGCCGCCGGTCTGATTTTTGTCGGTCCCACGCCGCAGCAGTTACGGACCTTTGGCCTGAAACATACGGCCCGCGCGCTGGCGAAGGCTGAAGGCGTGCCGTTGCTGGAGGGCAGTGAGCTGCTGGCGGATGTCAGCGAAGCCCGCCGCGCCGCAGAGCGTGTCGGCTATCCGGTGATGCTGAAAAGCACGGCGGGCGGTGGCGGCATTGGCATGCGCGTCTGCGGTGATGCGAATGAACTGTCAGACGCGTTTGAAACCGTACAGCGTCTCGGCCAGAACAACTTCAGCGACGCAGGGGTGTTTCTCGAAAAATATATCGAACGTGCCCGTCATCTTGAGGTGCAGATTTTCGGTGACGGAAAGGGCGAGGTTATCGCGCTGGGCGTGCGCGACTGCTCGGTTCAGCGACGTAATCAGAAAGTGATCGAAGAGACGCCTGCGCCGAATCTGCCAGCTGGCATGGCCGAAGCGCTCTGCTCGGCGGCTATCGCCCTGGGGAAAGCGGTGAACTATCGCAGCGCGGGCACGGTTGAATTTGTTTACGATAGCGCAGCACTACAGTTCTATTTCCTTGAAGTGAATACCCGCCTGCAGGTTGAACATGGCGTAACAGAGCAGGTCTGGGGCGTGGATCTGGTGAAATGGATGATTGAGCTGGCGGCAGGTGATCTTCCGCCGCTGAGCGCATTAGCCGCCACGCTGAATCCACAGGGCCATGCCGTGCAGGCGCGCATCTATGCAGAAGATCCGGGACGGCAGTTCCAGCCTTCACCCGGACAGTTAACTGAAGTCCATTTCCCGGCATCCGACGGTAAAACTCTGCGCATCGACCGCTGGGTGGAGGCCGGATGCGAAGTCCCGCCATTCTTTGACCCGATGCTGGCAAAAGTGATTGCCTTCAGCGCTACGCGCGAAGAATCTATCGCCACCCTGGCACAGGCGCTGGCAGAAACCCGTTTTTATGGCGTTGAAACCAACCGCCGCTATCTCCAGCAGATTTTAGCCTTTGCGCCCTTTACGGCGGGTGAACCCTGGACCCGCTGCCTGGAGCAGCTCAGCTATCAGGCGGCCACCGTTGAGGTACTGAGTGCCGGCACCCAGACCAGCGTGCAGGACTATCCTGGACGACTGGGATACTGGGCGGTTGGTGTGCCGCCGTCGGGGCCGATGGACGATCGCGCCCTGCGTCTCGGTAACCGTCTGCTGGGAAATGAAGAAGGTGACGCTGCGCTGGAAATCACCCTGAACGGGCCCACCCTGAAATTTAACACGGCGATTCAGGCGGTGGTCTGCGGCGCGCCGCTCAGTGTCACGCTGGATGGCGTTGAACAGGCGATGGACACTGTGTTTACCCTCCCAGCGGGATCAACGCTGAAGCTGGGCGCGATGCGTGGCGAGGGCGTCAGAAGCTATCTCTGCCTGAGCGGGGGTATTCAGGTGCCGGACTATTTAGGCAGCAAAAGTACCTTTACCCTCGGTCAGTTTGGCGGACACGCTGGTCGTGCGCTGCGCAGCGGCGATGTGCTGCATCTCGCGCCGCGGACTACGAACACAGCCGGAACAGAATTGCCTGATGCGCTGCGCACCGATCTCGCGCCGGTTCGCACGCTGCGCGTGATTTACGGTCCCCACGGCGCGCCGGAGTTCTTCGCGCCTGACTATATGGCGACGTTCTTTGCCACAGAATGGGAAGTGCATTTTAACTCCAGCCGCACAGGCGTGCGCCTGATCGGGCCAAAGCCGATCTGGACCCGCGACAGCGGCGGCGAAGCGGGACTGCACCCCTCGAATATTCATGACAACCCTTACGCCATTGGCGCGGTCGACTTTACCGGTGATATGCCGGTCATCCTGGGACCGGATGGCCCGAGTCTCGGCGGGTTCGTCTGCCCGGCGACGGTGATCGAAGCGGATCTCTGGCAACTGGGACAGCTCAAAGCGGGTGACAAAGTGCAGTTTGTTCCGGTGGATATCCCGACGGCACGGCGACTGGCAGAGGGACGTCGCAACGAGCTGACCACGCTACAGCCACAGGAGATTCACTGGGAGCCTGCGCCGCTGATGTCGCCGATAATAATGGCCTGCGGCGAGGCGGATAAACGTCTGGTGGCACGGCTTTCTGGCGATACGCATCTGCTGCTGGAGGCAGGCGAGCCGGAGTTGGATCTGGTACTGCGCTTTCGCATTCACGCCCTGATGCAGGCGCTGGAAACGCAATCCCGCAACGGCATTACTGATATCACGCCGGGCATTCGCTCGCTGCAAATCCACTTCCAGCCGGAGACGCTGACGCCAGACGTACTGCTGGCGTGGGTGCGCGGTGAGTGGGAGAGGGTCTGCATGAGTGACGACCTTCAGGTGCCGACACGTGTTGTCCATCTGCCGCTCTCCTGGGACGATCCCGCCTGTCAGAAGGCGATCGAAAAATATATGACCACCGTGCGTCCGGACGCGCCCTGGTGCCCGAGCAACCTTGAGTTTATCCGCCGGATAAACGATCTGCCGGATGAGCAGGCCGTCTGGAACACCGTGTTTGAGGCCAGCTATCTGGTCATGGGACTGGGCGATGTCTATCTTGGCGCGCCGGTTGCCACGCCGCTGGATCCGCGTCATCGGCTGGTGACGACGAAATATAATCCGGCCCGCACCTGGACGGCGGAAAACTCAGTGGGCATCGGCGGCGCTTATCTGTGCGTTTATGGCATGGAGGGGCCTGGCGGCTATCAGTTTGTGGGCCGCACTCTGCAGATGTGGAACCGATATCACGAAGTGGCCGATTTTGGCGGTAAGCCCTGGCTGCTGCGCTTTTTTGATCAGATCCGTTTTTATCCGGTTTCCGCCGAAGAACTGCTGCAGATTCGTCGCGATTTTCCACTGGGTCGCTATCCGCTGCGCATTGAGCACAGCACGCTGCGGCTAGCAGAGTATCAGAACTTCCTTGCGCGTGAAGCGGAGAGTATCGGCGAGTTTCGTGAGCATCAGCAAAGTGCGTTCAATGCGGAACGTGACCGCTGGATAGCCAGCGGCCAGGCCCATTTCGACAGTCAGGAAGACGTAGCGGAAGAAGGCGGCGACGCGCCGCTGCAGCCGGGCGAGCAGGGGGTTGAAAGTCCGATATCCGGCAATCTCTGGCAGGTGCAGGCGACCGCGGGCAGCCGGGTGCGGGAAGGGGATATCCTGGTGGTGCTGGAGTCGATGAAGATGGAGATCCCACTTCTGGCCCCGTGCAGCGGCATTATTCAGCAGGTCAGCGTCCAGCCAGGCAGCGCAGTACGTGCAGGGCAACGTGTGGCGGTAATCGTTGAAGATAATGCGTAACGACGATCACAATCGACCAGCCGGATAAGGTCATGCTGAATGCCGCTGCGCCCGTCAGCGGCAGATTGCTGGCGGGCGCAGGCAACATGCATCACAGCAGCCGGGTATCAGCACCGCGCGCCCAGTTCTTTTAGCCAGCCGATCATCGCTTCACTGCCAGGCTGACTCAGCGTGCGTTGCGGCCACGCCAGGAAATAGGGTTTGCTCAGAGGCAGGCAAAGATCATCCACCACCACCAGATCGCCACGCGCCAGCTCTGGCGCGATAAGGCGTCGCTGTCCCAGCAACAGCCCCACACCTGCAACCGCCGCATCAATCGCCAGTGAGGTCAGGTTAAAGCTGAATGCGGGCTGCGGCAGCGGTTCATCCATGCCTTTTGCCTGAAACCAGCTTTGCCAGTCTGGCAGAAATCGTCCTTCATTACCCCAGTCGAGGTGGATCAGCGGCGCCTGACTTAAGATCGTTTCCGGCGTCAAACGTCGAAGCAGAGACGGACTGGCCACCGGCAGCACCTCATCCTGAAACAATCTGATCTTATCCAGTTGCGGGTATCGATCTTCACCAAAGCAGATTACGAAATCGGCGGGCATTGCCGTGAAATCGACCGGTGAATGGGTGCCATGTAACGACAGATCGATATCCGGGCAACGATCGCGCCAGTAGGTCAGTTCGGGCAGCAGCCATTTCGACGCCAGCGCCGGTAGTGCGTAAATCGTGAGTTTTGGGGCGCTGGCCGCATGGCGGATGTTCTGCTGACCAAGGTGCAAAATATCAAAAGCTTCGGTGACATAGCGCAGATACTCTTTGCCGGTTTCGGTCAGCATCACGCCGCTCTGCGTGCGCAGAAACAGCGCGCTGCCGAGTTGTTCCTCCAACTGGCGGATCTGCTGGCTGACCGCCGCCGGGGTCAAAGCCAGCTGGGCGGCAGCTTTTGCCAGGCTGCCCAGTTCGGCGGCCACTTTAAAGGACTGTATGACGCTGATTTTGGGCAACCTTGGCAATTGGGCAGGCATTAACTCTTCCTTATCAGGGCAGTAAGTTTTTATCGTTACGCTGCGTGGCAGGCGACAGGTAGAGTAACATCACACCTGCCCATCATGAGAAATGTTGCTATGTCTGGATCCCTCGTTCGTCTCGATCTTCATCCGCTGGCCGATCATGACTGGCGTCAGCGCTGTCGTGAGCAGTTAAACCACGCCGGCGCGCTGGTACTGCGTCAGTTTTTACAACCTCATGCTCTGGAGGCGATTATTGAAGAGGGCAATGCCCGGCGTCATCTGGCCTATCACACCCGCAGCAAACACAATGTCTACCTGATGAAGCCGGATGAAGCGTTCAGCGCGGATCACCCGCGTAACCGGGATGTGCTCAGCACCAAAGGATGCATTACAGATGATGTTATCGCTGCCGACTCGCCGCTGCGCCAGCTTTATAACGATGACCTGTTTAAACATTTCCTATGCGATGTGCTGGCAGAGGAAGCGCTCCATCCTTATGCCGATCCGCTTTCGTCGATTAACCTGCACTATGCGTCTGACGGCCAGGAGCTGGGCTGGCACTTCGACAACTCCTCCTTTGCTATCACCTTACTGGTCCAGAAACCGCTGGCGGGCGGCGTGTTTGAGTATGTGAAGGATCTGCGTGATGCCGATGCCGGTGAGATGAACTTCGACGGTGTCGACGCGGTACTGGACGCGCGCCAGCCGGTTGACGCGCTGGAGATTGATGCTGGCGATCTGGTGCTGTTTCGCGGCCGTAACTCCCTGCATCGCGTGACGCCGACCGAAGGCGAGGTCACGCGGATGCTGGCTGTGCTGGCTTACAATACTCAGCCGGATATCGCGCTGTCAGAAACAGCCCGAATGACCTTTTACGGCAGACTATAAAATCAGGGCGTGTCCGTAAGGGCACGCCAGCCGCGCTGAAAGATTTGCTGCGTGCGGAAAGCCACTAACGCACGCCAGTCCGCATCTTCAGGCCAGAATCCCTCGACCAGTTGCTGTTTTGACGTCTGGCCAGCCGCACTGGCGGGATCGCCAGTGAGATGGAGCCAGTGATCTTCACGCACCCGCCTGTGCATATCCTCTGCCTCGTAGGTTCCGCATTCCACCACTAACGGCAATATCAGTGTGTCAGGAAGGGAACTCAGCAGGTATTGCGACAGATATCCCGTTGCGGTGGCGGTCACACCGGTTACGCTGTCACGTCCTGTACCCGTCAACAATACGGTCAGCCACTCACCATAAATAGTTTTGCCCCACTCATGAGCAGCATAACGCTGCTCTGCAATGGACAGCAGCATCGGATGCCCCCACGCGCCGGCTCCGGTGTGCAGATCAAAGCTGAGGATGGTTTTTGCAACCGAGAGATGCTGGTCGATGATCGCCTTCATCGTAAGGTGAGACCAGCTGGGCTGGTGTCCGCCGAAGAAGAACCCATCCGCAAACGTATATTGTCCGGCTTCCACCACGCGTTTAACTGCCTGCCAGCTCTGGTCCTCCAGTGCCTCAGCTAATTGCCGATCCGCACTGGCACGGTCGCCATGATAGATTCCGTGCCATTGCGCATAATCCGGGTCAGCCGGAAGGGGCTGGCTGAAGTCGATAAAGTTACGATTGAGATCGAGATTGTCTTCGTTTACGCGCCGTAAATGGGCTGCTCCCCACGGATTGAGCAGGTGAACCAGCAGCAGCGCGGTGTCAGCGGGTAATGCTATTTCATCCAGCGCATCGAGCCAGGCGATCTGACAATCCGAACCATAATAGCCTTCAACGCCGTGCGTACCGGAGACCACCAGCATCAGACGTGATGCCGTGGCGGGTCCCAACCGTGCCACATCCGTATACAGCGCTTCACCCTGCTGGCCAGGGAGTGGGTGAGGGTGAGAGGTGATTTCTGCGCCTTTATTCTGCGCAGCGGTAAGAAAGCGTGCGCGCTGAGCGCGGTAATCGGGTAATGCCATGTTCAGCCTCCTGCGATGCGGCGCGCGAACCGCATCACGGATAAACGTTGAATTTGAAGTATTTTTTGGTCAGCTGATCGTAGGTGCCGTTTTTATGGATCTCTGCCAGCGCCGTGTTGATCATCTTCAGATTTACCTCATCGCCTTTGCGTAACGCGATACCGACACCATCACCAAAGATGACTTTATCTACCAGTGTCCCTTTAATGGCGTACGGCTTGCCTTCCGATGTGGTGAGGAATCCCTGTTCAGCAGAGACCGCATTCGCCAGGCTGCCATCAAGACGTCCGGCGACCAGATCCGGGTAGACTTCCATCTGATTAGGATAAGAGACGATTTTGACGCCCTGCGACTCCCATTTGGTTTTGGCGTAAGTTTCCTGGATGGTGCCCTGAGCCACACCAATCGTCTTACCGCGCAATGAGGCAACGTCGGTCGTCAGCTTGCTGGCCGCTGGCGCCAGTAGGGCACTCGGGGTGTTGTACAACATGTCGCTGAATGCCACCTGCTGACGACGTTTGTCGGTCATCGACATTGCCGACAGGATGGCGTCAAATTTCTTCGCCTGAAGGGCAGGGATGCTGCTGTCAAAACCCATCTGCACCCACTGGCACTTCACCTTTGCCTGCGCGCAGATGGCGTTGCCAATATCAATATCAAAGCCCTGTAACGACCCATCAGCCGCTTTAGATTCAAACGGCGGGAACGTCGGATCAACGCCAAAGCGCAGTGTCTGCTGGGCCAGGGCACCCTGGGTGAACGCGGTAAGCGAAAACAGTAATGCAAGGGATACGCTCTTTTTCATATTTTATTTCCCGACAGGTGAAATTAAGCACGACATTTAAATTTAATAACATGCGGCCTGTTTTGCTGCCAGCGAATAAACCGCGTTCTTCCAGAGTAAAATCTTATGTTATTAAGGGGCTGTGCGAATTATTGATACGGCGTTAAATTTTGCTTAATACTAACCTGGTATGGGATGGAGGGCTTGAAAGGTCCGGAACGGGAACCTGAAAGCAGTAATTAATTTAGCTTCGACTCTGTTTTATTGTTACATGCTAAATCAGTTACACTGACTTACATCGTATGTGAAAAAGGAGTTGTCCAGTGCGTACCCGTAAATCTGCACGTTTACTGATCATGAACGCTCTCAATCAGGTTTTATTATTCAGATTCAGGCATGAAAGTGATGCGCTGGCAGGCAGAGTATACTGGGCAACGCCCGGTGGAGGCGTGGAAACAGGAGAAACGTTTGAGCAGGCAGCCCTCAGGGAACTCAGGGAAGAAACAGGTATTAACGTTGATTCGGTGGGGCAACCGCTAACAGAGAGAACTTTTGAAATGACGCTCCCCAGCGGTGAGGTAGTTCTGGCACATGAGCGATTTTATTTAATTAAAACAGGTGATGAAAATATCAGTACTGGCGGATGGACCGATAATGAAAAACAGTCATTGCCAATTATCATTGGTGGGATCTGAATGAACTGATAAATACTGACGATATCGTTTATCCCTCAAACATTCCTGATATCTGCTCAATACCGGATGAGTTATAAAATATCTTCTGGCTCCGGGCCTGTCAATCAACGGCTCAGGTCAAAAGCGCCGCACCAGAGGCGTCATAGCCGATTTTTCAGCAAATCACGTGAAACGGCCAATCAAAGACTTTAAATGCGCACAATCTATCTTATGTTAAATAAGCTATCGAGCTCATGTCCAGTGGCGTAGTAAACTCCCCCTTTCACTTTTGCTTAAACGCTGAGTATGTATCGCAACTAATCTTCATGATTATATCGCTCAGGCATTCCATATCTTTCTGGAAAGACCTTTCTGTTGTTCGCATTTTTCCAGTGCTCTCAGACCGGCACGGATCACTTCACTCGTGTTGTTATATCGTCCACTTTCGATCTGTTCACGGATGAACGCTTCAAAATAAGGTGTTAGTGCTACGCTGGTTGGCATGTTGTTGCTCCCGCCGGATTACTATCAGTTAATAACTGTTAGTATTTCAGAGTAACACTTCTTCATCAACTTCAGGCTTAACGGTCCGCTACTGATTTGTCTGCTTAGCGTAGTGGCTAAAATACATAACGTTCTGAACTTAATAGCAAAAACCCCGACTGCTGTCGGGGTTTTAAGCCACTTACTCCTTAGCTATCGGCGTCTCGCTTACATCTATTTTCGTTTCACCCTGGATAGTCTTAATCCGTTTCTCAACGTCATTCACCTGTTCGCTGCTGTGCAGCAAGGTGTACGTCAGGTCAAATGCCGTACTGGCGCCCGGTTGCAGTTGCTTGACGCGCTTTTGCTCGCGTTCAATGGTGACCGGATAGGCGTAACTGGTGCCTGGCTCGATGCCGGTCACGTAGCCCTGTTTAAGGGTGTCAGTATTTTTCCATAAGGTCAGCATCGGCAGCTGACGGGTATCAAACTGGATCGATGCGCCGCTGTTTCCGGCTTTGTTAATCACTGCAGCGACGGTCTGGTGATTGCTGTCGGAAAGTGGCTTGATGTTGAATACCATCTCATCAAAGTCTTTGGTCGGAGCTTTGTAGGTCTGCCACTCTTTTAACCCGGCTTTTGCATAGTCATTGAACGGGCTGATGCCGGACATCGGGGCCAGGAAACGGGCGCCCTCTTCCAGAATAGGCTGGCCGAAGTTGCTGTGATAGATAATCTGATAATCGTGCGGATAGTCAGCGTGATTAGTTAACACGTCATGCAGGCTGAAACTGTTGCTGCCCGGCACATAGCGCAGCTCGGTCATGGTTTGCAAATTCGTCTTCTTAAAGGTGCTCTCTTTAATCAGGCCGCGAATACGGATTTCATGCGGTGCAGCATCAGCCACTTCAACTTCCAGCTGCGAAACCGGCGTGTTACCTGCTTTACCGTGCAGCGTGTAAATCCGGCCCTGATCGGTAACCGGATGTCCGGTCCACTCATAGCCACAACGCACCATCATCTCGTTGAATCCGTCCAGCCAGCCCAGACCGTTGCGGCTTTCCAGATTGATATAAGCGGGATTAACCACCTCTTTCACCGGTGAATCCCATCCCATACGAGAACCAAAGCCCTCAACGCGCAGTAAGTTCATGCCGCGTGTCGGGCTAAGTGTGATGGTCAGGCCATCCTGACTGTGGATGGTGATGATTTTACTGCCTTCCTGCTTGCCACCATGAAGCACTTTTTGCTCAATGCTGAACGGCTTCCCCTGGAATTTCAGCTCACTGCTGGAAATCTGCCAGTTGCCCTGCTCGGTGCCCTGTTCAGCACTCGTCAGCACCCAGGTTTTCGCCGCTGCTGAACCTGAAACCAGAACCGCCAGTACTGTTAACGCCAGTTTAATCTTCATCATCCGCCTCATTTGCTGAATCGTTTTTTCATTCCATAAATGGAATCTACTGTCTGACGCTGACCAGAAACGTGACGATGCTCACCTGCCAGAAAACCGGTGCTTTTTAACAACATTATTGCGGGTTAAATCACATAAATTTTGTTCAACAAAGAATAACCACGACGTATTTTTCGCGTCACAGACTCATGAGCTGTACTCGATTCAGCTCGCCATGCAACGAAAATCGTCAATCCCTAATCAACGTCCTCTTAAAAAAACGTTAAAAAAATTTCAAAATCGCGCAACTTTTTCCCGTTTTAAACGAACCTTAGAAAAGAGACGTCAGACAACCCCGTCTGCTCGTTAATGGAGAGAGTCACGCCAATGAAAAACACCCTGAAAACCCTGGCCGTCGCTACGCTGCTGGCACTGAGTGTTCCGGCAACATCCGCTTTTGCGGCGTTACAGGTCGGTGAAAAAGCACCGGATTTTAAACTCGACGCCGCGCTGGCGGGTAAATCGACCACCTTCTCATTACAGCAGGCGCTGAAGAAAGGCCCGGTTGTTCTTTACTTCTTCCCGGCGGCGTTCAGTGCGGGTTGTACGCTTGAAGCGCATGACTTTGCTGAAGCGACCGATGAATTCAAAAAGCAGGGTGCGACCGTCATTGGTGTCACCGCCGGTAATACCGATCAGATTGCTAAATTCTCGCAGCTGGAGTGCCGTGACAAATTTACCGTTGCCGCCGATCCGGGTGCCAAAGTTGCCGAAGAATATAAGAGCACAATGGAGATGAAGGGTCAGAAAGTCTCAGACCGCACCTCGTATGTGATTGCGCCGGACGGCAAAATCCTGCTGAGCTTCACCGATAAAAATCCTGATACGCATATCCAGAAAGCGATGGATGCCGTTAAAAAATATCGCCAGGCCAATCCGGCATAACTTCATCATCTGAGCAGGTACATCATGCTGACTGCGATTGCAGCCGCCTTCCTGGGCGGCATTATTCTGAACCTCATGCCCTGCGTGTTTCCGGTGATCTCGCTGAAAGCACTGAGCCTGATCCGCCATCACGAATCGCCCTCACACGCCCGTGCAGAAGGTCTGGCCTTTTTGCTTGGTGTCGTGGTGACGATGGTTGCTCTGACCGCCGTATTGCTGCTGGCCAGGGCGGGCGGTGCGTCGGTGGGCTGGGGATTTCAGCTGCAATCGCCGCTGGTTATCGCCGCACTGATTCTGGTGATGCTCGGCTCAGCACTGAACCTGCTCGGTCTGTTTGAAGTCGGACTGTCGATCCAGCGGGTCGGCGAAGTGGGCGGCGATCGCGGTGGACTGGTTGGTTCAGCCCTGACCGGGGCGCTGGCCATCATCGTCGCCACCCCCTGCAGCGCGCCCTTTATGGCCAGCGCGGTAGGCTATGCGCTGACCCAGCCTCCGCTGGTCAGTGTGGTGATCTTTATATCGCTGGCGCTGGGCTTTGCTGCACCCTTTACCCTGATCTCATTCTTCCCGGTTCTGGCGAGAATATTGCCAAAGCCCGGTGCCTGGATGATCACCTTGAAACAGGGTCTGGCGTTTCCGATGCTGGGAGCGGTGGGCTGGCTGATCTGGGTACTGGAACGTCAGGCAGGATCGGCGGCCCTGGCCGCGATTCTGGCCTGTTGTTTACTGTTTAGTTTTGCTGCCTGGCTGTATGGCATGGCGCAGAAACGCCGTATGATGGGACAGCGTCATGTGGTACTGCATGTTGCCACCGCGTTCTTTCTGGCGCTGGTCGTAGTACCGTTACTGAATCTGAACAGTTTTGCCACGGCACCGGCTGAGACGGAAGCCGCCTCACCGGCCGCTGCCGCGGTGGCCTGGTCGCCACAGAATGTCGATGCAATTAAAGGTCAGGGTAAGCCTATCCTGGTGAACTTTACCGCGTCCTGGTGTATTACCTGCCAGGTCAACGATCGCACGTCGCTGTCGACGCAGGCGGTAAAAGCGGCCATGGCGCGTACCAGCACCATTTACATGGTCGCGGACTCAACTAAATACAATCCCGATGTTGAACAGGCGCTGAGTGATTTCGGACGCGGTGGATTACCTCTCTACGTGGTCTACCCGGCTGATGGCGGCAAACCGGTGGTACTCCCGCAGGTGCTGACGCCGGGTATCGTGATTTCAGCGCTGGATCAGGCAACGGAAAAAGGAAAGAAAACCTGAGACGATTGATGAAACGATTTTCTGCTCCGGTATCAGTACACGGCGACAGTGTGCTGATCTGCTGATGACTGATGTCAGACACTGATCAACGCGCGCAGCACTGGCCAGCCTTAATGGCCCGGGCGCAGGCGGGCGACAGAGCAGCCTATAACCAGTTACTTAAAGCGATGGTTCCGGCCATCCGGGCACTGGTGTGCAGAAAAATCGGTGATGAGGTGCTGGTTGAGGATGTGATTCAGGATACGCTGCTGGCAATCCATCGGGTGCGGCATACCTACGATCCGCAGCGCCCGATTCTGCCGTGGGTGGCCGCTATTGCTTCTGCCCGAACGATTGACGCGCTGCGCCAGCATGGACGTCGTCAGGAGGTTCAGGATGATGAGGCGCTGCAGCAGCGGCCCGCTGAAAGTGCAGAAGCCTCAGCCGATCCCGATATCCTCTCAGGCTATCTGGACACCCTTCCGCTACGTCAGCGGGAGATCGTCGAATCCGTGCATCTGCGCGAGCAGAGCCTGGCGCAGGCAGCCGCTGAAACCAATCAGTCTCTCTCTGCCGTTAAATCCCTGTTGCATCGCGCAATGGTCAATCTTCGAAAATATGGACGGGGTCATCATGAGAAATCATGACCAGTTAATCGATCAGCTCAGCCAGTCTGCCCAGCCGGTGCAGCGTGTCTGGCCCACCGCCTGGCGCGTTGCGGGCTGGATCGCGCTCGCCCTGCCTTGTGGCGCACTGACCAGTTGGGCGTTTCACAGCAGGTTTACTGACTGGAGCCAGCCTGGCGCATGGCTGGCATTTGTCGCCGTACTGCTCTCTCTTATTATTGCGGGCAGCACGCTGGCGGCAGCCTTTACGCTGAGTATCGCAGGACGAAAACCCGTCAGCCTGCGCTGGCCACTGCTGCTGGCGTTGATGTGGCTGGGGCTGAATGTGATAAACATGTCACCTGAGACCCCGCCTGCGGGCGCGAGCCGCTTTGGTGAAGGGATACACTGCTATCTGTTTATGCTGTCGGCCGGCGTACCGATGATGTTGATGTCCGTCATCACCCTGAAACGCACCCGCTCGCTCTATCCCGCGCGCAGCCTGGCGCTGAGCGGCTGTGGCAGTGCGTTTACCTCATCGATGTTGCTGTCGCTGTGCCATGAAACCCATCTGCATATGCTCGATTTTTCCATGCATCTTGCGGCAGGCATTACCATTGTGGTGCTGACGGTGCTGGCAGGACGCCGCTGGGTCCGACTGGGCGCATAATGGCTTTGTTAATTACTCTGCGACCAGCTCAATCAGGTTTCCATCCGGATCGCGAATAATCGCTTCATAATAGCCGTCACCCGTGCGGCGCGGTGCCGCGACCAGAATCCCTTTCTCTACCGCTCTGGCGGCCATCTCATCAACCTGCTGCTCATTACCGATGCTTATTGCTATGTGTGCCCAGCCAGTGACTTCCCTGCCCGGCTGTCCCTCTGCCAAATCGGGCAGGGTCATCAGCTCAATGGTTGCGCCCTGCTCCAGTTGCATAAAGATGGAGGCGAAGCCGGGACGGTTCCGGCTTTTATAGCGCGCATTGCTCTCCGCGTTAAACCACTCGCGCCAGAATTGCTGCTGTACCTCAAGGTGACGTGTCCAGAGTGCGACGTGGGCGATTTTCATCTGTTTTTCTTTGCCGTGTTGTGGCCCAGGTTAAGGGTTAGAGAAACCGCGCCAACGACCAGCATCAGCGCCATGATCAGTGAAAATGAGAAACCCAGATGGGTGTAATGCGCCACATAGCCAATGACGGCGGGTCCGCTCAGCACGCCCAGATAGCCGAGCGTGGTAATAGCCGGTATGGCGACCGCCTGCGGCATCACCGTCTGACGTCCGGCAGCAGAAAACATCACCGGCACGATATTGGCGCAGCCTGCACCGACCAGGGTGTAACCCAATAGTGCCAGCGGCCAGAAGGCGATAAAGGTCACCATCGCCATGCCTGCTGCGGCAACCAGTGCACCACCCTGCACCACAGGCAGACGACCCAGCGACGAGATGATGCGATCGCCGGTCAGGCGCGCCACCGTCATCGCCACAGCAAAGCAGGTATAACCCAGCCCGCCCAGTGAGACCGGAATGGCCCGGACATCAGTCAGATAGACCGCACTCCAGTCCAGCACGGTGCCTTCGGTCAGGAAGACTGCAAAGCAGATGATGCCGATAATCAGTACGCTACCACGCGGAACTGCAAACACCGGGCCTTCAGCGGGATTGGCGTAAGTCAGTAAACCCGATACGCTGACCAGCGTCATGATAATCACCGCCGCTACCGCGAGTAAGCAGCCGGTCAGCACGCTAAAACCCATCGCCAGCAGCAGCGTCATAAAGCCAGCACCCGCAATGCCGCCCAAGCTGTACATGCCGTGAAAGCCGGACATCACCGGTTTCGCAGCCTGCTTTTCCACCAGGATCGCCTGAATGTTCATGGCGCAGTCGGTCACCCCGATGCCGATGCCAAAAATCAGTAATGCCAGCGCCAGCAGCAGCGGATCGCTAAGCACCGCCAGCCAGGGTGTACTGATAACGATCAGCGCAACGGCAACCAGGATCACCCGGCGGCAGCCAAAGCGGCTGGTCAGCCAGCCCGTCACCGGCATTGCGATCAAGGCACCGACGCCCAGACAGAGCAGTAACGTGCCCAGTTGTGCTTCATTAACGCCGGTATTAGCACGCGCGAAAGGCACAATCACGGCCCAGGTTGCAGTAATAAATCCGGCCAGAAAAAAGATGATGCGCGTTGCCTGAGCGGATGAGACGTTATTAGCCATTACGATCCTTAATCAGATGCTTGAGAGACAAAGTAAGCGTATCGATTAGCCGCTATTGACACCCTGCCGGTAAGTGAACGATCATGCTCACTATAGCTCGTTTATGAACACTCTGGAGTCTACATGCTCGATTATGCAGCTTTCCCGCAGCAGCGGCAAGCCCTGATTCGTGAGATCCTGCAGCAGAATGGTCGTGTGGTCTGCGTGGATCTGGCCCGGCAGATGGCAGTGTCTGAGCACACGATCCGCCGCGATCTGCATGAACTCAGTAAAGAGGGCTTATGCAAAAAAGTGTATGGCGGCGCAGTTTTACAGTTGCAGGGTGCAGGCACGTTTGTCAGCCGAAAAGAGCACGATCATGCAGCAAAAGCCTTGATCGCGCAGCGCTGTGCCAGTCTGGTGAAAGCCAGCAGCTGTATCTTCATTGATGCCGGCACCACCAATCTGGCGCTGGCAAAGGCGCTTCCGCCTGAGCTGAGTCTGACGGTTGTCACCAATGCGCCCGATATCGCCGCGCTGTTGATCAATCATCCTGTCGCAGAGGTGATCATGCTGGGCGGGCAGATACAAAAAAGCACCGGCGGCGCAGTCGGGCAAACCGCGATTAACCAGATTCAGGGGATACTTTTCGATCAGGCATTTATTGGCGGCTGCGCCATGAGTCCTGAAGCCGGGCTGACCGGTTTTAACTATGCGGATTGTGAATTCAAGAAAGTCGCCATGGCCCAGAGCAATCAGGTTATTGTCGGGCTGACGGCAGATAAAATCCCCGCTGTGGCGCGGTTCAGCGTGGCGAAATGCCGTGACATTTCAACGCTGGTGGTGGAAGAGAAGCTTGATAAAATCCTGCTTGATGCCTTTGCGGTTGAAGAGATCACGCTTATCACCGTCTGAGCCAGGAACGATGGAGAACTGCGGATTGTGGTCTGATTTAAAAAACAGGCACGGTTCGAACTGCCTGAATGGGTGACACCCCGGACTCTGATGCTGCCAAACCTCCGGCTTTGGCGTAGGCTGAAAGCTGGCGGGTTAAATGACACAGGAGATCGTGATGCAAACTGAAATGACAGCGCAATGCCACTGCGGCGCAGTGGCATACCGGGTAACGCTGAAGGATGGATTCAACACCGTGCGCCGCTGCAACTGCTCGTTTTGCCGGATGCGCGGCGCGGTGGTGGTATTTGCGACAAAGGTCGAGCTGACGCAGGGTGAAGCACAGCTCACAGAGTATCGCTTCAACAGCAAAGAGGTGGGCCACTACTTCTGCTCCGTCTGCGGCATTTATACCTTTCACCAGAGCCGCTCGCAGCCCGATCAGTTTGGGGTTAACGTCGCCTGCTTAGAAGGTGTTTCACCTTTTGACTTCACCGATGTGCCAGTTTCCGATGGCATCAACCATCCTAAAGATGGCGGTGCAGGCGGTGTAGCCGGTCATCTGATCTACACCCCCACACAATCCTGAACGATCGCAATCTGAGTTACTCGCGGGTGGGCTTGCCACTGAAGCGGGTAATCGGCTTCTGCTCTTCACGGTCAATCTGCTTTGAGAAGACCTCCAGCGCGGCGAAGATCGGCCGCAGCCCGCGCCAGAGATCCTCGTCATTAAGTAACCGGATAATGCCGCGGATGCCCGGCGCGGCTTTGTCCTGACGCGCTTCATCGCGCGCCGGTTTGACCGCCATCGCGGCATCACGAACCGCCAGCAGCAGATGATTAAATCGCTCTGGTGGCACGCTGCCCAGCGTCATCATCAGCAGCGAAAGGTTCTGAAGCGCGTTCTGGGTGCCGGGCTGGTTAAGACCTGAGACCAGAATTTTCCCCACCTCACTGTTTGACTTAACCAGATCGTTCGCCAGCCGCAAAAAGCCATGCTGGTGGAGATTTTCAAGCAGATCATCCATCTCCTCGCGGGCGGTCGGCTCGGTGCGTGTCGGCGTGACCTGATATTTCATCCGTTCTGCCATTAAAATTTCTCCGGTTTTTCGACGTGTTCAGGCGGTTCACGGTAGCCAGCCTGCTGCCATTTTTGTTCAATCGGCAGGTGATCCAGTGGGGTTCGACTGCCGTGGCGGAAGTTGTGTAACGGCAGCGGATTGGGCTGCGTCCGCCGTTCGATTCGCTTCATGTTCACGGCAAGCTCTTTATAAGCCGGTGTGTTGACGTCGGGATCGTGATGTTCGCCGGTGAGTGCGTTGACGCCATCCTTACCATGATGAATCGGCATAAACAGCACGTTACCCGCTACACGCCCGGTGATAACAACCGGGACATCCAGCGAGCCGCGCCTTGAGGTAATGCGCACCCACTCTCCTTCGGTCAGCGCGCGCGAGGCAGCCAGTTCCGGTGAGATCTCAACAAAGGCATTAGGCGACAGCGACATCATGCGGCCACCCTGCCCGGTCTGGTTCATCGACTGGAAATGCTCCAGCATCCTGCCGTTATTCAGCAGCAGATTGTACTCTGCGTCCTCCTGCTCAGCAGGTGGCTGCCAGCTCAGCGGATAAAGCCGGGCTTTGCCATCCGGGAAATTGAACCGTTCCGTGTAGAGACGCGGCGTGCTTTCACCTGCAGCATTGACCGGCCAGAGCTGCGACTGCCAGCCGACCAGTTGCTCATAGCTGACGCCAGCGAAAATATCCGCAATACCCGCTGCTTCCGCCATGATCGCGCCCGGATTCGGGTAATGCCACGGGTGACCGAGGCGCGCGGCAAGATCGGTGAAGATCTGCCAGTCTGGACGACAGTCACCCAGCGGTTTCATGGCCGGGGAAAAGTGCTGAATTCGCCGCTCGGTGTTCACAAACGTGCCCTCTTTCTCCACGCTGGGCGCACCGGGCAATACCACATCGGCAAATTCAGCGGTACGTGACATGAAGATGTCCTGAACCACCATAAACTCCAGCCTGCTGAAGGCGGCATGCACATTATCTGAATCAGCATCGGCAAACGCGGTCTCTTCGCCGGTGATGTACATTGCGCGAATTTTGCCTTCTCCCGCCTCCTGCACCATTTTGAAGTTATCCGCGCCGGGCTTGTCAGAGAGTGCATCAGGAGAGACGCCCCATGCACGCGCCCATTTTTCCCGCACCGCGTCGTCAGTGACTTTTTCATAGCCGGGATAGAGGTTGCTCAGGCAGCCGAAGTCGCTGGCACCCTGCACGTTATTGTGTCCGCGCATAGGGTAGCCACCGGTGCCAGGCCGGCCATAGTTGCCGGTGACCAGCAGCAGGTTCGACAGCGCCGTGCTGGTGTCGGCCCCGTGGCTGTGCTGGGTAATCCCCATCGCCCACAAGATACAGGCGCTGCCCGCCTGGCCGATCATCTCCGCCGCCTCTGTGAGTTCGGCTTCGCTCAGGCCGCAGATCTCGCTGGCATAGTCGAGCGTAAAGACATCGAGCGAGGCGCGGTACTCTTCAACCTGATTAACCCGCTGTGCCAGAAACGCCTCATCGGCATAACCGTGATCGAACATATATTTCGCCATCGCCGAGGCCCAGACGAGATCGGTGCCAGGCCGGATGCGCAGATAACAGTCAGCCCGTTCCGCCATTTCGTGACGGCGCGGATCGACAACCAGCAGTTTCTGGCCTTGATGTTTATGGCTCTGTTTGATGTGCGAAGCGATAACCGGATGGTTCTCGGAGAGATTGCTGCCAACCAGCACAATCAAATCGGTCTGCTGCAGATCCTCAATCGTTCCGGCATCACCGCCGTAGCCCACGGTGCGGAACAGCCCTTCTGTGGCCGGGTTCTGACAATAGCGGGAAGAGTTATCGACATTGTTTGTGCCGAAGATTAAGCGGGCGATTTTCTGGGTCAGATAGGCTTCTTCATTACTCGCCTTGCTGGAGCCGATAAAGCCTATCGCGTCACCGCCATAGTTCTGCGCAACGCCACGTAGTCCATCAGCAACCCGCTGTAATGCCTCATCCCAGCTGGCAGGCCGGAAGCGGCCATTCTCGCGAATCAGCGGCGTTGTCAGGCGTTCCGGACTGTTGACGAAATCCCAGCCAAATTTGCCTTTAACACAGGTGGAGATGCCATTGGCTGGCGCTTCGGCAACCGGCTGTACTTTCAGGATATGGCGATCGCGGGTCCAGATTTCAAAGCTGCAGCCCACACCGCAGTAGGTGCAGACCGTTTTGGTGCGTTTGATTTCAGACTGACGCAGCGCCACGTCAATTTTTGACACGCCGGTAATTGGCTCCATGCCGATACTGTTTTCCAGCGTTTTCACAAAGTCGATAAGCGGACGCTTCAGCCCTTCATCCATGGCGGTAAACGGTCCCGCATCGGGCTGCATGGTTTTTTCCAGCAGTGCATTGCACGGGCAGACCGTAACGCAGTGCCCACAGCTGACGCAGCTGGAACCGGCAATTTCGGTGCCGCCATCCCACAATACGCGTGGGTGCGCCTGGGTGTAGTCAATGGAGAGCGTCTCGTTGACCTCGACATTCTGGCATGCCTCGACACAGCGACCGCATAAGATGCACTGGTCAGGGTCGTAGGTGTAAAACGGATTGGAGTGATCTTTCGCGTAAGGCTTGGGCTGATGAGGATAGTACTGAATCGGAATGTGCATATCGGCTACTGCGTTATGCAGCGTACAGTCACCGGTATTATGTTCGCAGACGGTGCAGTAAAGCTCATGACGATTAAGGAGTCGATCCATGCCCTCCTGCTGCGCGGCTTTCAACGTACTGCCCTCGCTCCGGACCGTCAGACCTTCTTCGGTACGAAGCGTACAGCCACGAACCCGCTCGCCATTGGCATCGACCCAACAGACATCACAGCTTTGCAGCGGCGTTAACGCCGGGTGATAACAGACATGAGGCAGTTTTTTCCCCTGAGCATCCAGAAAATCGATAAGCGGTTGATCAGCCAATCCTTTTAATCGTTCACCATTGAAAACAATGGTGCAGTAATTTTCACTCATATGAGCCTCATGACGACATGGCGGATAGCGCTGGGCTGGAAAAAATATCCCCGAAATGAAAGGGTTGTCTTCCAAGCGTAGTGAGTATTATCAGCCGCGCCATGAATACCGCTACGCTTATTGAGGTTAATCGCTGACAGTTAAGGCTTTTTTAAAATGTAATGACTTCTTACCGGATGAAATCAGGGGTTTTTACGACTGCCTGGTGGGAACGACAAAAAAGAACTCTTATGTTGCTAAGCAATGACCATCCGGCTGCTAATCGTCGGGTTTAATAAATCTATTTATGTATGTTGTAACTATCAAGTGCGGGCAACAACCCTTTTTTTTGTATGACGCGGACATCGCAGCACTGCTTAGTGCCGGAGTAAATTAACCACTGATTGCCCGTTACCGTGCCGCTTATTCCAGAGATGAATTAAGCACTGGCACGGACTTATTACGGCATTAAAAAAGCGTGGAATATTTAATCCGGCGAGCAGTTTTATGGACTATTTCAGCGAATGGCGATCACTATTCTGCTGGCTGCAAGGGTGCGCTCCGTTGATTGCACAAACAGGGCACTCAGATTACAGTCCAATACTCATCAGACCGGAATAACGACGCTCAGACCATAGAATAACGCTCACGATTTAATCATATCTATCAGTAATTTATCTTATTTTTAACATGCTGTTAATTATAAGATGATAATGATAACTGTTATGGTAATATCCTGATAACCCTGCCGGATGCTCACTGTTCAGGGCCTCTTTACGCGTCATGTTTAATTTAATTATCAGTAAAACTCTGGCTGGAATGAGGTCCCTATGAACCCCATTGTATATATTGTTGACGACGACGTTGCTGTGACTTCAGCATTGCGTAATCTGCTCACCGCCGACGATTACACGGTTATCTCTTTTTCATCGGCAGATGATTTCCTGACTCATGCTATCCCTCCCCTTCCCTGTTGCCTGATTCTGGATATCAATCTGCCCGGCGCAGATGGATTCGATGTTGCCCAGGCGCTGCTCGATCGCGGTTACACGATCCCCACCATCTTTTTAACCGGCTTCGGGACCATTCCGGTCACGGTGCGGGCGATGAAAACCGGCGCTTATGAGTTTCTGACCAAACCGGTAGATCCCGATCGTATGTTGCAGGCGGTAGCGGAAGCGTTGCGCATCGCAGAACAGAATATGGCGTCCTCTGAGGAGCGGCGAGAGATATTCCAGCGGCACCAGACCCTGACACCGCGTGAAAGCGAGGTAATGCTGCTGGCGATCAGTGGCCTGCTGAATAAGCAGATTGCCGCCGAAATGGGCGTCAGTGAGATTACGGCTAAAGTCCACAAGCGGCGGGTGATGGAGAAGATGAATGCGCGCTCGCTGACCGATCTGGTGCGTGCAGCTGAGCGGCTCAATATTGACCATACCCGCCGTCGTTAAGGCCAGCACCTGAAGCTGGCCCGCACGCTTATTCCAGTGGCAGCGTAAACCAGAAGCGGCTGCCGCCTTCTGGCCGGTTTTCTGCGCCTAACTCTCCGCAATGCTTTTTGATGATCCCTTTACTGATGGTTAATCCCATACCCATGCCGCTTTTCTTGGTGGTGTAGAACGACTCAAAGATCCGTTCACGCACGCCATCAGGCAATCCGCAACCGCTATCCAGCACCTCAAATCGCAGCGTGTCAGCCGTAGGATTCTCGGAGGTGAGTCGCAGCAGGGCCGCGCGCGGTAAATCATCGGACATGGCATCGATAGCGTTGATGACCAGATTGAGCAGCACCTGCTGAATCTGAACGCGGTCGCAGAAAATATCTGCCCTGGCCGCTTTGAGTTTCAGTTCCAGTGAAATGCCCCGCCGTTCCAGCTCGATCCGGGAGAGCGCCAGAATATCACGGGCGATCAGATGCAGGTTTTCCGGCGCAAAGCTCGGTTCATGATTGCGGGTCAGCGCCTGCAGACCACGAATAATCTCTCCGGCACGTTTACCCTCTTTAATAATCTCGTTCAGACTGCTGCTGGCATTTTCCAGCATCAACGGCTCACGCTTTAACCAGCGCAGGCTGGCACCGGCGTTTGCCACAATTGACATCAGCGGCTGGTTAATTTCGTGGGCGATGGAAGCAGTCAGCTGCCCGACGGTGGTGGCCCGTGTGACCCGAGCCAGATCCGCCTGGGCCATACGCGCGGTATCTTCTGCCTGGCGCTGTAAAGTGATATCCGAAATGGTGCCGAAATACTCTTTCACCTCGGGGAAATTGTCTACTGGTTCGCCGATACCCTTGATATAGCGGCATTCCCCATCCGGCCGGAGCACACGGAACTCAGCCTGCATACTATGCCCCTGGCTGACGCTAAGCGTGACCAGTTCACTGATGCACGCGTGATCATCGGGATGAACGCGGGTCAGAAAATCTGCCATCGACAGCCCTTTTTGTTCAGCTGGCAGGCCAAGAATACGGCCATATTCTTCAGAGACCATCATCATGTCCTCTGTCACTTCCCAGCGCCAGGTACCGGTATGGCTGATCTTCTCGCCGAGCATCAGCGAGGTTTTGCTGGCTCGCAGCTGCTTCTCAACCCGCCGCCGATGCGTGTTCTCCTCAAGCAGCTCCGCGTAGAGCCGTGCGTTTTCCAGGGATACGGCCGCCTGCGCACTCAGGGTTTTCACGATGTGGGAGTGCTCAGCTGTAAACGCGTCGGGCATCAGGCGATTCTCCAGATAGAGCACCCCGACCATGTTGGCCTGCCTGAACATCGGGACACACAACACCGCTGCGCCCGAAGCCACCAGATAGGGATCCTGGCTGAAGGGACTGAACGCCTCCGGCTTGCCGGTGCGTATCTCCTGACCGGTACGGATCACCGCTGACAGCACGGATAAAGGCAGGTCGGTGGCGAGAGGCCGCTCTTTGACAATCTGCACCCGTACCCCCTCTGCCATGCTCTCTGCCCAGGCCTGCGTCTCCGGCAGGGTGCCATCCAGAATCCGGATGAGCCGACAGCGCTGAGCACCGGCCCGTTCCAGCAGCATTCGCATCAGGGTATGTATCAACCGATCAAGGTTGATCTCCTCCGTCAGGGCGCGCACGGCGGTCAGCACGCTCTCCATGTCATAAAACGCAGCATCCTGAGTAAACGGAATCGTCGCCAGCGCGCTGTTTTGCAGCGGCGCAGACAGATGCGGATAGCGCTGCTCCAGCTGACGCACCATCGCCTGCGCACCCCAGTTCTCCCAGCTTCCTGTTGCGGCTTTAATATACGCATCTGCTGCGATATCCAGCTGCAAAGCCTTATAACAGCGGCCTGCCAGCTGATTCGCCAGCGCATGAATGTGCAGATACCCCGCCTGTCTGGAGAGACGAATAGCCCGTTCATACTGCTGCAGCGCTTCGCCCGTGTTGCCATCAAGACGCGCACACTCGGCCCTGAGCAGAGCATATTTGTCTGCAAACAGAGCGGGGTTGAGGTCTGCCCAGTCAGCAAATTTATCGAGATGGCCGCGCAGCGCGTTGCTGTCAGCCGCTTCAGGCTGGTGACTCAGTGACAATGCGCTGTAGAAATGAAAATCCATCAGATAGATATAAGCGGGCACTGCGCTAATCAGCGGATGAACCGCCTCAAAACAGCGCAGCGCCTCCCGGTATTCAGCCGCAAAGAAATGCGCCATTCCCCGATAGAGACCGGCCCAGAACCGCACCATCGCTTTAGGGCCGGATATCGGCCCCGGCTCACTGCCCGCCACCAGCGGCAAAGAGGTGACACGATCCTCTGCCCTGAATCCATTGCTGTTACGCAGTTGCATCACCAGTTGCTTCTGCATCACCAGCACGTTCTCGACATCGGGATAATAGGATTTGCGGGTAAACGCGAGCCCACGCTCAATGGAGGTCAGCACCGACTCAAGGTGATCGCCGCGTGTCAGCGTATTCATGATCTGATGACGCAGCGAGAGGCAGGCAAAAGAGCGGTCGCCATGCATCACCGCCACGCGAAAACTTTCGCGGGCACACTCCACGGCGACTTCCAGCGGCTGTGTCCAGATCCCCACCTGATCCAGTGGCAGCAGCGTGCGTGCTTTGTAGCGGATAAAGTTATGCTCTTCCACCAGCTCTCGCGCCACACGGCCACAGGCATAGCTAAACTGCCAGGCCTGATAGCGGTCGCCAGTCAGTACGCTGAACCAGGCGAGACCAAACGCAGAAGCCCCTGTCATGCCCTGGTCCAGCGTCATCTCCAGCATCCGGCAGACCAGCATCAGATGCAGCTGCGGGCAGTCGTAGGCGGAAACAAAAATGGTGCTGGCCATCAGGTTCAGCACCGACTCCGTTTCGGCATTGCTGTTCAGCGTCAGCCGTGAAAAAGCCGCTTGCGGGGAGTCGCCAATGCGCGTCCTGAGCGACAGCCAGGCGGCGTCGATCTCTGCGTCATCCGGATTGCGGTTGAAATGCTCACCAAAGACTGCCAGCCAGGCGAGTGCGGTTTCCAGCGCCAGATGATTGTCAGACTGACGCATATGAATTTCAGCGGAGAGACAGGCAGCCCTGGATTTTTCACTGAGTGTGCCAGGCTCACGCAGCAGTCGGGTGCAGAGCGATTGTGCGTTGCTGAGATTACCGTGCAGAAACTCGCACTCCGCCTCATCCAGACCCAGCATAAAGTCATTACCGGTCACCATCCGCTGGCTAAGCCGCTGGGCGGTGCGCAGATAGCGCAGCGCCGAGAGGTAGTCCCCTGCACGCTTCGCTCCCTGTGCAGCACGCAGACAGAGCGGATAATAACGCTCACGCTCTGCGACACTCAGCGGCAGTTCAGCAATCATGCCAATGTGATAAACCGTCCGGAACAGTGTTTCACTGTTATCCGCCGTCATCACCGCATCTGACAGCCAGGCCGCCGCCTGCTGGTGAAGATGCTGTTGCTGTCGGCGGTCGGGCAGTAAAAATGCCGCGTTGTGAACCCGATCGTGGGTAAAGGCGTAGTTGCCGCCCGTCAGGGTGATAAAACGGCCACTGACAGCAGGTTCAAGCTGCTGCTGAAGCCGTGTAACAGGCGTCCCGCTGATATGACTTATCAGGGAGAGTTCGCCGCTGGCGCCCAGGCAGGCCAGATCGCCCAGCAACTGCCGTGTTATCTCCGGCATCCGTACCAGCTGATTCAGCACCAGCGTTGCCACGTTGTCGGTGTACTGACGCGCAATCAGTGCCTGGCTGTCGTAATGCCATTTCAGCGGATTCTGACGAAAGTAGATGACTCCATCGTCCACCGCCTGACGAAAGAACGCCTGCACAGAGAGCGGATTACCACCGCTTTTGTCAAAAATAATCTGTGCCAGTTCGCGATGGCCACCGGGGCGGGTATGCAGCCTCCCCGCCAGCCAGCGGCCAATGCTTTTCACGCTGAGCGGCTGCGGCGTCAGCGCCACAAGCCGCGCCGCGGATTCTCTGATCCGCAGCAGAAAACCGGCAATCATCGGACAGGGCATCGATTCGCCCTCCCGGAAAGCGAGCACCAGCATAAAAGGCCGATGTTCACTACGAGTGATCAGCGTTTCCAGCAGTTGCAGCGTGGCATTATCTGCCCAGTGAACATCATCAATCAGCATCACCAGCGGGCGACCCGGCGTGGCAAAAGCCTCAATCAGCGCACACGCCATCTGGTTAAACTGCTCGCGGGCGTCCGTGGCGTGGCGTACCACGGGCGGCAGCGTCCGGATATTCAGCAGCTGTTTTAATTCAGGCACCAGCTCAATGGCTAAATCGGTATATCCGCCCAGTAACCGCAGCAGTCGCCCCCGCCATTTGCTGACTTCCGGGGCTGACAAACCCAGCAGATAGAGCGTGACCGTACGAAACGCGGAGGCGATTGCGGCATAGGGGGCGGCTGGCGAATGCTGATCGGCCTTGCTGGCGGCCAGCAGAATCTGTCGGTGCTGCAGGTTTTTCAGTGCAGAGGCGATGATGGCAGATTTCCCGGAACCGGGTGCCCCGCTCAGCATCACCAGACTCTGCGTGCCGCTGCGGTTGACCGCCTCAAGCGTGGTCAGTAATGCGCGCGCCTGTGGATGCTGCGTGAACAGCGTCTCGGGGCGGAAACTGCTGCTGAACCGCTCCTGCAGACCGGGCGTAAACGGCGCAATGGTGTTTTCGGCAGTGAGGGTCGCCTGACAGCGGCGCAGATCGGCCATCAGTCCCTGCACGGTCTGATATCCCTCTGCGGGCGACTTTGCCAGCAGACGCAACAGAATCACCGAGAGCATCAGCGGCACATCGTCTCTGACCTGATCGGCGGGCCGGGGTGCGGTAGCGATGTGATGATGAATCCACTCTGCTTCACCCGCGTCGGGTGAGCCAAATGGCAGTCTGCCGGTCAGGTACTCATACAGCACGACACCCAGGCTATAGAGATCGCTGAGGCTGCTGACCGGATGCGGCGTGCGGCCGGTATGCTCAGGAGACATATAGGCCAGCGTACCGCCTGAAGCGCGCAGACTGGTTTTGTCCGCCGACTGCACGGCCAGCGAGGCCAGTCCAAACCCGCCCAGGCGAAAGCGCCCCTCGTCAGTCACAAAAAAGTGGCCCGGCTTGATATCGCCATGCACGATGCCCTGATGATGCGCCTGACCGAGCGTGTAGCAAAGCTGCAACGCAACCTGCAGAAAGTCAGCGATGTGTTCAGGTGGCGTGGCGAGATTGTGAGCCAGCGTTCGAAACGGAAACGAAGGATAAATCAGGGCATAACGATTGTGATAACGGGTGGTGCCGGTCGCGGTGATTGCCCAGCGCGGTGAAAGATAGCCTGCCAGCGCACGCTCATTTTTGAGCCGCTGCGTCGCCTGAAAGGTGACGTCGTCACTTTGACTGGTGGCGATAATTATGGATTCACCAGACTGACAGCGCGCCAGCATCCAGAGCAGACAGCCATCCTGCGCCAGCGGCGTCAGCGTGTCGAAATGGTCAATCGCGATCCCTGCGTCGTCACTTTCCTGGACATTAACCGAAAGCATGCTCATCAGCGGGCTTCTCCCCTGGATAACTCGCAACGGATCAGTGTCAGCAGCGTATCAACATCAATGGGCTTTCGCAAAAACGTGACCGCACCCAGGGCGATGGCATACCACAGGGTAGTGTCATCCAGGTCTGCCGAAATAAAGATGACCGGGGGCAGTTCTGTCTGCTGTTTCAGGAGAACAAACAGCTCAAAGCCGGACATGCCCTTGAGTCCGACATCAATGATCAGCA
This sequence comes from Pantoea sp. X-Soil-YNGN-785, assembly GCF_059730585.1. NCBI lineage: Bacteria > Pseudomonadati > Pseudomonadota > Gammaproteobacteria > Enterobacterales > Erwiniaceae > Pantoea > Pantoea sp. X-Soil-YNGN-785. Next base: position 365,807 of record NZ_AP035943.1, read on the forward strand.
TGCCCGCCTCTGAAAGGGCATCGTCATCGCTCAGGAGCGCTTCACCGGACTCATATAAGCGCGTCGGGTAGCCGTCTGAGTGCAACAGATTGCTCAGTCCACTGCGGACCGCGCGTTCATCATCAACAATGATAATACGCTGTGACAGCGCCATGCCGTTATTCTCCGGAACGCCTCACCGTGCGGTACGCGAGGACTTAAGGGGTGTTATCGCCATCGGGTGGCGGTGTTCCACTGATTTTTGGCACACACTCATGGCGAAACCACTTCAGCGTCACCGGCTGACGGCGAAGCAGACGTTTAGCCAGCGGAATGACCTGTTCACCCACCAGCATGCCGAACAGCCCCACCAGAGCAATAATCGGCGGAGCCGGAGAGTTAACGTTAATCAACGCATAGATTACCCCGGCAAGCAGGCCCACCGTGAGAGAAATAATGTAGGATTTCAACATGTTCAGCTTATCCGCAACGGGTGTGTTTCAGGCTGATCGCTGAGCGACTGCAGGACGGTCGCATGCGCCGCAGGTATCATCGCCTGCACCAGCGCCCCGCCCAGTAACATTCCCAGCAGGCCCACCAGCGCAATCGCAGGCGGAGCGGGTGAACGGACCTTAAGCAGGCCGTACAGCACGCCAATCAGCACCCCTGCCGCCAGGGAAAGAAGTAAAGGATTCATGACCGGACTCCTGTGATGCCCGTCTGCTGACCGGCAGCGCGTGCCGATCAGCAGAGCGACCCTTAGCGGACCGGCGCGTGAACCGGTGCCAGAGTACGGTGTTCACTTTTCTGACGTGATGGCGCTTTATGCACCATGGTGTAGGCATAATCCACACCAATGCCATAGGCACCTGAATGCTCTTTGGCGATGTTCATCACCGCATCGTAAGTGTCACGGTTGGCCCAGTCACGCTGCCACTCCAGCATCACCTGCTGCCAGGTCACCGGCACCACTCCCGCCTGGATCATGCGCTGCATCGCGTAGTCATGCGCTTCTTTGGTGGTACCGCCTGACGCGTCGGCCACCATATAGATTTCGTAGTCGCCTTCCAGCATCGCGCACAGGGCAAAGCTGTTGTTACAAACTTCTGTCCAGAGTCCCGACACCACCACTTTTTTCCTGCCGTTCGCCGCCAGGGCATCACGCACTTTCTGGTCATCCCAGGAGTTCATCGAGCTACGCTCCAAAATGTCCTGACCAGGGAAGACATCCAGCAGCTCCGGATAGGTATGACCGGAGAAGCTTTCGGTTTCGACCGTGGTAATGATGGTCGGGATATTGAAGACTTTTGCCGCCTTCGCCAGCGCAACGGTATTATTTTTCAACACCTGACGGTCAATCGACTGCACGCCAAAGGCCATCTGCGGCTGCTGGTCGATGAAGATAATCTGGCTGTTATGTGGCGTGAGGACTTCAAGCTTTGCGTTGGACATGCGTTCACCCATAGAGGTTAAGTAACGGAATTTCCGCCAACCGGCGCGGAGCAAAAAGACGGTCAGGGCAGGTTTGTTGTCCTGCTGCTGGCTGTCTGGTCGCAGTGTAGGGCGACGTGCCACGGCAAACTATTATCTCTGCGTATAACTATACGAAGGTATAGGTATCCCTCTGTATAACTAGACGATCCCTCAGCCCGCTCACCATAATCCGGCTTATTCGTGCCCTGCTTATTGCGGCACTTCCTGTCCCGCGCTGAGTTGGACAACCCCGTTGAGGAGGATCTATGGTTACGCTGGGTAAAGCTGAACTGATACTGACCTATGGCAAATTTCATACTGTTGACCGCAGCAATCCGGTCGCAGAAGCCGTGGCAATTCGTGATGGCAAATTTGTTGCGGTGGGCACGCTGGCAGAGGCGATGGAGTATCACTGTGACGGCACTAAAGTGATCGATCTCAAAGGCCACACCGCCGTGCCGGGCCTGAACGATTCACACCTGCATCTGATCCGCGGCGGGCTGAACTACAACCTTGAGCTGCGCTGGGAAGGTGTACCGTCGGTGGCCGATGCGCTGCGGATGCTGAAAGCACAGGCGCTGCGTACCCCGTCACCGCAGTGGGTACGTGTCGTCGGTGGCTGGACCGAGTTCCAGTTTGCCGAGCGCCGGATGCCGACGCTGGATGAGATCAACGAAGCGGCCCCTGACACGCCGGTTTTCCTGCTGCACCTTTATGACCGCGCCCTGCTCAACCGCGCCGCACTGAAAGTGGTTGGCTACACCAGAGAGACGCCGAACCCGCCGGGTGGTGAAATCCAGCGCGACAGTAACGGCAATCCCACCGGCCTGCTGATCGCCCGTCCCAATGCGATGATCCTCTACGCCACCCTGGCGAAAGGCCCGAAGTTGCCGCTGGAACAGCAGATCAACTCCACCCGCCAGTTTATGCGTGAGCTGAACCGTCTGGGCCTGACCAGCGCGATTGACGCCGGCGGCGGCTTCCAGAACTACCCCGAAGATTATGAAGTGATCGCTGAGCTGCATCAGAAAAAACAGATGACGCTGCGTATCGCCTACAACCTCTTCACGCAGCGTCCGGGGCATGAACTGGAAGATTTTGAGAAGTGGACGGACATGCTGACGCCAGGCCAGGGCAGCGACTATTTCCGTCACAACGGCGCAGGTGAAATGCTGGTCTTCTCGGCGGCTGACTTCGAAGATTTCCTGGAGCCGCGTCCCGACCTGGCACCCGGTATGGAAGATGAGCTGGAGCGCGTAGTGCGGCATCTGGTGGAGCATCGCTGGCCATTCCGCCTGCATGCGACCTATGACGAGTCGATCAGCCGGATGCTGGATGTCTTCGAGAAGGTCAACCGCGATATTCCGTTTAATGGCCTGCACTGGTTCTTTGACCATGCGGAAACGATTACTCAGCGCAATATCGATCGTATTAAAGAGCTGGGCGGTGGCATTGCGGTGCAGCACCGCATGGCGTTTCAGGGGGAATACTTTGCTGAGCGCTACGGCATCGAAGCCACCCGCCACACGCCGCCGGTGCAGAAAATGCTGGAGACCGGCGTTCCGGTCGGACTCGGCACCGATGCGACCCGCGTCGCCAGCTACAACCCCTGGACCGCACTCTACTGGCTGGTTTCCGGTCGCACCGTGGGCGGCATGCAGATGTATGACGTCAGTGCCCGCCCTGACCGCGAAACGGCGCTGATGCTCTGGACCCAGGGCAGCGCCTGGTTCTCCAGTGAACAGGGTAAAAAAGGCCAGATCAAAATCGGGCAACTGGCGGATCTGGCCGTGCTGAGCAAGGACTTCTTCAGCGTGCCGGAAGAAGAAATCAAAGGCATTGAGTCGGTGCTGACCGTGGTGGATGGCAATATTGTCTATGCCGCTGGTTCGTTCAGCGTGGATGCACCGCCCGCGATTCCGGTCCTGCCTGAGTGGTCGCCAGTGGTAAACGTGCCGGGTCACTATCGCAGCGCCCCGCCGGTTGCGCAGAGCCGGGCAGGCATGATACCCGCCGTCCACCACTGCAGCGGTCCGTGTGGGGTTCATCAACACTCGCATGAGATTGCGCGGGGTTCCAGCGTGCCGGTCGCCGAAGATAACGCCTTCTGGGGCGCGCTCGGCTGCAGCTGCTTCGCGTTTTAATCATGAATAGCGCTATTGCTCTTTCGCCCCGCATCAACGCGGGGCTGTTCTTCCTGCGCCTGACCGGCAGCCTGCTGCTGTTGCAGGTGCATGGGTTGCCGAAAATTCTCCATTTCAGCGAAGAACTGACGCGAATCGAAGATCCCTTCGGGCTGGGACCGATGATGAGTCTGTTGCCGGCGATCGTGGCGGAAGTCATCTGCCCGATTTTTATTATCATCGGCTGGGGAACCCGGATTGCCTGCCTGCCGATCATCGCGGTGCTGCTGGTGGCGATGCTGGTGGTTCACCCTGGCTGGTCACTGGCTGAAGGCCAATTCGGCTGGCTGCTGCTGATTATCTTTACCACGCTGGCGCTGACCGGGCCTGGCGGCTGGCGCATCGGCGCGACAAAACCTCAGGGGAGACGTTATGGCACAGGTTAATGATATCCACCAGCTCGATCAGGAACCGCCTGAGACGACTTCAGGTGAGGTTTCACCGCTACAGCCGCTGCGCCAGCCGGTGTTCCGCATGCTGTGGATCGCTACCGTGGTCTCCAATATCGGCTCCTGGATGAACGATGTGGGCGTGAACTGGAGCATGCTGACGCTGAGTGCCGACCCGCTGGCCGTGGCGCTGGTGCAGGCAGCCAGCAGTCTGCCGATGTTTCTGTTCGCGCTGCCCTCGGGCGTGATGGCAGATATCGTTGACCGCCGCAAATATCTGCTGTTTTCCCAGCTCTGGACCTTTATCGCCGCGGCCGGGCTGACGGTGCTGGCCTGGACCGGCCATGTGACACCTGAAGGGCTGCTGGGCGCTGCTTTTTTGCTGAGCGCGGGTGCCGCCATGAGTTCACCGCCCTTCCAGGCGATCGTACCGGATCTGGTAACTAAACAGGAACTTGGTCCAGCCATTGCCCTTAACTCGCTCGGCATTAATATCAGTCGCGCTATCGGTCCGGCGCTGGGCGGTCTGATCCTCTCATTCACCGGCCCCTGGATGGTCTTCCTGCTCAATGCGTTGTCTGTACTGGGCGTCGCCTGGGTGCTCTGGCGCTGGAAAGCGGAGCCGAGTGTGCAGCGCCTCCCGCCGGAGCATTTCTTCCCGGCGGTGCGTGCCGGTCTGCGCTACGTGCATGCGGCACCGGTTCTGCGTAACGTGCTGGTGCGGACCTTCGCGTTCTTCCTGTTTGGCAGCGCAGGCTGGGCTTTACTGCCGCTGGTGGCGCGTCGAGAGCTCGGCCTTGGCCCTGGTGGCTACGGCATCATGCTGGCCTGCATCGGTGTCGGCGCGATTACCGGTGCAGTACTGCTGCCGCGTCTGCGTCGTCGCCTGAGCTCCGATCGCCTGATGGTGCTCGCCAGTCTGATCTTTGCCCTGACTATGCTGGCGCTGGCTTTTGTGCGGCACTTCTGGCTGCTGAATGCATTCGAGTTCTTTACCGGCTTCGCCTGGATAGCGGTGCTTTCGACGCTGAATCTTGGCGCACAGCGCAGCGCGGCGAAGTGGGTGAAAGCGCGTGCGCTGGCGGTTTATCTGACGGTCTTCTTTGGCTCTATGACCGCAGGCAGCGCACTCTGGGGACAGCTCGCGTCGCACTTCAGCATTTCGCTGTCGCTCTGTATCGCGGCACTGAGTATGGTGCTGGCCAGCAGCACCGTCTGGCGCTGGCGACTTGATCAGGATCCCGATCTTAATCTCGACATGATCGGTGACGGCGTCAATGCACCTGTGCTGGATATTCGTCACGAACGCGGGCCGGTTATGGTGAATTACGAATACCGGATTACTATTGATGATGCACACGCTTTTACCGTCTGCATGCAGGATATGCGACGGGTCAGACGCCGCGGTGGCGCCATTAACTGGTCACTTTATGAAGATATCCTGCAGCCCGGCATTTTCGTTGAGACGTTTGTGGTCGGCTCCTGGGTCGAGCATCTGCGTCAGAAAGAGCGCTACACTATTAACGACAAAAAAATAGAGCGGCGGGTTTTCGCTTTTCATCAGGGCGAGTGCTCACCCGAGGTTCGCTATCTGGTGGCGCCAGTGTGACTGGCGTAACACCAACTTTTTATCCATCACGTCATACAGAGGGCAATACCATGAGCACCTTTAAAACGACCGACGGCACACAAATCTACTTCAAGGACTGGGGCACCGGTAAACCTGTGTTGTTCAGCCACGGCTGGCCGCTGGATGCCGATATGTGGGACAGCCAGATGAAATTCCTGGCCGATAACGGCTATCGGGTTATTGCGTTTGACCGTCGTGGTTTTGGTCGCTCCGATCAGCCCTGGACCGGTAACGACTACGATACCTTCGCCTCGGATATTAATGACCTGATCACCTATCTTGACCTGCAGAACGTGACGCTGGTGGGCTTCTCCATGGGTGGCGGCGACGTCACCCGCTACATCGGCAGTTACGGCAGCGATCGCGTCGCGGCGCTGGTGTTGCTGGGTGCCGTTACGCCCATCTTTGGCAAAACGGCAGACTACCCCCAGGGTGTCGATATGTCGGTATTCGAGGGAATTCGTGAGGGTCTGCTCAAAGATCGCGCGCAGTTTATCAAAGAGTTCGCCACCCCGTTTTATGGCACCAACGCCGGACAGACCGTTTCAGATGGCGTGATGACGCAGACGCTGAACATCGCGCTGCTGGCCTCGCTAAAAAGTACCGTGGACTGCGTTACCGCGTTTGCGGAAACCGATTTCCGTGCTGACGTCGCGAAAGTGAATGTGCCGACGCTGGTGATTCATGGCAGTAACGACCAGATCGTGCCGTTTGAATCCACCGGCAAAGTGGCGGCGGAGATGATTGAGGGTGCTGAACTCAAGGTCTATGACAATGCGCCGCATGGTTTCGCGGTAACGCATCAGGATCAGCTGAATCAGGATCTGCTGGCGTTTCTTAACGCGCAGTGATGAAAAAAAACTGCGCGGTGAAAGCCGCGCAGTTTTCCTTTTAACGGGTTGGATGATTCACTTCATTCGGACGCAGATCGAATAACAGCACTTCTGCCCCGTCACCGTGACTGAACGACAGCGTTTTCTCATCACGGACCCGCGCGCCGTCTCCGGCATTAAACTGCAGGCCATTGACCCGGACACTGCCCCGCGCCACATGAATATAGGCGTAGCGATCGTCCGGCAGCGTGATCGTCTGCTGCTCATCGCCCTGGAACAGTCCCGCGTAGATGCGAATATCCTGACGCACCCGCAACGCCCCGTTTTCACCCTCTGGCGAAATGATCAGTCGCAGATTACCGCGTTTATCCGCTTCGCTGACGGAGATTTGCTGATAACCTGGCGGCGTGTTCTTCTCAGCAGGCACCACCCAGATTTGCAGGAAATGCACGCCCTCAGTACCTGAGTGGTTGAACTCACTGTGGGTCACACCACTGCCCGCACTCATCAGCTGCACATCGCCGGGAACAATCACCGAGCCGGTGCCCATTGAGTCTTTGTGCTCCAGCGCGCCTTCCAGCACATAAGAGATGATCTCCATATTGCTGTGCGGATGCGCACCGAAACCACGTCCTTTAGCGACACGATCATCATTGATCACCAGCAGATCGGAGAAGCCCGCCTGTTTTGGGTCCCAGTAGTTTGCAAAAGAGAAGGTGTGACGTGAATTCAGCCAGCCGTGATCGCCCACGCCACGTTGCTCTGACAATCTTTGCTCAATCATATTCTGCCCCTTCGTTGATTCGGGAAGTGCGAATGCCCTTCGATGGAAACAGCATATAAGTAAACAAGAGAGTCACACAATGGCGTTAAATGGCAATCACTGTCGCTTTTTGGTGGACAATAGAGGCGTGGTTAAACGGGGGAATGGCAGGCGGGCCGCGTGTTTAGCTGCTGCCCCGAACCACCAGCTCACCCGGCATGATCACGCATTGTGAAGGCGCATCGGGACACATGATTTTCTGCAACACCAGTTCACAGGCCCGACGGCCTATCTCCTTTGAGGGCTGCGCCAGCGTTGTCAGTGGCGGTGAGACCATTTCAGCCAGTTCGCTGCCGTCAAACCCCACCACGGCGATATCATCGGGTATCCGTAACCCCGCCTGCTGAATCGCCGTCATGGCACCAGCGGCAAGCGTATCAGACACGGCAAACACTGCGTCAGGAACGGTTTCGTCCGCCAGCAGTTGCTCCATCGCCGCTTTACCCGCGCTGAAGCTTAACTCACTGGCACAGGCAATCGCCTGCCAGGTCAGGTGCTGTTCTTTGAGCTGGCGGGTGTAGCCCTGCTGACGCAGACGGGCATATCGGTAGCGGAGGTCGTGATTGATTAACGCGATGCGCTGACGTCCCCGCGCCGCAAGGAACTGCACCACTGACTGCGCAGCGACATCATCGTCAATACCGACGCAGGAGACCTGGCCGGTGTCATCATGTTCGGCACACTGAACCCAGGGGGCCGCGCCTATCAGCTGACTCAGCTCCGGCAGCTTGCTGAAGGCATCCATTGTAATGATGCCATCCACCATTTTGCCGGAGAGCAGTTGCAGGCTGGAGCGTGAGCGTTCTATCTCCGCGCCCGAGTTGCACAGCAGGATGCGATAACCATTTTTCTCGGCGTGCGCCTCTATGCCTTTAACCACCTCGGCGCAGAACGGGTTAGAGATATCTGAAACCAGCACCAGAATCATCGAGCTGCGCGCCGTGCGCAGCTGACGAGCCAGCAGGTTGGGCTGATATTGGCTTTCTTCGATAGCCGCGAGCACCTTCTGACGATTAGCCGGTTTTACGCTGTCGCTGTTATTCAGCACCCTGGAAACCGTGGCAACTGAAACACCCGCCATCCGGGCGATTTTCTGAACAGACATAGCGATCCCTCTGGTTTAATGCGTGAAAGCTGACTCACCGCTCATCCGCTGAATCCATACCGCCATTTCAGGCGTTGCGATCCAGACCCAGCTGGTGGCGTACCGATGGGGCGTTCTCTGCTAAAGCAAAATCATCAAACGCGCGGTCAGCCACGGGAATAATATGGCGACGGATAAACGCTGCACCTTCACGCGCCCCGGTTTCGCCCTCCTTCAGGCAGCACTCCCACTCCAGTACCGCCCAGCCGTCATAGTCATACTGCGCCAGCTTGCTGAAGATACCACTGAAGTCGATCTGCCCGTCGCCCGGCGAGCGAAAGCGTCCGGCACGGGCCAGCCAGGGCTGATAACCGCCATAGACGCCGCTGCGCCCGTTAAGCTGATATTCAGCATCCTTAACGTGAAAGGCTTTGATACGCGAATGGTAAAGATCGATGAACTGCAGATAGTCGATGTGTTGCAGCAGCAGATGGCTGGGGTCAAACAGAATATTGCAGCGCGGATGGTGATTCACTTCCGTCAGAAAACGCTCAAACGTGACGCCGTCATGCAGGTCTTCGCCGGGATGAATCTCATAGCAGAGGTCAACGCCGTGATGCTCAAACACATCCAGCACCGGCAGCCAGCGCCGGGCCAGCTCGGTGAATGCCTCGTCGAACAGCGCTTCATGGTGCGGCGGCCAGGGGTAGAACCAGGGCCACGCAAGCGAGCCGGAAAACGTCGCGTGTGCGCGCAGACCGAGTTTTTCCGAGGCCGCCGCCGCACGCTTCAGCGTGGCGATAGCCCAGTCGGTGCGCCGGGCGGGATCGCCACGCAGTGTTGCTGGCGCAAAATTATCAAATGCGAGGTCGTATACCGGGTTCACCGCCACCAGCTGCCCTTCAAGATGGGTAGACAGCTCGCTGATCTCCAGTCCGAAACCGGCCAGCATTCCCCGGACATCATCGCAATAATTCTGGCTGACCGCTGCCTTTTCAAGATCGAATATAGCGGGCTGATGGCAGGGGATCTGCAGCGCCCGATATCCCAGCGCGGCGGCCCACTCCGCCAGACCCGCCAGCGAATTAAACGGCGGCTGCGAGGTGATAAACTGCGACAGGAAGATGCCCGGTCCCTTAACTGTTTTCATCAGTAGCTCCTGTTTTTCGCTACCGCCTAATCACGGTATTTAAACGAGAAGAAGAAGATAATCGCAATCAGCGCAGCGGCAACCGCAGGGATCCACCAGAAGATTGCCCAGCTCTGCGCGCTGGCGTGACCTGCCACCAGATGGTTGTAGAGTGCGCCGGAGATTTGCGACCCCAGCAGCATGCCTATGCCGTAGGTGAACATCACCACCATGCTCTGCGCCTGCCCTTTTACCTTTTCACCGGCAATCCGATCGGTGTAAATAAATCCCACTACGAAGAAGAAGTCATAGCAGACACCATGCAGCAGAATGCCGAGGTAGATCAGCGTGCGCGTCTCATCACTCATGCCCAGCGCGAACAGGGCATAGCGGACAAACCACGCCGTCATCCCAATCAGCAGCATGTACTTCACACCCAGGCGACGAAACAGCAGCGGGATGATTAGCATGAAGGCAATTTCAGACATCTGGCCCAGCGACATCAGCGTGCTGACTTCGCGGATACCGCCATCCGCCAGCCAGGAGGCAGTAAACGCGTAGTAGGTGCCGAGCGGAATGGAGATCAGGGTGGCGCACAGCGCAAAGACCATGAAATGACGCAGCCGCAGCAAGGCGAAGGCGTCGGCGCAGAAGAGATCGCGGACTTTTAACGGTAAACCTTTAGCCGGTGCCGGGGTGTGAGGCAGCGTCAGGCTATAAATGGCCAGCAGGACCGAACAGAGTGCCGCCAGCTGGAACACCACGACGCTGTCCGCAATGCCGGTCACGCCGATAAAGATCCCCGCGACGATCCAGCCGATGGTGCCGAAGACCCTGACAATAGGGAAACTCTTCTCACTGCTGGCGAGACTGTGAAAGGCGATGTTATTCGAGAGCGCCAGCGTCGGCATAAAGCAGAGCGTATAGCCAAATAACAGGGCGATTAGCAACGCGCCGTTCTCTGCGATCAGTGCCTGCGGCACGAACCAGAGAATCGCTGCACCCGCCAGATTCATCACGGCCATCACTTTCTGCGAGGGAAAGAAGCGGTCCACCAGCATACCGAGCACAAACGGCGAGAGAATTGACGCAATAGGCCCGGCTGAAAACGCATCCCCAATCAGCAACGGCATATTGTGACGGGTCATCACCAGCCCCAGCGTTACCGACCAGCTGCCCCAGATAAAGAACTGCATAAACATCATCAGAGAGAGGCGCGGCACCAGCAGCTTATGCTGCACCCGCTGACCTGCACTCACCTGCACCGTTGCAATCATGAGAACCTCACGAATAAGTAATCGATTACTTTCAGCCGGAATTAAAAGTAATCGATTACAAGCATTTATTCTTTCGCCGCGATCACAAACTGGTAACAGTACTTTATCATCTTTTCAATATTCAGCATTGTGATGTGACATCTGCTCAGGTCGTGATATCCGCTAACCGCGATTTACGAAAACGGTAGCGCTCATAAAGCACTGAATAGAGGCCGCCGCACACCACCAGAACCGCACCGATGACCGTAGTGGTAGTCGGCAGATTACCCAGTAACAGATAGCCCACCGCGACAGACCAGATCAGCGTGGTGTAATCGAACGGCGCCAGCAGCGAGGCTTCAGCGTACCGCAGGCTCAGGGTCATCAGAATCTGCGTGATTCCGCCCAGCAGCCCGCAGCCTATCAGTAGCGCTACCTGATTACCGTGCGGCACTTTCCAGCCGCCCGGCAGCGTGATCAGCGACGTTAACGCTGTGGTGACGGCGAACCAGAAGGCGATGGCACCCGGCTTCTCTTTGCCGTTAAGAAACCGAATCTGGACCAGTGCGCAGGCGGTACAGAAAGCTGCCATCAGCGCCAGCAGAATGCCCGCCGACGCGGAGAGCGAGAATGACGCCGACTGCGTCAGCGAAAGATGCCCGGAAAACATCACCAGAATGCCGCTGAAACCGGTAAAGACCGCCACCCAGCGATGGTGCCGCACTTTTTCACGCAGCAGCAGTGCCGCCAGCAGCACGGTAAACAGCGGCGCAGCATAGTTAATCGCGGTGGCGTCGGTCAGTGAGATGTAGAGTAGTGACAGATAGCTGAAATAGAGGCCGCCGGTTCCGGCCAGCCCGCGCACAAAATGCCCACGAATATTACGGGTGCGAATACCCTCCAGCACGCTGCCCTGGAAACGCAGCCAGATAAGCAGCGGGACCAGTGCCAGCACAGAGCGGAAAAAGATCACTTCGCCGACCGGGATTGCGCCATCCAGTCCTTTTACACAGGCCAGCATCAGCGTGGAGCTCAACGCAGCTGTGATCTTCATCGCTATGCCAGCGGACGCGTTCATAAGGTTTTTGATCTCAGTGGGGAAAATAAGCTGTAAAATCAGCAGACTCAGACAACATACTGGCACAATGCTGTGCAGCAATCTGCCGTGATTGCGCCGCAGACGGCAGATTATCTTTTTTTGCCGCCGCATCACGGCATGAAGAGGCATGTGGGTCCGTGTTCGTGCTGGTAGACTTCTGCGCTCTGCCCTGTTTTTATGGGCCGCTTCTCATATGGAACGGGAGTTCATGATGTCCACGCTGCGTTTACTGTTATCGGAATCCAGTGATCCCTGGTTTAACCTGGCGGTCGAAGAGTGCATTTTCCGGCAGATGCCCGCCACCCAGCGGGTGCTGTTCCTGTGGCGGAATGCGGAAACGGTGGTCATTGGGCGGGCGCAGAATCCGTGGAAAGAGTGCAACACCCGGCGCATGGCGGAAGATGGCATCCGTCTGGCGCGTCGCAGCAGCGGCGGTGGCGCGGTGTTTCACGACCTCGGCAACTGTTGTTTTACCTTTATGGCCGGCAAGCCGGAGTACGATAAAAGCGTTTCAACTGCTATTATCCTGCGCGCACTGAACGCGCTGGGTGTTCCGGCGGAAGCATCCGGCCGTAACGATTTAGTGGTGAACACCGCTGACGGACTGCGCAAAATCTCCGGGTCTGCGTATCGTGAAACACCCGATCGCGGTTTTCATCACGGCACTATTTTGATGGATGCCGATCTTTCCCGGCTGGCAGATTACCTTAATCCTGATGTGAAGAAACTGCAGGCCAAAGGGATTACGTCAGTACGCGCCAGGGTCGCCAATCTGACGGAGTTAACGCCGGGTATCAGCTATCAGGCGATCTGCTCCGCGGTAACGGACGCATTTTTTGAACATTTCGGCGAGCAGTGTGAGCCGGAGATGATCTCTCCAGATGCCCTGCCCGACCTGCCTGGATTCACTGAGCAGTTCGCAAAGCAGAGTAGCTGGGACTGGAATTTCGGTCAGGCACCTGACTTCTCGCATCTGCTGGACCAGCGTTTCGTCTGGGGCGGTGTGGAGATTCACTTCGATGTCGAACGCGGCGTGATCAGCCGCTGTCAGATTTTCAGCGACAGCCTCGCTCCCGCACCGCTCGAAGCGCTGGCCCAGCGAATGCAGAATGTCACTTACCGGCCCGATGCACTGGAGCACGTGCTGAGTCAGCTGGTTGCCGATTTTCCGGCACAGCAGGCGGAGCTGACAGAACTGCAGCAGTGGCTAATCGCAAGCTTAAGATGAACAGGCTCAGTCTGAGACTGGCCCGGCGAAACGCTGTCGCGGACGAAGACATCGCGCATATATTCAGCCAGGCATAAACGCAAAAAACCCGCTCAAGGCGGGTTTTTTTATTATCAATTCAGGCTTATCTGCTCAGGCTATTACCGTCATCGCGATTGTAAGCGTTATTGATAACAGAGGCTTACATAGGAACTACGTTTGCCGCTGAAGGACCTTTAGCGCCGTTTTCAATAGTAAATTCGACCTGCTGGCCTTCGTCCAGAGTTTTATAATCGTTGCTCTGGATTGCAGAGAAATGTACGAATACATCTTTGCTGCCGTCCTGAGGAGAGATAAAACCGAAGCCTTTACCCGCGTCAAACCATTTTACTAAACCAGTCATTTTATTAGACATCGATATTTCCTTAATTTATGAGCCACAAGTGGCGAAGATGGCCTGTCTTCCAGAAGGTTACTTACCAGGATTTTAGGAGGAGACTCATGAAGAAGGGGTATCTTGAGATATCGCTTGCACTGAGGACTGCTTTACTAAAACTGCTTTGATAAGGTCTGTGTTCCAAACCGAGGTCGCTATTAAGTCATGCCAGAGCGACTTAAGCAAACATTATTTTAATTTAATTTTAACATCCAGACGTCCGGAGCGCTCTGATTGATTTTTAAAGCCTTTTCAATTTTCAGGGCTGTCGGATGAATAATGATTGCTGAACGGTCAGATTAATTAAAGCGAAGTCATCAGCGTTGCAGAAAAATAATACGACAGGTCCGGGCAAATGCGGCGCAGCGGCCATGTCTGTCGCTGCGCCCTGCACTATTTCGGTCAGGCTGGCTGTACCTGCTGACGCGCAGCATGGCGCGCCGTCATCACAAACACCATCAGACCGGCCACACCCAGCGCCACGCCGACCCAGGCCGTGGAGATCCAGCCATAGCCCAGCGACACCGTCAGGCCACCGAGATAAGCGCCCATCGCATTGGCGATATTCAGCGCCGAATGGTTCATTGCAGCCGCCAGCGTTTGCGAATCATTGGCGACATCCATCAGGCGAATCTGTAACGACGGCAGCAGCACCGAGCAGGTGCCAATCAGGAAGGTCGCCAGCAGTCCGGTGGCCACATGCTGAACCAGTACCGGGAAGGCCAGCATCACCAGCACGTTCCATAACAGCGTCCAGCCAATAATGTTGAGCACCGCACCATCAGCCAGACGGCCACCGACCAGATTACCGATGATCATTCCCAGTCCAAACGCCACCATCGCCCATGGGATGAGTGAAGGAGAGATGCCAGCGATATTAATCAGCGTCGGCGCGATGTAACTGAAGATCGCGAACATGCCGCCAAAGCCGACCGCGCCCACCAGCAGGGTCAGCAGCACCTGCGGGTTTTTCAGCGCACCCAGTTCGCGCATCGGATGTGCATCCGCATCGCCTGACGTGTAAGGCACATAGCGACCAATCAGCAGGCAGGTCAGAAGACCAATCGCGCCCACAAAGGTGAATACCACGTGCCAGCTGAAGAGCTGTCCAATCCAGGAGCCCAGCGGCACACCAATCAGCGTTGCGACCGTCAGGCCCAGCATCAGAGACGCCAGCGCGCGGCCGCGCCGTTCAATCGGTACCAGTGAAGCCGCCACCAGGGAGGCCACCCCAAAATAAGCGCCGTGCGGCAGCCCGGTCAGAAAGCGCGCAATTAGCAGCCCGTGATAGCTGTCGGCCATTGCGCTGGCGACATTACCGATGCTGAACAGCGCCATCAGGATCAGCAGCAGCGATTTACGCGCCATCCGCGCTGCCAGGACGGCAATAAACGGTGCGCCCACCACCACACCCAGCGCGTAACTGGCGATGGCGTTGCCCGCCTGCGGTTCGGTGATCGCCAGAGAGCGTGAAACATCGGGCAGCAGGCCCATCATGATGAACTCACCGGTTCCGATACCAAAGCCGCCCAGCGCCAGAGCGAGTAATGCCCAGCGGATAAAGCCGGCATCGTCGGTTTTATGATTTTTTCTTAACAAAATTGATTCCCAATGGCCTGAACTGAAAAGCTGACGTGAGCCGGCGGGAGAAAGCAGAACGTGTTCCCGTCCGGATGAAGCGGTTTGACTATAGAAAGTCATGCCGCGCTAAGCAACCCATTTTGTGATCTGACGCACGGTTAAGGCTGCGCCAGCGGCAGGCTTCCACTGTGCAGGGCTCGAGCGAATCGTTATGTGCCCGCTCACAATCCAGAGAGACCAGGCAGGCTTAAGTCGGGAATGTCTGCTTAACTGACCGGTTAACGCGTCTTTATTTAACAGGTTACTGAACAGGAATCAGCAGATGACGACCAGAGTGATTTTTCTTACCGGTGCCAGCGGACGCATCGGCCGGACGTTCTTCGAAGCCACCCAGAATCGCTACCGTTTTATCCTGACGGATGTGCGGGAGCCCGACTACGCGATCCCCGCCCCGCATCGGTTTATCGCAGCGGATTTGTCGCAACCGGATGCGGCAGCGAGCTTACTGTCAGAAGAATCTGTCGATACCGTCATCCACCTCGCCGGTATCCCTGATGCACAGGCCAATTTCGACGATCTGCTGCCCGCGAACATTCTCTCCACCACCTGGTTACTGAAGGCTGCCGCAGAGCATCGCTGTCGTCGTCTGGTGTTTGCCAGCAGTGCGCAGACTATTGAGGGCTATCCGACAGATGTTCAGATACATCCCGGCATGGCTGTCTGTCCTGCAAATCTGTATGGCGTCACCAAATGTTATGGGGAAGCCCTTTGCGCTTTCTATGCCAGCCAGCACGGTCTGAGCTGCGTGGCACTGAGAATCGGAGCGTTTGAAGCAAAACTGGATAATAGCCTGCACACGGCGCGGGATTACAGCGCATGGCTGAGTCCGGATGATGCCGTCCGCTTGCTGACCGGTGCGGTCGAGGCAGAGAACATCACCTTCTTTATTGGCTATGGCATTTCCGATAACCGCTTCAAGCGCTTTGATCTGACCCAGACGCGTGAGGTGCTGGGCTATACGCCGTCTGATAACGCATTCAAAACATTCGCGCCGGGTGAACTGGATTATTAAATCGGGTCGTCATGCTTAAGATGAACGACCGCCAGAAAGTTCGGCGGTCTCTTAAGCGCTGCCGGAAGCCGAATTCAGACGTAGCAGAAGCGGAATCGAGCCAATCAATGCGTTCCAGTACTCACCCTTCGACCAATGTCTTTCAGCTGTGAATATTTCTCCAGCAGCTGTGGACCATCATCCAGGCTCATGGCAAACATCCACATATAGGTCATTACCGAATAGATATGACCGGCATTGGTGCTGCCACGCCCCGACATCACCGCGATGGTGACCGCAAACAGCAGTGCCGCCACGCTACCGATGGCCAGATAGCCGCACGCTTCCCGATCCGAGAGGCGGATCCGCAGACTGGCAAGCACGCCATAGTGTCGCCCCAGTGACGCGGCGTTCGCGTTGCTGACAAAGCTCACCTCTTTCTCCAGCCGGTTGTTAAGACGGCCAAACAGCGCATCGTTCTTGCGGGTAAATCCCGGCAGGAAACAGGCGAAGAACAGCAGGATCGCCAGACAGCCTGCGCCGGTCCAGAACTCGATAGCCAGCAGCATCACTGCCGCACCGGTCATTGACGCCAGCGAAGTAATCAGCACCGGCAGATGCTTCTCGAAAAAGTCGACAAACTCGCGAGACAGCGCCACCCGCGCAGCAATCGTCGACGCGCTATGTTTTTCATTGCGCTGTGCCACAATCACCGGCACGGCCAGCTCAGCATAGATGCGGGCAAAAGTACGGGTATCGACACTGCGCCGCGCTGCGCCGATGGCCCACATGGTAAAGACCATCGCCGCATAGAGCACCGCATGCCAGGTCCTGCCGGAGAGTATGGCGTTGATAGCGAAGCCCGCCAGCAGCGGATAAAGCAGATACATGACGTTTTCCGCCACCACCAGTAGCAGCGTGAGGAATAGCTTGCGGCTATGGCGGCGGCCAAGCATTTTTAATGTCAGAATAGCGCTGCGGGGAGCCGCAACGGGCAGGATCGTTTTTGAGGAAGACATAGTTTCTGTTTCTGATAGAGTTACTCTTGAGCGGTTGCTCAAGTACGAAAAGCAGTCTATTTGAGCAATTGCTCAAAGTCAACGTGGCAGTGATAGAGAGAATAATGAAAGAGTCGGCTGAGGTATTAAGAACCAAAATCCTGGATGCAGCGATAGTGCTGTTTATTGAGAAAGGGATCGAAAAAGTGACCACCCGTGAACTCACCGAGTCGGTAGGTATTTCACGCAGTCATATTTACCACTACTTCAGCAACTGGCAGACACTCTGCCTGGCGGCGCTGGAACGCTTTATGCGGGTCGATTTTGAAAGTTTTGCCGACACACTGGCCGTGCTCACACCGCGTCAGCGGCTGCATACCCTGTTTGAAAGCCATCTGCCGAGTGCACCGGATGCCACCTGGCAGCTCTACGCCTCTTTCTGGCAGACGGCAGCGCACAATGCTGCTTATGCTGCACTGGCTGAAGAGATGACTGAAGTGTGGCAGGCACTGATGGAGGGGATAATTCGTGACGGTGTCACCGACGGCACGCTGCGATGTGATGATGTTCCCCGCACCGCCAGGCAAATCAGCGCCATGCTGAACGGCTATGCGGATTTGCTGACCATAAATCCTTCAGAGTCCAAAGCTCGCGAAGCCATGACAGACCTCGACCAGTTTGTTGAATTTGCCCTGGGGCCATGCCGTTAATCCCGCTTAATACGGTTTACCTTTCGCCATATATTAATTAAATGTTAAAGAAAGGTTTATTGTTTTAATTAGCGTGCAGTTTTAAGCGGCTATAAATGCGAGTTCGTCAGTTAAGCTGACTTATGCTTTTTACGTCTGAAAAGCCCCCTTTTTGATAGCGTTTTTCGCCGGAAACAGCTGTTTACACAGATTATAATCATTGACTTAGCGCCTGGTGAAACGGGTAAGCTGGTGTTTTTACGCCATTTATTAGAAAGCCGTTAGCGTAGCGGCAATAATGCATGCGGTCATAAACCCACCAACTGATTGATTCCTATAGCAAAGAATGTGTTATCTGCCGACAAAATTAATCATTGAGTCGGACCTGAAAAACACCTATATTGGCCGCGCTTTACACATAGCCACCCATTTTAATTCATTTATTCAACTGTGACGCTACGCCCGTCCCGGTTGTAGGAGAGATATGATGACGGATAAAGTCCGTATTGATAGTTTGAATGCACAGAACTTAAACGCAACCAACGAAACCTATTTAGCCCGTCAGGCTGAATTTGAATCAAACGTTCGAAGTTATCCTCGCAAATTGCCGTTCGCGATTGCGAAAGCTCAGGGTGTCTGGATCACCGACGTCGAGAATAATCAGTATCTCGACTGTCTTGCCGGTGCCGGAACGCTGGCGTTGGGTCATAACCATCCAGACGTTCTGCAGAGCATTCAACATGTCATTACTAGCGGCTTGCCGTTACATACTCTCGATTTAACTACGCCGTTAAAGGATGAGTTCTCTGAGTACCTGCTCTCGTTATTACCGGGTCAGGGCAAAGAGTACTGCCTGCAGTTTACCGGCCCGTCCGGCGCAGATGCCGTTGAAGCGGCGTTGAAACTGGCGAAAAAGCACACCGGTCGTTCCGGTATCATTAGCTTCTCGGGTGCCTATCACGGTATGACCCACGGCGCGCTGTCGGTCACCGGCAACCTGTCACCGAAAGAAGCCGTAGACGGCATGATGCCGGAAGTGCAGTTCATGCCTTATCCGCACCTTTATCGTTGCCCGCTGGGCATTGGCGGTGAAGCGGGCGTGAAAGCGCTGACCTACTACTTCGAAAACCTGATCAACGACGTTGAAAGCGGCGTTCGCAAACCTGCGGCGGTGATTCTGGAAGCGGTTCAGGGTGAAGGCGGGGTTAACCCGGCACCAGCTGAGTGGCTGCAGCGCATCCGCAAAGTGACCAAAGAGCACGGCATTCTGCTGATCATCGACGAAGTCCAGGCGGGTATTGCCCGTACCGGTAAATTCTTCGCCTTTGAACACGCGGGTATCGAGCCAGACATCATCGTGATGTCCAAAGCGGTCGGCGGCGGTCTGCCACTGGCGGTACTGGGCATTAAGAAAGAGTTCGACGCCTGGTCTCCGGGTCACCACACCGGCACCTTCCGTGGCAACCAGCTGGCGATGGCTACCGGCCTGACCACGCTGAAACTGCTGAAAGATAACAACATCGCTGACAAAGTCGCGGCACAGGGCGAATGGCTGAAAGGCAAACTGGGCGAGCTGCAGCAGCGCTACCCGGTTATCGGCAACGTGCGTGGTCTGGGTCTGATGATCGGCATCGAGCTGGTGAAACCTGACGAGCCTGCTGACCACATGGGCAGCTTCCCGGCAGACGGCGAGCTGTCAGCGCTGGTACAGAAAAAATGTTTTGAGAACGGCCTGATTCTGGAGCGTGGCGGACGTCACGGCAGCGTATTACGTCTGCTACCTTCCCTGCTGATCACAGATGCAGAACTGGACGTGTTCCTGGATAAATTTGAAAACGCCCTGCTGTCCGCTGGCGTGAAAGCAGTTTAAGTGGAGTGAATGCAATGTCCCGGTTAAACCCGATTCTGGCGGCCTCAGCACAGAGTACCGAGGCCTACCAGCAGGCGATTGCCCAGAGTAGCGCGGCCGTCGTTAAGTGGCTGGAACAACCTGAGATGTATCAGGGAAAAACCGTCGCAGAGCTGCGCGAGCGCATCACGCTGGACTTCAATCCTCAGGGCCTGGGTAACCAGGCCGCGATTGAACGCGCCATTGAGTATTTCCTCAAAGACAGCCTGTCGGTGCATCACCCGCAGTGTGTGGCGCATCTGCACTGTCCGAGCCTGGTCATCAGCCAGGCGGCGGAAGTGCTGATCAACGCCACCAACCAGAGCATGGATTCATGGGATCAGGCACCGTCTGCC
This sequence comes from Pantoea sp. X-Soil-YNGN-785, assembly GCF_059730585.1. Taxonomy (NCBI): domain Bacteria; kingdom Pseudomonadati; phylum Pseudomonadota; class Gammaproteobacteria; order Enterobacterales; family Erwiniaceae; genus Pantoea; species Pantoea sp. X-Soil-YNGN-785. The sequence goes on from NZ_AP035943.1 coordinate 385,891, forward strand.
ACCCTGATTGAGATGAAGCTGATTGAGTGGCTGCGCACCCAGGTGGGTTATCAGCCTGGCGACGCGGGCGTCTTCACCAGCGGCGGCACCCAGAGCAACCTGATGGGGCTGATGCTGGCGCGTGACGCCTGGTTTGCGCGTCAGGGACATTCTGTTCAGCAGGATGGCTTAACCGGCGATCTGAAGAAGATTAAAGTCTTCTGCTCAGAGAACGCGCACTTCTCCGTACAGAAGAACATGGCGCTGCTGGGTCTGGGCTATCAGTCCGTCACGCAGGTGAAATGTGATCAGTTTGCCCGCATGGATATGGATGACCTGCGTCAGAAGCTGGCCGCATCTAAAGCTAACGGCGAAAACATCCTTGCGATCGTTGCCACGGCGGGTACTACCGATGCCGGTGCAATCGATCCGCTGCGTGAAATCGCGGCGCTGGCGGCGGAAGAGAACATCTGGGTGCACGTCGATGCGGCCTGGGGCGGCGCGCTGCTGCTTTCAGAGAAGTATCGTGACTATCTGGATGGCATTGAGCTGGTCGACTCCATTACCCTGGACTTCCACAAGCAGTTCTTCCAGACCATCAGCTGCGGTGCCTTCCTGCTGAAGGAGGCACGTCACTATGAGCTGATGCGCTACCAGGCGGCCTATCTGAACTCGGAGTTTGATGAAGCACAGGGCGTGCCGAATCTGGTATCCAAATCGCTGCAGACCACCCGTCGTTTTGATGCACTGAAACTGTGGATGGGTCTGGAAGCGCTGGGTCAGAAGCAGTATGCCGAAATCATCGATCACGGTGTGACGCTGGCGCAGCAGGTGGCACAGTACGTTGAAGAGCAGCCTGCTCTGGAGCTGGTGATGAAACCGCAGCTCGCCAGCGTCCTGTTCCGTTATCGTCCGGCGCATCTGGCGCACCTCAGCAGTGCGGATATCGCCCTGCTGAACCAGCGCATCGGGGATGCCCTGCTGGAGTCAGGCCGCGCTAACGTCGGCGTGACCGAGCACGATGGCGTCACCTGTCTGAAGATGACCCTGCTGAACCCAACGGTAACGCTGGAAGATATCAAGGTGTTGCTGACGCTGGTGGAAACGACGGCACAGCAGCTGGTGTAATTCATCACATCGGTTCACACCACAGAGGCGCCTTAGGGCGCCTTTTTATTTTTCTGCCGCGCTCTTTGCTTTTAATATCATGATGACCTGTTCATCCCTGTCCCCTCCGTTCCGTTACATGGCCTCTTCATCTCAGATCTTGTACTGGCTGATCCATTCGGTAAAAAAATCGAAGTTGAGGTAGTAATAATCAATGAGCTGCGTGATCCCGAAATACTCAGCGTCTTAAAACAGCACCGCATTTAATTATTTATCGTGCGCTGACGCCCGATGTCACCCATTCACAGCAGGTCGAGAAAGCTGGTGCCGGTATTATTGTCGCTACCGTATTTGATGAGGTCGGCATTATACCCGCCGCATTATCTTTACCTTTAGCAATGTTCCCATGATGGCTGACAATGTGAAGATTCCGGTGCAGGCAGCCGTTGGCATGGGTGACGTGCGGAGTATACAGGCAGAGCTGGCCTCACGCGCAGAAGGTGCCCGGAAGAGAAACTGACAGATTTAATGATTCTGTTTAGCGCGCGTTTAATATATAACCCGTACAGACTCTTTATTTCATCTTATATGGATAAACCGCATCACGATCAAAAAATAACGCTTACCTTTTAGCCATAATAGACCAATATTCAAATTACCTCTTTGATTAAGCCACAATAACGGCTATTCACTGGGTGAGTTAATTCAACAGGAGTAATGGCTTATGCTGCTGCGTAAATTAATCATCATTATTATGGGTCTGATTATGGCGGCCGTGATTATCATTGCCGATAACCATGCTGATAAAGTCCGCTCGCGCGATCAGGTTTTCAGTTTATCGTCATCGCAGGATCGCTAATCTGTTCTGAATAACCAACGCCTGCACCCTCGCGGGCGTTAACGCTAACAGGCAGCCTGATACACAGGCAGCCTGCCCGATTATCCTTTACCGCTCACAGAACTTAGCGTGACGGCGGCTCATCCAGCAGTCGCAAATGATCATCTTTATTCAGCGTCATCAACGCAACAATACTGACCAGCGCAGTCGCCATCACATACCAGGCGGGAATATCAGGATTACCGGTCTCTTTGATCAGGCTGGTAATGATCAATCCGGCGCAGCCGGAAAAGACCGCGTTAGAGAGCGAATAGGCCAGGCCCAGCCCGGTGTAACGCACGCGCGTCGGAAACATCTCGGCCAGCATCGCGGGCCCTGGCCCCGCCAGCAATCCGACCACGCCACCTGCGATAAAGACCACCAGCGCTTTGGGCAGCAGTCCGGTACTCTCTGCCTGCAAAACGTTTAACAGCGGCAGAGAGAGCACCAGCAACAGTACCGCCGCTGCGACCATCACGGCGCGGCGGCCAATCCTGTCGCTCAGCATCCCGGCCGGGATAATGGTGGCGGCAAAGCCGAGGTTCGATATCACCGCAATCAGCAGTGCCTGGTTAAATCCGGTGTGCAGCGATGCCTGCAGATAAGTCGGCATGATCACCAGCCAGGTGTAACCTGCCGCCGACCACACCATCAGCCGGCAGATGCCCAGCAGAATCGTTTTCAGCGTGTCACCAAGGCTGGCGTTCACTTTTTCCTGGGTTTGTGCCTGCTGCTGAACAAACGCGGGCGTCTCTTCCATCTGCACCCGCAGCCAGAGTGCCAGCGCGCCCAGCGGCAGTGCGATAAAGAACGGGATGCGCCAGCCCCAGCTCAGCATCTGCTCTGGCGTCAGCAGCACGGAGAGCAGTGCCACTATGCCCGCACCTGCCAGTAATCCCAGCGCCACGGTAAAGGATTGCCACGCGCCATACAGACCGCGCTTTCCGCGTGGTGCAAACTCGGTCATCAGCGACACCGCCCCGCCATACTCGCCACCCGCGAACAGGCCCTGCAGGATACGCAGACTGGTAACGATCAGCGGAGCCAGGATACCCAGTTGGGCATAGGTCGGAACCAGACCGATAGCGGCTGTCGCCAGCGTCATCATAATCAATACAAAAATCAAGGTGGGTTTTCGCCCGATGCGATCGCCCATCCGGCCAAAAACAATGGCACCCAGCGGACGGAAGAAAAAGGCGATGGCGAACGACGCATAGGTCAGCAGCAACCCGGTCAGCGCGGACTCGCCCTCCAGCCGGAAAAAGTTCTGCGCAATCACCGTGGCCAGAAAGCCATAGACCGCGAACTCATACCATTCAATGAAATTACCGACCGAACCGGCAAGCAGAGCACGTTTTCGGCTGGCGGAAGAGAGCAGATTATCAGCAGGAGCAGACATGGCAGGCGATCCTTTTTAAAGCCTCATCAGTCGCTTATGATTAGCACAATCGCTGCTCATCTGCGCAAACTTCTGCCCGTCGCGTTACTTCAGGCACATAAATCTGCGGTTGCAGACCCCCACACGCTCTTTTTCACCTTCAGTTCTTGCACAACCGCTGTGCGATTGTCAGGATACGCGGCATTGAATGAATCAGGCGGATAGATGATGAACGCACACACCTCAAAAGATCCTCTGCATGGCATCACGCTGGAGATGCAGATAAACAGTTTAGTCGCGCAGTATGGCTGGGCAGAGCTGGGAAAACGGATCAACATTAACTGCTTTAAAAGCGATCCCAGCGTTAAATCGAGCCTGAAGTTTTTACGCCGTACGCCGTGGGCGCGGGCTGAAGTCGAAGCGCTCTATCTGGCCTCGTTAAACGCACAACCGGCAGCACGCGACAAAGCGGCTGAAGAAGCCGATCAGCCATCTGCTGAAGATCCGTGGGGCAAGTGGCGCGGGAACACGCCGGAGTAACACCGAAAATGAAGCAATAAAAAAGCCCGCGCAGGTAAACCTGGGCGGGCTTTTTTCACGTCAGGCTGCTGTTACAGCGCCATGTCGTGTTTCGCTGAAGGCGCAGCCTGCTGAGGCTGTGCTCCCGGCGCGTCTGCGGTTTTGCCTTCCATGTTGATCACGGGCGGCGTGGTCAGTTGCAGAGTCGCTGCGGTCTCATTCCAGACCTGCTGCAGCAACGGCACGTTATCATTCAGTTTCTGACCGTAGCCTGGGATCATTTTGTGGATCTTCGCCTGCCATTCCGGTGACTTAAACTCTTCCGGGAACAGTTTCTGCATCACGCTCAGAGAGATTGGCGCTGCGGTTGATGCACCAGGAGAAGCACCCAGCAGAGCCGCCACAGTTTTCTGCTGATCGGTCACAATTTCTGTGCCCAGTTTCAGCACGCCACCTTTATCAGCATCTTTCTTGATAATCTGTACACGCTGACCGGCCTGAATCAGTTTCCAGTCCTCTTTCTTCGCGTCCGGGTAGTACTCTTTCAGCGACTCGAAGCGATCTTCATCACTCAGCATCACCTGTCCGATCAGGTATTTCACCAGGTCGAAGTTATCCATACCCACATCGGTCATTGGCACGATGTTATGGGTAGTGGTGGTGCTCAGCAGATCAAACAGCGAGCCGTTTTTCAGGAACTTGGTTGAGAAGGTCGCAAACGGTCCAAACAGCACGACGCGTTTGCCATCCAGATAACGGGTATCCAGATGCGGAACGGACATCGGCGGTGCACCGGTTGAAGCCTGACCGTAAACTTTCGCCAGATGACGATCGGCGATAGCACTGTTTTCGGTGACAAGGAAAGAACCACCGACCGGGAAGCCTGCATAGTTATCGGCTTCCGGGATGCCGGTCTTCTGCAGTAATTTCAGCGCGCCGCCGCCTGCACCGATGAAGACATATTTCGCGTCAACCGCACGTTCGTTGCCGTTTTTAGCATCTTTAATCGTGACGTGCCAGGAGTTGTCGCCGTTACGTTTGAAGTCGGTCACTTCCGATGAGGTTTCCAGACGGAAGTTATCATTCTTCTTCAGGCTGCCGATCAGCTGACGGGTAATTTCACCGTAGTTAACGTCGGTGCCGACTGGCGTCCAGGTAGCGGCCACTTTCTGCTGTGGATCACGACCTTCCATTACCAGCGGTGCCCACTGCGCGATCTGTTTGTGATCGGTAGAGAACTTCATCCCCTGGAACAGCGCAGTTTTCTGCAGCGCCGCATAGCGTTTGGTCAGGAAGTCGACATTGTCGCCCCAGACAAAGCTCATGTGTGGCGTTGAGTTGATGAAAGAGCGCGGGTCGTGCATTACGCCCTCTTTAATCTGAGAGCTCCAGAACTGACGTGAAATCATAAAGGCTTCATTGATTTCCAGCGCTTTAGACACGTCGATCGAGCCGTCTTTACGCTCAGGCGTATAGTTCAGCTCCATGTTGGCAGAGTGACCGGTACCGGCGTTATTCCAGCCGTTAGAGGATTCCAGCGCCACGCCATCCAGTTTCTCGACCATGATCTGTTTCCAGCCAGGCTGCAGCTCTTCCAGCATGGTGCCCATAGAGGCGCTCATAATGCCGCCGCCAATTAACAGGACATCGGTTTTCTCTGGTGAGGTTTCAGCGTGGAGGGCTGAAGAAACTAACAAGGCCGCGAGGGAAAGGGTGGGAATAACTTTCTTTGAATTCATCATTTTAATCTACAGCTCAGACGGTACTGGTTAAAAAAAGTCCTTAAAGTTTAAAATAATGTTATTTATGAGTTAATGTGAAAATAGTTATAAAATTAAAAATAGCAATTTAGTCTTAATTTAATTACAAAAGGCTACCGAATTGCTCACATATTTTAACCACACATTAAGGGTGTCCTTTGAATTATACAATCCCCTAACCCAAATATTGTTATTGCGCTGTCGCCCGCGCGCAGACTGCTAAAACTGTACTGATGCGGTGAGTTAGCGTATGTTTCCAGCCGATCCCCCACCCGTGCTGAACATCGATGACAAGCCAACCACAGAACCGACATGCCGTGACGAAACGACCCATGAAACTCAGTACCCTGACCACCCTCATGATGACTGCGGTGATCGTTACCGTGCTGCTCGCTGTCCATCTGCTCTATTTCGTTCAGATTGATAACTTTGCCCAGTCGCATCTTAAAGATAAAGCGATGGCGGTGGCGCGAACGCTGGCAGACAGCCCGGAAGTGCAGCGCGGGTTACTGTTGCCAGACGGCAGCAGCCAGATTCAGCTGCTGGCGGAAGCCGCGCGCAAACGCAATGGCCTGCTGTTTGTGGTGGTGACGGACATGCGCGGCATTCGCTTTTCACATCCCAATGCCGCGGTGATCGGCAAACATTTTGTCGGCAATGACATCTATCCCACGCTGAGTGGCCGGGAAAATGTGGCGGTCAATCATGGCGTGCTGGTGGAGGCACTGCGGGTGTTTACGCCGGTCTATAACGCACAGCATCAGCAGATTGGCGTGGTAGCAATCGGCATTGCGCTGAATGATGTGGCAGCCCAGATTGCAAAGAGCCGCTGGAATATCGTCTGGACCGTCCTGTTTGGTGGTGTGGTCGGGCTGCTGGGTATTCTGATTCTGGTCAGGCGACTCAAGAAAATACTGCTGGGGCTGGAGCCACACGAAATCTCCAGCCTGTTTGAACAGCGCCAGGCGATCCTGAATTCCATTAAAGAAGGGGTGATTGCGGTCGATGATCAGTCACGCGTCAGCCTGATTAACCACGCGGCTCAGCAGTTGCTGCATGAAACCACCCGCAGGATGCCGTTAAGCGGTGACCTGATTGCTGAGGAGAGCGTCATGCATCGCCATCAGCAGGATGCGCTGCATGCGGGTAAAGCCTGGCACGATCAGGAGCTGACGCTGGGTAATCGCATCCTGATCAGCAACACCGTTCCGGTGCGCAGTCGTGACCGCATTATCGGCGCGGTAACGACGTTCAGGGATAAAACCGAAATCAGCCAGCTGATGCAGCGTCTGGACGGCATGGTAAACTATGTAGATGCGTTACGTGAGCGGTCCCATGAGTTCATGAATAAGCTGCATGTGATTCTGGGCCTGCTGCATATGAAAAATTATGCACAGATGGAAGAGTACATTCTGAAAACCGCTAACGCCTATCAGACGGAGATCGGTTCGCTGCTGCAAAAGATCAAATCGCCGATCATTGCCGGTTTCCTGCTCAGCAAAATCAATCGGGTAACCGATGAAGGTCATCAGCTGATTATCGATGAGGCGAGCTTTCTGCCTGACTGCGGCAGCGAGGAGCAGAGCGCAGTTCTGATTACCGTGCTGGGCAATTTAATTGAAAATGCCCTTGAGGCGCTGGATCCGGAAACCGAAGGGGAAATTCACCTCATGCTGCATTATCAGAATGGCTGGTTAGCCTGCGAAGTGAGTGATGACGGGCCGGGCATCGGCAGCTCGCAGCTTAGCGCCATTTTTGAGCGCGGCGTCTCGTCAAAAGGTGACGATCGCGGTGTCGGACTGTTTCTGGTCAAACAACAGACCGAAAGCCTGGGCGGTAATATCAGTGTTGAGTCGGAACCCGGTGTATTTACCCAATTTTTTGTGCAACTTCCGTGGGAGAGAGGAATGATAACCCAATGATCAATGTGTTAGTTGTCGATGATGACGCCATGGTAGCCGAGCTGAATCGCTGTTATATCGGGCAGATCCCAGGCTTTACCTGCTGCGGCACGGCCTCAACCTTACAGCAGGCTAAAGAGCGGCTGGCCGAGGCTGAACCACAGGTTGATCTGATCCTGCTGGATATCTATATGCAGCAGGAAAACGGTCTCGACCTGCTGCCGGAGTTGCGCAGCGCCGGACGCCCGGTTGACGTGATTATCATCTCGTCAGCGGCGGATGCCGCCACGATCAAGACCTCGCTCAACTATGGCGTGGTGGACTATCTGATCAAGCCTTTCCAGTTTGCCCGCTTTGAAGAGGCGCTGACCGGCTGGCGACAGAAAAAGTCGCTAATGGATAATCAACAGTTCTATCAGCAGTCAGACGTCGATCAGCTGTTGCATGGCAATCCGCCAGGCGCCAGCGAGCAGAAACGTTTGCCGAAAGGCTTAACGCCGCAGACGCTGCGTACGCTGTGCCTGTGGATCGACGCGCATCCGGGCACCGAGTTCTCTACTGATGAACTCGCAACCGAGGTGAATATCTCCCGGGTCTCCTGCCGCAAATACCTTATCTGGCTGGCGCAGATTAATATTCTGTTCACCAGCATTCACTATGGGGTCACGGGTCGTCCGGTTTACCGCTATCGCCTGCAGCCGGAGTATCACACCTTACTCAAACAATACTGTCAGTGAACCAGCCGGTAGTCCGTGTCGAGTAACTGAAACGAAAAGTGACGTTGTGACGAGCAGATGATCTGCCTGTCACGGGTCACAAAGATAGCTTCAATGCCCGGTTTGTCGGTCAGGCAGGCGATACCCTTTTCAACGCCCAGCCCGTACAGCAGCGTCGTATAGATGTCGCCATCCAGCGAGCGCTCGGAAATCACGGTCACGCTCAGCAGCTCGTTATCCAGCGGATAACCGGTCTGTGGATCCAGGATGTGGTGATAACAGATCTCATCCAGCTCGAAATAGCGCTCATAAATACCGGACGTCACGACCGAGCGGTTATTTACACCGATGACACCGATTAGCGCATCGGCCTTACCAAACGGCTTTTTCAGACCGATTGCCCAGCCCGCCTCTTCAGGCGGCGCGCCCACCGTCTGAACGTTGCCGCCCAGATTGATCAGCGCACTGCTGACCTGCTGCTGACGCAAAAAGGCCTGGACTACGTCGGCGATATAGCCTTTGGCGATGGCACCCAGGTCAATCTCCATTCCTGGCCGTGCCAGCATCACGCTGCGGGTGGCAGCATCAAGGATCACGTCCTGCGGATTAATCAGCGTCATGCGCGCCTGAAGATCGGCTTCTGACGGAACGCTGTGGCCCTGAAAACCAATTTTCCAGCACTTCACCAGCGGACCGATAGCGAGATTAAACAGGCTGTCGGGCAACAGACTCACCGCATGCGCACAGGCGATCAAATCAAACACGGGCTGACTGACGACCACCGCATGCTCTCCTGCCGCGTGGTTAATCGCCATGACTTCCGATGCCGCGCGATTTACCGTGAAGAGATTCTCCTGCTGTTTGATCAGGCGGAAAACCTGTCCGGCTAGCGTCTGGTTGTCTTCGAAGAGTTTGAGCAGGATGGGCGAACCCATTAGTACAGCGGAGTAAGCATAGACACGCGCATCAGTTAACATAGGCGACTCTGCTTTATAGGGGAAAAACCGGCACCCGCAGGATGCGGATGCCGGAGACTACCGTTAACGTCGGGCGTAGGCGGCAGCGTTACCGCCGGCCAGGATACCGAAGATGATGATATCTGCAACGGCGTTACCGCCGATACGGTTCGCGCCGTGAATGCCGCCAACCACCTCACCACACGCCCAGGCACCGTTAATCACCTGTTTCTGGCTGTCCAGCACCGCGGTGGTGGTGTCGATGGTGACACCGCCCATGGTGTGATGCACGCCCGGTGCGACACGAATCGCGTAGAATGGCGCTTCACTCAGCGGATGACGCAGTGCAGTCTGGCGACCGAAATCTTCGTCTTTCTGCATGATGACGAAGTTGTTGTAACGGGCCAGCGTCGCTTCCAGCGTGTGATGCTCACTCATGTTGAGTTTCACCGCCAGTTCCGCCACGGTTGGCGCGCTGACCACAAAGCCTTTGGCGATATATTCATCAGCCGCTTTGTTATTCATACGCACCTGCTCGTCAAACACAATCCAGGCACTCTTCTCTGGCAGAGCAATAATCTGCGCCGAGACTTTGTCGCGGGTTTCCATTTCGTTATAGAAACGCTTACCGGCCTGGCTGACCAGGATAGCGCCGCCGCCACGAATCGATTCAGAGACCAGATAAGAGGTGGTCTGCTCAACCGTCGGGTGAATCTGGATTTCCTTCATATCCACGGTACCGGCACCAATTTTCTCCAGCATCGCAATACCGCTGCCGGTCGCACCTTTGTGATTGGTGGTGACAAAGCCATCGAGTTCAGGACGGTATTTCACCACCAGCTCACGGTTTGCACTGAAGCCACCGGTTGCCACAATCACGCTTTTAGCGTTCAGGATACGGCTGTCGTTATATTCATCGACGACTTTCACGCCCGCGACTGCGCCATTCTCATAGAGGATCTCAGCAACCGAGGTTTCCAGCAGCACTTCGATGTTGCGGCTGTTGATGTTTTTCACCAGGCCGCTGATCAGGAAGCCACCCACCGCTGAACGGTCAGCCGGACGGTGAGTTCGGTCGATGCTCATCCCGCCGGTAATGGTGATGTCGTTAAGCTCAATGCCTTTATCCGCCAGCCACTCTATCGCCTCAGGTGCCAGGTCAACAAACTCACGCAGCAGCACCGGATTGTTTTTGAACTGACCGCCCTTCAGCGTCTCCTCAAAAAACAGCTCTTTGCTGTCTTCGATGCCTTTGAGTTTCTGGAAACGGGTTTCAGCGGCGTTCATGCCCACAGACGCTTTGATGGTGTTGCCGCCGATGGTCGGCATCTTCTCGATGATGACCACGCGTGCGCCTTCATCATGCGCCTGAATCGCGGCCGCCAGACCGGCACCGCCGCTGCCCACAACCACCACATCGTAGTTCTGCGGTGCGTTAGGGTTACCACCCTCTTCAATCACATGCTCTTTGCTGGAGGTGGTCAGCGCACGGGAAACCGCTTTTTTCAGCGCTTCACTCTGGGTGGTCGCGCCGGTAATCGCATCAACGTGGGGACTGTTAGCCACCAGAATGCGGTTACGCAGGCTTTCAAAGGTGGTGGTGAAATCCACATCCAGCGTGTCGTCCGGCACCAGCGAGATGTCGGTAATTCGGTCGGTATCCAGTGTAACGTTGATTTTCAGCTTCAGCGCTTCGGCTTCAACTTTCTCCTGGTAAACACCCGCTTTGTATTTACGGCCCGATTCGCTCATGTCGCGGATCATCGCGTCAACCAGTGAGAAGCGCCACAGCGGTTCCGGGATCTGCAGCTCTTCGCGTTTGTTGCTGTCGATGTAGAGTTCGAGATGTTCGTTATTGATGATGCGGTCAGCCCAGTTCGGATAGGCGATACAGGCTTTACCAATCGCTACCAGATCGTAGCCTTTTTCCAGCGCCAGCTCGGCGTCGGCTTTATTTACCACGCCGCCCACACCAATCACCGGCACTTTTGCCAGCACGGGCGAACGCATCGCAACGAATTTCTCGATCAGCGGCGTCGGGTCCTGCGTATCGACAATGGACGGGCGCAGCAGTTGACCGACAGAGAAGTGAACATAGTCGAGTCCGCGCGCAGCCAGTTTTTCCAGCAGATAGAGAGTGTCATCAAAGCGGATGCCAGGGACTTCGATCTCCTCTGGTGAGAAGCGATAGCCGATGATGAACGAATTATGGGCGAAGCGCTCCGCCATCTTGTGGGTGATCTCCAGCACTTCCAGCGGGAAGCGTGCGCGGTTATCGCGGCTGCCGCCCCACTTGTCATCACGCTGGTTAGAGTTCGGAGAATAGAACTGCTGAATCAGATAGGTGTTAGCACCGTGAATTTCGACGCCGTCGAAACCGGCTTTGATAGCACGGTTCACCGCATCACCAAATTTGGTGATCATGGTTTCAACTTCTTCGGCGCTAAGCGCCAGGGGTTTAGTTGCCCCTTCACGCGGTGCGGCAATGGCGCTCGGCGCAACCGGTGTTTTCCCGCCAATCAGTTCCGGCTCGACCATGCGGCCACCGTGATAGATCTGCAGAATGGCTGTAGAGCCTTCAGATTTAATCGCGTCCGCGATGCGTTTCAGGCCGGGAATTTTGTTGTCGCTGTCGATAGCGATGGCACCCGGAAACGCCGGGCCGCGGTTATCAATGAAGCAGCACTCGACGATCACGGTTCCGATGCTGCCTGCACGTGCGCGGTAATACTCGACCAGTTCGCTGGTGACCGTTCCGTCATAAAAACCGGTGCAGGTGGTCATAGGAGCCATCACCAGTCGGTTTTTCAACACAGCGCCGCCAGGCAGGGTAAGGGGATTAAGGATGGGGGTGAGAGATTTCATTGCGATAAACTCCAAGATTTAAAAGTCTGGAAATTTTTAGCGGACGCAAATTATCGCTTAATTAAGTGGTCCGATGTCATACATCTAATATACCCTTTTCTTTGCTTTCATAAGCGATAAATTTACTTTTTTAACTTTTAATCGATTCAGAGTCTTTATTTGCTGAATTCAGGAAGTGAGGTTATATTAATTGTTAACCATGGGTAACTAAAAATCAACCATCCATTTACATAAATAATTTACCCTTAATCATCAGAATGTTAAGATGAATACTTCGGGTCAGACCTTCCGGAGATTTGTCGATTAGCTTCACAAAACTGTCAGAATGTCGATGCCAGAAATATAAATAAAAAATAAATGTTAAAAATGGGGAATAATGAATAAATTTCTTTGATCTGGATCAAAATCTATATTTGCAAAAATCGCATCATATTTACATGGATTTAAATATGCTGCTCAATAGTGCAGCAGCAGATTAAAAAAATCAGTGCATCGCGGTTTATTCACACCATTAAGAATAAATAAGAAAGTCATCAGTGAAGGTCCGGGGCGCAAATCGCATTCTTCTCAACTTGCAGATAAAATACTATGAAACCACTCTCAGCTGTAACTGAACCCCCTAAAGCCGCACCTGCGGCGGCGGGTAAAAAGAAAGCTATCATGCTGGCTCTGCCAGTCATCGTTGCCGTGTTGCTGTTGCTGGTGCCGACGCCGGCCGGTCTTGAACCCTACGCCTGGCACTTCTTCGCCATCTTTGTCGGCGTGATTGTCGGATTGATCTTTGAACCGCTGCCGGGTGCTGTTATCGGCCTGACCGGCGTCGTCGCTATCGCCCTGTTCAGTCAGTTTGTCCTTTTCAGCCCGGCGGAACTGGCTGACCCGAAATTCAAAGTCGCCAGTGAGTCCTTTAAGTGGGCGGTCAGCGGTTTCGGCAACTCCACCGTCTGGCTCATCTTCGGTGCCTTTATGTTCGCCGCCGGATATGACAAGACGCAGTTTGGTCGTCGTCTGGCCCTGATTCTGGTGAAGTATCTGGGTCGCCGCAGCCTGACACTGGGTTATGCCATTACTTTCGCTGATCTGCTTCTGGCACCCTTCACACCGTCCAACACCGCGCGCAGTGGCGGTACTATCTATCCGATTATCGCTAACCTGCCTCCGCTGTATGGCTCTAAACCCAACGACCCGAGCGCCCGTAAGATCGGTTCATATCTGATGTGGGTTGCCATCACCGCAGCTTGTATTACCAGCTCAATGTTCCTGTCAGCGCTGGCACCTAACCTGCTGGCACTGGCGCTGGTAAAAAGCATCATCGGTTTCGATATCTCATGGGGTATGTGGTTCCTGGCCTTCCTGCCGCTGGGTGTGCTGCTGATTCTGACTATGCCGCTGCTGGCTTACTGGTTCTATCCGCCTGAAGTCAAAATCAACGATGAAGTGCCGAAATGGGCTATCGCTGAACTGGAAAAACTGGGCCGCCTGACCCGTAACGAAATCCTGCTGCTGGTGTTCGTGGTCTGTGCCCTGCTGATGTGGATTTTCGCCACCTCATGGATTGAGCCTGCGATGGCTGCCCTGCTGGTGGTGGTACTGATGCTCTGGACAGGCGTCCTGAACTGGAACGACATTACCAGCAATAAACCGGCCTGGAACACCTTTGCCTGGTTCGCAACGCTGGTGGCGCTGGCTGATGGTCTGGCCCGTGTCGGCTTTATCGCCTGGTTAGGTAAAGAAGGTGGCATGCTGCTGCAGGGTTACGACCCACAGATTTCAGCCGTAGTGCTGTTAATCGCCTTCTTCCTGCTGCATTACCTGTTTGCCAGTACCACCGCGCATACCACAGCCCTGTTACCGGCCATGCTGACCATTGCAGCCTCAATCCCGGGCATCAATATGCCGGTCTTCTGCCTGATGCTGTGTACCTCTCTGGGTGTGATGGGCATCATCACCCCTTACGGCACTGGCCCAAGCCCGATTTATTACGGCAGCGGTTATCTGCCGACTAAAGATTACTGGCGTCTGGGTACCATCTTTGGTGCCATCTTCCTGGTCTCCATGATGGTGATTGCTTATCCGTGGATGGTGTGGATGTTCTGACGGATACAACATGCAGATCAACGCGTTATAAGATACCATTCCTTCACTTCCCCGTCGCACCCGCGGCGGGGAAGCATAATAAACAATGAATTCGCCTATGATGTTGCGCCCCGCAGCCTGCCCGCGGAGGTTCAGCCGGTCATTAAGTGAGAAAAAATGTCGAACAAACCTTTTGTCTATCAGAACCCTTTTCCGCTGTCCCACGAAGATACTGAATACTATTTGCTGACTCGCGAGCATGTCTCGGTCGCCGAGTTTGAGGGTCAGGAGATCCTTAAAGTCGACCCGCAGGCGCTGACGCTGCTGAGTCAGCAGGCTTTCCACGACGCCTCTTTCATGCTGCGTCCGGCCCATCAGCAGCAGGTAGCCTCCATCCTTGAAGATCCGGAAGCCAGCGACAATGACAAATATGTCGCCCTGCAGTTTTTAAGAAACTCTGAAATTGCCGCCAAAGGCGTGCTGCCAACCTGTCAGGATACCGGCACCGCGATCATCATGGGCAAAAAGGGCCAGCGCGTCTGGACCGGTGGCGGTGATGAAGCCGCACTGTCACAGGGTATCTACAACACCTATATCGAAGATAACCTGCGCTATTCACAGAATGCTGCGCTGGATATGTACAAAGAGGTGAACACCGGCACTAACCTGCCGGCGCAGATCGACCTCTACAACGTCGATGGCGATGAGTATAAATTCCTCTGTATCGCTAAAGGTGGCGGCTCCGCTAACAAAACCTATCTCTATCAGGAAACCAAAGCGCTGCTGAGCCCCGGCAAGCTGAAAAATTACCTGGTGGATAAAATGCGCACCCTCGGCACCGCAGCCTGCCCGCCTTACCATATTGCGTTTGTTATCGGCGGCACATCGGCTGAAAGCACACTGAAAACCGTTAAGCTCGCCTCTACGCACTATTACGACGGCTTACCAACCGAAGGCAATGAGCACGGTCAGGCTTTCCGCGACGTTCAGCTGGAGCAGGAACTGCTGGAAGCGGCGCAGCAGCTCGGCCTTGGCGCGCAGTTTGGCGGCAAATATTTCGCGCACGACATCCGCGTGGTGCGTCTGCCGCGTCACGGCGCATCCTGCCCGATCGGCATGGGCGTCTCCTGCTCGGCTGACCGTAATATCAAAGCGAAGATCAACCGCGAAGGTATCTGGATTGAGAAACTGGAAGCCAACCCAGGCAGCCTGATACCGGAAGCGCTGCGTCAGCAGGGCGAAGGTGAGGTGTTACAGGTTGATCTCAACCGTCCAATGGAGCAAATTCTGGCGCAGCTTTCTGCGTATCCTGTTTCTACCCGTCTGTCACTGACCGGTACCATTATCGTGGCGCGCGACATTGCTCATGCCAAACTCAAAGAGCGCATCGATAACGGCGAAGGATTACCGCAGTACATTAAAGATCATCCGGTCTATTACGCCGGTCCGGCCAAAACGCCTGAAGGTTATGCATCCGGTTCACTCGGCCCGACTACCGCAGGCCGCATGGACTCCTACGTTGATTTGCTGCAGGCCCACGGCGGCAGCAAGATCATGCTGGCAAAAGGTAACCGCAGCCAGCAGGTGACGGATGCCTGTCATAAACATGGCGGCTTCTATCTGGGCAGCATCGGTGGCCCGGCCGCGGTGCTGGCGCAGCAGAGCATCAAGAGTCTGGAATGCGTGGAGTATCCTGAGCTGGGAATGGAAGCGATCTGGAAAATCGAGGTGGAGAACTTCCCTGCGTTTATCCTGGTCGATGACAAAGGTAATGACTTCTTCCAGCATATTGAGCGCGCGCACTGCGCGAAATGCGTGAAGTAAAAACTGCGTCAGATAAGAAAAAAGCCCCGTTTTCGGGGCTTTTTTTATGAGGAAAATCAGGCCACTTAGCTGTCAGAGAGATCCTGCACATACTGATCCTCGTGGTGCCAGATCTGAAGCTCAAACTTGATTGTCAATCCAGACAAAATGGTTCTTTACCCACCAATTTTGCACTCATGATAATTTGCCATTATACCTCACAGGTTATAAGCTAATCATAGCTTTCAGGTTATATGGAGATGGATTAATGACATGGGAAGTCATCATAAGAACGCTGTTTGATGTCTGGTATGAAAAGCAGAACGACGATGTTCAGGAAGAGATTGCAGCCTACTTGCTGATACTTGAAGAGATTGGCCCTCAATTAGGGCGTCCGCATGTGGATCAGGTTAAAGCGTCTGAATATAAAAACATGAAAGAGTTGCGAGTACAGGTTGGCGGACATCCATTTCGCGCGTTCTTCGCCTTTGATCCTGAACGCAAGGCGATTGTCCTGTGTGCAGGAGATAAAAAAGGTGAAGATGAAAAACTGTTCTACAAACGTATGATTAAAATTGCAGATGCCGAGTTCACCTCGCATCTGGCATCACCGGAGATTAAAGACGATGGCAACGCTTAAAGAAATGATGGCTAAACGCTCCCCGCAGAGCCGTACGCGAATAGAATCCCGTGCTGCTGAAATCCGTCAGGAGATCACACTTGCCAGACTGCGTGAGGAATTATCTGTTTCACAGACGCATCTAGCTGAAGTTTTAGGCGTCAAACAACCTTCTGTTGCTAAAATAGAAAACGTTGATAACGATCCTAAGCTCTCAACGCTGAGACGCTATATTGCCGGTCTGGGAGGAGAGCTGACTCTCGATGTCACGTTACCCGACGGCAAGCGTATTGCTCTAAGTCTTTAACAGACTCTGCTTCAGGCCGCATCCTCGCTCCGCTACGGTGGGGTTTTTAATGGCTGTCCTCATAAAGTGACAAGCTGAGAATAACGACAGAAATGTCCTGAATTTAGAGAGTTAAAAATAGCCGGCGCTTACTTTCATTTGCAGTCACTGAATGAAAGCGCCGCTATCAGACCTTGTTAACCCCGCTGCAACCGTTGCAGCGCCACATCGATCTGCTCATCGCCTTTGGTGAGTTCGACGATCTGATACTTAATCGCCGGATTCTCAATCAGCCCGACCAGCGTCGCCGCCACATCTTCGCGCGGGATCTCACCATAGGGGATCGCCAGATCTGCATGCACCCGACCCGTACCAGCTTCATCGGTCAGCGTGCCAGGCCGCAGGATTACCCACTCCAGCTTGCTCGCCACCAGCTCCGCATCCGCCAGACGCTTCACCCGCATGTAGTTCTCAAATCCCTCTGATGGCGTTTTACCGCGGCCCGCATCCGGAAAAGCGGATACCAGTATAAAACGCGACACGCCAGCCTGTTCTGCGGCTGCGACAGCCAGCTTCAGCCCTTCACCGTCGATGGCATTGGTCAGCGCGATACCGGCACCGCCCGCACCCGCTGTAAAGACCGCCACGTCGTGACCGGTCATCAATGCTACCAGCGCCGTCACGCTAAGCTGCTGAATATCGCCCGCGACAGGCTTAGCGCCTGCGGCCTGCAGGGTATCAGCCTGTTCCGGCTTACGGTGCAATGCCGTGACAGTGTGACCTTTGCTGCTCAGCTGACGGGTCAGCTTTTGGCCCACCTTGCCCGCCGCACCGATAATGAAACATGTCGCCATAAGATCCACTCCTCCATTCACTGATCAGGTGTCAGAGTATAGCTATCTGCCAGAAACGAAACAGGCGCCTGATGCGGCGCCTGCTGGGTTTATTCCGGAATCACTTTTTCCGCTTTCAGTTTATCAAACAGCTGCGTAAAGGAGTCCAGCGTACTGCGGTAGCCGGTAAAGCCCGCTTTGCGGCTCTTACTCATGTCGGTGAAAGCTTCCATTGGGCGGCCCAGGTCGGCATCGGTATGCCACCATGAAGCCAGCTTAGTGACATCAGCCTCACGCAGCTGATGCTGTTCTGCAATCGCCCGCCATGCGCTGTCAGCTTCCTGCATGCGATTTTCCAGCGGCATCATCTGCGCCGGGTACTCTGCGGCTTCGATACCGAAGTAGTCAGCCAGTTTTGGCCACATCCAGTTCCAGCGGAACACATCGCCATTGACTGCGTTGAAATCCTGATTCGCGGCGTTCGGTGACGTTGCCGCCCAGTGCAGCTGCTCGGCCAGCAGACCGGCATCGGTCATATCCGCGACACCATTCCACTGCTCCGGCGAACCCGGGAAGATAAACGGCCAGCCCTTCTCTTTGCACAATGTTGCATAAACCGCCAGCGTCTGCCCCATGTTCATCGCGTTGCCTACGGCATAGCCGATGATGGTATGCGGACGGTGCACGCTCCAGCGATAGTCATACTTCTCTGCGCCCGCGAACACTTCATCTTCCTGCGCATAGTAGAAGTTATCGACCGGCTGACGCCCCTGCTCTTCACGGAACGGCGTAACCGGCACGGCACCTTTGCCATACGCTTCAAATGGACCCAGGTAGTGTTTCAGCCCGGTCACCAGCGCGACGTGTGAACCTTTCAGGCGATCGCCGAGGGCTTCAATCACGTTGCGAACCATGCCGCCGTTAACGCGGATGTTCTCTTTCTCATTTTCCTGACGCGCCCAGACGCTGAAAAACAGCGCGTCCGGTTTGACCTCTTTCAATGCGTCACGCACAGCATCTGCATCGGTCAGATCGGCGGTCAGGCTGGTTGCGCCTTCAGGTACTGCACCACGTCCGCGTGACAGGCCACTGACCTGCCAGCCCTCCTGCTGTAATTTATCTGCCAGTGCGCGACCAATAACGCCGCTGATGCCCACAATCAAAGCGTGCTTTTTCATTTGATTTCTCCTCGTTTTGCGTAATGCTAAGCCTAATAGAGAATTCAGTTCTTATCTCTGGCATTTATTCACAGCATTCTCAACCTGAGTTCACTAATCGATGCACGATCATCGCCTCAAAGATATTCTGCCCTTTGTCGCCAGCGTGGAGTGCGGCAGCTTTACCGCCGCGGCTGAACGTCTGCACGTGACCGGCTCGGCGGTCAGCAAAAGCGTCAGCCGCCTGGAGACGCGCTTAGGCTCGCGGCTGCTGGAGCGCACCACGCGTAGCCTGAATCTGACCGACGCGGGCAGCGCCTACTATCAGACCTGTCTGCGGGTGCTGGAGGATCTGGCCGAAGCCGAGGCGGTACTGGCCGCCCAGCGCACCATTCCATCCGGCCGTCTGCGTCTGGCAGTACCCACCACCTTTGGACGCCTCAACGTCATGCCGGTGCTGATGCCCTTCTGCCAGCAAAATCCGGAGCTGGCACTGAGCCTGAGTTTGTCCGATCGCTTTGTTGACCTGTTTGAGGAAGGCGTGGATGTGGCAGTGCGGATCGGCGGTGCGCCCGACCTTCCCGCGTCGCTGGGCTGGCGTAACATGGGTCGCGAAAAGATGCAGTTCTGTGCTTCTCCCGCCTATCTTGACCGCGAAGGCCGTCCTGAAAATGAAGCAGCGCTGCTGAACCATCCTGCAATTCTTTATGAGCGCGTGGATGGCACAACCAAACCCTGGCTGTTTACCACCGAAGATGGTCAGCCCCACTGGCGCGACGTGCCCTATCGGCTGGCACTGGGCGACGTCGATGCACAGCTTCAGGCAGTCATTGCCGGACTGGGTGTCGCGCAGATGCCCTCCTGGCTGATTCAGCGCGCCGTGGCCGCCGGTGAACTGGAAATTATTATGCCGCAGTTACAGCCCGACGGGCTGACGCTGAGCGTGGTGTGGCCACGCCGCAAACAGTTCCTGCCAAAAGTGGATGCATTATTGTCGGCACTCAACGCCCTCGCCATTCGCTGATACCGGCTTACTTCTGATTACAGCGGTTAGGAAATTTCATCCTGACCCTGTTCCTCTGCTCTTTTCGGCCCGGCATTGGTGCCCATTTTTCCCTGCCCGAAATATCCGCAATCTTTTATCCCCACAAATAAACCCTTTAAGTTTAATGCCTTTATTTTTGATTTGATGGAATCCCATCAAAATAAAAAGCGCGGAAGGCTTGAACTCACATAATGAAAACTAAGTTTCAAATATAATTTAACCCGAAATAAAAATATCAGTAGGGTGATGGCTTCTTCATGTTCTGACGTTTTGTCTTTGTTGTTATTACCAGGAGTTTTCATGGAAAAAGAACTTTATATTTCGTCGAACCCGGCCTCCGGTCCAAATAGCGCCACCCGCACCGAGCCTTTTGTGAAGATTATTGCGCTGGTCGCTACCCTGGGTGGATTGCTGTTTGGTTATGACACGGGCGTGGTTTCGGGCGCGCTACTGTTTATGCGCGGCGATTTGCATCTCACCCCGTTTACCACCGGGCTGGTCACCAGTTCCCTGCTGTTTGGTGCCGCCTTTGGCGCGCTGGCGGCCGGTCATCTGGCAGATGGCCTGGGCAGACGCCGCATCATCATTGCGCTGGCGCTGATCTTCGCCTTTGGCGCTATCGGCTCTGCCCTGGCGCCGGATGTCACCTGGATGATCGCCTCTCGCCTGTTCCTGGGCTTTGCCGTGGGCGGTGCCGCGGCCACCGTGCCGGTTTACATCGCAGAGATCGCCCCCGCCAATAAACGCGGCCAGCTGGTCACTCTGCAGGAGCTGATGATCGTCAGCGGTCAGCTGCTGGCGTATATCTCAAACGCCACCTTTAACGATATCTGGGGCGGCGAAAATACCTGGCGCTGGATGCTGGCGCTGTCGATAGTTCCCGCCGCTCTGCTCTGGATCGGCATGATATTTATGCCTGAAACCCCGCGCTGGCATGTGATGAAAGGCCGCAGCCAGGCTGCACGTGAGGTGCTGGAAAAAACCCGCGCCGCTGAAGATGTTGAGTGGGAACTGGAAGAGATTGAAGAAACCATCGAAGAGAACCGCCAGCGGGGTAAAGGCCGCCTGCGCGATCTCGCGACGCCCTGGCTGATGAAAATCTTCCTGCTGGGCGTTGGCATCGCTGCGATTCAGCAGCTGACCGGCGTCAATACCATCATGTATTACGCGCCCACCATGCTCACCGCCGCCGGGCTGAGCAACGATGCCGCGCTGTTCGCCACCATCGCCAACGGGGTGATTTCCGTGGTCATGACGCTGGCCGGCATCTGGTTAATCGGCAAAACGGGCCGTCGCCCGCTGGTGTTAATCGGACAGATGGGTTGCACCTGCTGCCTGTTCTTTATCGGGCTGGTCTGCTGGCTGATGCCGGAATATCTCAACGGCACAGTCAACCTGGTTCGGGCTTATCTGGTGCTGGCGGGCATGCTGATGTTTCTCTGCTTCCAGCAGGGCGCGCTGTCACCGGTCACCTGGCTGCTGCTGTCGGAAATCTTCCCGGCCAGGATGCGCGGCATCTGTATGGGCGGCGCGGTCTTCTCGCTGTGGATTGCGAATTTTGCCATCTCCATGGCCTTCCCGCTGTTATTAGCCGCATTTGGTCTGGCCGGTGCCTTCTTTATATTCGCCGCAATCGGCATCGGCGGTTCTGTTTTTGTTGTGAAGTTTATTCCCGAGACCCGGGGAAGAAGTCTTGAGCAGGTGGAGCACTATTTCTATGCGCTCTATAACGGCAACAAATAACCCCTGCTCGCTGTGAATGAAATAAAAAATGTCATGAGGCATGACGACCCGATCGCCCTTAACACCGCACCCATAATTTAAGGAAACTGTTATGAGCCTGAATATTCCCAATGCGCGTTTTTGCGTCAATCGTAAAATAGCGCCCAGCCTGAGCATCCCGCAGTTTTTTAAACTGGTCAGCCAGCTCGGTATCCACAATGTCGAATTGCGCAATGATATGCCCGGCGGACGCGTCACCGACGATCTCAGCGGCGATGAGGTAAAAGCGCTGGCGCGTGAGTCAGGCATCCGGATTGTCACCATCAACGCGCTCTATCCGTTTAACCAGCTGAATGAAGAGGTGCTGCAACGCGCCCGCCAGCTGTTAAGCGATGCGCAGGCTGTCGGCGCAGAATCACTGGTGCTCTGCCCGCTCAATGACGGCACGCCCTTCAGCGCCGCCGACACCATTAGCGCGCTGAAAACGCTGGCCCCGCTGTTCGCCGACGCAGGCATTCAGGGGCTGGTTGAGCCGCTCGGCTTTCCACAAAGCTCACTGCGTTCAGCAACCCAGGCGCAGACGCTCATCCGCGAAGCGGGCGTGCCGTTCCGCTTGCTGATCGACACCTTCCATTATCATCTGTTTGAGGATGCGGAGCAGACCTTTGAGCAGGAAATCGACATTCAGCAAATCGGTCTGGTTCACCTCTCCGGCGTCACCGACCCGCGCCCGGTCAGTCAGTTGACAGACGAAGAGCGCATTATGCTCAGCGCAGATGATAGATTGCGCAGCAAAGAACAGGTAGAGCGGCTGGAGAAGATGGGCTACACCGGCCTTTATGCCTTTGAGCCGTTCTCCTCCGTGATGAACAGCTGGCAGGAAGCGGACATTACCCGCGAAATTCGCAACAGCATCCAGCTGTTAAACCACTCAGCGTAAGGAATCATTATGACCATTAACATTGGTGTTATCGGCACCGGCGCAATCGGCCGCGAACATATCCGCCGTTGCAGTACCGTTTTACAGAATGCGCGCGTGGTGGCACTCAATGACATCAACCGCGACAACTGCCAGCAGATTGTTGACGAACTGACACCGGAAGCGCGCATTTATGACAATGCGATTGATCTGATCAACGACCCGCAGGTTAACGCGGTGCTGGTCACCTCCTGGGGTCCGACGCATGAAGCCTTTGTGCTGGCCTGTATTGAGGCGGGCAAAGCGGTGTTCTGCGAGAAGCCACTGGCCGTTACCGCGCAGGGCTGTATGAATATCGTGGAGGCGGAGATCAAAGCGGGACGTCAGCTGGTGCAGGTCGGCTTTATGCGTCCTTACGACAGTGGCTATCGTGCACTGAAAGCGGTGATCGACAGCGGCGAGATTGGTGAGCCTTTAATGCTGCACTGCGCGCACCGCAACCCGGAAGTGGGTGACAGCTACACCACCGATATGGCGATCACCGACACGCTGATCCACGAACTCGATGTGCTGCGCTGGCTGCTGAATGATGACTATGCCAGCGTGCAGGTGATCTTCCCGCGTAAAACCCGTAAGGCGTCGTCTCACCTGCGTGACCCGCAGATCGTACTGCTGGAGACCACTAAAGGCGCGCGCATTGATGTCGAAATTTTCGTGAACTGTGAATATGGTTACGACATTCAGTGTGAAGTGGTGGGTGAAAGCGGCATTGCACGCCTGCCGGAGCCGGTTTCGGTGCAACTGCGCAGCGCGGCAAAGCTCTCGACCACCATTCTGACGGACTGGAAAAAGCGCTTTATCGATGCCTATGACGTGGAGTTACAGGCCTTTATCA
Organism: Pantoea sp. X-Soil-YNGN-785; assembly: GCF_059730585.1. Taxonomy (NCBI): domain Bacteria; kingdom Pseudomonadati; phylum Pseudomonadota; class Gammaproteobacteria; order Enterobacterales; family Erwiniaceae; genus Pantoea; species Pantoea sp. X-Soil-YNGN-785. Next base: position 409,304 of record NZ_AP035943.1, read on the forward strand.
ACAATGTCATCAGCGGTGAGATGACCGGTCCCTCCGCGTGGGATGGCTATGCCGCTGCCGTAGCCGCCGATGCCTGCGTTGCGGCGCAGACGTCCGGCGGGATCGTGCCGGTTACTATGCCAGCCAGACCAGCGTTTTATCGCTGACAGGAAAAATGCACGGTGGAATTCCACCGTGCACTTCGCTGTCCCGCCCCCTTTTCAGTAACGCTTCCCGCTATGGCTAATCAGGCAATCCACTATCATAAATGCGGGCCGCAAAATTATGCGGCCGCTGAATAGTTACGGCGCGGTGATGACAATGGCCACGCGTCGGTTCTGGGCACGACCCTGCGCGCTGTTGTTGCTGGCAACCGGTGAACTCATGCCCAGGCCACGCGTCACAATATTCTCACGCGGTATCGCCGCGCCTTCCGCCCACTGAGCCGCGACCGCGTTCGCTCTTTTTAGCGACAGCTGCTGGTTATAATCGGGTTTACCGTAATTGTCAGTGTGCCCGTCTATGCGTACATGCTGAATACCGGTCGACGCCAGATTTTTCGCCATCCCCTGAATGGTGAGCTTACTGGAGGGTGTCAGCTCTGATTCGTTTACACCGAACAGGATCTTATCGGATAAGCCTAATCCCCAGCCTTCCATATTCTGCGTGAATCCGGCACTTTTCATCGCTGCGATTTGCGCGTCGCTGAAACGCGCTTTTGACTGACAACCGACCAGCGCCAGCGTAAGCAATAGCAGGGAAAGGTTTCTCTTCATATTTACGCCCTATTTTTTCGCTTATTTTTGTACATGTTCATATCGGCACGTTCAAGAATAGATTCAACCGTATCACCAGGCTGTGACCACGCGTAGCCAATGGTTACCGAGGTCGTAACCGGCATGCCCTCTGCAATAAGAATGTGTTCCCCGATGGTGTCGTCAATGCGCTGCATAAGCTGCTGTAACTGCGCCTCACTCGTCTGGCTGCTGACCAGCATGGCAAATTCATCCCCACCTAAACGCGCGACTAAATCCTGTTCAGACGCCAGCGATAAAAGACGCGAGCCTATCGCTTTTAATACTTCGTCTCCGGCGGCATGACCCCAGTTATCATTGATGCTCTTGAAGCGATCGCCATCCAGAAATAGCAGCGCAAAGCGTTCGTGCTCATGTGGCTGGTCAAGGCGCTGAGTCAGACGAGCAGAAAAGGCGCTGCGGTTGGCAAGACCGGTCAGCGGATCGGATAGCGCTTTCGCTGCCAGCGAGCGATTGTCACGAAGCAACGACGCCTTGAGTGACTGCATCTCCATCAGCAGGGAGTTGAGGTCATCGGAAAAGAGCTGAAATTCTCTGATCGGGCCACCCGGAATACGCAGGGAAAAATCACCCGAGTGAATCACATAGTGAATCGAACTGGTAATGGTGCGGAGCGACGCAATAATACCCCGATGCAGAAATTCACTCAGCATCAGTGAAATAATCAACACGCAGAGCATCCCGACAGAGAGGATCATGAAGGAGTATTGAAGGAAACTCACCGCGCCAGTCACGGTGCCTTCCAGCGTCAGGGTGCCGACAACGACGTCAGCATGAATGATATTGACGTTAAGCGGTTTGAGGTAAATCCACTCACGCAGCAACCGTGAAAACCATCCTGTCTGTTCCCGCTGTGCATGCCACTTAGCCAGAACGATGTTATCGCGGGTAACCAGCTTTGCAGAGTCATACATGCCCTCATTGCCAAACCGTTCGATTTTATTACGCGCATCGTAGCTGTCGGCAAATACGGTTGCCGCAGTGAGCGTGGTGCTCAGCGTTGAGCCGATTAAATCAAGGTTACATTTCTCATAGTTTTTAATAAAAATGAGCGACGTCGATGACAGCAACAACCAGCACAACAGTAATATCACCGCCGAATTGATGGTGCTTATTTTCCGCAGTTTATTGCGGATGGATGATTTATCGTGCTTTAGTTTATCGAATTTCATTTCATTCACTTCCCTCGCGGGAGAGTAAAAGCACATCCGGATTCACTCTGACACCGCTTCTGGCAAGTGAATCGAGATTAACGGAGAAGTGCGTATGGTCCGGTTGAAAAATCAGGCAAAAAGCGGCACCCACAGCGCATTCCGCATTGTTCTCTGCCAGGGTAAGCACCGCTTTTCCCTTCAGCTGCTCAATAATCTCCACCTGCTGCCGCGGTGTCTGATCGCCGAAATAAAGAGCGTCGCAGCGATGCGACGCGAGATCACCTGCACCCGTAAGATAGACAACGGTGAATGTCGCTGCTGCAGCGGCGCTGTTTTCCGGCAAAGAGAGATGGCGCGCTGAAGTAAAAACACATAATTCAGGCGGTTTATTTAAATTTTGCCAGTGGGTAAAACTGATGATGCCGCTGACGATACGATTAGCCTTGTTATCCTTTATCCCGGCCAGCGCAACAGAGGGATGAAGACCCAGCAGAATAAGTAGCGTTAAGGCGATCTGGCAGATGCGGCGCAGCAGAAGCAGCACATCGACGTCATGATGAAGGTGATATTTATCGGTCATACTGCGTTCCAGTAATGCTACGCACGGCAGGAGAGCTAAATAAGCGCACAAATATTAACATAGCGCGGGTTACGCTTGCACACAGAATTTTCTTAGCTATAGATCCTTCTGCTTATACTTTCAGATAGGCTTATTCACGGAATAGTCTTTGGTCGTAACGGCTTTTGACAGAGACGGCCAGCAGAGGATTAACGCATTTCACCGGCTATTTGTGGTGGGTAGTTACGTCTCTCTTCTGGTGCAGCAATCCGCTCAGCTATTCGTTTTAAGGCACAGACTGGATAAAGAGGTCAGAATATACGTGATGCTGATAATGTATCGCGCCAGCGATATTCCGCAATTAATCTGTCCCCCTAATACCCTCAGACATACCCCATCATTTTCAGCAGCGACTGCACCTGATTCATCGCTTCGCTGCGATGTGACACGCCCAGTTTCTGATAGAGATTGCGGATATGGGTTTTGATCGTGGTAGACGCCACCGCCAGCTCACCGGCAATCTGATCGTTGCTGTAGCCCGAATAGATTAACCCCAGCACCTGCCATTCGCGCTGCGTCAGCGGGCTGGTGCGGATCAGTTCCGGCACGTCAGGATGGTTAAGCAACCGGCTGACAAAGCCTTCATCGAAATGGGCGAACTTGTGACGGTGGTATTTGTTGATCTCCAGCAGGATGCGGCGGGCGCGGTGGCTGTCCAGCTCATTCAGGGTATTAAGCTGTATCAGCTGCCGCAGTTGCTGCGCCATCATCTCACCTTCAATCACAAAGTGGCTGATAAAGCCGGTGCTGCGCGCCAGTTTCAGCGCTTCAATAAGCACGCGCTGCGCCTCCGCTTTGCGGTCGGTCTGCCAGTAGATTTGATTCAGCAGCAGCAGATTACGGTTCAAGTCGCTCATCAGGCGCAGGGCGCGGGCGTTTTCGTTCAGTTCCTCCAGCACCACCTCCGCCTGACTGACATCGCCCAGCAGAATCTGCGCGCGGGCAATGTTCCGCCACTGGCCCTGCAGAAAATGGTTGTTGGCGAAGGCGGGTTTAGGTGTCTGCCGCATCCAGTTGCGGGCGTTCTGGCTTTCGCCCGTCATCTGCCAGTAGATCACCCGGACTTTATCGGCATTGGCGATCCAGTCGCTGTGCCAGTTGCCGTTGTTCAGCAGGTTTTCCAGACGGTTCAGGTAGCTGCGGGCGTTATCGAGATTGCCGCGCGCCAGCGAGCACTGCACCAGCAATCCCAGACACTGGATTTGCTGCTGCGGCTGATAACCGTTCAGCACCTTGATGCCTTCGCGCGCCGCCTGCTCCGCCTCTTCCAGTCGTCCCCAGGCCCACAGCAGCTGGGCACGTATACGCAGCAGAAACTCATGCAGCGGGAACTGCGCCAGATGCTGCTCTTCCACCAGCACAAAGGCGCGGCTCTGGATCTCATAAGCAGCCTGCAAAAAGCCCTGCGCAAACAGAATTTCGCTCTGCTGAATCAGGCTCCAGAGCGCGTAATGCCACACTTCATCGCGACGCGCCATCTGTTCGGTCTGTCGCATCAGCTTGAGTGAATCGTCCAGCTCGCCTTTGCAGTGCATCACCTCACCATGCACCGAAGTTGCCACAATGCGGCTGTAGTGACGGCTGGCCGGCAGGGTATCAAGCGCCACTTTCGCCAGCCGCTCCGCTTCATCGGTCTTGCCATCGTTGATCGCCACCTGAGCGCGCAGCGCATTAAATTCACCGCGCAGTGCCGCGTCAATCTCGCAGTAGCTGGCCTGCTCAAAACGCGCCAGCAGGCTGTCGACTTCTGAAAAGCGATGCTGAGTCTGCATCAGCCACGCCTGCAATAGCACCAGCATCGGGTTGTCGAGCATCATCTCCCACGGCAGCGCTTTTAAAGAGTTCTCCAGCAGCGGCAGTTCGCTCTGATTAAACAGCGTCCAGGCATGCTTCAGCAGCACGTCCCGCAGCATGGTGGCATCGCCCGAGGCGAGCGCATGGTGAATCGCCTCGCCCGGAAAGCCCTGCGCCATCCAGCTCTCGGCTGCCGCCCGATGCAATGCAGGTAGCTCCGCCGCCAGTTCCCACTGACAGCGCTGACGCAGGAAGTTGCCAAACAGCGGATGGTAGCTGAACCAGCAGCCGGAGTCGTCCATGCGCTGCAGAAACAGTCCCTGGCGTTCGATCTCCTCCAGCCGCATCTGACCGTTCTCTTCGCGGGTCACGCAGGCGATCAGTTCATCATTCATTGAGCGCAGCAGCGCGGTTTTCAGCAAGAAATGGCGGGTCGGCAGATCGACGTTATCCAGCACCTCTTCCACCAGATAGTCGGCGAGATGGCTGGCATTAATGCCGGAGAGACGCCGGGCGGAATGCTGCGCCGAACTGGCTCCCTGGCGTGCCGATAGTACAATCAGCTGCAGCGCCGTCGCCCAGCCCGCGACATCATCACACAGGCGACTGCTCTCTTCGCTTTCCAGCGGGGCCGCCAGACGGCAGTCAAAAAACTGGCGCGCTTCCTGATGGGTGAACGCCAGCTGCTGGCTGCCCAGTTCGATCAGCTGTTCCCGCACCCGCAGGTTAGCGATACCGAGCTGCGGCAGGTTACGAGACATAAGAATCAGGGTCAGATTTTCAGGCTGATGGCGCAGGAAAAAGCGCATCGCGTCATGGATAACCGGATTGGTGATCAAATGGTAGTCGTCAACGATCAGCCACAGTGGCTGCTGCCACTCCACCAGCTCGATAAACAGCTGGGAAAACAGCGCATTGAGATTCACATATTGCCGCTTCTGCGCCAGCAGCTCACTGCGGGGACAGCCGCCGTGTGTTGCCTGTTGCAGTGCCGCGATCAGGTAATCGGCGAAGCGTTCCGGCTGATTATCACCCTCATCTAAAGAAACCCAGCCCAGATCGCTTTTTCCCGCCGCCCACTGTGACACCAGTGTGGTTTTACCGTAGCCCGCCGGACTGGTCACCAGCACCAGCCGATAGTTACCGGCAGCGGTGAGCTTTTGCAGCAATCTCTCGCGGATCACGGTGCCTTCAAGACGCACCGGGCGACTGAGTTTGGCGGGTATTAACATGGGCGCGCGTTTCTCCATTTGTCGAGCGCATCATTATTTTACGCTTCGTAATTATTCCTTACACAGGTTCAGCATTTCGTCAGATGAATGCAAGCAAACCCATTAATTAAACTTTACAAAAGCGGGCGCAATCACACTCCTGTGATGATTTCGGATTAGCCTCATACTCTCCACCCTCCCTATCCTCCTGCCCTAATTCTTTTCAGGAGGATGAGCAATGATTTCCACCCGGGCAGACTGTCGCCACATTGAGCCATTTTTTGTTTTTACAGGACATCAACCATGACACAGCCCGATTTCAACCCGACTCAGTTCAACGCGGCCCTGACCCGTCAGTGGCAGCGTTTTGGCCTGCGCGATGCGCAGGAGATGACCCACGCACAGTGGTGGCAGGCAATCAGCGGTGCGCTGGCCGATATGCTGGCCGCGCAGCCTGCTCCCCCGGTCCCGACAGACCTGCGCCATGTTAACTATCTGTCGATGGAGTTTCTGATTGGCCGCCTGACCGGCAACAACCTGCTGAACCTGGGCTGGTATGACGCGGTTAACGATGCGCTCTCGGCCTGGAACGTTTCACTGACCGACGTGCTGGAAAACGAAACGGATCCGGCGCTGGGCAATGGCGGCCTCGGTCGTCTGGCGGCCTGCTTCCTGGATTCCATGGCGAACGTGGGTCAGCCTGCGACGGGCTACGGTCTGAACTATCAGTACGGACTGTTCCGCCAGCGCTTTGAACAGGGCGCACAGATTGAAGGCCCGGATGACTGGCAGCGCGATCGCTATCCGTGGTTTAACCACAATGCCGCGCTCAACGTTCGGGTCGGACTGGGCGGTAAAGTGGTGACCGTTGAGCGGCAGCCGCAGTGGCAGCCGGCGTTTGAATTGACTGGTGAAGCCTGGGATCTGCCGGTGGTCGGTTTTGAGAATGGCATCAGTCAGCCACTGCGTTTGTGGCAGGCGAAACATGCGCAGCCGTTTAATCTGGGTCGCTTCAATGACGGTGACTTTCTGCGCGCGGAACAACAGGGCATTGATGCAGAAAAACTGACCAAAGTGCTCTACCCCAACGACAATCACCAGAACGGTAAAAAACTGCGTCTGATGCAGCAATATTTCCAGTGCGCCTGCGCGCTGGCTGACATTCTGCGTCGTCATCATCTGGCCGGACGCAGCATTGAAACCCTGGCCGATTACGAAGTGATCCAGCTGAACGACACCCATCCGACGCTGGCGATTCCGGAGCTGATGCGTCTGCTGCTGGACGAGCATCAGCTGAGCTGGGATCGCGCGTGGCAGATCACCCAGCACACCTTCGCCTACACCAACCACACCCTGATGCCGGAAGCACTGGAGAGCTGGGATGTCCGGCTGGTGCGCAGCCTGCTGCCGCGCCATATGATGATTATCAACACCCTGAACGCGCAGCTGAAAACGGCTGTCAAGGCGCGCTGGCCGGACGATGACGCAAAATGGGCCAAACTGGCGCTGGTGCATAACAACCAGCTGCGGATGGCCAATCTCTGCGTCACCAGCGGCTTTGCCGTTAACGGCGTGGCAGCGCTGCATTCGAAACTGGTGGTGCAGGATCTCTTCCCGGAGTATCACCAGCTGTGGCCGGAGAAATTCCATAACGTCACCAACGGCATTACGCCGCGCCGCTGGATTAATCAGTGCAACCCGGCGCTGAGTGCGCTGATCACCCAAACGCTGAACAAGCCGTGGCTGAACGATCTCGATGCCCTGCAGGGACTGGAAGCCTTTGCAGATGACGCCGCCTTCCGCGCGGACTATCGCGCCATCAAGCAGCAGAACAAACAGGCGCTGGTCGGCTGGATCAAAAATCGCACCGGTATCGAAATCGACCCGACCGCGCTGTTTGATGTGCAGATTAAGCGCCTGCATGAGTACAAACGTCAGCATCTCAGCCTGCTGCACATCATTGCGCTGTGGCAGACGCTGGTCAGCGATCCGCAGGCGAATCGCGCGCCGCGCGTGGTGCTGTTTGGTGCCAAAGCCGCGCCGGGCTATGCGCTGGCAAAAAATATCATCTACGCCATCAACAAAGTGGCTAAGGTGATTAATCAGGATCCGCGTATTGGCGACCGGCTGAAAGTGGTGTTTATTCCCGACTACAACGTCTCCGTTGCCGAGCGGCTAATTCCCGCCGCCGATCTCTCTGAGCAGATCTCTACCGCCGGAAAAGAAGCCTCCGGCACCGGTAACATGAAGCTGGCGCTTAACGGTGCGCTGACCATCGGCACACTGGATGGCGCCAACGTTGAGATCGCTGAGCAGGTCGGCAGCGAGAACATCTTTATCTTCGGGCATACCGTGGAACAGGTGAAGACATTAAAAGCAGAGGGCTATGCCCCGGCCCAGTGGCGCAAAAAAGATACACAGCTCAATCAGGTGTTACAGGCGCTGGAAGATGGCACCTTCAGCCAGGGCGACCTGCACGCGTTTGACGCGATGCTGCACAGTCTTGGCCCGGAAGGCGGCGATCCTTATCTGGTGCTGGCTGACTTCCAGCCCTACCTGGACGCACAGGCGCAGGTTGAACTGCTGTGGAGCGATCAGGAGGCCTGGACGCGTGCCACCATCCTCAATACCGCGCGCTGTGGCATGTTCAGCTCCGATCGCGCGATCCGCGATTACCAGCAGCGCATCTGGCAAGCGAAACGCTAAGGACCGCCATGAAAGTTTTGGATGAATTTTCTCTGGCAGGCATCGCCGCTGAGTATATCAATGCACACGGCAAGCCACAGGCGATTCCGACCCTGACCCGCCAGCGGTTGCTGGCGGTGATGCAGCCTGCGCATCCGCTAAGCGCGCCGCTGCCACCGGCGGTAATTTTTCGCAGCGGCGAGTCTCTCAGCCTCTCGCCGCAGCTGAGCGACGATACCCACTGGCATCTCATCAGCGAGGCGGGTGAGATTAGCTCCGGTCGCTGCCAACCCGCCCAGCCGCTGCATCTGCCGCCGCTGCCCGAAGGCTATCATCAGCTGACGCTGCAACAGGGCGCGCAGCAGTGGTCATGCCGGGTGATTATTGCCCCCGCCCGCTGTTATGAACCGCCGGCACTGCTGGCTGGTGAGTCTTTTTGGGGCGCCTGCGTGCAGCTCTATACCCTGCGCTCGGCCGAAAACTGGGGCATTGGCGACTTTGGCGATCTGCGCCGCATGCTGCCGCAGGTGTCCGCACGCGGCGGCGCGTTCGTCGGCCTTAATCCTGTTCATGCGCTGTTTCCCTCCAGCCCGGAGAGCGCCAGTCCTTACAGCCCGTCTTCCCGGCGCTGGCTCAATGTGCTTTACATCGATGTGAACGCGGTGACTGACTTCCGGCAGAGCGCCGCCGCACAGGCCTGGTGGCAGTTGCCGGAGACGCAGCAGACGCTGGCGCAGGCTCGCGCAGCCGAATGGGTCGATTATGCGGCGGTGACGCGGCTGAAAATTCAGGCGCTGAGCCTGGCGTGGCCGCAGTTTACCCAGCGTGACGCCATCGATCCTGAGGTGCAGGCGTTTAATGCTTTTGTCAGTGAAGGCGGCGAGAGCCTGCTGCATCAGGCGCTGTTTGATGCGCTGCATGCGGATCAGATGGCGCAGGACAGCGGACGCTGGGGCTGGCCGGTCTGGCCGGAGGCGTTGCAGCATCCCGGCAGCCCGGCGGTGCAGACGTTTTTAAATCAGCATCAGGATCAGGTGCGTTTCTGGCTCTGGCTGCAGTGGCTGGCCGCACAGCAGTTTGAAAGCTGCTGGAACTGTTGCCAGCAGCAGCAGATGCCGATCGGACTGTACCGCGATCTGGCGGTGGGCGTCGCCCAGGGTGGCGCGGAGACCTGGAGCGAGCGCGATCTCTACTGCATGGAAGCCAGCATTGGTGCACCGCCGGATATTCTTGGCCCGCGCGGTCAGGACTGGGGATTGCCGCCCATGGATCCGCAGGTGATGCGTCAGCGCGCGTGGGAGCCGTGGATCAGCCTGCTGCGCGCCAGCATGCGTCACTGCGGCGCGCTGCGTATCGATCATGTGATGGCGCTGATGCGGCTGTGGTGGATCCCGGCGGGAGAAAGTGCCGACCATGGCGCTTATGTGCACTATCCCATCGACGATCTGCTGGCGATTCTGGCACTGGAAAGCCAGCGTCATCGCTGCATGGTTATTGGCGAAGATCTCGGCACCGTGCCGGAAGCGATTGTCGATAAGCTGCGGGATGGCGGCGTTTACTCCTATAAAGTGCTCTGGTTCGAACAGACCTCCGACGCCGGTTTTCGTCCGCCCACCAGCTGGCCACGTCAGGCGATGGCTGTCGCCACCACGCACGATCTCCCGACGCTGCGCGGCTGGTGGCAAAGTGACGATCTGACGACCGGCGCGCAACTCGGTCTTTATCCGGACAAAGTGGTGCTGGCCGGGCTGTATCAGGATCGACTCCGGGCGAAACAGGCGCTGCTGAACAGTCTGCATCGGGTCGGTGCGCTGCCGAAACGTGCCGGACGCGATGCACGCCGCACCGGGATGAGTAAAGCACTGAACCGGGCGATGCAGCGCTATCTGGCGGACAGCCACAGCGCCCTGCTGGGTCTGCAACCAGAGGACTGGCTGGATATGGCCGCGCCGGTCAACATTCCCGGCACCAGCGACGAATACCCGAACTGGCGACGCAAGCTGAGCGTGACTGTGGAGGCACTGTTCAGCGATGCGGAAACTGATATGTTGTTAAGGGATTTGACGGCTCGCCGTAAGCGGCTGCTGCGGGGTTAAGGCTGGAGTTAAGATTAAAAGAGCAAACCCCGAAATTTTCGGGGTTTGCTCATTTGATAGCAAATCCTGTCGTCATCATTTACAGACGAAAACCTGCTCCCGGATTATTACGTTTAGGCGGAGAAAATTTCAAACATGCAGGGCTGACAACAAAAATGACTCTTACGGAGACAAAAACGATAATCGCCGCAATACAGCAGCAATGACCTCAGTCGTGGCATCACCAGTAGCGGCAGATACCGTTAATTCTTCGAGTTCATTATCTTCATCACGTATAGCTATGCCGTTACGATTCAAAAAAACCATCGTGACGAAAAATGCAGTTCGCCTATTACCATCATTAAAAATGTGTCCCCGGGATATAGCGATGAGGTAGATGGCGGCTAATACAAAGATATCTTCCACACCTTCATAATAGAGCTGGTTCTGTACCCTATAAATGATAGCTTCTGCTCTCTGGGGTTCTGGCATACCCTTGATACCTGGCAGAACAGCCAGCAGACGATCATGAAAAGCTATCACCTCCTGAGCACTAACCCATTTCATCGGTCAGCCAGTGCCTTCACCGTACGTGAATGTCGCCCCATAATGTCGGCAAATTCGGCATCCAGTTTTGCTTCCTGCCAGGCATTAAAATCGTCGCGACTGATAAGTACAGCAGAAGAACCATCGCGCCGGGTTATTTCTACAGGCTCACCGGCCGTAGCTGTGTCCATGACTTCAGCAATGTTTTGTCGGGCCTCAGTGGTGGTGTAACTACGCATATAGCCTCCTGAAATCAGATAATCAAATGTACATCAGTAACGTACAACTCGCAACTTCAGAGCATTATGTTTGCTCACCCGTTTTTATACAGATTGCTCAGCCAGACAACACCAGGGCAAGGGTGCGTGTCGCAACAAAAAAAGGTGCGCCAGAGCGCACCAGATGGAACAACATCAATAGCGTCGGGGCAGCATCACCCCTTGCCTTTAACACTACTGATAAAGGTTTGCCGTGCAGAGGTAGAACCCAGCCGCTCGGCTTCATCCAGCAGTTTCAGCGCCTTGTCGATGTTGCCGCTGTTCACTGCCTGGGTGATCTTCTGATTAAAGTAATGCTCGGTGTCGCTCATGATCGGTTCAGCACGGGCTTTTGGCGCTGGCGCGGCGGCCGGAGCGGGCGTGGCGCTGTAGGCCGTTGCCGCCGGTGCACTGTTACCCACTGTGACCGGGCCTGGCCCGGATGAGCCAAACAGCGGCCCGACCAGAATCGAGGAGCCGGAACTGGTCTGCATTTTCAGCTTAATCGTGCCTTCACGGCTGTGGCTGGCAACAGGATCGGGGATATCCGGTACGGCATGACCGGTGCCCTGGGCATAGGCTTTGGCCGGATCGAGCAGCGTGGTGGTCTGTGTCATATCGCTGTTGGTGGTGAACACCAGCAGGTAAATCTTTTGCTGGCCCAGCGCCGGCGTGAGTTTCATCACGCCTTCCAGCCGATCAGCCGTCATCACACCCGGCTTCTGATAGGTAAAGTAGCGGCTGGGAAACCAGGCCGCCGGACGCAGATTTTCATCCAGCACCAGCACGTTTGGTGCAAAAACCTGACCGTTCTCCACAAGGCTGCTCAGCGTCAGCGTCAGTTCGCCAATCGTGGCGGGCAGACTGTAGGCCGCGACCGGCCCGGCAATGTGTGGCGCGTTCAGCGTCTGGCCGCTATTAGCCAGTTTAGTGGTCTGGGTCTGAGAGGCCTCCAGCGGCTGCCAGCTCAGGCGTTGTAACGTTTCGGGAGCCACCACGGGTGCAGCGGAGAGATCCTGCGGCACCAGATTAACATCGGCCAGGGCAGGCAGAGCGTGCCCTGCCAGCAGCGCCGCACTCAGGCAGAGTGCAGCCAGTTTTTTCATTTTCATTATGCGTACCTTATTGCAGGTCGCGGTGTGAACCAGGCAATGGCACATCACGACCAAAGAGATCCCTCAGGCGCGAGGCCGCGCCTGTCAGAAAAGGTTTACCACCAGATTTCCATCTGCGCGCCGAAGGTGACTTCGTCGTTGTTGCCACGGCTGTTAGTCAGGATGCCGTTGCCGGTGGAGTCAGCAGAGGCGAAGGTAGTGAGATCGCCGGCGTTGTCTTTGCTATAGCCCCACTTCTCATCCCATTTGGCGTAGGTTGCGAACAGACGCAGCGCCGGTCGTGACCAGATGCTGTCACCCGCCTGCCACTGCTGCGCCAGCGTCACTTTGTACTGTCCATTACGCTCGCCGGCCTGCTGCGATTTCACGTTGTCGTAGCCCAGCTCCAGCAACGTACTCATAATCGGCGTCCATTTGTACATCGGGCGCACACCGACGGTGTACCACTCGGTGCCACGGTTGTTGTCAAGATCGATGTTCTGATACATGGCGACGTACATCAGGTCCCAGCGTTCCGCCAGCGAGATTGCGCCGTGATCGAGAATACGATACATGTCACCGTTATTATTAAGGCTGGTGCCCTGCGGCACGCCTTTGCCCTGCGAGGTCAGCGCGTCGGTTGCGTATTGCAGCACAAACTTGTTGTAGCCTTTCAGCATGCTCTGGGTATGTTCAGCCGTGAACATCCAGCCATCTTTCGACGCACCATCTTCAAGACGGTAGTCATCACGGGCATTGGCACGGCCGTAATCGACACCCAGTTCCAGCACGCCATCCGTGTTAGTTTCCAGACCGGCCAGACGCACATCAAACACGTCGTTGGCGGTGCTGGTGGCGAAGTCACGGATACGATCGCTGGAGAAGGTGTAAGAGCCGCCGGCTTCAGACGAACGGGTTGCCGCGAAAGAGAGCTTACCAAAGCCGAGATCAACATCTTCCAGACCCGCGCCCGGACCGGAGATATCCCAGTAGTAGAAGTCGATCATATGAACGTCGTGACGCTGGTAGAAGCGCTTACCGGCCCAGATGGTGGAACCTGGCAGTGCGTCGATCAGGTTTTTACCTTTGACGTTGGCTTCGCGGAAGGCGGGTGATGTCGCTTCCCAGTCATTCTGCTGTGCTACGGAGTAAGCCACGTTGGTGTCGAAATAGAAGCTTTTGTCGCCCTCTTTCCACACTTCCTGGCCTAATTTCAGTTCGGCGTAGGTTTCACATTCGTTACCCAGACGGTACTTACTTTGAGCGCCGGTCGCCTGGAAACATTGCTGCTCGCCACCGCTGCCGGTCCAGCCAATGCCGGAACGGGCGTAACCGGTAAAATCAACCGCCATCGTCGGGGCGGAGAGGGTTCCCACCGCGACGGCAACGGCAATGGGAAGTTTGCGCAGAGTTAACATTTTCTATCTCCTGAGGTCATTGCTTTTATTGTTTTTGGCAGGGCTATACACCCGGCTCCTGATACAGCCTGCGGCACGCGCTCCCGTCCTCGCGGAACAGGTGACAACGCTCGGGCGGCAGGCCAATACCGAGGATGGCGCCCTCTTTTACCAGCACGACGTCCTCCTGGCGGTAGACCAGGTTCTGACGGATAGCGGGAATCTCGATGTGAATCTGTGTTTCATGCCCCAGCTGTTCCACTACCTGCACTTCCCCTTCCAGGGTAACGTCGGCGATATCGCTGGAGAGCAGATGTTCCGGGCGAATACCCAGTGACATATTGCTGCCAACCTGGACCCCGGCACTGTCCACCGGCAGCCAGACCAGCTGCTGATTCGGCAGCCGCACCTGCACCTGATCGATGGCGGTGGCGGTCACTTTGACCGGCAGGAAATTCATTTTGGGTGAGCCGATAAACCCGGCGACAAAGCGGTTAGCGGGATAGTGATACAACTCAAGCGGCCTGCCGACCTGCGCAATGCGCCCGGCGTCCAGCACCACAATCTTGTCAGCCAGCGTCATCGCTTCGATCTGATCGTGGGTGACGTAAATCATGGTGCGCTTCAGGCGCTTATGCAGACGGGAGATCTCAATGCGCATCTGAACGCGCAGCGCGGCGTCGAGATTCGACAGCGGTTCATCGAGCAGAAAGACGCGCGGCTCCGCCACCAGCGTGCGACCAATCGCCACGCGCTGACGCTGGCCGCCAGAGAGGGCTTTGGGACGGCGATCGAGCAGGTGCGCCAGTTGCAGAATCTCAGCGACCTGATTGACGCGCTGATGGATCTCCGCTTTTTTCACCCCGGCCAGCTTCAGGCCGAAAGACATATTCTCCGCCACCGACAGATGGGGATAGAGCGCATAAGACTGAAACACCATGCCGATGCCACGTTCAGCAGGCGGCACCTCATTCATGCGCCGGTCGCCGATTAACAGTTCGCCGCTGGTGATGGTTTCCAGTCCGGCAATCATGCGCAGCAGCGTCGATTTGCCACAGCCCGACGGGCCAACGAAAACAACAAATTCCCCTTCACGAATAGTGAGATCGATATCTTTCGACACCACCGTATCGCCCCAGGCTTTTGTGACATTGCGTAGCACAACGCTCGCCATGATCCCTTCCCTCTTAGCTGCACATTCGTGTCTGCCGGGCGGCAGACGGGTTCCGGGGCTCACTATGCGAGAGGAAACAGGGAGTCACATCCTCCGCCGCCACGCAATCTGCTGGGGGAGGAGGCGGGAGGAGGAAAAACGCGGGCTGACGCGGCAGGCCGCGCGGTGCCGCGCTTTTTTGTGATCGCTGACGCAGACCTGCAGGATTTTTTACCGCTTCAGCTCGCGCCTAAGGCGCTTTTTGCCAGTGCGATCACAGCGATTACGCCAGGGGCGTAGAGCGCGGGAGGATGAGATGCCGGTGTGGATACGCACAATGATGCCGACAGAGCATTCACCACTTCCGCTAACAGGATGGATTTATGACGATGAAAACCGGAGCACGAATTCTGGCCCTTTCTGCCCTCTCTGCCGTGCTCTTTTCAGCAGGCGCGATGGCAAAAATCGAGGAAGGTAAACTGGTCATCTGGATCAACGGTGACAAGGGGTATAACGGCCTTGCCGAAGTGGGTAAGAAGTTTGAGCAGGAGACCGGTATCAAAGTCACGGTCGAACATCCTGACAAAATGGAAGAGAAGTATCCGCAGGTCGCAGCGACCGGCGATGGCCCGGACATTATCTTCTGGGCGCATGACCGTTTTGGCGGCTACGCGCAGTCGGGCCTGCTGGCAGAAGTGACGCCAGATGCCAGCTTCCGCGAGAAGATCTTCCCGTTTACCTGGGATGCGGTGCGCTTTGACGGCAAGCTGATCGGCTATCCGATTTCCGTTGAGTCGCTGTCACTCATCTACAACAAAAAGCTGCTGCCGACTCCGCCAAAAACCTGGGAAGAGATGGCCGCGCTCGACAAGCAACTGCGCGCCAAAGGCAAAAGCGCCATCATGTTTAACCTGCAGGAGCCCTACTTCACCTGGCCGCTGCTGGCTGCGGGCGGGGCTTATGCCTTTAAGCTGACCGACGGACACTATGACGTGAAGGATGTCGGCGTCGATAACGCCGGGGCGAAAGCAGGCATGCAATTCCTGGTCGATCAGGTTAAAGCCAAAACCCTGAATGCGGACACCGATTACTCGATTGCCGAAGCCGCATTCAACAAGGGCGAAACCGCCATGACCATCAATGGTCCGTGGGCATGGGGCAATCTGGATAAGAGCGGCATCGACTATGGCGTCACAGAACTGCCGACGCTGAACGGGAAACCGTCTAAAGCCTTTGTCGGCGTACTGAGCGCCGGGATCAACGCCGCCAGTCCGAACAAAGAACTGGCGAAAGAGTTCCTGGAGAACTATTTGCTGACCGATTCCGGGCTGGAAACGGTTAACAAAGACAAGCCGCTGGGTGCCGTGGCGCTGAAATCTTACCAGCAGACGCTGGAGAAAGATCCGCGTATCGCCGCCACCATGAGCAACGCGAAACAGGGCGACATCATGCCAAACATCCCGCAGATGGCGGCCTTCTGGTACGCGATGCGCACCGCGACCCTGAACGCGCTGGGCGGACGTCAGAGCGTTGACGCCGCACTGAAAGATGCCCAGGCCCGTCTGAAGAAGTAATTCTTCCCTTTACAGCCGGGGCAACCCGGCTTGAGTAATCGTTAAGGAAAACCGCATCATGTCAGGAAAACCGAAAACGCGCAGTCTGCTGCTGAAAAGCGTTCTCATCGGGCTCTGCTGTCTGCTGGTCGGCTATCTGCTGGTGCTGATGTACGCGCAGGGCGAATATCTGTTTGCGCTGCTGACGCTGATCCTCAGCGCAACCGGACTGTGGATTTTTGCCAACCGTCGCGCTTATGCGTGGCGCTATGTCTATCCCGGCGTCGCCGGCATGGCACTGTTTGTGCTGTTCCCCCTCGCCTGCACCATCGCTATCGCCTTTACCAACTACAGCAGTACCAACCAGCTTACCTTTGAGCGGGCGCAGCAGGTGCTGCTGGGCCGCACCTTCCAGTCGGGTGAGGCGGTGAATTTTTCACTCTTCCCGGCGGGCGATCGCTGGCAGCTGGTGCTGAACGATGGCAAAGACAATTTTGTCTCTCCGCCATTTGCATTTGGCGCAGATCAGACGCTGAAAATGACGCCTGCCACGACACCTGCAGGCGAACGGGCGACGTTCCGAGCGATCACCACCCATCGTCAGGCGCTGAGCCAGCTCCGCGCCGAGCTGCCGGATGGTCGTCAGCTGCGGATGAGTTCGCTGCGCCAGTTCTCCGGTACCCAGCCGCTCTATCGGGCTGGCGCGCAGGATGAGCTGATTAACCAGCAGAGCGGCACGCGTTACCGCGCTAATCCGCAGACCGGTTTTTATCAGGCGGTGAACGCAGACAATAACTGGGGCAACGAAACGCTGAGTCCCGGTTTCACCGTGAATACCGGCTGGAAAAACTTCGTGCGGGTCTTTACCGACGAAGGGATTCAGAAGCCGTTCCTGGCGATATTTGGCTGGACGCTGCTCTTCTCGTTGATCACCGTGGTGCTGACCGTCGCCGTGGGCATGGTGCTGGCCTGTCTGGTGCAGTGGGAAGCGCTGCGCGGCAAAGCGGTCTATCGGGTGATGCTGATTCTGCCCTATGCCGTTCCAGCCTTTATCTCGATCCTGATTTTCAAGGGGCTGTTTAACCAGAGCTTTGGTGAGATCAACGTGATGCTGAGCGCGCTGTTTGGCGTGAAGCCCGCCTGGTTCAGCGATCCGACGCTGGCACGCACCATGCTGATTATCGTCAACACCTGGCTCGGCTATCCCTACATGATGATCCTCTGCATGGGGCTGCTGAAAGCCATTCCCGACGACCTCTATGAAGCCTCAGCGATGGACGGTGCCGGACCGCTACAGAACTTCTTCCTGATTACGCTGCCGCTGCTGTTGAAGCCACTGATGCCGCTGATGATTGCCAGCTTTGCCTTTAACTTTAATAACTTTGTGCTGGTGCAACTGCTGACCAACGGCGGGCCGGATCGCCTGGGCACTACCACGCCAGCCGGTTATACCGACCTGCTGGTGAACTATACCTGGCGTATCGCCTTTGAAGGCGGTGGCGGGCAGGACTTTGGTCTGGCGGCCGCCATTGCCACGCTGATCTTCCTGCTGGTGGGTGCGCTGGCGGTGATTAACCTGAAAGCCTCGCGGATGAAATTCGATTAATAGCCTGATGGACCAGGCGCTAAGGAGTTGTTATGGCTATGGTACAACCCAAATCGCAACGGCTGCGTCTGCTGACCACGCATCTGCTGCTGCTGTTATTTATTGCCGCGATTCTGTTTCCGCTGCTGATGGTGATCGCGATTTCCCTGCGAGCCGGTAACTTTGCCACCGGCAGCCTGATCCCGGAGCAGATTTCCTGGGAGCACTGGCGGCTGGCGCTGGGCTTTAGCGTTGAACATGCCGACGGACGCGTGACGCCGCCACCCTTCCCGGTGCTGCTGTGGTTATGGAACTCGATCAAGATTGCGGCAATCAGTGCGCTGGGTATCGTGGCCCTCTCCACCACCTGCGCCTATGCGTTTGCCCGTATGCGTTTTACCGGTCGCGCCAGCCTGCTGAAAGGGATGCTGATTTTCCAGATGTTCCCTGCGGTGCTTTCGCTGGTGGCGCTCTATGCGCTGTTTGATCGTCTCGGCCAGTATCTGCCCTTTATCGGGCTGAATACCCACGGAGGGGTAATCTTCGCCTATCTGGGCGGCATTGCGCTGCATGTCTGGACGATTAAGGGCTATTTCGAAACCATCGATGGGTCACTGGAAGAGGCCGCCGCGCTGGATGGCGCAACGCCGTGGCAGGCGTTCCGGCTGGTGCTGCTGCCGCTGTCGGTGCCGATTCTGGCGGTGGTGTTTATTCTGGCGTTTATCGCCGCGGTGACTGAAGTGCCGGTCGCCTCGCTGCTGCTGCGCGACGTCAACAGTTATACCCTGGCGGTGGGGATGCAGCAGTACCTCAATCCGCAGAACTACCTGTGGGGGGATTTTGCCGCGGCGGCGGTGCTCTCCGCGATTCCGATCACCCTGGTTTTCCTGCTGGCACAGCGCTGGCTGGTAAGCGGATTAACCGCGGGCGGGGTGAAGGGCTAAACGATCATCATTGTACGTTGCCACTGCTTACACAACGCCTGTTGTGGTTGAATGATTCGGCGGCCTGCGGGCCGCCTTTTTTCTAATCCACTTCTGACGCCAGACTGTCTGCCACCAGCGCCATCACCATAGCCGCTATCGCCTGCTGACCTTCCGGCTTGCTGATATCGCCGCGTGCCACTGCGCCTGCGATGGCATCCGCGCCCCCCAGCAGCCCCCACATGCCGGCTTCCGCAATACCACTGCTGCCAGCAAAAGGCGCAAGCCAGCACTGACAGCGGGCAATAAAGTCGAGCTGATAATGGCGTTTGACGGCGGCCAGTTCCGGTGAGGTACTGAGCGCGGAGAGCAGTTCGGGGATTTCGCGCCCCTCCGTCATCACACAATCGACATAACAGGCCGCGAGCACGTCCGCTTTTTGTTGCAGCCTGACTGGCGCAGCATCCATCGCCGCATTCATCCGCTCGCTCTGGCGGCGATCAAAATCGTCATACAGTGCGGCCAGCAGCCCATGGCGGGTGGTGAAATGATCATATACCACCGGTTTACTGACTCCCGCGGCGTCGCCGACCCGTGCCAGCGTCAGCGCCTCGCTGCCTTCTGTCTGCATTATCTGCCACGCGACGTCTGACAACTGCCTGCGTCGGGCCTCACGTGACAGACGCTTACGAGGTGTTTTTTCTACGGTCATGTTTTTCCTGATGGGCGAACAGACGCTGGCCCAGAGCCTGCGCCAGCTGATAGTGCGACTCAGGATAACCTTCATCGCCGATCAGTAACAGCTCACTGGTCACCACCGGCGCACCGCAATAGTCAAAGATGCCGTTTTCAATCTGATTACGCATGCTGGTGAAATAGCCGCGCCGCAGAAAGGTCCGGGTGTCCGCCGCGCCAATCGCCAGCAGATGCACAGGCAGATGGCCAAGGCGTTTAATTACCCGACCATCCTGTTCGCTGAAGGCCCAGTCCTGGATAAACACCCGGTCGATCCAGCCTTTTAGCTGTGCCGGGAATGACCACCAGTAAATCGGATAGACCAGTACCAGCGCATCGGCGCGGTCCAGTCGCTGCTGTTCCGCCAGCACTTCGGGCGATGCCATAGCCTGACCGTTGAAACGTCGATGATCATCGAGCGTGAAGCGCGGATCAAACCCTTCTGCCGCCAGATCGGCCTTTTCAACCGTATGGTGCCCTGTCGAGATTATGCCCTGCGCCAGCTGGTCCGCCACGTGGTGGGAATGCGCATCCTGGTCAGGATGGGAAGTCACTATGAGTGCATGCATCGTTGTCACCTTACCTGATTAGCC
Source organism: Pantoea sp. X-Soil-YNGN-785 (assembly GCF_059730585.1). Classification (NCBI taxonomy): domain Bacteria; kingdom Pseudomonadati; phylum Pseudomonadota; class Gammaproteobacteria; order Enterobacterales; family Erwiniaceae; genus Pantoea; species Pantoea sp. X-Soil-YNGN-785. The sequence continues at coordinate 429,472 of NZ_AP035943.1, forward strand.
AATAAGCTACTAAAGGTAAGTTACTATTGGTAGGTTAGCAAGCAGCAACGTCTGTTCTTCTGACTAACCGCATTTACGGATTAAACGCAGCCGTCGCCAGCAGAGCCTGCTCCAGTTGATGAGGGTCGAACGTAAAGGGAAGATGTGCCAGGCTGGCGGCCGGAAAGTGGATTTGCTGCGCGATTTGCCGCACGGTGTCGGCGTCGATAGCCGCGGGCAGCGTCAGGGGCGAGTGGAAACGGCGCAGCAGCGACAGCAGTTCCGGCTCGACCTGTTTGCCCTGCTGTTCAATCCAGGACTGGATCAGCAGGCTGAAACCGACCTTTTCGCCGTGCAGCCAGTGATGCAGTTCCGGCTGGTGCGTCAGACGATCATGGATAACATGGGCAAAGCCGGGCGTCGCCATTGCGTCCTGAATACTGTTCGCCAGCCCTGCCAGCACAATATTGGCTTCAATCACCTTCTCCAGCGCCGGGGTGACCTGTTGCGCAAGGTTATCGGCCACCGCCGTTTCACCCCACTGTTTCAGCACCGTCACCGCCTGCCAGGCGGCGGCGACTTTAAGATCCAGCGCCATCCGGTGCGGCGTCTGTCGCTGATAAGGTTCAAACTCAAACCATTTTGCCAGCGCGTCAACAATACCGGATCGCAGGTAGCGGACGTCGCTATGGGCAATCACTTCACTGTCCACCAGAATCCATTCCGGCATGGCATTAAGTGGCTGACTGCGAAGATGCCCGCCCTGCTCGTTATAGATAATTGCCAGCGGAGACCAGGCCGCGCAGGTGGCAGCCAGCGTGGCGAAGTTGACCTGCCGCACATCCGGCAGGGCATCGTTGACCGCTTTGGCACAGTCCAGCACCCGCCCGCCCCCGACGGCCAGAATCAGGGTGGCTCCGTGCGTCTGCACCCGCTGTTGCAGTGCAGCTATCGCCGCATCGGTGCATTCACCGGTCAGCATGTCGAGCTGCCAGCGAATACCTGCCTGTTCCAGGCTGATGGTCAGTGCCGGATTCACCGCCTGCCAGGCGTTCGGCGACGTGAGGATGTGAATATGCGAGGCCAGCGGCCGGATAATCTCACCCACTTCAGACCGGAGTCCGGGCCGTTGCAGGTAGCCTTTCGGCGACATTACACGAAACATCGATGCCCCTTAACGCCGATAAGCCAGCGAACGCACCAGGCGGTCACCGAGTTTCTGAATCAGCATTACCAGCGCCAGCAGCACCACAATGGTGGCCGCCATGATCTGGTTATCGAAGCGCTGATAGCCGTAGCGAATCGCCAGATCGCCCAGTCCACCACCGCCGACCACACCCGCCATCGCCGAGAAGCCAATCAGCATCACAATAGTCAGGGTAATGCCCGCCACCAGCGCAGGGAGTGCTTCCGGCAGCAATACGCGGCTGACGATATGCCACAGCGTGCCGCCCATTGAGACTACCGCCTCAATGCGGCCGCGATCGACCTCATCCAGCGCGTTCTCCACGATGCGGGCAAAGAAGGGAAAGGCGCCCAGCGTAATCGGGACAATCGCGGCGGTACTGCCGAGCGTGGTGCCGACCAGCAGGCGGGTAAAAGGAATCAGTGCGATCAGCAGCACCACAAACGGCAGCGCGCGCCCGGTATTGACCAGCGCATTGAGCAGCAGTGAAATCGCGCGGTTAGGCAGAATGCCCTGGGGACGGGTCAGGAACAGCAGCACGCCCACCGGTAAACCTATCGCAACCGTAAAGAGTGCCGCCAGCAGCACCATATATAACGTTTCGCCTGTGGCGTTCAACAGCAGTTCCTGAAACCGATCGCTACTCATGCTACGCATCGGGTTAATGCCTCTCGCTGATATTTTTCAATAAACGCCCGGTCCGCTTCGCCATCCTTCAGCAGCATTTTGCGCAGGCGTCCCTCTTCACGTCCCATGATCTGGCTCAGCGTGCCGCTCTCGACCAGCTGGCCATTCTCCAGCAGCGCCGCACCGTCACAGATACGTTTTACTACCGCCATCTCATGGGTAATCAACACAACTGTGATATTGAGCTGCTGCTGAATATCGGCCAGCAGATCGAGAATCGAGGTGGTGGTTTCGGGGTCCAGCGCGCTGGTGGCCTCATCGCACAGCAGATAACGCGGGCGGCCGGCCAGCGCGCGGGCGATGCCGACGCGCTGTTTCTGTCCACCTGAGAGCTGCGACGGCCAGGCGGCCGCAAAGGACTCCAGCCCCACCAGTTTCAGCAGCGAGGCGACCCGCTGGCGGCGCTCCGCCCTGGGCACACCGGCAATCTCCAGCGCCAGATCGACATTGTCCTGCACGTTACGGGAATGCAGCAGATTGAAGTGCTGGAAGATCATCCCCATCTGCTGGCGCTGCTGACGCAGCTGCGCCAGGCTCAATGTGGCGAGATCCTGACCATCTATCTCAATCCGCCCGCTGGATGGACTCTCCAGCCGGTTCAGGCAGCGCAGCAGCGTACTTTTGCCCGCCCCGCTCCGGCCCAGGATACCAAAGATGGTGCCCTCTTCAATGGTCAGAGAGATATCGTCTAACGCTGGCGCAGGTGCGCCAGCATAGTGTTTGCTGAGATGACTGAGCTTAATCATGCTGCTGGTCCGCGACCGGAATCACAGAGCCCTGATAGGTTTTACGGATGAACTCTGCCACCTGCGGCGAGCGCAGATCTTTCGCCAGCTGAATCACTCGCGGATCTTTCGCCAGTTCAGGCGTGGTCACCAGCAGGTTGGCGTAAGGGTTATGCGCCGCGGACTCCAGCCCCAGCGCATCTTTCGCCGGATTCAGACCCGCTTCCAGGGCATAGTTGCCGTTGATAATGGCGGCATCAACGTCATCCAGTGACCTTGGCAGCTGCGGTGATTCGATCTCAACAATTTTAATTTTCTTCGGGTTTTCACTGATATCTTTCGGCGTCACCAGCGTCGAACCCGCCTCGCCCTGCGCGTTAAGTTTAATCACCCCTTTATCCTGCAACAGCCAGAGTGCGCGGCTCAGGTTGGTGGTGTTGTTCGGCACGGCAATGCTTGCGCCCTCTGGCAACGCTGCCAGCGATTTCACCTTACGCGAGTAGATCCCCAGCGGCTCAATATGCACACTGGCGACCACGGCAAAGGTTTTTCCCAGCGCTTTCTCCTGATCTTTTAAATAAGGCAGATGCTGGAAGTAGTTGGCATCGACATCCCCGGATGCCAGCAGTTCATTGGCATTCACGCCCCCGCTCAGCTCAACAATTTTGATATCCAGTTTCGGATCCAGAGTTTTGACATACTCAAGGATTTCCGCATGCGGCAGCGGATCGGCCGCCACGCGCAGCGGTGCCGCCTGTAAACTTTGAGCAATCAGCAGTGAAAGACCAGCCAGAACCAGAAAGCGCTTTTTAATCATCATCATTTATCTCTTATCGTTATCAGTCGTAGTTTTTAGTGGGTGTTGTGTTCGGGATAGAAACGCTGGGCAACTTCCGGATGCGAACGCAGCCGGCCTTTAAGGTAATTCCAGCCCACTTCTCGCAGGAGCGGGTTAAGCGGATCGCTGCTCGGTCCCTGCGCCAGCTCAGCCAGCTGTGGAGGAAGCTGATAGATTGGCACGACGGCGTCGAGCTGTGCGCCAAGGAAGAAGGCGATGGATAACCGCTCATTGTTCTGCTGCGGCGACACCACGCGGTGTACCGTCGCGCGCAGATAGCCGTTGGTCGCTAGCTCCAGCAGTTCGCCAATGTTGACCACAAACGCGCCCGGCAAAGGTGAGGCATCGATCCAGTTGTCCGGCGTCACCTCAACCTGCAAGCCCGGCTGGTCGTCCTGTAATAACATGGTCAGGAAACCCGAATCCTTGTGTGCACCTACACCCTGGCGTGATTCACCCTCGGTGCGGCCCGGATAGCGGATCAGTTTGATATGTTCGTTGGGATAGTCGCCGTAAAGGTTATCGAAGGCGTTACGTGGCAGGTTCAGCGCTTCGGCAAAGGCGCGCAGCAGTTCCAGCGCGACGGCAGTCATCTGCTGTTGCCAGCGGGTCACCACCGTCTGCAATTCAGGCAAGGCTTCAGGCCACTGGTTCGGCCCCTGCATGCGTTGCCAGGTTGGGGAATCGGCGGTGACGGGCAGCGCTTCGCGCTCTGCGCCAATATCGAACTGCTCACGATAGTCGGGCTGGCTGCGGGTGATTTCCACGCCCGCCAGGTTGTAACCACGAAAATGCGGTGAGTTGGCCATCGCGACCGCCGTTTTGTCCGCCTGCGGCAGAGCAAAAAACGTCCGCGCGACCCGCTGAACCTCATCCAGTAATTCACGGTCGATACCGTGATTAATCAAGTAGAAGAAACCGACATCACGCGCGGCCTGGCTTAATTTTTCCAGAACCTGTCGCTGCTGCTGTTGATTACCTGACAATAATGCGAAATCAATGACCGGCAATTCTGATGGGGTTAACGCACTCATGATTAACACTCTGTTGGCATAGAATCGTTTTACCTTGCCATTTCAGTTATGCGTTAACTACCAACTAATCCTGCTATGGATATGCGGCGGATGGGAATATCCCACCGCCCCTTAAGTCCCCGCCCGCAGATTACTCTGTGGTCGGGATCACAAATTCCGGTGGCGACCACGCTGTGATTTCAGGCAGGGTCTCGTGGTAAAGCGCAATCTCTACAAAACAGGTCTGCGCGCTGCACCCCTGGCCCAGTCGTGAACTGCCGCGATCCTGGGTCAGCACATTAGGATTGCCATGTTTATCAAGCGGCTTGCCCTCCTGCTGTTCGAGCGGGTCATACCAGGCCCCGGTCGACATCTGCACTACCCCCGGCAGGATATCCTGCGTCAGATGCACGCCCGCCAGCAGCGCGCCGCGTCCGTTGAACACTTTCACGATGCTGTTCTCCTCAATGCCACGCGCAGCCGCATCCTCAGGGTGCATCCAGAGCGGCTCGCGCCCGGCAATTTTGGTAGCCCGGCTGACCCGGCCATGATCGTACTGGCTGTGCAGCCGGGTTCGCGGCTGGCTGGAGAGCAGATGCAACGGCCACTGCTGCTTCTCCTGCTGCTGAGCCTGATATTCCGGCGGATACCAGAAGGCAAAGCCAGGCGCTTCTTCATAGCCAAAGTCAGCCACCCGCTGCGAAAAGAGTTCGATTTTTCCCGATGGCGTGCTGAGCGGGGCCGACTCCGGGTTATCGCGGAACGCGTTGAGCAGGATCTGCGGTGTGTCAGGCGCGGGATATTCCACCACGCCCTGTGACCAGAAGGCCTCAAAGGGCGGCAGTTCGATGCCCTGCGCCGCTGCGCGTGGCCGGGAGTCTTCGTAGATGGCTTCAAGCCACTGGCGCTCATCGCGCCCCTGAGTAAATACATCAGCAAAACCGAGCCGCTGCGCCAGCTCAGCAAAGATGGCGTAATCCGATTTTGCCACCCCAAACGGCGGCAGATGCTGCGGCATGGCGATAATAAAGCCGTCGTTGCTGGCGCTGCCGATATCCTCACGCTCCAGCGAAGTGGTGGCAGGCAGGACGATATCGGCAAATCTGGCCTGCGCCGTCCAGAACTGCTCATGCACAATCACGGTATCTGGCTGCTGCCAGGCGCGTATCAGCTTGTTGATATCCTGATGATGATGGAAGACGTTGCCGCCCGCCCAGTAGACCAGTCGGATGTCGGGATAGGCCCGCTGCTGCCCGTCAAACGCGTAGAGACCGCCAGGATTGAGCAGCATGTCAGCGATACGTGCCACCGGTATAGTCTGCTGTACGGCATTATGGCCGGCAGGCAGCCGGGGCCCGGAGAACTGTCGCCGGGCGGCACCCGCCAGATTGGTTGAGGCGTAACCAAACCCCAGCCCGCCGCCGGGCGTGCCAATCTGCCCCAATAGCGCAGTGGTGGCGACGGTGGCCCAGAACGCCTGCTCGCCCTGCCGCGCACGCTGCACTGACCAGGCAATATTGACCATCGTTTTGTGAGCCGCCATCTGTCGTGCTAACCCGCGAATCTGATCGGCTGCCAGCCCGGTCAGCGGCGCGGCCCATTCGGGCGTTTTGACGAGACCGTCATGCTCACCCTGCAGATAAGCCGCGTAGGTTTCAAAACCCACTGTGTAGCGCGCCACAAAGGCCGCGTCATACAGGGATTCCGCAATCAATACCTGCCCGATGGCCAGTAGTAACGCCGTATCGGAGCCGGGCTTTATCGCCAGCCACTCCGCGTCGGCCACCCCGGCGAGATCGTTTCTGACCGGACTGATGTTGATAAAGCGGGTGCCATTCTGCCGCAGTGTGGTCAGCCAGTGAGCCAGCGCATGATCGTTAGCCCCACCGCCATTGACCTGCGCATTGCGCAGCGGCAATCCGCCAATCGCCACAAACAGTTCACAATACTCCGCCAGTACCGGCCAGTGAGTATGGTGACGTTGTAACTCATCCAGATTACCGATGATGTGCGGCAGCGTGCGTTCACCGGCCGCAATGCTGTAGGTATTGGTGCTGGCGGTGTAGCCGCCGTAGTGGTTAAAGAAGCGATGCAGCTGGCTCTGGGCATGATGAAATCGTCCGGCGCTGGACCAGCCATATGAACCGGCATAGATCGCCTCATTGCCGTGCCCGGTTTTCACCCGCGCCAGCTCGTCCGCCACCAGCTGCAGTGCTACTTCCCAGCTCACCTCGACAAACGGCTCTTTGCCGCGCCTGCTGCGTGAAGCGCTTCTGTTCTGCAGATAGCCGAGCCTGACAGCCGGATTTCTGACCCGGGTTTCACTCTGCACCGCGCCCGGCAGCGACTGACCGATAGCGGACGGATTACGGTCCCACGCCACCGGCCTGACCGACGTCAGCGTATCGCCGTCGGTGGTGACGTGATAGGTGCCCCAGTGCATTACCGCTAAATCATTCTTCTTCATGGTTTACTCGCGTCGGATACGGCGTGAAATACGCGTTCCCAGGGTTTGCAGAAGCTGGACAATAATAATGAGAACCAGCGCAGTCGAAATCGTGGCAAAGGCGTCAAAGCGCTGATAACCGTAGGTAATGGCGAGGTCACCGATGCCGCCGCCACCCACCGTGCCCGCCATCGCCGTGGCGCCCAGCAGTCCAATGGTGGCGGTGGTCAGCGCCAGCACCAGTGAAGAAGCGGCCTCCGGCAGCATGAAATACCAGATAGTCTGCAGCGTGGTGGCCCCCATCGCGTTGGCTGATTCCAGGATACCTTCGTCGACCTCCAGCAGGGCGCTTTCCACCAGCCGCGAGATATAAGGCGCAATAAAGATCACCAGCGGCACAATGGCACCCGCCGTGCCGATCGTGGTGTTCACCAGCAGGCGCGTCAGCGGCAGGATAGTGATCAGCAGAATAACGAACGGCAGCGAACGGATAATATTCACAACGGGGTTCAGCAACTGATGCACCAGACGCTGCGGCTGTATTCCGCCCGGCCGGCAGACCACCAGAATAATGCCCAGCGGCAGCCCCAGCAGCGAACCAAAGCCCAGCGACAGCCCCACCATAATCAGCGTGTCCTGCATCGCCGTCAGGAACTGATCGCCGGTTACAGCCGTTTCAAAGAGTTCAGACATCACTGATTTTTACTCCGGTCGCGGTGAGAAACTGAATCGCCGCCTCGCGCTGCGCGGGTTCACCTTTGATCTGCACAATCATGAAACCCAGAATGGTGCGCTGCACCTCCGTCATGCTGGCGAACAGAATATTCACCTCCACCTCATAGTTATGGATCAGCTGATTGATTACCGGCTGCTGTGCCGTGCTGCCGACAAACTCCAGCCGCAACGCGTCGGCTGCCGGATGCTCGCTGAGCAATTCAAGCGTCTGCTGTGGCAGGCGATCGTGAATGACCGACTGCACAAAGCTGGCGCTCACCGCCTGCTGCGGTTCGGCGAACAGCGTCAGGACATCGCCCTGTTCAACAATGCGCCCGTGCGCCATCACCGCCATCCGGTTGCAGATCTTCTGCACTACCGACATCTCATGGGTGATCAGCACAATGGTGATGCCGTAACGCTGATTGATTTCCTGTAACAACAGCAGAATCTGCACCGTGGTCTGAGGATCCAGCGCCGACGTTGCCTCATCGCACAGCAGAATGGCAGGATTGGTCGCCAGCGCACGGGCAATCCCGACGCGCTGTTTCTGACCGCCGGAGAGTTCGTCCGGGTAGCTGTTGGCTTTGTCGCTGAGGTTCACAAACGCCAGCAGTTCCGCCACGCGGGTGGCGATAAAATCTTTACTCCGTCCCTGCAATATCAGCGGGATGGCCACATTGTGAAATACGGTACGGGCATTGAGCAGATTAAAGTGCTGAAAGATCATCCCAATCTGCTTTTTGACGTCAATTAACCGCTTTTTGCTGATCCCCTGTAACGCTTCACCCTGCACCTCCACCGTGCCGGTCGTCGGCGTTTCCAGATGATTAATCAGGCGCAGCAGCGTGCTTTTTCCGGCACCGCTGGTGCCGATAACGCCAAAAATATCGCCCTGGTTGATGCGCAGATTAATATCCTGCAGCGCCTGCACTTCTGTCCCGTTACGTGCAAAGATTTTGCTGACCTGGTGAAACGCGATAGCCGTCTGACTCATTTGAAATAGTCTGGCAACAGATAGCCCGCATATTGCGCATTACTGGTGATATACGCTTTGAATTCCGGCGAGTGATAGCCGGCAATAATGTCACGGGCAAACTGAGCCTGCTTATTTTTACCTGCTACAGTTACCACGTTAATAAACTGGCTGGTTGGTGCCTCCAGTTTCAGCGCGGAATTGAGTTTCAGCCCACTGGAGACCGCGAAGTTACCCTGAATGACACCAAAATCCACATCAGGCAGTGCGCGCACCTGCTGGGCATTATCCATCTCTTTCAGCACGATTTTGTAGGGGTTCTCCGTAATGTTTTTCTGCGAGAAGGTCGCGGCATCACTCTTCGGGCTGATTTTAAGCCAGCCTATGCTCTGAAGTAACAGCGCAGCCCGATACTCATTTGAGGGTTGATTCGGCACAGAGACCGTGCTGCCTGGCGCAGGCTGCGTCAGCGTTTTTGCGCGTTCAGAATAGAGCCCCATTGGCGGGGTCGGCACCTGCACAATACCGACATTATCGATGCCAAGCCGATCGTTAACCGACTTCAGATAGACCGGATGCTGCATGATATTGGCGTCAATCGTGCCGCGATGAACAGCATCATTAACCTGAATGCCATCGCTGAAATCTTTATATTCCAGCGTATAACCCTGCTTAATTAACAGAGGCGCCACGCCTTGTTCAAACTGCTCTTTATACGGACCCGGATTAAAACCGATGCGTATTTTTTTCTGGTCTGCGGCTTGCGCAGCAGAGATAAAAATTGAAACAGCCGTCAGTGAAAAAATAATTCCCCGTGAAGTAATGCGCATAATGCTTCCTGATTCATTATTGTGAGAGCAATCGATTTAATCACAGCCCTTACAATCAGGAACAGGCAAAACCGGCCCCGACTTTGGCTTATTTATGCTAACGATAGTCACAGGCTGAATATCCAGATGGCGGCAATCTTCAGCGTTATTTCTGCTAACGAAATGAAACGCGGCTGTGTCATTCTTTTCCGCTTCACACTCTTTATTGCGGGACGGTTATGGCGGAGTTTGCAGCTTCAGATTTGGTCGCAGGGCTGGAAGAGAATCTTTTCAGCTTACTCGAGAAGCAGGCAGCAGAACTGGATGCATCGCAGTTACCGCTTATCGATCTCTCATCGGGCAGCCCACGTCAGCCTACGCCGCCTGCGGTCATCGCCTCCTTTCAGGCTGCGGCGGCGCAGCCTGAAAATCATGAGTATCCCTCCTTCTGGGGAAAGCCCGCCCTGCGTCAGGCTATCGCTGACTTTTACCAGCGTCACTATGGGGTCATGCTGGATCCCGATACCGAAGTTGCGCTGTTTCAGGGCGCGCACATTGGCGTCAACGGCTTTCCCCGCGCCCTGCTCAACCCGGGCCAGGTATTAATCTCCACCGATCCCTGTTATCCAATCTATCGCTCAGCAGCACGCCAGGCCGGTGCCAATTTTTATGGCATCCCGCTGGAGGCGCGCAACGCTTTCCTGCCCGATTTTACTCAGGTGCCGGATGAGATTACCGCGCGCGCCGGTCTGGTTATGCTCAACTATCCCCATAATCCCACCGGCGCACTGGCGACGCCCGCGCTGTTCGCCGACGCGCTGGCTTTCGCCCGCCAGCACCATATTCCGCTGATCCATGACTTCGCCTACGCCACGCTGGGCAGTGAGTCGGGCGAGCAGCTGCTGAGTCTGCTGACCCAGCCCGATGCCAAAGATTGGGGGGTGGAAATTTACACCCTGTCGAAAAGCGCGTTAATGGCAGGCTGGCGTGTGGGCTTTGCTGTGGGAAACGCCTCGATTATTGCGGCTTTTAAAAAACTGCATACTCACAGCTACAGCACGGTGTCTGGCGCGGTGCAGGATGCCGCCATCACCGCCTTGTCGCTCTCTGCTGAGCAACTTAACCGTCTGGCTGATCCTTATCACCAGCGGCGTCGCGTGGTACTCGCCAGGCTGGCAACGATGCACTGGCCGGTGCGCGCTCGTCAGGGCACCTTTTTCCTCTGGCTGCCTGCGCCACCCGGTTTTACCGGCGAGGAGTTCGCCAGCCTGTTACTGCGAGAGTGTCATCTGCTGGTGGCACCAGGTCACGGCTTTGGCCCCGCCGGGCGAGATTATATCCGTATCAGCCTGACCGCCAGCACGGAACAGCTGCTGCAGGCGCTGGACCGCATTGACGGCCTGAAGCTGATTAATGAGCGCAGGCGTGGCTGATGAAATCAGCGCCAGACAGCATCTGAGCCATAAACGCGGGATATGACCAAATGTTTATGAGCGTAAGCAGGCATGAGTAAGTGCAGTGTGCTGGTTTTGTCAGCAAAGCCAGTTATTTCGGCTGAAAACTTGCAAAACCTTACATTCGTAGTCTAAGGTTTACCGGCTGCGGTTTCTGCCGCTTCACTTAAAAATTATTCGGCTTCTTATAGCTTTCATTTCCACGGTTTCTTCTGAACATTATTTGCGGCTGCGAAAGCTATAAGACTCCTTCATTGAAGTACCTGAGGAGAATATGGACACCAGAAACACATCGTCTGAACACCCAAAGAAACATTTCTGGAACAGGAAGCCCAAAGAGCTGACTGTTGACGACATTACCGTCATCGATAACGACATGCTGAAGCGCGCAGTTGGCGCAGCGGCGCTCGGTAACGCGATGGAATGGTTCGACTTTGGCGTATACAGCTATCTTGCCGTCATCATCGGCAAAGTCTTTTTCCCGGATGCCAACAACGCGGTGCAGCTGATCGCCACCTTTGGTACGTTTGCGGCGGCCTTCCTCGTGCGTCCGATTGGCGGCCTGGTGTTTGGCCCGCTGGGTGACCGCATCGGCCGCCAGAAAGTGCTGGCGATGACGATGATCATGATGTCGATCGGGACATTCTGCATCGGGCTGATCCCGGCCTATTCGTCGATCGGGATTATGGCCCCGATTCTGCTGCTGGTTGCGCGCCTGATTCAGGGCTTCTCGACCGGCGGTGAATATGGTGGCGCAGCGACCTTTATTGCGGAGTACTCCACCGACAAACGCCGTGGCTTTATGGGCAGCTTCCTGGAGTTCGGTACCATTGGCGGCTACCTGCTCGGGGCCAGCCTGGTCACGGTGATGACCACCGTGATGTCGAACGAGGCGATGATGTCCTGGGGCTGGCGCGTGCCGTTCTTTATTGCCGCGCCGCTGGGTCTGTTCGGCCTCTATGTCCGTCTGAAGCTGGAAGAAACCCCGGCATTCCAGCAGCACATGGAAAAGCAGGAAGCGCTGGAGCAGAGCAAACCGCGCCTGACGCTGATGCAGATGCTGAGCAAGTATCGTGCGCCTATGCTGAAATGTATCGGTCTGGTACTGCTGTTCAACGTCTCTAACTACATGCTGACCTCGTATATGCCGAGTTACCTCACCGGCGTACTGGGACTGCCAGAGCTGAGTGGTCTGCTGCTGGTGATGGTGGCGATGTTCGTGATGATGCCGCTGACGCTGCTGTGGGGGCGCTGGACCGATCGCATTGGTCGTCGTCCGGTGATTGGCTTTGGAGCAGTAGGCCTGATCCTGCTCGCCATTCCCAGCTTTATGCTGATTGGTTCCGGCAACATGTGGGCGGTATTTGGCGGCCTGCTGATTCTGGGCGTGCTGCACACCTGCTTCAGCGGCACCATGCCTTCGACGCTGCCAGCCCTGTTTACGACGGATATTCGTTACAGCGCACTGGCTATCGGCTTTAACCTGTCGGTGTCGCTGTTCGGCGGTACCACACCGCTGATTACCGCGTGGCTGGTGGATACCACCAAAAACAACATGATGCCCGCTTATTACATGATGGGCGCAGGCGTGATTGGCCTGCTGACCATTCTGACGGTACGGGAAACGGCGCGTCAGCCGCTGACCGGCTCCTCACCTGCGGTAGCAACCAAAGCGGAAGCCCATCGACTAATCGATAAGCTGCGTAAACGGCAAAAGTCCGCCACGACCGCGGCTAAATAACGTTTCTGACACCCTGCCCTGCAGGGTGTTTTTTTATCTGGCAGACGCACGCTCTACCCACCTGATTTTACTGCCCTGAAACGCGCAACTTTCGCCCGATTGCCACACAGTGCCATGCTGCACCAGCGGCGGCGATGCGCTTTGGTACGATCGTAAAACCACAGGGTGCAGTCGGGATGTTCACAGGCTCGGACTCTGCTGAAATCTTCCTGCGTGAGCAGCATTGCAGCCTGTTCTGCAACCTGTCCCAGTCGCTGCCTTACGTTCTGGCTGGCGTAAACGCGCCGGATAGTCAGCGAACCCGACTCCCCACTCAGTTGCAGGTGACTCGTTGCCTGGCCCAGCCAGACATTCAGCGCCTCAGTACTCACATTCTCACCTGCTTTATGCTGCTGCACAGCATCACGAACAATCTGACGTAACTGACGTGCGGCCTGCACCAGCGCGCCCGGCTCATACTGCGGCGCAGATCCGTCGGTTAGCAGTCCGGCCTGTTGCAGCCAGGCTTCAACATCCTGATCGCTTTGCCAGAAATCGTGTGGCCGCCCCTCTGCGATAGCCTCGGTGTTGATAAAATCCAGCGCCGGATGATCGGCCAGAAACCACGGCCCCTGGCCGGAGTGTGATTGCGTTTCCGCCATGATGTCGCCCTCATTATTGAAATCTTCTGACGCTACTGTAACCGATAAAAAGGCAGAATAATAGTTACAGACGGCCTGGTGTAACCACTAAATATCAATTTGACAGGTTACATAATCGCTGCATAATAAGCCCTTGTAACCCTATAAATGCCATTTAACCAGTTACAGGAAAATATCATGCACACACACTCTGTTTCTTATCGTTATCAGCAGACCGACGGCGTTAATGTTTTCTATCGTGAAGCGGGCGATCCATCACTGCCGGTGTTGCTACTGCTGCACGGTTTTCCCACCTCTTCTCATCAGTTTCGCAATCTCATCCCGCTTCTGTCCGATAAGTTCCATATCATCGCGCCCGATCTGCCTGGCTTTGGTTTTACTGACGTCCCCGCCGAACGTAACTATTCATGGACTTTCGACGCGCTCGGCCAGACGCTTACCGCGTTTGTCGATGCACTCGGGCTGAAACGCTACGCAATGTATGTTTTCGACTATGGTGCTCCCGCAGGTCTGCGGCTGGCGCTGGCCTACCCGGATCGCGTCAGCGGACTGATATCGCAAAACGGTAATGCCTATCTGGAGGGACTGGGAGACGCCTGGGCACCGGTTCGCGCATACTGGGCGGAACCCAGCGAGGAAAACGGTGAGGTGATCCGCGACGCCATCCTGACAGCCGAAGGGGTTAAGTGGCAGTATCTGCATGGGGTCAGCGATCCGCAGCAGATCGCCCCGGAAAGTTATACTCTGGACACGCTGCTGATGGAGCGTCCCGGAAACAAAGATATTCAGCAGGCACTGTTCCTTGATTACGCCAGCAATCTCAAACGCTACCCGGAATTTCAGGCATTCTTTCGCCAGCAGCAGCTCCCGACGCTGGTGATCTGGGGCAAACACGATCCTTTCTTTATTCCACCCGGCGCCGTGGCCTGGCAGCGCGATAATCCGCAGGCGGTGGTCGAGCTGCTGGATAGCGGTCACTTCGCGCTGGAGACCCATACCGATCACATCGCGATGCGCATCCGTGAGATGTTCAGCGGCGACTGACCCGCTGCGCGCAGAGGCAGGCTACAGGTCACTGCCTCTGAAAACTCAACGCTTATTCGTTGCTGAAGCGGCCAACCGTGCTGGCCGCGCCCAGGGCGTGACCTTTCAACTGGGCCACCAGCTCTGCCTGAGTTAACCCCGGCTTCAGCTGGCCCACCGGCAAATCAGTGGCGATCAGCACAAAGTTATAGTGATGCAGGCCGCTGCCTTTCGGTGGACAAGGTCCGTAATAGTGCTGTGTCCCGGGGGTATTTTTTCCGCCGGTATAGTCCTTGCCCTCTGTCAGCGCGCCCTGCGCAAACGACGAACGGCTGGCCGGAATGTTATAGGCCACCATATGTGTCACGCCCAGCCCTTTGGCCCCGACCGGATCGGTCATCAGCAGAGCCAGACTACGGGTGTCCGCCGGAATCGCAGACCAGTTAAGCTCGGGAGAAATATTCTCACCGGTGCAGGAAGGATTACTTTTATTGGCACCGGCAAACTTTTTGTCCAGTAGCGCATTATCGCTGAAGTCCTGTGATTGCAGCGTAAACACCGACGCTGCCAGCGCGGTTATTGGCAAAACGGCAAGCACCGTTGCGCAGAGTAATTTTTTCACCAGCCACTCCTTATCAGGTTAATTCCGGATGGATTGCATCACTGCCTGCTTACTATAACGGCTTTAACTCATTTAGCCCGGATGACCGCCCGTTTAAATATTGCGAAACGGCAAATCTATGATCGCTGTCGCGCTGGCTGAGGGTGCTGACGCGTTGCCCTAAGACGCATTACCCGATATAAGTTAACGCCTGCCGCTGAGTTTTCGCCTGAAACCCCGTCACTCTCACCGATAAGTGGACACTATGCAGATTGAAGATCTCCGGATTTACATCGCCGTGATACATGCTGGTAACTTCACTGCAGCCGCTGAGCAGCTGATGTTATCGAAACAGTATGTCAGCCGCCGCATGGCCGCGCTGGAAGCGTCATTAGGCGTACGTCTGCTGATACGTAACACCCGCAAGCTGTCAGTGACGGATGCGGGTCTGCTGTTTGCGCAACATGCTCAGCGCATTCTGGATGAGATTCAGGAAGCCGAACTGGCAGTGTCGGAGCAGCAGCATACGCTGCGCGGCACTTTCCGCATCAATCTGCCGATGTCGTTTGGCATGAGCCACCTGTCACCGCTGATTGCGGAATTTCTGAGTCATCATCCGGCACTGCAGTTTCAGATTGAGCTGGCGGATCGCTATGTTGATGTAATTGGCGAAGGCGTCGATATGGCAATCCGTATTGGCACCCTGGCCGATTCCACGCTGATTGCCCGCCCGCTGGGCGAACTGAAGCGGGTGATCTGCTGCAGTCCTGACTACCTGAAACGGGCTGGCACGCCTCAACATCCGGATGAGTTATTGCAACACGCCTGTCTGCGCTATGGACGGGAAGGACAGAATGGCTGGGAACTGCAGGTTAATGGCAAAGCGAAGTGGCTGGCGGTTCAGGGCCCTATGGTAAGTAACAATGGCGAAGTGCTGCGTGATGCCGCCCTGGCGGGACTCGGACTGGTCCTGCTACCCGCTTTTATCGTTGAGTCAGCCCTGCAAAGGGGGGTACTGGTGACGGTGCTGGACGGCTGCCAGCCTCCACCGCTCTCACTGAATGCGGTTTACCCGCAGCACCGTCAGCGCAGCGAAGTAAACCGCCAGTTACTGGCCTTTTTACAGACGCGTTTAGCGCCGTAACTGATCTAAAGCGTTTTTAATGCCGCAAAAACGCTGGCGACTGCAACCGCACCGGGATCGGGCACGCCATTCAGGTTCGCGCTGTTGAGATAAGATGATCGGCCCGCCTTTGCTTTTCCCATGCTGGCGGTTGCATCACTGCCGTGCTGCGCCGCATCTGCTGCGGCTGCCAGCGATTTGCCCGCCACCAGCGCCTCAATCGCGGGCTGGAGCGCATCAATCAGTGTACGATCGCCCGGTTTAGCCCCGCCATACTGCTTCATTTTTTCCAGACCCTGTTGTAAAGCGATCGGTAAGTCATCTCCATCCGACAAATGCTGCGCGGCGGCGGTGAAGAAGATAGCCATCAACACGCCGCTGGAACCACCCATAACCGTGGCCAGTCGCTCACCCGTTACCGCGAGCAGGTCGGGCAGAACATTCAGCGGCAGCTGATTATCGGCGCATTCACGCTGGATTTGACGCGCACCAGCAGCAAAGGTCGACCCGGTATCCCCGTCACCCACCTGCGCATCCAGTTTGTTCAGCTCGCTTTCACTGGCGATCAGCGTTTCACAGATGCGGTTCACAAAGGCAGCGACCGCCGGGTTTTCGGAGGGTTGCACCGGATGCGCTGTCGCCTCCCGGGCTGCGTTAACCGGCTTCAGTGATGTGATCTCAACCGCCGAAACCCAACCGGTCACTTCGACCGGGGCGCAGATCGCCGCTTCTAACAGCGGCGTCAGCGTCATGCGGGTGACGGAAAAGCCTTTCATGTCCAGCGCGGTCATCAGCGGTGCCGGACCTATCAGATAACGGCTTCCCTGGCTAAGCGGCGACTCAATCAGATCGCGTGTGACCAGACTCATCTCCAGCGCCGACATCCCGCCAAGGTTATTCACCAGCAGCGCGCAGGGCTGATCCTTGCCTGGCATCACCTTTTCCAGCAGATGCTGCACAATCTGCTGACTGTTCTGAGTCGGCATGATGTCAACGCCCGGCTCGCCGTGAATCCCCAGCCCCATTTCCACGCTGCCGTCGGGCACCCGCTGGCCCGTCTGTTCATCCGGCAGATGACAGCTGGAAAGCGCGACCCCCATGGTGGCGATAGCACGACTGGCGGCCTCTGCGGCCTCAGTTACCGCCGCCAGATCGTCACCCCGCTCGGCGACAAAGCCTGCCACTTTATGCACCAGCAACGTGCCTGACACGCCGCGTGGCTGAGGATTATCCGGTAAGGCCACATCATCACCGACAATCACCATATTGACGCTGAACCCTGCATTGCGGGCCTTTTCAGCCGCCAGCCCAAAGTTGAGTCGGTCGCCGGTGTAGTTTTTCACAATCAGCAGGCATCCCGCGTCACCGGTAAGGTTGATGATGGCGTTATAAACCGCATCAACGCTGGGTGAGGCAAACACATCGCCACAGACGGCCGCCGTCAGCATCCCTTTGCCGATGAAGCCGACATGGGCAGGCTCATGGCCGGAACCGCCACCGGAGATCAGTGCGACCTGCTGTTTTTTCCAGTCTCTGCGCATCACGATGCGAATGTGGGGATCGACCTGCAGCCGCACCAGATTACGCCAGGGACTGGCGTAAATCATGCCATCTAACGCGCTGTCGACGAGATCATCCTTCTTATTCATTACGAATCGGGTCATGTTTTCATTCCTCATGGGCGGACGGGTTTGTGATAAAGAAGTGTTGCACACAACGGACGATGGGCATAATTCACCGCCTCTCATCGCAACCCCATCAGACGAAAGTCTTGTCTGAATGAAATGCGCGCATCACTTTTTACTAATTCATTGATTTTTATCAAATGTCCTTACCTGAAACTGAGAGGTTATGCGCAGAACCTGCACAGCGGATCACGGATCGTAGAAAACCATTTGTTAACAGAGGATGTTTTGATGACCCAACGTATGATTCTGAATGAAACCGCCTGGTTTGGTGCTGGCGCATTACGTCATTTGCCTGAAGAGGTACAGCGTCGCGGGATGCGTAAAGCGCTTATTGTCACTGACAAAGCGCTGGTTGCAGCAGGCGCGCTGAAGCGGGTCACTGACCTGCTGGAACAGCATCAGCTTGCCTGGGCGGTTTATGATGAGGTCGTACCGAATCCGACTATCCGGGTGGTGCAGCAGGGCGTTGCCGTGTTCAGGGAATCAGGTGCTGACTACCTTATCGCCATCGGCGGTGGCTCACCGCAGGACACCAGCAAAGCGATCGGCATTATTATCAACAACCCTGAATTCGAAGATGTCCGCAGCCTGGAAGGCGTCAGCCCAACCCGTCATCCGTGCGTGCCCATCATCGCCATTCCAACCACGGCAGGCACCGCGGCAGAAGTCACCATTAACTATGTCATTACCGACGAAGAGAATCGTCGCAAGTTTGTCTGCGTCGATCCGCATGACATTCCAAAAGTGGCGATTATTGATGCGGAGATGATGGCGAGCATGCCCGCCTCGCTGAAAGCTGCCACCGGAATTGATGCATTAACTCACGCAATTGAAGGGTACATTACGCGCGGTGCCTGGCCCCTGACTGACATGCTGCACCTCAAAGCCATTGAAATTATCAGCCACTCGCTGCGCGAATCGGTGGCGGGTAATATTGATGCTGTTGAACAGATGGCACTGGGGCAATATGTGGCCGGGATGGGCTTCTCCAATGTCGGACTTGGTCTGGTGCATGGTATGGCGCATCCGCTGGGTGCCTTTTATAACGTGCCGCACGGCGTGGCGAACGCCATTCTGCTGCCACAGGTGATGGCGTGGAATGCCCCGTCAACAGGCGAAAAATATCGCGATATCGCTCGCGCCATGGGTGTGAAACAGATCGACACGCTGACGCTGGATCAGGCGCGGGAAGCGGCTGTCGCTGCGGTTCGTCAGCTCTGCCGGGATGTGGGCATTCCCCGTTCGCTGCGTGAGGTCGGCTTGCAAGAGGCAGATATTCCTGCACTGGCGCAGGCGGCACTGGATGACGTCTGCACCGGCGGCAACCCACGCACGCCGGATCTGGAAGCGGTGATGGCGCTCTATCGTCAGAGTTAAAACACGCACGCTGTGTCGTTATGCACTTCAATATCAGGCCCGCCCACCATCGCGGGCTTTTTTACGTCATGGCCACGGTCAGTCAGCAATCATTCGCCAGGAGTTGTTCAGACAGGATCGCGGCATCCGCAAAGGTCCGACCCGCATTTTCCGGCACGGTTTTCAGCCTGAAATCGCCCGTTATCTTCATGGAAGTCAGAGAGCAAGTCAGCCGCATTGACCGGTAATTTCTTTAGATGCTAAACCCTGATTCACTTGATCTGGATCACAAAACTCCGCATCATGCGCAGCGAAAACCATAATGACGCTGCGGAGATATCAATGACACTGTACCAGGGTATGCTAATTTTCTATGCCGTTGTTGCACTGGTCGCGACGCTGATCACCTTTTTCATTGCCAAAGATAAGCTGAGCATCAAACTGCTGAGCGCCTTTCTGGTGGGTGCCACCTGGCCGATGAGTTTTCCTGTGGCGCTAATGTTTGCGCTGTTTTAATTGACAATATCCCCTTAGCGACCACACTCAGGTAAGACGTCCCTGACCTGCCAACCGCCGATCACCGACGTGACCTTACTCATGACGGTTAATAAGGAGCGGATATGCGCGTAGTCAGTGTGATGATTCTGGTTTCTCTTCTCAGTGCCTGTAGCGCCCCGTGGCACGCTGAAAAACCGGTTCCCGCGGCCGAAACCCGGCAGCAGACCTGCCAGCCCGGCTCTAATCCCAGCCAGAACGACTGCGGTCACTTCCCCGAGCCCGAGTTCCACTAATCAGTTTACAGCGATCGCTGAGGCGAGATCGCATTTACGCTATTTCATCACATAACAAGGCTTTACAGGCCGCTAACCGGTCAGTAAAGTAGCGCCCAGACATCAATTCTGATGCGTAAGCGTTAACGTCAACCAACGCCCCCCGCAGCACTGCTGCATGTGATGATCCCTGCCATGATGCCTGTACAACAGCAAGCTAAACCCCTCGCTGCGCTTTCCAGCGCCAGCTTTTTTTTGTTCGTCCTGCTGCTCACCGCAGCGAATCTTCGGGCACCGATTACCGCCGTCGGCCCGGTGCTGCAGAATATTCGCCAGACTTTTGGCCTCAGCGCCAGCGAAGCAGGCCTGTTTAACTTTATTCCACTGATGCTGTTTGCCCTGCTCGCCCCCCCTGCCGCCTGGCTGGGAAATCGGGTCGGGCTGGAACGCAGTTTGTGGGGCGCACTGTGCCTGATTACTGCCGGTTCACTGTTGCGCTGGCTGCCCGCTGAAGCGGCGTTATGGAGCGGAACGCTGCTGCTGAGCGCAGGCATTGCCGCTGCCAACGTACTGCTGCCGCCGCTGATTAAGCGCGATTTCACCGCCCATACCGCCAGATACATTGGCCTGTACGCCGCCACCATGTCGATTACCGCCAGCCTGGCGTCCGGCATTGCTGTACCGCTGAGCCAGTACTCAACGGCGGGCTGGCGACTCTCACTGGTTGTCTGGGCGCTGCCGGGACTGGTTGCGCTGCTCGCCTGGCTGCCGCTTTTACGTCAGCGGCAGTCAACTTTAGCGCCAGCTGACGAATCGGGTGCACATCATCATGTGTGGCGCTCAGCCGGTGGCTGGCAAATCGCCCTGTTCATGGCACTGCAATCGCTGGCGTTTTATACCCTGATCGACTGGTTTGCCGTATTTGCTCAGGATAATGGCTTCACTCAGGCGCAGGCTGGCTGGCTGCTGTTCTGGTATCAGGCAATTGCAATCGTTGCTAACCTGGGCTGTATGGTTGCGCTGAAGCGGGTGAAAGATGCCCGGCTCACCGCATTCATTGCTTCCTCGGGTATTTTCCTCGGTATGTCAGGTCTGCTGCTTAATCCGCAATGGGCGGTGATCTGGCTGACACTGGCCGGACTGGGCGCCGGGGCTTCACTGGTGCTCTGCCTCTCGCTGTTTAATCTGCGCGCCACCCATCATCGTCAGGCCTCACAACTTTCAGGCATGGCGCAATGTGTGGGCTATGCGCTGGCTGCCCTGGGCCCGCTGTTTTTTGGCGTGCTCCATGAACAGAGCGGTAACTGGACGCTGCCCTTCAGCGTGCTGGCACTGCTGAGCCTGTTACAGATGGTATTGGCTCCGCTGGCAGCACAATCAAAACCCATCAGCTGAAAATGCGGCTCAGCGACTCATAACAGATGACTGACCGGGCGCAAATGCATAGCGCATTGCCGGTCAGCGAAAACCGACGGGAGAAAAGTGCGTGTCTGAACTGAATAATGCTCTGTTGCAGGAGGTCCTGGATCAGGTGCGTCCGCTGGTCCATAGGGGAAAAGTCGCTGACTATATCCCCGCGCTGGCCGATGTCGCGGCCGACAATCTCGCCATAGCCGTTTGCCTGCGTGACGGCACCCTCTTTCAGGCGGGCGATGCGGAGACGCGCTTTTCGATTCAGTCCATATCCAAAGCGCTATCGCTGACCGTGGCGCTGACCCGCTATGATGACAGTGAAATCTGGCAGCGGGTGGGCAAAGAGCCATCAGGCCAGCCCTTTAATTCCCTGGTGCAGCTGGAGCTGGAACAGGGCAAGCCGCGTAATCCGTTTATTAATGCCGGGGCGCTGGTGATTTGTGATCTTCTGGAAACCCGCCTGACCGCGCCGCGCCAGCGAATGCTGGAAATTGTGCGCCAGCTGAGCCAGCAGCCCGATATCAATTATGATCGCCACGTTGCCCGCTCTGAATTTGAGCATTCTGCCCGCAATGCCGCGATCGCCTGGCTGATGAAGTCGTTTGGTAATTTCGATAACGATGTCACCAGCGTCATGCAGACCTATTTCCACTATTGCTCGCTGTCGATGAACTGCGTTGAACTGGCGCGCACCTTCGTCTATCTGGCCAATCAGGGTAAAACACTGGATGGCAGCCAGATGATTACACCGCGTCAGGCACGGCAGATTAACGCACTGATGATCACCAGCGGGATGTATGACGGCGCAGGTGAGTTTGCGTGGCGGGTCGGGATGCCTGCGAAGTCGGGCGTGGGTGGCGGAATTATTGCCGTCATCCCTGGCGAGATGAGCATTGCCGTCTGGTCACCCGGGCTGGACAGTGCAGGTAATTCGCTGGCAGGTACCGCTGTACTGGAGTTGCTGACGGAAAAGCTGGGACGCTCGATATTTTGATTCTGAGCGCGCAAATAACAGGCTTGCCGTGATGAAAAGCGATGGTGTTCCCATGATTCCGGCAGGCTGATTTTTATATTTTCAGTGCAGTAAGCTGGCGATTTGAGTCGTCAGCGTTAATCGGCGCTCAAAAATTCTTAGTGCGAAAGCTGTGCCAGCTCTTCTTCTGTAAGACCGGTCATCTGCATGACAGTATTGCGATCCATCCCACTCGTCAGCATGGTGCGGGCAATTCTGAGTTGCATGCTTTGCCTTCCTTCCTGAAGTCCGATCTCTTTGCCTTCGATGCGACCTTGTGCAATGCCCAGCTCAATGCCTTTCTCAAGCCCTATCTGCTCAAGCTGTTGTGCGATAGTCATAAGTACGTTCTCGTGTTGGGGCACACGCTGTGCCAGCTCCTGTACAAAGGTTTTGGCGTCTGATACTTCGCCCGCCTGCACAATGTAGTTTATCAGTGATATCACCTGCGATGAAGAGTGATCGCCTGCCATCAAAATGGATACCAGCCTGTCCATCAGTTCTGCCAGATCCCGCTGCCGGATATGTTTCTGCAACAGGGTCAGTGCCGCCATGCTGCGGTGTTGCATGATCTCATCGTCAGGAATCGTCGTGACATCGACCAGCGGAAAACTGTGGCTGTAAAGCCTGTCCGCCAGCAACGGGTCGTCGAACTCATCCAGCCACCGGGTCGAATAAGGAGAGGGAGTGCGTCTGCCCGCGTAAAACAGTATGGGTATCACCAGCGGCAGTCTCTTATGCCCAGCTTCAAGATGGCGCTGCATGGCAGCCACTGCATAGCGCATCAGCCGAAATGCCATATGTTTGTCAGGTGATGACTGATGCTCAATGAGTACATGAATATATCCATTGCCAGCGGTAGTTTTAAGACTGTAAAGCACATCGCTGAAGTACTGCCGAAGGTCATCTTCGACAAACGACCCCGACTCCAGCTTCAATGTGCTGAGATCGCAGCATTCGCGCAGTTCTGGCGGCAGGTGCAGCGCCATAAAATCCCGGGCAATATCCGGCTGAGTCAGAAATTGCCGGAATGTTGCATTATGAGGCGTGGGCGTGCTGTTGTTCTTTTTCACTGACCAGAATCCTTTCTGTTCCTGAAGCGCTGACAACGGCTGATAAAGCCAGTAAAAGGCGCTAAATCCCGTAGCGCACGAACGTTTAAAGTACGGATGGAAATAAAGAAATGAATACTCTGATGATTGAACCCCGTAAAACGCTTTTCCTGAATTCTACGAGGTTGCTCTGGATATCAACGAATAGCGGGCCTTAAAAAGCCATTCCACCCCGCTCAGCTCACCACATTAACCGGCTCGCCCTGAATAAAGGCCGCGATATTGGCCATCACGCCAGTTACCAGATTTTCTACGCCGCTGCGGCTCGCCCAGGCGATGTGCGGCGTCAGCAGCAGATTGGGCAAATCTGCCAGTAGCGGGTTATCGGCAGAAGGTGGTTCGCTGCTCAGGACATCCAGCGCCGCGCCGCCAATCAGCCCCTGCTTTAATGCCTCCGCAAGATCGGCCTCGTTAATCAGTCCACCGCGTGCGGTGTTAATCAGCAGCGCATGCGGTTTCATTTTCGCCAGCGCCTCACGGTCAATCAACTGACGGGTACTGTCACTTAACGGGCAGTGCAGCGAAATAATATCGCTGGTGGCAAGCATCTGCTCAAAGCTGACATAGCCCTCACGCACGCTGTCGCTGCCTTTGCGCTCCGCGTACTGCACCTGCATTCCCAGCGCCTGGGCCAGCCTGCCGACCGCCTGACCGATATCACCTTTGCCCGCGATACCCAGCGTGGCGCCGCCAATATCCCCTATCGGCTGACGATGCAGACAAAAGTGCTGCGCCTGCGGCCAGTCGATGCGGGTATTAACGGCATAGGCCATTATCTGACGACGCAGGGCGAAAATGGCGGCGATCACCGCCTCAGACACGCTCTGGGTGGAGTAGCCGGGCACATTACTGACCACGATGCCGCGGTCACGGCACGCGTTGAGGTCAATACAGTCATAACCTGTCGCCGCAACACAGATAAAGCGCAGTTCGGGAAGCTGCGCCAGGGTATCGGCACGCAATTGCACCTTATTGGTAATCGCAACCGTCGCGCCCGAAAGCGCAGAGACAATGTCACTGACCGGTGTCTGTGCGCGAATCTCCCAGTCAGCCTGTTGTTGCCCGGTCGGCAGAGAGACAGGCAGCGTGTCACCATCCAGCATTACAATTTTCATCTTCAGTCCTTTATGGGTTTGGTTTAATGCAACCGACCCATCAATGTTATTTGTATGTATTTAACGGGTAACATCTAAGTTAAATGATGCTGGAATTAAAGTGAATATGTTCAAAGAGTGCGAAATTTTTCGGAACAGAAGCCACTTTATTTAACTCTTTTATCCCCTTCGCGTTACACTGCCGCCCGTAATTTTCACCCCTTGTGCCCGTTGAAATCATGCAGAAATCTTCACTCAGACATCGACTCACTGCCGGTATTGCGATACTGGCTGTGCTGCTGTTGTTTGTTGCCCCGATGATTTCAAAGAATCTGGCTGAGCATCACGCCACGATGCAACGTGCATCTGCCATGAGCGCAGAGATGCCGATGATGCATCATCACAGCGAGATGATGTCGATGGCGGACCATGGGATGATGATGGATCCTGGTTTTGCCTGTGGCTACTGCGATTTACTGGTGCATGTACCGCTGATGCTCTGGGTGTTTATCCCGTTCATCTGGTGGATGAACCTGATCACCCGCGCCCCGCCGCCCTCTGCGATTAATCCGCCCCCCTGGCGATGGATGTTGCGTCTCCACCGACCACGAGCGCCACCTGCTTTCGCGTCACACTCACTGCTTTCTGATTCGATTGTGTGACAACGTCACCCAGTCGCCTTTGTCTTTTGAAAAGTGTGGAATGCTATGTCCTCTTCTCAGGAAATTATCCCTGCACCGCGCGGCACGCTGTTTAATCTTTTTCGCCGCCTGCATTTTTACATCGGCCTGTTTATCGCGCCGTTTATTTTTGTCGCCGCGCTCACCGGCACACTCTATGTTCTGACGCCGCAGCTGGAACAGGCGATCTACCACGATGCCCTGACTACCGATGCACAGGGCCAGGCGCAGCCGTTGTCAGCCCAGATTGCTGCCGCACGTGCGCGAGCGGGTGAATCAGCACGTATCTATGCCGTGCGTCCCGCGCCGGGTCCGCAGGATACAACCCGCGTGCAGTTTGCTGAGCCTCAGCTTGGCCCATCAGAATCGCGATCGCTGTTTATCGATCCTTACACGCTGCAGGTGAAAGGCGATATGACGGTGTATGGCACCAGCGGTGTGCTGCCGCTGCGCATGTGGCTGGATCAGCTACATCGCGGCCTGCTGCTGGGCGATTTTGGCCGTAACTACAGCGAACTGGCAGCCTCCTGGCTGTGGGTCGCCGCGCTGGGCGGGATCGTTTTATGGTCCGGCACCCGGCCACCGCGCACCCGCAGAAAAGTGCGCAGCGGTTTTGCGGCAACGCGTCACTGGCACGTTACGCTGGGCCTGCTGCTGGCTATCGGGCTGGTCTTCTTTTCAGTAACCGGACTGACCTGGTCACAGTGGGCAGGCAACAATATCGAAAAGATGCGCAGCGACTTTGGCTGGAAAACGCCGCAGGTTAACACCGCACTGAACGGTGACGCGCCCGCCGAAGCCGCCGATCCGCATGCTGACCATCGCGGTGCGATGATCGGCATGACGATGTCCGGCATGACCATGCCAGCCAGAACCGCCGCGCCAGTGGTCCTGAATCAACCGAATGGCAGCTGGGATCAGGCGCTGGCAGCAGCACGCCAGGCCGGACTGCACGCCGCGAAACTGGAGCTGCGTCAGCCTAAGAACGCAGAACAGGCCTGGGCGGTGTCGGAGATTGATCGCAGCTGGCCAAGTCAGGTCGATGCGGTTTCCATCAATCCGGCTGATTTCAGCGTGGTCGACCGCGTTGAGTTCGCCAGCTTCCCGCTGGTGGCGAAACTGACCCGCTGGGGCGTGGATGCGCATATGGGTGTACTGTTTGGTCTGCCTAACCAGCTGATTCTGGCCCTGTTCGGCTTTGGACTCTGTGCGATGATTGTGCTGGGCTACCGCATGTGGTGGATTCGCCGCCCGGCGGTTCCCCAGCTCAGCCCCTCGCAGACGCTGTTGTCCGCCTGGCTTGCACTGCCGCGCTATGCACAGGGCACCAGCCTGATAGTGACGCTGGCGCTGGGTTATGCGCTGCCTGTTATGGGCATCAGCCTGGTTGTGTTGATCCTGCTGGATATTCAGCGCTGGCGCAGCGCGCAGCGTGCGTCGGTCATCCGGGAAGAAATTGCGCCAGATAAGCAGTCGCCGCTGGCTATCGTCCAGTCACGCTTCGCCGGAAAGCGCAAAGAGATGCGCTATTTTCTCCGCAGCGTCACGGTGCTTGCGCTGATTGTGATTTCAGTGATGGCGAATGCGATGATTGGCGGCGTGATTGACCAGTATCAGATCCCCTTTAGCCACTGGTCACTGACCATGTATATCACCCAGGCGATGATGATCCTGCTCTACTCCACGGTCTTTACCGGGCTGTTGTCGATCCCACTCTGGTATTTCTTCCTGGGTGAGAGCGACGAACAGGGCAAATAAGCCGATGGCGCCCCGCGTGATTTTTTATTCAAAATAACTGACGAAGCCGGGCAAATCATCCGGCTTCTCATTCTGCGCCTGAGGTCTATGATCGTTGTTATGCCTTCCTTTATCTGAGAACAAATCATGAACATTGTGCGAGCTAATCCTGAACAACTGTTTGAGTACGGTCCTTTTACCGTTCGTCGTCAGCGACCTGGCGAGGCGCTTAGCCCGTTGCTCACGGTTGACCTGATGTCGCTGAAACTGGATGCCCGGCTCCCGATGCAGCAGCATCAGGATGAAGAAGTGTTCACCTACCTGTGGCGCGGTTCAATGCAGCATCAGGACAGCAACGGCGAGCGTACCCAGCTCTCTGCGAAAAAGGTGATGGTGGTGAATGCCGGTGAGGGTGTTCAGTACGAAGAGTCAGTACCGCTCTATGAAGCGGAGTTGTTGCAGGCCGTTATCCGGCCTTCGCAGCCAGGCGGTGAAGCGATGACTCAGGTGCTGGAGCGCGATCAGGGCATCATGACTAACGGCTGGACCGAACTGGCCGGGCCGGAAGAGTCTGACGCCCCGCTGGAACTGCGCCAGGAAGTCTATATCTACGATACGCTGCTGGAGCGTAACCAGACGGTGGACGTGCCCTCAATGCCGGGCTTTGTGGCTTACCTGACCGTGCTGGAAGGGATTATTCGCATTGGCGATCAGCGACTCAGTCGTGGCGATGCGGTGAGCGGACTGGATAGCAGCATGGAGATCACGGGCGACAGGGATGCCAATCTGGTTTGCTTCCTGGTCAGGCCAGACAACATTGCATAACATAGCGCGGGACGTTTCCCGCGCTTTTTTGTTCCACACAGATTAAAGCGTATGGCGTTGCTGCATCGCCTGCACCCGCTTATAGGCATGATCAAACTGGCGTACATCGTCGCTCAGCCAGTGGCGCTGTGTCAGCGGTGCATCATCCAGCGCCTGCGGCAGCGGCACACCCGCCAGCGATCCACGGCAGCAAAAGGCACGCGCCAGCGTCGGTGTAGCGATGCCAATGTAGCGGGCAAACTCTGGCAAGGTCATCAGTGCTGTACTCATTTTCCACCTCCTGTTAACAAAATATTCCCTGCATTTTCAGCCCAAATCTTTAATGCTTTTATTGATCTGAAACATAGATGTGGTACTAATCTTCTGCCTGCTGATGAGATAGCTCGCCTCGCCTGCCGTAAAACGAAAAGAAGTGAGGAACCCGTGCGCCATTATGGATTGATGATTGCTCTGCTGTTTTCCGGTTTTGCCACGGCTCACACGCTGACCACAGGCCAGCCAGTCCCGCCCGTCTATGTTGCCGATAAAGGGGAAATGCTCCTCAATGAGGGCGATATAAATTATCAGCGCTGGAACAGTCAGACACTGACCGGAAAAGTGCGTCTGGTGATTCATGTAGCGGGCCGGCTTTCTGCAAAAGACCAGAGCGCACCCTTAATCAAGGCCATTCAGCAGGCAAGTCTGCCGCGTGACCGCTTCCAGACCACCACCATCGTAAATACCGACGATGCCCTGCCCGGCAGTGCCATTTTTGTGGTGCGCAGCATCGCCTCCAGCAAAAAAGCGGCACCCTGGCAGCAATTTATTATCGACAGCAGTGGCGTCACTGCCCATAGCTGGCATCTTCAGCCGGAAAGCGCGTCCGTCGTGGTGATTGACCCGGAAGGGATTGTGCGCTTCGCTAAAGATGGCGCATTATCAGATGAGGATGTCGCCAGCGTGATGAAACAGCTGCGCGCATTGCTGGGCTGATTCAGGCAATATAGTGGTCAGGATGGCGCGTCTAAACGCGGAATGCTGCTGAATTCGCCGACATTTTTATCGCTGTAAGCTACGCTTAGTTGTAATGGATTTACCCGCCGTTCTTTGAAAACCTGCCAACTATGCTGTGGCAGTCGGGGACGATTATTGAAGATGGCATCGAATCATTTCGACCTGCTGTGACTTCCTCTGTAGATAAGGACAGCCATGATGACGGTCTGTGCAGAACAACACGTCAATTTCAGCCACAGTGATGCAGCCAGCCTGTTGAACGACATTGAGCATCGGCTTGATCAGCTTTTACCGGTTGAGAGTGAACGTGATTTAGTCGGCGCGGCAATGCGCGAGGGTGCGCTGGCACCGGGAAAGCGTATTCGCCCGCTGCTGCTGCTGCTGGCCGCGCGCGATCTCGGCTGTAGCGCCACCCCTGCCGGGCTGCTGGATCTCGCCTGCGCGGTTGAGATGGTGCATGCCGCCTCCCTGATTCTGGATGACATGCCCTGCATGGATGATGCACAGCTGCGTCGCGGACGACCAACCATTCACTGCCAGTATGGTGAACATGTCGCGATTCTGGCCGCAGTGGCGCTGCTGAGTAAGGCGTTTGGCGTGGTGGCAATGGCTGAAGGCTTAACGGCGGCCGCCAGAGCCGATGCGGTCGCGGAGCTATCCCACGCGGTCGGCATGCAGGGTTTGGTTCAGGGTCAGTTTAAGGATCTTTCAGAAGGCGACAAGCCACGCAGTGCCGACGCGATTCTGATGACCAATCATTACAAAACCAGCACCCTGTTCTGCGCCTCGATGCAGATGGCCTCTATTGTGGCAGAAACCCCAAAAGAGGCGCGCGAGCAGTTACACCGCTTCTCGTTGAATCTCGGTCAGGCCTTTCAGCTGCTGGACGATCTCACCGACGGCATGGCGGATACCGGCAAAGATGCCCATCAGGATGACGGGAAATCGACGCTGGTCAATCTGCTTGGGCCTCAGGCGGTAGAAACGCGACTGCGCGATCACCTGCGCTGTGCCAGCGAGCATCTGCTTTCGGCCTGCCAGGACGGTTATGCCACTCATCATTTTGTTCAGGCCTGGTTTGAGAAAAAACTCGCTGCCGTCAGTTAAGGATGCTGCATGAGCCACTTTGCGGTCATTGCACCGCCCTTCTATAGCCATGTGCAGGCGCTCACGCATCTGAGCCAGGCCTTAATCGCACGCGGACACCAGATTACCTTTCTCCAGCAGACGGATGTCAGCGCACTACTGACTGACAGCAGGATCGGCTTTTTCCCGCTGGGTCTCGCTTCGCATCCGGCAGGCAGTCTGGCGCATACCCTGCAGCTGGCGGCGCATCCTCTTGGCCCGTCGATGCTTAAGTTAATCAATGAGATGGCCCGCAGCACAGAGATGCTCTGCCGTGAACTGCCGGTGGCGATGAAGACGCTGGCGATTGATGGCGTGATCGTCGATCAGATGGAGCCAGCCGGTGCATTGGCAGCAGAGTCTCTGAACCTGCCCTACGTCTCTGTGGCCTGTGCGCTGCCACTTAACCGCGAACCCGATTTTCCGCTGGCCGTGATGCCGTTTGACTATGCAAACACCGATCAGGCACGCGAACGCTATCGCGCCAGTGAAAAGATCTATGACTGGCTGATGCGCCGTCACGATCGCGTTATCGCCCGCAATGCCCATGCGATGGGATTAACACCACGGGAAAAGCTGCATCACTGCTTTTCACCCCTGGCGCAGATCAGCCAGCTGATGCCGGAACTCGATTTCCCCCGCCAGGCGTTGCCCGACCATTTTCATTCGGTCGGCCCGCTGCGTGCAGCGGTAACAGCGCCTGCCGCGTCGCAGCCTCGCTACTTCCCGCACGGCGACAGACCGCGCATTTTCGCATCACTCGGTACGCTGCAGGGACATCGCTACGGCCTGTTTAAAACCATCGTTCGCGCCTGCCAGGAGATCGACGCGCAGTTGCTGCTGGCGCACTGCGGTCGCCTGTCACCGTTTCAGGCGGAAAAACTGGCGCAGTCCAGCCATGTACAGGTGGTCGATTTTGCCGATCAGGCTGCCGCACTGGCGCAGGCCGATCTGGCGATTACCCACGGTGGCATGAATACCGTGCTGGATGCCGTTAACCATCTGACGCCACTGCTGGCGATTCCGCTGGCCTTTGATCAGCCAGGCGTCGCGGCCAGAGTGGTCTGGCACGGTATCGGACGTCGCGCTTCACGCTTCACCACCAGCCACGCGATGGCCCGTCAGCTTCAGACCCTGCTGGCTGATGAAAGCTACGGCCAGCAGATGAAAACACTGCGCACTGCGCTCTGTCAGGCGGGCGGCACAACGTTGGCGGCGGATATCGTCGAGCAGGCGATGCAGACCCGCAAACCGGTCATCACCAGGAGAGATTATGCCGCGGTATGATCTGATTCTGGTGGGCGCAGGGCTGGCTAATGGCTTAATCGCCCTGCGTTTACGCCAGCAGCGCCCTTCACTGCGCATTTTGCTGATTGATGCAGAAAGTGAGCCTGGCGCGCATCATACCTGGTCGTTTCATGCGGACGATCTCACCGACACGCAGCATCACTGGATTGCTCCGCTGGTGGTTCATCACTGGCCCGGTTATGAGGTGCGCTTTCCGCAACGAAACCGTACCCTTAACAGCGGCTATTTTTGCGTCACCGCAGAGCGCTTCGCGCAGGTTATCCGCGACCGGTTTGCGCCGGATCTGCTGCTGAACACCCGCGTGGCGAGCATTGCTTCACGCTCGGTCACGCTGGCGGATGACCGGGTGCTGGAAACTGACGCAGTGATCGATGGACGCGGCTATCAGCCCGATGGTGCGCTGCGCATGGGCTTCCAGGCGTTTGTGGGTCAGGAGTGGCAGCTCAGTTCACCTCATGGCCTGACCGCACCGATCATCATGGACGCGACCGTGGATCAGCAGTCAGGCTATCGCTTTGTCTACAGCCTGCCCTTTTCGGCGGATACGCTGCTGATTGAAGATACCCACTATATTGATAACGCCACGCTGGAAGGCGATCGTGCCCGTCAGAATATCCGTGACTATGCCGCTCAGCAGGGCTGGCAGTTAAAACAGCTATTGCGTGAAGAACAGGGTGCGTTGCCGATTACGCTGACCGGCGACGTGGACGCTTTCTGGCAGACACGCGATCAGCCCTGCAGCGGTCTGCGTGCCGGGTTATTCCATCCCACCACCGGCTACTCGCTGCCGCTGGCGGTCGCTCTGGCTGACCGGCTTGCGCAGATGCAGT
This sequence comes from Pantoea sp. X-Soil-YNGN-785, assembly GCF_059730585.1. Classification (NCBI taxonomy): domain Bacteria; kingdom Pseudomonadati; phylum Pseudomonadota; class Gammaproteobacteria; order Enterobacterales; family Erwiniaceae; genus Pantoea; species Pantoea sp. X-Soil-YNGN-785. Next base: position 461,371 of record NZ_AP035943.1, read on the forward strand.
CGTTCACCTCAGAGACCCTGCACGCCACCATTGAACAGTTTGCCGGTCACACCTGGCAGCAGCAGCGCTTCTTCCGCATGCTGAACCGGATGCTGTTTCTGGCGGGTCCGGCTGACCAGCGCTGGCAGGTTATGCAACGTTTTTATGGCCTTCCCGAAGGTCTGATTGCCCGTTTTTATGCGGGAAAACTCACTGTGTCTGATCGGCTGCGCATCTTAAGCGGCAAGCCGCCGGTTCCCGTACTGGCTGCGCTACAGGCTATTATGACTCCTCACCGTCAACAGGCGATGCAATGAACAGAACGACAGTAATTGGTGCAGGCTTTGGTGGTCTGGCGCTGGCCATTCGCCTTCAGGCGTCAGGGATCCCTACGCGACTGCTGGAGCAGCGTGACAAGCCTGGCGGCCGCGCTTATGTCTACGAGGATCAGGGCTTTACCTTTGATGCTGGCCCCACGGTGATTACCGATCCCAGCGCTATTGAAGAGCTGTTCAACCTCGCAGGTAAGAAGCTTTCTGACTATGTCGAACTCCTGCCGGTGAAGCCGTTTTATCGCCTCTGCTGGGAGTCCGGCAAGGTATTCAGTTATGACAACGATCAGCCCGCGCTGGAGGCGCAGATCAGCGCATTTAATTCGCGCGACGTTGAAGGCTATCGTCGCTTTCTGGCCTATTCCCGAGCGGTGTTTGCGGAAGGTTATCTGAAGCTTGGGACCGTGCCGTTTCTGTCGTTCCGCGACATGCTACGTGCCGCGCCTCAGCTGGCTAAACTGCAGGCGTGGCGCAGCGTCTACAGCAAAGTGGCGAGCTATATTGAAGATGAGCATCTGCGTCAGGCGTTCTCTTTCCATTCGCTGCTGGTAGGCGGAAACCCGTTTGCCACCTCGTCAATCTATACCCTGATTCATGCGCTGGAACGTGAATGGGGCGTCTGGTTCCCGCGTGGCGGCACGGGTGCCCTGGTGCAGGGCATGGTGAAGCTGTTTGAAGATCTGGGCGGCGAAGTGGAGCTGAATGCCAGCGTTGCCCGGCTGGAGACGCAGGAAAATAAAATCACCGCTGTGCACCTGAAAGATGGCCGCGTATTCCCGACCCGCGCGGTGGCCTCTAATGCGGACGTGGTTCATACCTACCGTGAACTGCTGAGTCAGCATCCCGCCGCGGTAGCCAGGGGAAAATCCCTGCAGAACAAGCGCATGAGCAACTCGCTGTTTGTGCTCTATTTTGGTCTGAATCATCATCACGATCAGCTCGCGCATCATACGGTCTGCTTTGGCCCGCGCTACCGTGAATTGATTGATGAGATCTTTAACAAAGATGCCCTGGCAGAGGACTTCTCGCTTTACCTACACGCGCCCTGCGTGACCGATCCGTCACTGGCACCCGCTGGCTGCGGCAGTTATTACGTGCTGGCACCGGTGCCGCACCTCGGCACCGCCGATATCGACTGGGCCGTGGAAGGACCGCGCCTGCGCGATCGCATCTTCGACTATCTGGAACAGCACTACATGCCGGGCCTGCGCAGTCAGCTGGTGACGCACCGCATGTTCACGCCGTTTGATTTCCGCGATGAACTGAATGCGTATCAGGGCTCGGCGTTTTCGGTCGAGCCGATTCTGACGCAAAGCGCCTGGTTCCGGCCCCACAACCGCGATAAAAATATTAACAATCTCTATCTGGTCGGCGCGGGCACCCATCCTGGCGCGGGCATTCCAGGGGTGATTGGTTCGGCCAAGGCCACCGCAGGATTGATGCTGGAGGATCTGGCTTGAATAGTCCGTCACTGCTCGATCATGCCGTAGAAACCATGGAAGTGGGCTCGAAAAGCTTTGCCACGGCATCAAAACTGTTTGATGCCAAAACCCGACGCAGTGTGCTGATGCTCTACTCGTGGTGTCGTCACTGTGATGATGTGATTGACGATCAGGTGCTGGGATTCAGCAACGATACGCCGTCACTGCAATCCGCCGAACAGCGCCTGGCGCAGCTGGAGATGAAAACCCGCCAGGCCTACGCCGGATCGCAGATGCATGAGCCTGCCTTTGCCGCCTTTCAGGAGGTCGCGATGGCGCACGATATTCTGCCGGCTTACGCTTTTGATCATCTGGCAGGCTTTGCGATGGATGTCCATGAGACCCGCTATCAGACGCTGGATGATACGCTGCGCTACTGCTATCACGTGGCGGGCGTGGTGGGCCTGATGATGGCGCAGATTATGGGCGTGCGCGACAACGCGACGCTGGATCGCGCCTGCGATCTCGGTCTGGCGTTTCAGCTGACCAATATTGCCCGCGATATCGTTGAAGATGCCGAAACGGGACGCTGCTATCTGCCCGCAGAATGGCTGGCTGAAGAGGGGCTGACACGGGAGACGCTGGCGGACCCGCGCAATCGCAAGGCACTCAGCCGCGTTGCCCGCCGGCTGGTGGAGACGGCAGAGCCCTATTATCGATCGGCATCGGCTGGGTTACCCGGTTTACCGCTGCGTTCAGCGTGGGCCATTGCGACAGCAAAACAGGTCTATCGTAAGATTGGGATGAAAGTGGTTGAGGCGGGTGCACAGGCGTGGGATCAACGTCAGTCCACCAGCACGCCAGAGAAACTGGTCATGCTGATGGCGGCATCCGGTCAGGCGGTTACTTCCCGGATGGCGCATCCTGCTCCGCGCCCGGCTTATCTCTGGCAGCGCCCCGTTTAACGCCGTGACGTTCCCTGAGCGTCGCCTGCAGTTTTGACAGCGGCGGCGCGTAGAGAAAACCAAACGAAACACAGTCCTCTTTGCCGCGTACGGCATGATGCAGGCGGTGTGCCATATAAAGCCGGCGCAGATAACCCCGGCGTGGCACATAGCGGAAAGGCCAGCGCTGATGGACCAGACCGTCATGGACGATAAAATAGAGCAGGCCATAGAGCGTCATCCCTGCGCCGATCCACTGCAACGGCCAGATGCCCGTGCTGCCCAGATAAATAAGTAAAATCGACAGGCCTGCGAACACCACCGCATAGAGGTCGTTAACCTCGAACCAGCCCTTGTGTGGCTCATGATGTGACAGATGCCAGCCCCATCCCCAGCCATGCATAATATATTTGTGCGCCAGCGCCGCCGTTATCTCCATGCCGATAACGGTGACCAGAACAATCAGGGCATTCCAAATCCACAACATAGCTTCTCCCGAACATGCATCCTGCAAAGTGGCGCAGAGGAATTATCTTAACAGAGATTAGGGAAAACCGCGGGTCGGGGTTAGCGGGTTTTAACGATTGCTGCAGGAGACGGGCCATATAGCGATGCTGAGCGGACGCAATGTTCCAGGCAGAAACACCTACAGCCAGCATCACGCGACATTCGCCAGTGATGCACAGCCTGTGCCTGTTAATTATAAACGAGATTGAACGTCACTGTGCCGTCCGCTTTTCCCGCCATCACCTGCCCGTCAGTCTGAATATATTGTGCGTTAAACGCCATCGACGCCGCCTGGTTGGGAGAAGAGACCGTCGTCAGCACCGGCAGTTGGTCGGTTGAAACATTTAGCGGCACGCGCTGACCTTCCGGGACCTGCAGACCGGGTCCATAGGTCAGCGCAATGCCCACGCCGGATGCTGAGTTGCTCTGCGGCGTCAGGCTGATGGCATCTTTATCGCCTGATGTAGCCATACCAAAGAAGCCGACTTTTACGGCGGCACTGTGTTCACACATCACCTGAATCTGAAAGCCTTTTTCGCTTCCTGCCCGGCTGCCAATACCGCTGAATTCCGCCTTACTCACTTTTCCCATGTCCACATTAATGGCGGACTGGGAGGTGACCACAGAACAGCTGCCATACTGCACGGTAAAGCTGGAGAGGAAAATTTGCGGCTTGTCATTGATTGGCTGGCTGCTTGCTGCGCTGTCCCCGACCTTTAAGCTGGCATTGCCAACGTTCACCTCACCGACAGAGGCGGGTTGCTCGCCAGGATTAAGCGGCGAACTCTGTCCGGGAATTTTATAGAACACCACATAGGACTGAAGGGTTATGTCGTGGGCAGAATTGAATTGTGGGCTGGTCTGAGAGTTACAGATCGAGCTGGTTTTGCCCTTACCGGTGGTATCAGCGAAACTGCCACCGCAATAAGACGGCTCCTTGAAACCAATCGCGAACCCGATGCTCTCGACCCCCGGAACACGGTATATCGGCGTATTGTGCCCGCCCGCAATATTGGTCTGCAAGCCGGACTCTTCAGCATTAATTTCAAACCCCATATCTTTGTAGTTATAGCCCTGCTCGCCACTGTTTTTGTTACAGGTAAAGGCATTGGCACTCTGCAGCGGCATCTGCGCAGAAATGGGTGTGCCATCAGCTGCGCCTGGCACATAGTTGACGTTATGCACCTGAACAACCACCTGGCTGACGCCCTGACAGGACTCCTGCCCCAGTGCAGGTAAAGCACACAATGTCGGGATGATTAGCATGAGCCCTTTCACTAAACGCAGAACTGATTTCATCTTAAATTCCTGTAAATTACTGGCAAACCGCCGAGACCAGTCTGACCGGGTTCGTACCGCTGGCGGCAGGCAGGCGGAACGGCGCGCGGCAGCTTTTCTCCACCCCCTCTTCCTGCCATTTCACCTCGATAACACCCTGAGCGGGTACCCCACTCAGATAGAGTTCGCCTTTTTCAGCGACGATGCCGCTCGTACTGCCCTCTTTACCCTCTGCGGCGCGGGCAATCTGACCTGCCGCACCAAATGGCGGGAAGGCATCCTGCCAGGTCAGCGTGAACAGCACCCGGTTACCCACATGGGTGGCGTAGTCGGCCATCACAATCGCTCCGCGGGTTGGGATGGCCGTTTGTCCATCCAGTTCCACATCAACGTTGTCAGGCAGCGTGTCAGTTGCCAGTTCGATAGCATTTTCATGGTAGGGCGAGAGAGATGGCACAATCGCATAGCCGCGATCATCGGTGACCACATTGCTGCTGCTCTCAATACCCACATCGGCCGTATCGGGCACACGAACGATCGCGAAGGTATCGCCCAGCGGCTGGCTCAGCGTAATGCCGTGTGCATGCGCGACGATGCCGCCCGAAAGACCATAGCTAAACTGAGTGCTGTGGCGATCATGACTGACCCCGGCACTGACGCTGCCGCGACTGCCGCGATAGTCCAGTGAGCCGTTGCTGTTCAGATTTTGTCCCTGGCTGTCATAGCCCTGTTGCAGGTTGTAGTGCAGGTTGTTGTCCTGCAACGCGCTGCCCGACAGGCTAACCTGCTGCGAGACATCCCCATCGTTGCTGGAGTTCATGCTGTAGCTGACAGAGCTGTCTGGCAGCAGCGCGCTGAAGGGAACAGAGACATTAAACGAGACTGCGCGGTCAGCCTTACGGGCGCTGGTCGAATCGGTGTAAAACCAGGCAACGCCCCAGGAAATGGCTTTGTAATTGCTGTAAAAGCCCAGATGCAGGGTGCGATCTTCACTATTTGATCGCCAGTAGCGCTGCACATAGGCAGAAGCGCTAAGGCTGCCATAATCAGCAATCCCCTGCGAGATCGAAATCTCCGAGCGACTGCGCTTGTTAGCCACGTAGCTTGCCGGGCTGGTCATCGCGTTGGCTTCGCTGAAGGCATAGAAGCCGCTGGAGGAGTAGCGATAGCTTGCCATGCTGAAGGTGGTATTCGTCGAGACGAAATTTTTCTGATACTGTGCGCGGACTGACTGACCACTGCTGCTCTGGCCCTCCGGTAAACGGGTTTTGGCTACGGTCACATCGGTTCCCAGCGAGCCAAAATCGCCCAGACTTTTACCCAGACCGATCGCTACAGCGTGATAATTCTGCGCCATCTGAACGCCGCCAAAGGCGGTAAAGTCATGCGGCAGTCCGTAAAACAGCGTGGACTGCACAAACTCAGGTGAACGCAGATTGTTACTGCCTGAATAATGGTAACGACCACCACTGACACTGTATTTCAGATGACCCTGACGCAGCATGTAAGGCACTGCAGAGTAAGGTTGAGTGAAGGTGCGTACCGAGCCATCGCTTTCATGGATAGTGATGTCGAGGTCACCGCTCTGTGCGGTGGGATAGAGATCTTTGATCTCAAATGCGCCCGGTGCAACCACGGTTTCATAAATCACATAGCCATGCTGACTCACCGTGACCCGCGCATTGCTGTGGGCGATGCCGTGTATCACCGGCGCAAAGCCGCGCTGACTTTCCGGGAGCATGGTGTCATCAGACATGATCTGCACACCGCGAAACTGCACGCTGTCAAAAACGTCGCCAGAGGTATAAGTATCCCCGACCCGAAACTGGCTTTTCAGTGTCTTAAGATCCCGCTCCAGATAAGTGGTCTGGGATTGCCAGTGGCTGACCAGATCGTAGCGCCAGGTGGCGGTGTTACGCAGTCGCCATGCGCCAAAATTGGCTCCACTGCGCAGGCTGAGCAGCGTTGAATTCCACCGGTCGCTCTCATTACGACTGCTGCTTCCGGTGAGGTTATAGTTTACAAAAGCAGCCGATACGCCCTCATCCCAGCGCGAAGGATCGACATAATCGCGATCTTTTATTTTCAGGGCGATCTGAGGAATGGAAAGATTTAACTGCTGATGCGCGAAATCAAAGTCGGCCGCAGCATCGGGTATGAATTCACTCAGCTCGTCAATGGTCTCACCGTTCTTTAAGCGGCTGAAGGCGGAAAAGCCATCAACGTTGACGCCCATTGCGGAAAGCTCTGCAACCGTCAGTTGCGGAAGCAGCCCGTTTCTGCCCTGCACAAAAGTGACATCGCGGCTATCAATCACCCGGTTGTTGAGTAACAGCGTGACATGATAGGTACCCGGTTGCTGACCGCCTTCACGGGCGAAATAGTGGAGATCGGTGGCATTATGTTGATCGGATGAAAATTCCAGCGCCGCAGGATTAAAGTAGTCATCCGCGCGGGCACCACGCAACGGGCAGAACATGAGCAGCATCAGACCCGGAACGCCTGCAAGCCAGGGAGAGGCGTGAAACGTTTTCGCGTGCCTTTTCTTGCCTGTCTCAGCCTGTGGAGTGACTTTCACTGTTAGTGCCCCGGATTCAAATCAAAAAAACAGTTAGCGCGTACGTTGTTCGGTGATGCCGCCGTAGTCGTTAATCGCAGACCAGGTCACTGCGCCGGAATCGGCGACGGTCCACTGACGATCCTCACCCGGGCCAATCATGCCTGGGTCCTGAATGGTGTGATGATTAACGCTAAGCGAATAAAAAGAGACAAAGTAAGGGGTTGGGTTATGCGCAATAAGCTGCCTGCCTTCATGGCGAAAAGAGAGTTGTTGCCAGGCGTCAGCCGGATTTCCCTCCAGTCCTTTTGGTCGATAAAAGAGCTTGAATTTCGATTTAATATTGACCTGCAGCTGATTACTTTTATCGCGTGGTGTGGGTGAAATAGATTTCACATTGAGCCAGAACACCGATTCACGATCTTTCGGCAGCGGCATTCCCAGATAATTAATCCTTAACAGATTCTCTTTTCCCGCATCGAGACGAAAAAGCGGTGGCGTGACAATAAACGGCACCCGGGAATGATTATCTGGATTGAAATTCTCTATCCACGACTCCACCAGATAGGGCATATTTTTATCCTGATTCGTGACCGAAAGCGTTGCCTCCTTTTTTCCTTCCACAAAGATAATACGCGTCCCTCCCATCACAACACCTGCATGAGCAGCCATGCTCAGCATACACGCAGAGAAAAGCGAAATAAGTCTTATTACCTTAAACATAGCCATTTACGCCATTAATCTTCAGAAGGAAAAGCAGGGTTGCCCCTGCTATTTATCAGTTATAAACCATCACGAAGTTTGAAACTGCGTTGGCCGGACCGACTGCGATTTCAGCACCATCACTTTTATAATCGGCATAGAAAATCAGGTCAGCAGAACCGCCCTCTTCGGTCTCCACCATTTTATCAACCCCTTTAGAGATGGAGCCAATTGCGATCGGCGTGCTGCGGTCCCCTTCGTAAAGTTTAATGCCCACGCCGGTAGCGCCTCCATCGGCCACTTTCAGCAGGGTATTATCCCCAGCGTCTTTATCGCCATCGAACAATACAGCCACTTTAGTAACCGATGCCGGGCAGTCCTTGACTGAAATAGTGAAGGGGGTTTGGGTCGTTTCGGTGCGGCTCTCGAAATAGGATTTTGCCCATTTACCTAAATCAACGCTCTGTTTTTTACTGGCAGTTGAAACGTCACATGAAACATCGGTAATTTCACCAGTAAATTTCACTTCGCCACCTGCACCCTGAGTGCCGGCTGATGCTCCCGGATTAGTATTCATCGGTGATGGGCCGTCAGTTGCTGCTGCTAATGCCGATCCGGAAATCATAAGTCCAGCCAGTGCCACTGGCAGAATACGTTTTCTGATATTCATCAAACCTGTCTCTTTTCAATACATACAAAGTGGCTGGGGTCAGCCACCTGATGGATAGATATGCATTTATTAAATGCGCCAACATAACAACCCGGAGTTTATTATGTTACCAGCATATTAATGGCGCATAACTATATAAAAGATAAACAGACGTTTTCCCTTGTCCCTTCAGGAAATATAACAACCTCTTTTATTGTTCTGGATCAACCTGTGACAATTTAAGAAAAGTATTAACTGACCTTTTCACTGCACTCATCAAATATTATATTCACTTCTGTAGCGCATTCTATTTACATTGAAAAAATAAAGACTCCAGAATGAGAATATACTTAGAGAGTAATCACAATAAAGTCATGGATGGACGTCCTGAATAATTGCCCGCCACGATCATTACGAGGCTCAGATCCCTGCTCCGAAAATAATCTGAGATGAATGTCTGGCTCGCCCGTCGCCGGTCAGTAGAACTTAAAGCCGATCATGATCCATCGGCGTGCGAAAAGCGTGACGTGCGGCAACCATCAACTGACTGGCTGTCACGGTGGTGGGGAGTCGAAGCAGAATTTTACTCGCCTGCCAGTAACAGAGCACCATGACCTCATCCTCCTCTTTTTCAGCCAGCTCATGCAGCCGTGCGCGCAGTGATAACACGTCAATACTCTGCTGCTCATCCAGCATGTCAGAGATCGTCTTGTTGATGACGCGATGGAGAATTTTCCAGGTAAGATCGGTATACAAAATCAACCTCTTCTAACGCTTATCGGTCCCAGGCAGACGATCAGCAGGCAAAAAGCAGAAATGGCTTCATCATTCGGTCGAGCAAATTCTGCAGATAACTATAGCTGCTCGCAAGTGACGATGCAGGGCCAGCTGTTGAGAATGCCAAAGCCGATAATTCTAACGATTAATGGCCCTGGCTGTCGCCTGTTACGCGCAGGTCAGCCGCTGATTGCTGTTTTTTGTAACAATTGCGGCTGATTCTTAACTGGCTGATGTGATGCGAATTTGCCAGGGTAAGGACACTTCCCGTTCCGTTTATCTTTAAGGAGTTTACGATGAGTCAGCATGCTGATGTCCTGGTCTGGGGCCACGGTCCCGCAATCTTTGAAGTCTTTCTGGAACCCACCTGCCCTTTTTCGGTACGCGCGTTCAATAAATTTGACGCGTTACTGGCGCACGTGGGTGAAGAGAAGATGACCCTGAAGATTCGCCTGCAATCACAGCCGTGGCACCTCTATTCCGGCGTGATTGTGCGTTATATCCTTGCCGCCGCCAGCGACAGTAAAGAGGCGGCGAAGACGGTGATGCAGGCCGTCGCCGATCATCGCGAAGAGTTTGAGTTTACCGATCACTGTACCGGCCCGAACCGCGATGCGACGCCGAACCAGATTCTGGCGCGCCTGAAAGAGTACAGCGGCGTGGATGCCAGCGCCGCATTTGATCAGCCCGATCTGCAGAATGCAATTAAATGGCACTGCAAATATGCCCGTCAGAATGGTATTCACGTTTCACCCACCTTTATGGTGAACGGTCTGGTGCAACCCGACATCAGCAGCGGTGACGACATTGAACACTGGGCGAGCTTCCTGATGCGTTAGTTATTGTACGCGGCTGTAGCTGGCCGCGTCAGACTGTATCTCTCCTCTGCAATCCCGCACGCACGCAAACCCAATCTCCTGAAAATTAAGCCTGTTTTCCCATGAGCAGGCCGGGTAAGCTGTAGCGCTATCAGCAGCATCTACACTGCTGCACCATCATCTTAACAGCGACGCTGACCTGTATTTATGCCGGTCAGGCGCTTATTTTATTGAGGATTTTCGGATGTCGATGACGCTGGAACAACTGCAGGACAAATATCCGGGTGCCTTCACAGATGCATTCGGTGATTCCCCGGAATTAGCCAGCGCGCTGGCAACGCTGATTATTGCCGGAAAGAAGGTAGCAAGCTGCGGTTCGTTGCAGAGTTGGCAGGAGCAGGAAGCACTGCCGCAGCCAGGTGGTTACAGCATTGTGCTGAACGGCGAAAAGCAGCCCGTCTGCGTGATCCGTACCACCGGACTGTTCCTGACGCGTTTTGACCGCGTCACGCCAGAGATGGCGATGCTGGAAGGTGAAGGCGATCTCAGCCTCGACCACTGGCGCCAGGAGCATCAGCGTTACTTTGAGCGTGAAGGCTATTTCCATAAGGAAATGGAGCTGATTTTCGAGACGTTCCAGTTGGTCGAGGTTGTGTAGACCGGCAGGCTACAGCGTGTTTGCCGCCATCAGCGCCAGCCGCGTGATCCCCCGTGCGGCAAGGTTTTCTGCCGCCTGAGCTGCACGCATGCCACTGGCACACACCAGCACCACGCGCCGATCGGACGGCGGCTGCCAGGCCGCTATCTGCTGCGGCAAAATGCGTAGCACCCGTTCGGCCACACTGACCGGTGCTTCGTCTGGACTGCGCAGTTCCACAATGCAATCGTCCTCACTCAGCATCGGCTTATCGATAAACGGGATGCCCGGCGCGTCGGGTTCAGGCGCGTCATCAAAGCGGAATTGCCTGACGTGCCAGTCCACAAAGTCGCAGTGGATCATGCAGCCGAGCGGCGATGGCGTCAGTTTCAGCAATACGCTCAGCACCATCTGCGCCTGCATCGCGCCCAGCGTTGCTACCGCAGGCCCCATTACGCCAGCCGTGTTGCAATTACCCGAAGCCATCGGCAACTGAGGAAACAGCGCACGATAACCGGGCGCACCGCCGCAGAATCCACCGACGTAACCTTTACGACCCAGTACCGAGGCGCAGATCAGCGGCAGACCACGCGGAGAGCAGGCGTCAGAGAGTTGATAGGTAATGGCGAAGTTATCCGCCGCATCCACCACCAGAACGATCCCCTCCAGCGCCTGCGGCAGTTGGCTGGCGCTCAACATCCGGGGATGCGCCTCAACGTGGCAGTCAGGATTTCGCTGCGCCAGCGCGCGCTGCGCGCAGATTGCTTTGGGCTGGCCCACATCCCCAATGCCAAACAATGTCTGCCGGTGAAGGTTGTGCAGCTCAACCCGATCGCCATCGTAAAGCCGAATAAACCCTACGCCCGCGCCGGCCAGTAACGGCAACAGTGTCGCGCTGAGTCCGCCCGCACCCACCACCAGCACCCTTGCCCTGCTCAGGCGCTGTTGCCCTGCTTCACCGATCTCCGGCAACATGGTCTGTCGCTGATACCGATCCATTGCTGCTCCTCAGAACTGTGCCAGACCAAAAATGGGTGTTGAAGCTGACGCCATGTCACGCTGCTCCATCAATCCCGCCTGAAACGCCTCATGCCCGCCGTGGATCGCGGCGGCAAAGGCACCCGCCATCCGCACCGGATCGCGTGCTTTCGCCACCGCGGTGTTTAGCAGCACGCCATCAAAACCCATCTCCATCGCCTGCGCCGCCTGGCCTGGCGCACCGATGCCCGCATCAATTATCAGCGGCACATCTTTAAACCACGCACGCATGGCGCGGAGTCCCTCGATGTTGCGCAGCCCCTGGCCGGAACCAATTGGCGCGCCCCAGGGCATCAGCACTTCACAACCCGCTTCCAGCAGCTTCTCGCCGACAATCAGATCTTCGGTGGTGTAGGGAAAGACCTGGAAGCCATCAGCGCAGAGGATCCGGGCCGCTTCAACCAGCGCAAAGGGATCGGGCTGCAGCGTGTCGGCATGACCAATCACTTCCAGCTTGATCCACGGCGTGTCGAACAGTTCACGCGCCATCTGTGCCGTCGTCACCGCCTCTTTTACCGTATGGCAGCCCGCGGTATTCGGCAGAATCCGTTTGTTGAGCCGCTGCAACAGCGTGCGAAAGGCACCGCCTTCGCTGCCTTCACGACGCAGACTGACGGTAATTATCTCCGCACCTGATGCATCGATAGCCTGATGCAGAATGTCGGGTGACGGATATCCGGCGGTGCCAAGCAGAAAACGGGATTGCGGAGTGAATTGATAGAACATGGTTAACCTCCCTGCATCGGTGACAGGATTTCCAGCTGGCTGCCCGCTTGAAGCTGCTGGCTGACATAACGGCTGCGCGGCACAAACTCACCGTTCAGTGCGGTGGCGACGGTGCGCGGGTCGATCTGCTGCTCCGCCATAAGTTCCGCCAGCGTTGTTGCGCTGGTTTCAATCGTGCGTCCATTAAGTTGAACTCGCATGAGTCATCTCCTGAGTGAGTTGCAGCATGAGTTTTTCAGCCATAATCGGGGCCAGTAAAAAGCCGTGGCGGTACAGCCCGTTTAACGAGAAGCGCCCATTTTCATAGCGGACTTCCGGCAGGTTCTGGCGGTAGGCGGGACGCAGACCGGTGCCGCTCTCTACGATCCGTGCTTCAGCCAGCGCCGGATGCAGACTGTAAGCCGCGCTCAGCAGCTCCATCATCGCCCTGGCGCTGATCGGGCTGCTGTCGTGACTTTCGACCATGGTGGCTCCAAGCATGAAGTGGCCTCCGGCACGCGGCACCAGATAGCAGGGAAAGCGCGGATGCAGCAAACGGACCGGACGGGAGAGCTGAACGTCATGCGTATGCAGGATCAACATTTCGCCCCGCACGGCGCGCAGAGCGGGCTGCTGATCAAGAGCGTGGATGCCGCGGCAGTCGATGATTTTGCCGCCGGGTTTGCCGCTGTGAAAGGGTATGCCCGCCTCGTGCAGTGTGACGCGCAGTTGCTGCAGTGCGCAGCGCGGATCAAGATGCGCCTCTGCAGCAAAGAACAGGCCGCGGGCAAAGCGATTTTCCAGCGCCGGTTCGATGTCACCGGGGGCGACCCACTGATGCTGCTGCGTCATGCTGGCGAAGCGCGTCAGTTCGCGGCTGTCACGCGGTGGCGCAACCACCAGCGTGCCCTGCTGCTCCACGCCGTCGACGCGTTTCGCCCACCATCCGGCAGCGTGCTGGCCCCATTCGATGACCTGGTGTGGCGCGCTTTCTGCTTCGCACCAGGGCGCAAGCATGCCCCCCGCCCAGTGCGAGGCGGCACGACAGTCAGGCTGCGTAATGACTTCAACGGCTTCTCCCCGTTCCAGCAGTAGCGTGGCGACACACAGCCCGGCAACGCCGCTGCCCAGCACCGACCAGCGGCTCATGGTGCCCACCGGAGAGGAAGAGAGTGATTAAGAATGAGATGTTTCACTTTGGCCTCGTTATCGGTTAACGAAGACCCGTGATACAGAGGGAATAGGCAAAGACGTCGCGAACGCGCGCCTGCGGCAAGTATCGGATGCGATACCCGTCTTCCTACGCCAGTATCAACTGGGTCAGGTTCTAAGGGTCGCTAAGCCGCGCACTGCGCTATTAGCCTCTCAGTCTCTCTGGCGAGACTCCCCTGACGGCTTTAGTTGTAAGTTAAGCGGGCAGCTTCGTCAAGCCGCGTGCGTGAAGACGAGTCAGAAATCCGGGGGATAGGTGCAGGCGTTTACTGTAAGTGCAAAGACTCAGCATTCGCAGATAAGATAACAGAGAAGTGCTGAAACGGCAGGCGCCCTAAAGCGCCTGCAGCGATTGTGTCACCACGTCGGTTATTTCACGAATACGTGGTTCAGCGCGGCGATAATAGGTCCACTTCCCGACTTTGCTGGCTTCGACCAGCCCCGCATTGTGCAGGGCTTTCAGGCATAACGAAGTAGCGGGCTGTGATAAGCCCGCCTTGTCCTGGATGAGGGTGGCACAGACGCCATACTGAGCGAAGGGATAGAGCTGAGAATAGCCCGCAAACGCTTCGTCAGGATTTTTAAGCCACTTTAGTACTGCCACCCGGGTCGGGTTGGACAGTAACTTCAGGGCATTTTCGGGGGACATGCCGCCTCACATAAGATCAGGATTGAAAAACAGGATAGTCAGTATAGCCTTTCTCAGTGCCGCCATACAGGGAAGCGTGATCGACGGGATTCAGCGGATAACCTGCTTTAATGCGTGCCGGCAAATCGGGATTCGCAATAAACGAGCGGCCAAAACCCGCCAGATCGCCCCAGCCTTTATCAAGCATATGCTGTGCTTTTTCCGCCGTGTAGCGACCAGAATAGATGATCGGAGAACGGAATGTTTCCCGCAGCGCAACCCGGAAACTCTCTGGCATATCCGGGCTATTATCCCAGTCCGCTTCGGCAATAGAGAGATAGCCAACTTCCAGCTCATTCAGCAACTCCGCGGCGCGGATATAGGTCGCATGGGGATCGCTTTCAACCAGGCCAAGATAGACGCGCTCTTCGTCAGTACTCGAAAACAATGGCGCAAACCGCACGCCAACACGGTGGCTGCCAAATACCGCGCTGACCGCCTCAACAACTTCACGCAGGAAACGCAGACGATTCTCTGCTGAGCCGCCATATTCATCCGTGCGGAAGTTAGTGTGCTCCGAAATAAACTGGTTAATCAGATAACCGTTGGCAGAATGCAGTTCCACACCGTCAAAACCGGCCTCTTTTGCATTTTCCGCCGCGCGTCGGTAAAGCGCCACGATCTCTTTGACTTCCGCGTTGGTCAGTGCCCGTGGTTCGCTGGGTGCGGTCAGTATCCCCGCGCCTGGTCCGGTTTCAATGAATACCCGAACGTTATCGGCGGCGATGGCTGAAGGCGCAACGGGAGCCTGCTTGCCTGGCTGAAGTTCATTGTGAGAGACGCGACCAACGTGCCAGAGCTGGCAAAAAATCGTGGCGCCTTCCTGATGTACCGCCTCTGTGACCTTTTTCCAGCCCGCGATCTGGGCGTCGCTGTGGATCCCCGGCGTCCATGCATAGCCCTGCCCGCGAGGTTCAATCTGGGTGCCTTCGGTGATCATTAGTCCCGCGCTGGCACGCTGGCGGTAATACTCCACCATCAACTCGCCGGGAATATTGCCCGGCTGTTCACTGCGACAACGCGTCAGTGGCGGCAATACAATGCGGTTACGAAGTGTGAGATCGCCCAGGTTCAGGGGGGTAAACAGTGACGGCATGACAAAATTCCTCTGATGTGTAAGAGGCGCCATTATATTTACACATTTAAATTTGTAAATGTGTAATCAGTGCTTTTTGTTTTAAGCCGGATTTATCAGAGTATCTCATCTGACTAAACAGCCTCATCGTAGCCATCCTGCAGACGCGGCTCTCAGGATGGCTTTATTGCCACGAAAGAGCCCCCAGCCGAAGGATCATCACTGTTTAAGCGATGTATTTATCAGCGAACGCCTGCCACTGCTGGCGATAAACCTCCAGCTGTTTAAGTGCGTCATCGATTGAGGGTTGCGCTTTGTTGTCTGGATTCGGCGTGGAACGAATCACATCGGCAAACACGCTGAAAATGGCGTTCATGTCACTGCCCGATTTTGTCGCTTCAAACATTCTGGCCAGTTCATTCTGTGGCCGCGCGGAGCCACTCTTTACCTGGGTGAGATAATCACGCGCATCCGCCACGATTTCACGGGTGCCATATTGATGCGCGATATCCAGCCTTTGCTGTGCCCCCAGCAGCGTGCGCTCTTCGCGGAATGCCACTTTACCGTCGATCATTTCATCAACAATGCCCGTCGCCTGCTTCCGCTTGTCATCCGGAACATATTTCTCAATAAGTTTGTGCAGTTTCACCTGCGTCAACGTTATTGTCATCGCTTCAGAGGTATCACTGTTGTCGTACTGATTTTGTCCCACCTGACCTTCAGCGAGCACCTGATGAAGCGCACCCGCAAATTCATCCATACTGGCCTGGGTGTTATCTGTCGTCATATCCAGTAGCGGACGGAATGTCCTTGCATCCCAGTTTGTATAGGGATCGTTGAAAAGCGCATAACCGAGATTAAACGTGGGTCCCTGATGAGCTGATCGGCTTGCCAGCAGATCGTTCAGGGTTTTATCCTGCTGTTCAACGGAGACAGGTTCAGCAACGACCTGCATCAGGCGGTCTCTTGCCTCCTGAGAGATGATAACTACAGTGTCGGGAAGCCTTTTTCCGGTAACAGACTCGGTATTGTCGCCTGAAGATGATTTGATTGCGCCGGAAGCGACATAGCTATTTGCCACGCCGTCTGTAAGTCCATTGATTAGTACCATAATGCCCTCTACGGTTTGATTGATTGAGTAATTAATCGGCAGGATGTAACAAATCTTTACCGAAAAAAATACAATCCGTGAGGAGGGTGGATTATTTGAAAACCAGATCATCAGATACGCTTTGACATGATTTTGATTCATAATGCCTTCAGCAGCCTTTATTTACGCCTCTCGCAGGTCAACACATTCCAGTTGAGATTTAAACCTTGCAAGTTGCATAGAAAAGCATCATGTCAGCAGGCCGTTATTCATTTAAGAAGGGAAAATTCAAAGGAGATATAGTGAATAGTGCACTCACTTTAGAGGCGCTGGGACCACGCATTTGTATTATGGGTCCTTCAAACAGTGGCAAATCTACCTTAGCTGAGGCTATTTCCCGCAAAACGAATTTACCTGTTGTTCATCTTGATCAACTTCACCATCTTCCGAATAGTCAATGGATTCCCAGAGCACCGGAAGCATTTCGCCATTTGCATGCAGATGCAGTGAGTCAGGAAAAATGGGTAATGGAGGGAAATTATACAAAATGCATTGAGGAACGCTTTGCTCATGCCACGGGATTGATTCTTCTGGATGTAAAAGTGACCGTGGCACTGCTGCGTTATATTCGCAGGTGTTATTCATCGACACCGCGAATAGGGGGGCTCGGGATGAGCAGAGAGTCCGTAACCCTGGAGATGCTGAAATATATTATCCGTACTGCCCCGCAGAATCGTAAGTATCATCAGACGCTTTACGACCAGGCCAGATTGCCAAAAGTTCTGCTTCATTCTCCACACGAGATTAAAGCCTGTTCGGAATACTGGGGCTTAAAGTTAAAAAATAAGTAACCCACACCGCTGTGATTAATCAACAATCTTTAAGCTCGTCAGCAGTGCATTCAGCGACGTTACTGGCCCCGCATGATTAGTCTCTGAGCGGGTATGGTCCCACGGCATGGCGTCATCGGTACAATAATCCCCTATGCAGTGCATCGCGACTGGAGTATTCAGTAAGCCGATCGGAAGCCAGATGTAAGGCCGGTCGCGCAATCGGTTTGGAACGGCAGAACCACAGCTGACGCAAAAGTCAGTGCGATAACCTGTTGGTTTACGCCACGACGCGATCTGGCTTTCGCCTGCTATCCAGGCAAAATCACGCTCTTTTATCAGCGTTGCCAGGTTATAACCGGTTCCGGTCTGCTTTCTGCACAGTGAACAGTGACAGCGGTAATAGAGCATGGGGGTTACCGAAATCTCAAAAATAACGGTTTCACACAGACATGAGCCTTTCATTTTTCGCCTTTTGAATCAGGATTCGGGGTTGTGCGCGGGCTATCGGATTGCATCGCCTGCTGCCGCTTCGGCTCATCACCTGATCGTTCCGGGTGATGAATCAAAACGGATGACGCTCCGCCATCATTAGCTGTAATTAGTTGCGGCTGAAGACCAGTTTCAATCCTGCCAGCGCAAAGCAACAGGCTAATAGCGCATCCAGCCCGCGACGAATGCGGCGGTAAAAAGCGCTCATTACAGCTGTCGAGAACAGCAAAGCATAGCCACCGAATACAACCATGCAGATCGCCGCACAGCCGCAGATGATCATCGGTAACGTCGAGGCGACCGCATCCGGTTTAAGGG
This sequence comes from Pantoea sp. X-Soil-YNGN-785, assembly GCF_059730585.1. Taxonomy (NCBI): domain Bacteria; kingdom Pseudomonadati; phylum Pseudomonadota; class Gammaproteobacteria; order Enterobacterales; family Erwiniaceae; genus Pantoea; species Pantoea sp. X-Soil-YNGN-785. The sequence goes on from NZ_AP035943.1 coordinate 479,420, forward strand.
CAAATGACATAATCGCCACCCAGGTCAGAATCGCTTTGGGGTTGCCGATATGCATCAGGATACCCTGACGGAACAGGCTGCCATAAGCGACCCGGGTATCGCTGGTTTTAAATTCACCGGCTTCCGTGCGGCGTAATGCAGATTTACCGGCTTTAAACGCCAGCCAGAGCAGATATATTCCGCCGCCAATTTTTAACGTAATCAGCAGTTGAGCAAAGGTTGTCAGCACGGTCAGCACACCGCAGGCTGCGAGCAGCGCCCAGATCATCGAACCACTCACGACACCCGCAGCCAGCGCCAGCGCGGCACCTCTGCCCTTTTTCATCGCTGTCCCCATTATCGCCATATTGCTCGGTCCAGGGCTGGCCGTCGCGACAAAATAGGTCGTAAAAATCAGAATTAACTCGTGTGAAAGCGCCATATTTTTCTCTGCGATGCGAGGTTATCAATATGTTATATCCGCTGGCAAAGAAATTTACTAATCATTCACATATTGCAGGTTTTACGGATGCGGCTTAATAAGAACCGGCAGGCAGCAGGTACGGCGGCGATAAGCTGTCCTTACAGAGTGGCAGTTGCGCGTTAATGGCTATTCAGACGTTGCTTCCCGCGTAAGCTGGAGCAACATCGTTATGCCTGACATCACTCACAATCAGTGACCTAATCAAACAATGGTCACTTCCTGTCAATCAGGATCACTGACGTTAGGGGGCAAACTTTGCCGATGCCGATCTCCTGAGCATTCACAAATGCACTGTGCCTGCCGCCCAAAAAATGCAAGGCGTCCAGGAACCGCTCTCTTTGCCCTCATCCCCTGATATCACCCCTCTTCAGCTGCCATGACCCTTTTAATAACCCCTTCACGGTGACATATCTTGATCTGTTCATGACGAAAATTCAGCCATTTGTGACCATTGACTTATTTGGTCACAGGAATGAAAATGCGCAAACTATCCTGTTACCGCTTTAAGGGAACTCATGCTCAGGCTTAAATCCGCCACCCTTGCTGTTTACGTGTTGCCGCTGGCCCTGGTGGCCTGCGGTGAACCTTCCACCCGCGACGATCCCCGTACCCAGGCTCCTCTGGTGCGGACTGCAATCGTGGTAAGCGCGATAGAACGAACCCACGCCTTTACCGGCGTTGTGGTCGCCCGGATTCAAAGCGATCTCAGTTTCAGAGTACAAGGCAAAATCCTTGAACGTCTGGTGGATACCGGTCAGGCGGTCAAACGCGGTCAGCCGCTGATGCGTCTGGATCCGATTGACCTGACACTGCAGTCTCAGGCTCAGCAACAGGTTGTGGAGGCAGCACGGGCACGGGCTAAGCAAGCCACGCAGGATGAAGCGCGCTATCGCGGCCTTGTCGCGACGGGTGCCGTGTCGGCATCAGCCTACGACCAGATAAAGGCCGCCGCCGATACGGCAAGAGCCGATCTCAGAGCCGCACAGGCCCAGGCCAGTGTCGCGCAGAATGCAACCGGTTATGCGGTGCTTCTGGCCGACGCCGATGGCGTTGTCGTGGATACGCTGGCAGAACCGGGTCAGGTGGTCAGTGCCGGACAGGCCGTTATCCGCCTCGCCAGAGCCGGTCAGCGCGAGGCCATTGTGCAATTACCGGAGACGCTCAGGCCTGCGCCGGACAGCGATGCTCAGGCCACGCTTTATGGCTCCGGCGATAAACAGGTGCCCGCCAGGTTACGCCTGCTATCCGATGCCGCTGATCCGGTGACGCGAACCTTTGAAGCGAGATATGTCCTGGAAGGTTCACTGGCTAATGCACCGCTCGGCTCGACCGTCACGCTTAACATCGCGGAAAACGCCAGCAAAGCTTCGGTCATGAACGTGCCCTTAGCCGCGCTCTACGATCCGGGGAAAGGGCCGGGCGTCTGGGGCATTTCAGGTCAGCCCACAACCGTCTCATGGCGACCGGTGCAGGTGATCAACCTTGGGGATGACAATGCCGGCGTTGTCGGAAACCTCAAGCCGGGTGAGCAGGTCGTTGCGCTTGGCGCGCACCTGCTTCATGAGGGTGAAAAAGTGCGCACGGCACCGCAAGGCAACGAGCGCAGCGCGGGGAGTCATCCATGAGCAAGGAACGTTTCAATCTCTCGGCGCTGGCTGTGCGCGAGCGCTCGATTACCCTCTTCCTGATCATTCTGATTACTGTCGCCGGTATCCTGTCGTTCTTCGAACTGGGGCGAGCGGAAGACCCGCCTTTTACCGTCAAGCAGATGACCCTTATCACGGCCTGGCCGGGTGCTACAGCGCAGGAGATGCAGGATCAGGTTGCTGAGCCGCTGGAGAAGCGTCTGCAGGAGCTTAAGTGGTACGACCGCAGTGAGACCTATACCCGTCCGGGTCTGGCGTTTACCCTGCTGTCACTGCAGGACAGCACGCCGCCTTCACAGGTACAGGAAGAGTTCTATCAGGCGCGCAAGAAAGTCGGTGATGAAGCCAGCAGCCTGCCCGCGGGCGTTATCGGACCGATGGTTAATGACGAGTTCTCTGATGTGACTTTTGCCTTATTTGCGCTTAAGGCCAGGGGGGAGCCGCAGCGTCTGCTGGCAAGGGATGCTGAATCGCTGCGCCAGCAGCTTCTGCATGTACCCGGCGTAAAAAAGGTCAACATTATTGGTGAACAGAGTGAGCGAATCTTTATCTCGTTCTCTCATGACAGGCTGGCCACGCTCGGCATTTCTCCCCAGGATATCTTTTCTGCCCTGAACAGTCAGAACGTGCTGACCCCGGCCGGTTCAATAGATGCCAGCGGTCCCCAGATTTTTATCCGTCTTGATGGCGCCTTCGACACCCTGGAGAAGATTCGCCAGACGCCTGTCGTTGCCGGGGGCCGAACACTGCGCCTTTCAGATGTCGCGACTGTGGAGCGAGGCTATGAAGATCCGGCGACCTTTATCGTGCGTAATCAGGGCGAACAGGCGCTGTTGTTAGGCGTCGTTATGCGCGACGGCTGGAATGGCCGTGATCTCGGTAAGACACTGGATGAGGAAACGGCCAGAATTAATGACGACATGCCGCTGGGTATGACGCTGACGAAGGTCACCGATCAGGCCGTCAACATCAGTTCAGCCGTAGACGAATTCATGATCAAGTTTTTTGTCGCCCTGCTGGTGGTCATGGTGGTCTGCTTTGTCAGTATGGGCTGGCGGGTTGGTGTAGTGGTCGCCGCAGCCGTGCCACTGACGCTGGCTATCGTGTTTGTTGTGATGGAGGCGTCCGGCAAAAATTTCGATCGCATCACGCTGGGTTCGCTGATCCTTGCCCTGGGTTTGCTGGTCGATGACGCCATCATCGCGATTGAAATGATGGTGGTCAAAATGGAAGAAGGTTATGACCGCATCAAAGCCTCTGCTTATGCATGGAGTCATACGGCGGCACCGATGCTGGCGGGTACGCTGGTTACCGCTGTGGGCTTTATGCCCAACGGTTTTGCACAGTCTACTGCCGGTGAGTACACCAGCAATATGTTCTGGATTGTCGGTATCGCCCTGATCGCCTCGTGGATAGTCGCGGTGGTGTTTACGCCTTATCTTGGCGTGAAAATGCTGCCGGAGATCAAAACGGTGGCGGGAGGACATACCGCGATTTATAACACCCGCCATTACAACCGCTTCCGTTATATTCTGGGCCGCGTCATCGCAGGTAAATGGCTGGTAGCCGGTTCGGTGGTGGCTCTGTTTACGCTTGCCGTGCTCGGCATGGGGATGGTTAACGCACAATTTTTTCCCACCTCTGACCGCCCGGAAGTGCTGGTGGAAGTCCAGATGCCTTATGGCACCGCTATTGAGGAGACCAGCAACGCGGCGGCAAAAATCGAAGCCTGGCTGCAGAAGCAGCCGGAGGCAAAAATCGTCACATCGTATATCGGACAAGGATCACCGCGTTTTTATCTGGCCATGGCTCCCGAGTTGCCTGACCCCTCATTTGCAAAAATAGTTGTGCTGACGGACAGCCAGGAAGCGCGCGAAGCACTTAAGCACCGGTTACGCGAGGCGGCGGCTGATGGACTTGCAGCAGAGGCGCGCATCCGCGTGACACAGCTGGTGTTTGGTCCCTACTCGCCCTATCCGGTGGCATATCGCATCATGGGGCCGGATGCCGACACGTTGCGCACCATCGCAGCCGACGTAGAGGCAGTGCTACAGGCCAGTCCGCTGATGAGAACAGTTAATACGGATTGGGGTCCAAGGGTGCCGACGCTGCATTTCACGCTTAATCAGGATCGCCTGCAGGCCGTGGGGCTGACATCGAATGCGGTGGCAGAGCAGCTTCAGTTCCTGCTCTCTGGCGTTCCGATTACCTCAGTGCGTGAAGATATCCGCTCCGTGCAGGTTATGGGACGCGCAGCGGGTAACATCCGCCTCGATCCGGCCAGAATAGCGGGCTTTACCTTAGTCGGTTCCTCAGGTCAGCGTATTCCGCTCTCTCAGATTGGCGACGTTGACGTACGCATGGAAGATCCGATTCTGCGTCGCCGCGATCGCACCCCGACGCTGACGGTGCGCGGTGATATTGCTGAGCATCTGCAGCCGCCGGATGTCTCAAAGCAGATGCTCAACGCGTTGCAGCCCATCATCAATTCACTGCCAGCGGGCTACCGCATTGAACAGGCGGGCTCGATTGAAGAATCTGGTAAAGCGACCAAAGCAATGGCACCGCTGTTCCCGATTATGATCGCCATGACGCTGCTGATTATCATTCTGCAGGTGCGTTCGATGTCGGCGATGGTGATGGTCTTTCTGACGTCGCCTCTGGGACTGATTGGTGTAGTGCCGACGCTACTTCTCTTTAACCAGCCGTTTGGCATCAATGCACTGGTTGGACTGATAGCGCTATCGGGCATCCTGATGCGTAACACGCTCATCCTGATAGGCCAGATTCACCATAATGAACATGAAGGACTCTCGCCTTTTGATGCGGTGGTGGAAGCAACGGTACAACGTGCGCGTCCGGTGCTGCTGACGGCAATGGCTGCCATTCTGGCCTTCATTCCGCTGACGCACTCCGTATTCTGGGGAACGCTGGCCTATACCCTGATTGGCGGAACATTAGGCGGCACCCTGATTACGCTGGTATTCCTGCCAGCGATGTACGCGATCTGGTTCAGAATCCGCCCGGATCACCCCCGCTCCGCTGACGAAACGCTGAGCTGAACGTAATCTGCAACGGGCGTGCTCGCTGACCAGGTGATTCACGCCCGACAGCATAGCGGATTACGTTACTGAGGTTTCATAGCAGGGAATCTCAACGTGATTTAAGAGGAGTGGAATGAAGAGCCTACAGAGATGGATAGCGGGACAGACAAAGTAAAAGTAAGGGCAGCCTCAGTCCGGCTTTCAGGCATCTGAAGCCGGACTGAACTGCTCAGGAAAAGATTATTTTCCCAGAATTTCTCTGCGGACAATCTCGGCACCCGCACTCAACGCATGCAATTTGCCATTGGCAACCTGACGCGGCAGAGGAATCATGCCACAGTTAGTCGAAGGATAGAGATTTTCAGCATCCACGAACTGCAGCGCTTTGCGCAGCGTGTTTGCGACTGCTTCCGGTGTCTCAATTTCATGAGTAGCCACGTCGATAGCACCAACCATGACTTTTTTACCGCGAATCAGCTCGATCAGATCCATCGGCACGCGCGAGTTCTGGCACTCCAGTGAAACGATGTCGATAGCTGAACGCTGCAGTTTCGGGAAGACCTCTTCGTACTGACGCCACTCTGTACCCAGCGTTTTCTTCCAGTCGGTATTCGCTTTAATGCCGTAGCCGTAGCAGATGTGAACGGCGGTTTCACACTTCAGCCCTTCAATAGCTCGCTCTAACGCGGCGATACCCCAGTCATTCACTTCATCAAAGAAGACGTTAAAGGCTGGTTCGTCGAACTGAATAATATCAACGCCCGCGGCTTCTAACTCTTTCGCTTCCTGGTTGAGGATTTTTGCAAATTCCCAGGCCAGCTTTTCACGACTTTTATAATGATTGTCATAGAGGGTGTCGATCATCGTCATCGGACCCGGCAACGCCCATTTAATAGGACGATCGGTCAGCTTGCGCAGGATTTTTGCATCTTCAACAAATACCGGCTTCTGACGTGAGACTTCACCCACCACGGTCGGCACGCTGGCGTCATAACGATTACGGATGCGGACCACTTCACGCTTCTCAAAATCTACGCCGCTGAGGTGTTCAATAAACGTCGTCACAAAGTGCTGACGGGTCTGCTCACCATCACTGACGATATCAATGCCGGCGCGAACCTGGTCGTCCAGACAGAGACGCAGTGCATCTCTTTTACCGTCAACTAACTCTTCATCCTGCAGTTTCCAAGGTGACCAGAGCACCTCTGGCTGCGCGATCCAGGACGGTTTAGGCAGGCTGCCCGCAGTGGATGTCGGTAATAAAGTTTTCATAGCAGGTGACCTTTTGTTTTTAATTAATCAAAGAACGGATTCAGCAGACCATTGTGCGAGAAGTGTCTGATTCGGCTTGATGAAATGCGCCTCAGTAAACTTACCCTGCTCAACGGCCAGACGACTGCGCTCTTCGCGATCGTAAACGATGCGGGTTAATGAATAATCCTGATGCTGCAGCGTTGGCTGATAGCACTGTCCGGCTGCAGAATTCGCGTTGTAGATTTCCGGGCGATAGATCTTCTGGAACGTTTCCATGGTGCTGATCGTGCTGATCAGCTCAAGATTGGTGTAATCGCTGAGCAGGTCACCATGGAAGTAGAAGGCCAGCGGCGCAACACTGCCCTGCGGCATAAAGAAACGCACTTTCAGGCCCATTTTTCCAAAATAAAAATCAGTCAGCGAAGGCGCATCCTGCTGGTATTCGATGCCCAGCACCGGATGCACATTACCGGTACGCACATAGGTATTTTTGCTCGACACACTCAGGCAGATGACCGGCGACTTATTGAAGTTTTCTTTATAGGCCGCTGAGTTGACGAAGCTTTTAAAAATGTTGCCGTGTAGCTGGCCGAAATCATCCGGCAGACTGAATTCAGTCTGGCCTTTATTGTGTTCTGTCAGCACTACGCTGAAATCATAATCACGCACGTAGGAGGAGAAGTTATTGCCGACAATCCCCTCGAAACGTTCACCGGTTTTGTGATCGACGATATGGGTTTTCAGAATCTCAATCGCCGGGAACGATTCGTCGTTGCTGCCTGGCTGAAGATTCAGCTCAGCAGAAATAATCTCAAGTTCGACAGCGTAACGGTCGCTTTTTGGGTTATCCCAGTGCGCCAGCGCGTTGAACCGGTTGTCGATCATCGCCAGGGCGTTATGCAGGTTTTCCTGGCGTTTTTCGCCACGCGCCAGATTCGCGAAGTTAGTCGTCGCCCGCGTATTTTTCGAAGGGTTATAGTTTTCGTCGAAACGAATGCGCTTGAGGGTAAAGGCTAAGTTGTTCATCGCTATCGGGTATCCTGGTCGCTGATATGATTTGTTGCTTCAGGGTTATGCAGCTTTGCTATCCCTTAACACCCAGTCATATGACTCAAAGTTATTAACAATTCTTACTTTATGCCTCAACATCCGGTTGAAAAAAAGTGATTAAATTTCAACGAACATGAAGGAAATTCATGTTGAGGCGGGAAAGTGGGGGATTTTTCATGCGGCCAGCGTGCCATTAAACATCTGACGTTAAATCAGAATGTTTAAAGGCGCACCGGAAGTAAATTATTTTAAAAAGTATCAATGACTTAATATCACTCCATCACAGCGGCGGATCTTTTGAGAGTTAAGTACTCAGGCAAGCCAGACATCCCTTAATTCACCCTGGCTTAAATCGACCGACTCCAGCCAGAAAATCTTGCCGCTCTGGAAGAGCACAGCGCTGACACGGAATCACCTGTGCCCTTCACGTCTGCTAAATCTTGTAAAAATTATCGCATGTCACTTTATGCGCGCCTGATTTAACCGAAAGTCGGCTGGCCGCTTCTTTCATCCGTTTCCCCAGTCCGCTTTCACACTTCGCCTGCGTCAGACGTGACGATGGCCCGGTCAGTGCCAGCGCAGCGAGCAGCCTGTCGCCTTCTCCAAACACCGGTACGGAAAATGCCGCAATGTGTGGATCGCGCATCCCGGAGGTAAACAGCGGTAGTTCAGGTACAGCCTCAAACAGGGGTTCGTTCTTTCCCCAGTAGCGAAGCACCTGTCCGATGGCAGAGTTATCCAGCGGCAGAAAGGTGCCGGGCAGACGCGTTTCACGCAGTCCTTCAGAAGGCTCAGCTCTGAACAGACAGAGTCGCTGATCGTTTTCTATCACATACCATGAGGCGCTTTCGCCCGTCGCGGTCGCCAGAGCGTGAAGCTCAGGCTGAACAATGCTGGCCAGATGAAAGGATTGCTCATAGAGCTTGCCCAGATAGAGCAACCTCGGCCCCAGGGTATAGACGCCATTGTCGCGGCGAATCACATAATTCATGCGCTCAAGTGAGTTCATCAGGCGATAGACCGTCGTTTTGTGATAACCCGATAGCTGCGCCAGCGCGGTAAGCGTCAGCGACTCCTCGCCAGGTTTGAAACAATCCAGCAGCGCCAGCGCTTTTTCTACGGCAATTACGCCTTCATTCCCCATTGGTACGTCCTCCTGTATGCGACGGCAGGCAGTTTACCGCGCAATTTGTGATTCACATCGTATTTACATCACAAATGAGTGCTTAACACTGGTGCGATGCGAATTAACATCGATATAGTAGTTTTATATTGTACAACTAAGTTGTACCTGGTAAAACTAAAGAGGAATGATCTATGCCACATGCAGAGAATACCTTCATCAATCGCGACATTATCCGTGTCGCGCCAGAACTTGTTAAACAGGCGGCTCAGTTCCAGGCCGCGATACTGGCGGATGTCGCCGGTCGACGCGGAACGCTGCATGGTCGCGTCAAACCGGTAGCCTCCACGATGAAAGTCGCTGGTCCCGCTATCACCGTCGAGGTCCGGCCTGGCGATAATCTGGCGATCCATGCCGCACTGGCAATCGCCCAGCCAGGCGACGTGATTGTGGTTGATGGCAAAGGCGATATCAGCTGTGCCTTAATCGGAGAGATTATGTCGACCCAGGCTGAAGCCTCCGGCATCGCGGGGATCATCATTGATGGCGCGGTTCGTGACGCCGATGCACTGAGCGCGAACGGTTTCCCGGTGTTTGCCGCGGGCCTGAATCCCTGTGGCCCGACCAAATCTGTTGCGGGACGGGTAAACTACCCGGTTTCTGTCGCGGGCGCAGCCATTCAGCCGGGCGATCTGGTCATCGGTGATATTGATGGCGTGGTGATTCTGCCGCGTGAAGAGATCTCTGCCCTGCTCGAACTGGCGCAGAAAAAACTGGATTTCGAGACCGGGCGTATTGCGGCCATTCGTGATGGTGACCTTCGCGCGCCGTGGCTGGAGAAAGCCCTGCAAACCGCTGGCATGCTGACGGATGGGGAGACGCTCTGATGACAACCCAACTTCCCGTCATTCTGGTCACGGCCAGCGATCTGGCTCCGCAGGCGGTCAGCCTGCTGAACGCGTTTAGTCTGGTTTATGCAGGCAAACAGCCCGACGAAGATACCCTGTTCAGACTCTGCCAGCAGCATAATCCGGTGGCGATAATTGTCCGTTACGGAAAAATTAATGCCCGCATCATGGATGCTGCACCTGCCCTGCGCGTGATTTCCAAACACGGCAGCGGCATTGACGTTATCGATCAACAGGCAGCCGCGGCACGCGATATCCGCGTTCAGTCTGCGCCGGGTGCCAACGCAGCCGCTGTAGCCGAGCATACCTGGGCGATGATTTTAGCCTGCGCCAAATCCGTGATAACGCTGGATCAGCGCATGCGTCAGGGGCACTGGGACAAATCCACTCATAAATCTGTAGAGCTGGAAGGCAGAACGCTGGGTCTGGTCGGGCTTGGTGCAATTGGCGGTCGCGTTGCCCGCATTGGGCGGGCGTTTGGCATGAAGGTGCTCGCCTATGATCCTTTTGCAAAAACCTTTCCTGATGAGTGTGAGTCCGCTTCACTTGATGATCTGCTGCAACAGGCAGACATTATTTCGCTGCACTGTCCGCTGACCGAACAGACCCGCCAGATGATCAATGCAGAGAAACTGGCGTTGTTTAAAAAAGGCGCCATCCTGGTAAACACGGCACGCGGCGGTCTTATTGATGATGATGCGCTTTTAGCGGCGCTGAATGATGGCACCGTCGCCTGGGCCGCACTGGACAGTTTCCCCACTGAACCTCTGACGGCGCCGCATATCTGGCAGCATGTTGAAAATGTGATTCTGTCGCCACACATTGGCGGCGTCAGTGATAACTCCTACGTGAAGATGGGTACGGTGGCGGCCAGTAATATTCTGAACGTTCTGGAGTCCCTGAAAAACGAAAGCGCGGTATCCTGAGCCATCTCTGTAGCCGACTAAACAGGCTGTAACGGTATTTAGTCGGCATTTTTACAGGTTTGAGTCTCTGCAATCACTAAAGGCGCTGAAGAGGCTATCATCGAGGCACGTGGGTTATGAATAATGCGTGTCTGCTTTTAGTAAGCAGCTGAAGTCAGACTGATGAGAAAGGCTTTCTCATTGTCTAAATCATCACATCCGTTCTGAGCCTCATATTCCTGAAGGCAGGCGTGCGAAATGCTTTTTCATGCTGTCGGTCAGCTCAAAAATGCAATCGAGATGCCTGCACTTTTTCACGACCTGACTGCTTAAATGTGAATTGCCGCAGCTGCTGAAAAACTCAGTCATTCGTTTCACATCAAACAGCTCATCCTGTTCAGCAAGCAGAATTGTGACCGGAAAAGAGAGCTTTTTTAGTTGCCCTGAAGGATTTTTTTGTGTCAGAACCTTTGCCATGTTTACGATGTACACCCCAACAAAATCAGGTCTTAAGCGAATAACCTCACTGGGGAAATTAAGCCTCACACCAGCGCGATGCCCTGATTTTAGGGCACGTGACAGTTTTAACGAAAATGCCTGTTGAAACTGAGACTTAGCTATTAGATACGATCCTGTCGCGAGCCATTCTCTCAGGGTAGGATAACCTCATTACGGGTCACTGCCGGTAATACCGATAAGTTGATGCCACATCCAGATGAAAAACAATAAACCGCCTCATGACGGATAACGATCAGAGCCTGAATTATTTGCCACGTTAACGAGCCATGGCCTTTAAGCATGATATTAAGTTACGCTTAATTTAGCTGGTGAGCCAACGCAGTATAGATTTGATGGGAACGTCGATGGCGGTATCGAGGATTAATACCCGGAAAAAATAGGTTCAGAGATATTTTTCATGCGCGAAAAATAATGAATAACTGTCAGCAGGCTGATAATTTTTGCAGAGCCGGGTGATCTCAGAATCGCCGGAAGCGTTCTTAAAATCTGGCAAATCAGGTAAATTGAAAATCAGAAGTTAAACAATTCGATATTACCAACTGATCATTCCTTATGATACCGCTGGCTGGCTAACTGCTGAAGTACTTCCAGGCAGACTGACTGCATTGGCTATCAAATGAACAGCAATGTTGCTCGCTCAATGCGTAATTTTACATTCATTATTTGACTGGATTAACTGAACAGGAAATTTTGCCCCTTAAAACAATAAGGGGCAATAAATTAATGATGGTTATTTGACTTTTTTCGTATTCTGGTATTTTTATTATTTGAATGCTTTTTGCACTCTGTACGCGAGACTTTGAATATTACATAATCTCGTCTGGTTTTCCCTGGTGTTGCATTGGTCTTTGATAACCTGACCGCCGGGCAATGAAAGTGCTTAGTGGTCAGGCACATTTTTATTATAAGACCTGTACGATATAATAAAAGCTGTCCTAAAGGGCAGGGGCAATAGTTTCATCATGTGATTATTGAGGGCGAGTTAATGAGTTCTGCTATTGATTTTTTTTTGCGTGATTATGATCAACTATCGGTTGAAGAAGCGAATGAGTTATACCGGCTCAGAAGAAAAACATTTCGGGATCGACTCGACTGGGAAGTCGAATGCATTGACGGCATGGAAAAGGACTTTTTTGACAATAAAAACACCACTTACTTACTGGGTGTGCACGACGGACAGTTGCTATGCGGTGCACGATTCATAGACTCTACCCAGCCGACGATGATGAGCGAAATTTTCCATAAGTACTTTTCAGCAGTGTGTCGTCTCCCTACCGATATGCCCTGCTGTGAAATTACTCGCCTGTTTTTAGACAAAGAACGACGTGACGCTGCAAAACTGGATGGTTTACCCGCCAGTAAAGCATTATTTCTTGCAATGATTATTTTTTGCATGAAGAAGAAATATACAGGGATGTACGCAGTGGTCAGTCGCGGCATGTATGCCATATTTCGTCACGCCAACTGGAAAACAGAGGTAATTCAAAAAGGGTTCTCCGAAAAGGGAGAAGATATCTACTACATTTTTATGCCTGCTAACAGTAACGTCATTGAGGATATCATCATCAAGGACAAACACTCTGACTGGCTTCGTGAAAAGCTACAGCACTTATGCCATCTTTGAATGAGTATCTGGCTCAGTTTTCCAGTAAGCGGAGTTCTGCGCCAAGTTTTATCGCGTGTCTTGCGTTATTAACACCGAGTTTTTTCATTACATTACCCATATGGAATTTTACCGTACGCTCCGCAATAGATAAAATAATAGCAATCTCAGCATATGTTTTGCCGTCGCTGACCCACTTAAGAATCTGTCGCTCACGCGGTGATAAAAAGGCATTCTTTTTCTGCTGATGTTGACTATACAGATTGAGCGTCTTCTGATGCAGATGAATAAGGAAACTCATGAATTTTGCACGATGTTTATCAATATCAAAATCAAATTCCTTTTTCCCAATAACAGATAACACAACCAGATTATTCAGGTAGTCATGCAGAGGAAATGTCTGTCCCCGATAAATGTTATATTGAAAACTTTCGTTGAAAATCCTGGTAAGGTTGTAACCTTCTGACAAAATAACTTCATTCTCCCAAAAGTAGTCTTCAACGCAGCGCAAACCACGGATAATGACGGGATCGATAAACTGATATTTCCTTTCAAGGTAAACATCAAACCACGCCGGGTTGTTGTTAATAATTTGCATCTGCGAAGGGTCTTTTTTATTCATAATAGCGTATGCATAGATAACACCCTGGTAATCCTCAAAGAACGCATCCAGTTCATCCTTGATTAACGAATTTATCTTTTGGTCGTTGTAGTAGGTATCCTTCACGTCAGTTGCTACCTTCAGGTTTAGTGGCTTACAAGTATAATCGGGTTCATAAACGACATTGAATCGTATGTTTACCCAACTCACTTATCGAAGTGACGACATCATACAGCAATATTCCACTCATTTCTGCCTTAAGACAGTGAGGACAGGATGAGTTCATGGGATTGCTGACGGTTATCGAGACGTTGACAGAACACCCTGATAGATGGGAATAGCCGAATAAGTGTTGAGAGTTCGGGATAATGCAGGCCTGTCTGAAGCGACAACAGCAACTTTCCTGACAAATCCCTGGTAAGGAAATGTCACAAGATAGTGCACAGGCAATAGATTATAAGAACCGTAACCGCTTGATAATCAGCACTTGTTTTGCGCATATACATCATTGCTTTATGCATTATCATTCAATCCCTGGTTTCAGGCATTCCCTGTAGTGAGGAAACGCCTGTTAATGTCAGTTGAAGACAGCAGACGCTGTGTTGATCTGTTTCATAGCTTGTATACATGTTTTTGGACGTTAATACCTATAGCCCGCATATTAACCAGCGCCCGGCTGGTCTGGATGAACAGAGCCATTAAAATTGTGGTTTTGTTATGCCTGATTGTGGCGAACATGACTAAGCAGGCGTGTTATTCTGCCAGACTGATAAAATGAGTTTTTTCAGTGCGTTGTATCAGACCGGTTCTCTTATGTTCGGGTATGGCTCTGTCTTCAACAGGCGGGGATTAGGATCATGGATTTTCCAGCAGGTATTGACGCCTGACACACACCTTTTAAACGAAGTGCTTCCTGGATTGCATCCTGTTTTTCTGATCCTGAGCAACTGCTGAACTTTCTTATTAACCCTCACCAACTTTGTAAAACAAGAATTATATAAATTGCTCCATCAGATATATCTACTTTCTGAGGGCAATAATATTAACGCTTTAGCCCACAGGGAATTGTTTCTTCGCTCCAGCCTGATGCAGGCTTTGAGCAATCACTTTAATGTGCGAGGATTTAAATTCACTTGTAGGGTCAAATCACTATTTAAAGTTAGAACCTGAAATACAAAACCTAATCTGGTATCTGCTGAATGAGTCTATCGACGACTTAATATCTTTGGAAGAACGTTCACAGGATGTGCCTTGAGTTTTCTGGCAGTTAAAACAGTGTTCTTGTGGCAGTAAAAGCTGAAAGGACTCACCTGCAGACGCAATGCTCAGCATCTGCAGGTGATGCTACGTTATTTACTGACTGGCGAAGCGTGAGTGTCAACTTCGATGTTTAACTCTTTTTTGCGCCCCATAACCAGCACCGCAATACCGCCGATGCCGCAGAGAATAGCCAGTGGCATCATTGCCAGCGTATGGCTGCCGGTCGCCTGATTAATGATGCCGTAAACGTTGACCATTAACCCTCCGCCAATCAGGTTCGCCATCGCACCGATAGCAGCCAGACCCGCAGCAGCGGTAGTGGAAGACATCCATCCCGACGCCAGCGCCCAGAAAGGTCCTTTCATTGAGTAGGCACCAATTAATACCAGTGACAGGATGACAACACTGCCGGTCAGGCTGTTGGTGATAAAGGCGGAGAGCAGACCACCTGCAATCAGGAACAGCGTTAACGCGGTATGCCAGCGACGCTCGCCGCTCCGGTCAGAACTTCTGCCCCATACAATCATCAGAATGGATGCCAGACCGTAAGGAATCGCATTGACTAAACCGGTTGTGAAGTTATCCAGCCCGAACGATTTCAGCAGTTGCGGAGACCAGACGCTCAGAGTTGATCCCGCCGCAGAAGCCCCCGCATAAATCAGTGCCATCACCCAGATATGCTTATGACGCAGTAACTGCCATAGCGAGATATGACCAATCGCTTTTTTCTTCTCGTTTTCTGCCTGAATAGTCGTGCTCAGCCACGCTTTTTGTTCCTGATTTAGCCAGCTGGCATCGGTCGGACGATTACTGAGTAAGAAGAAAGCGGCAATCCCCAGAATCACCGCCGGAATACCTTCCAGGATGAATAACCAGTGCCAGCCGCGCATGCCTAACCAGCCGTCGAGCGACAAAATCAGACCGGAGATAGGCGATCCTATAAAGTTTGCCGCCGGGATTGCCACCATGAACGTTGCAATCACACGCGCACGGTACTTGCCCGGGATCCAGTACGTCAGATAAAGAATTACGCCAGGGAAAAATCCTGCTTCAGCTGCACCCAGTAAAAAGCGCAATACGTAGAGCGTATTGGCACTTTCAACAAAAGCAGTGCAGACCGAAATAATGCCCCACGACACCATGATGCGAGAGATCCAGATCTTTGCCCCAATTTTCTGCATGGCGAGGTTACTGGGAACTTCAAACAGGAAGTAACCCACGAAAAACAGGCTGCTTGCAAAACCAAATACGGCTTTCGACAACCCTAAATCTTCGTTCATCTGTAACGAAGCCATTCCGATGTTGCCGCGATCGATGATGGCAATCAGATAACAGACAATCAGAAAGGGCAAAATGCGCCAGACCACCTTCTTAACGGTCTGCTGCTCAATATCAGCAGAGAATGTCGTGATGTGCTGTTTTTCAGACATGATGATCCTCACAATTTTGTCATCGGCTTAAGGGCAGTGGAGAAAGCGGCTTGTTGTACTCTGTAAAACAGTAATGTACTAAGTAAAACCATTATCACGATAAAATCTTGCCCCTGCCTGAGGATGTAATGAGGTTGTGTTATTTGTCACAAAAAAGTACATGGCAGTTTTGTTTTATGTGACGGATATGTCGTTAGCGGGGTAGCGTTCAGGGAATTTTTTACAAGTTACCAGAGATGCGCGATGGGCAGAAAGGTGAAGGCAATTTGACGGCTTATCGCGGATGGAAAGGTATTAACATCCGTAAAAGTTTGTCATGAGTAAGGTTGTCAAAGCTGGCTGAGGGGGGGGACACATCTAGTGCAATTCCCTGACAGTCTCGTTCCCAAAAATCCCTGACCGAAAACGGCGAGTCTCACCAAACGATATCCGATAACGTCATTCTTCACTGCTGAAAACGACAGGCGATATCATGAATTTTAAAATCTCAGGTCTGGATGCCGGGCCATTTACTCATCTTTTTGGACAGAGCGATAGCTATCTGAAAGAACACAACGCAATACGTCAAAAGGTGGAGAGCTATCCTGGTTATCCCGACAGAATCTCATTGTGTGATATTCCTGCAGGTGAAACCGCCCTTCTGATCAATCATATTTATCAGGCTGCAGACACACCCTATTTTGGCACGCACGCGATTTATGTCTGGGAGGGATGCACCCAACAAGGCATTTACCACAATGAATTACCTGAAGTCCTGCACAACAGAGTGCTGTCATTACGTGCTTATGATGAAAAACACTTTTTAATAGCGGCAGACATAGCTGAAGGAAATTTTGCTGAAGTTCTGCTGCGCCGTTTTTTTGCCGATCCGCAGGTGAGTTATGTTCAGATACATAATGCGAAGCGGGGTTGCTATTCCTGTTGCGCTGAGCGTTGTGAATGAATATTCAGAACCGGGCTTCTATTTACGCTGAAAACTGTCAGGGCAAGATATCGTGAAGTACCCTGCCCTGACATCAAAGATTAAGCACGTGCAGGACTAATTTTAAACACGCTTACGCTGGCAAGCAGCATTTCAGCCTGCGCTTGTAAAGCCTGCGCCGCAGCAGTGGACTGCTGAGAAAGCGCGGCGTTTTGCTGCGTGGCTGCGTCCATATGGGTGACCGCCAGATTAACCTGATCGATACCGACACTTTGCTCGTTACTGGCCGACGAAACGTTTTCAATCAGCTCACTGACCTGATGAATGCGTAAAATAATCTCTTCCATTGTCGTACCGGCATGTTGAACCAGTTCGTTGCCCTGCCCGATTGAATTCACAGAACGTTCGATCAGGATACGCACATCTTTCGCCGCTTTTGCTGAGCGCTGTGCCAGAGCACGGACTTCCGCCGCGACTACTGCAAAACCACGACCTTCGGCACCCGCACGCGCCGCTTCGACCGCAGCATTCAGGGCCAGAATATTGGTCTGGAAAGCGATACCATCAATGACTGTAATGATCTGGTTAATTTCGTTTGAGAACTGCTGGATTTCGCTCATGGTGTGGACGACTTTTTCCACCACGTTGCCGCCCTGACCCGCAATGGAGCGGGCATCATGTGCAATGCTGCTGGCATGAGAGGCGTTCTGCGCGTTATTTTTCACCACCGAAGTCAGTTCCTCCATGGAGGCTGCAGTTTCTTCAAGCGCGCCTGCCTGCGCTTCATTACGCGAGGAGAGTTCCTGGCTGCCCTGGGCAATCTGAACAGAGGCTGAGGCGATGTTCTCCGTGCCGGTGCGAACGCCAGAGACGATGGAAGTCAGGCTGATATTCATTTCTCGCAACGCCGTCATCAGCTCTGCGGTTTCGTCGCGTCCGCTGGGGCGAATCACGGTCTGCAGATCGCCTGAAGCTACTGTGCGCGCAATGTTGACAGCTTCGCGCAATGGATGGGTAATGCTGCGGATTAACCAGGCAGTGATTAATACGCCGGAAAGCAAAATACCCGCCATCGCGATCCATAAGGTCATGCGGGTTTCCTGATACTGGGCGAGATTTTGCGCCGTCATCTGTTCATTGAGCTTCTGGGCATGTGCCAGCGTACGATGAACCACGTCATCAATCATTTTGGTCGGCTCACGATCGATGCCATTGACCTGACCATCAACCAGCTGGGCGCTCGCGAGGTTTTGGATGTCGTAGTTTTGCAACGCAACCAGGTATTTTTGTCTGAGCTGAGCGTGTAGCTCGATCGTCTGTTTCACCTGGGTCGTATCCATCCCCAGTTCGGGTTGCAGTATCAGCAATTGATGGAGTAGCGCCTGAGTTTTATCACTCTGCGCCAGGAAGGCCGCTTTGTATTTTTCGAAAACACGCATGCCTTGTGTGCCGCGTAACAGGGTGTTTTTCCACTCCTGTACCTGAATTTTAAACTGAACCTGTGCATTACGTGCAGTATCAATGCTCTCCGCGACACGCGTTTCGCTTGCCATGATGTCGGTATTTTTCTGCAAAGCCTGAGTATTCAGGGTAATGCCTCGCAAACCGACAAGCAGGGTCGCCAGTAGCAGGATGGCGGCCATCACACTGAGTCTTTGCCCTATCGTAAAATGATTAAGTTTCATATTTTTTCCGTGGTGAAAACAATCAATGCCCCGGCAGATCCCGGTACAACAGTTATCGACGCGGTAAAGCATGGACTTTATGGCTGAGCAAGTCCTGAGGGCTTTTTTTATGCAGTAAAATTCTTCTAATGCTGATGTAACTGACATCTGGACTATTAACTAAATATTCTGTCGCGGGCTGTCCCGGCGGCGTTAGTCTACTCAGCGATTTTCTTAATAGGATAAGAAACGAGGGGTTTGATCTCTTTAAGCACAAACATGCTCTGCATTTCTTTAATGCCTGGCAATCTGCGTACCACTGACATTGCGAAATCAGCATAGGAGTCCAGATCCGATGCTACAACCTGTAGCAGAAAGTCGGCATCTCCACCGATGCTATAGCAGGCCACCACGTCCTCCAGCGCACTTACTTCTTCTTCGAACTTTCTGGCCTCGGCCTCACTATGACTGTCAATGACGACCCGAATGAAAACCATCACGCCCAGACCGATTTTCTTGCGGTCAAGAACAGCACGATAGCCCTGAATCACTTCTTCTTCCTCAAGCCTGCGCACTTTGCGCCAGCAGGGAGAAGCTGAGAGGTTTATCTTTTCTGCCAGAACCTGGTTAGTGACGCGAGCATCGTCCTGTAAAATCTCGAGGATTTTCATATCTGTCGGACTTAGGGTCATAGTCGGAAATTCCTTTCGTTATAGCACTGATAAAGGGTAATTCTTACCACAAAATCAGTATTGAGTAAATGATATAGGTAACAATTTTCCCGCTTATTGCGACATAATATATTTACTTTTTCAACGTGTTATTACGAATAGCAAAAGTGGAAAACTGAATTCAGATTGAGTGTATGTCGTGATCTTATTTTAAATAAATCACGGACAGACCATTTTTTTAAAGTATTAAACATCCTCTCTCTTCAAATAATATTATGGAAGGAAGAATTATGTCAGATATTGCTCTGATAATATCTTATATGACTGCACTCGGTTTAGCCGCCGCAATTCCGGGGCCGGGAATGACCGCATTAGTCGCTCGCAGCGTGAGTGGTGGTGCGGTAGCTGGCTTTACCATGCTGGCTGGCCTTATTCTCGGGGATTTAATTTATTTATCTGTTGCGGTGTTTGGCCTGGCAGTGATGTCTCATAGCTATACCGCCGTCTTCACGATGATTAACTGGGCTGCCTCACTCTATTTATTCATGCTTGCATGGCAATTCTGGTGCCACCAGCCTCGGGCAATAAATATTGACCAGAAAGCGACAAAACGAGAACTGGCGTCAGCCTGGTTTTCAGGGCTGACCATCACGCTTGGGAACCCTAAAACCATCGCTTTCTATCTGGCGATACTGCCTCTGGTTATCTCTCTGGATAATGTCTCGCTACAGATTTGGGGAGGAATTCTGGTTCCACTTACCGTGTTCGTGCTGTTAAGTGTTGGTGCGGTTTTTATTCTGGCCGCGCTCAGGATTCGTCATCTTCTGACCAGTGCAAAAGCGCAGAGACTCGTTTTCCGTTCAGCCGGAGCCATTATGATGCTGGCTGCGGCTGGGATGGTGGTAAAGACGCTTTAAGTTCATTACCGGCTGTTATGGATCAACTCCTTCCGACCCTGCATGTCAGGCGAAACCACGGGCAACCCTGCACTTCGCATCTATAATTCAGTGACTCAGGCCTATGCACTCGTCCATGTTAAGACGCTCATCATTAACAGAATTAAGGAAGCCTCATGATCTTATCACTCGAAAATCAGGTTGCGCTGGTTACCGGCGCCAGCTCAGGTCTCGGCTATGCCTGTGCAGAAGCACTCGCCAAAGCTGGTGCCGGTGTGGTGGTTAACTACCACAGCCAGGCGGAACCTGCCGAAGAACTGGTTGACAAAATCCGTGCAGACGGTGGACGCGCCATTGCGGTAAAGGGTGATGTCTCAAAGGAAGCTGACGTAGAAAATCTCTTTGCTCAGACGATTGCTGAATTTGGCAGGCTGGATATTCTGGTGGCGAACTCAGGGCTGCAGAAAGATGCGCCTTCCATTGAGATGTCGCTTGCAGACTGGAATACCGTCCTGGATGTGAACCTGACCGGGCAGTTCCTTTGCGCTCGGGCTGCGCTGCGTCAGTTTCGTGACCAGGCGCACCGCCCGGAGATCAGCCGGGCTGTAGGTAAGATCATTCACATGAGCTCGGTGCATCAGCTCATTCCCTGGGCCGGACATGTTAACTACGCTGCCTCAAAAGGCGGGGTTGATTTACTGATGAAAAGCCTGGCACAGGAAGTGGGTGAAGACCGTATACGCGTAAACTCAGTCGCACCTGGCGCTATCGCAACCGCTATTAACGAAGAAACTACTCAGGGCGAAGCGGGCAAAGCGCTGTTAAAACTCATCCCTTACGGACGTATCGGTGCGGCGGAAGATGTGGCGAATGCGGTGGTCTGGCTGGCCAGTGACCTTTCCGACTATGTTCACGGCACCACACTGTTTATTGATGGCGGAATGAGTCTTTATCCCGGATTCCGCGATAATGGCTGAGTCATAAGTCACTGTACCAGGTGGGTGATCGACTGATTGGAAACCTGTTGGTGGAACCTCTATCCGGAACGGGAAGTCCGGATTACGCGCTCCCGCTGCCGCAAATGAGATGCCAGCAGGCTGGGCAGTCTAGCCTGTGTCACATTGGCTTCGTTCCAGTTAAACGGAAAAGCACCGCTCAAATCCCACTGGCATCAGGACGGAGCAAACGCGCCCGGCAGACCTCCAGAATCTCATCAGCGAGTCCGGAACCATCCGGACAGGCTCGCGAAAGCATCAATGCACCAACAAGCTGCGCAATGGTATTTATCAGCTCTGCCCGCGTGACATTTTGGGATTCCAGGATGGCAATCTGTCGTTCAATCCCGGCCGCAAATGTCTCGCGGATTGATTCAGACTGCCGGGCTGCATCGGTGCCCAGAGCCGACATCACGCACCCCTTTCCCATGTCATCGCGATGCTGACGGGAAAGGTAGTACTCAATAAACGCTTCCCGACTTACCCCTTCGGTTTTTTCTGCCGACTGCGTGAAACCACAACTCATCGCTTCAGCTAACAAATCCGCTTTCGACCCAAAATGCTTGTAAAAACCGCCATGTGTTAACCCGGCGGCTGACATCAGTTCAGCGACGCCTACCCCATCGTAACCACGCTCACGAAAAAGCTCTGACGCCGTTTCAACGATCCGCAACCGGTTTTCGCGAACCTGCTCTTTAGACACTTTCATGTTTTTTCCTCCTGAAACAGAACCCAAGCATACATTGATGATGATCATAATCAAACAAGTTGACTTTATTGATTATGATCATCATCATTAAATCAGTTATTCCTCCGAACCCTATTACAAGAGCGTACTCAGAATGAGCCAAAAACGTGTAGCACTGGTGACCGGCGCCTCTTCTGGCATTGGTGAAGCCTCTGCGAACAAACTTTTAGCAGCGGGTTATAAAGTGTATGGCACCAGCCGTCGTGGCCCACAGGCGAGTAAACAGCCCTTTCCATTACTCGCTCTTGATGTGACTGACGACGTTTCGGTAGAGGGTGTTATTTACGAATTGATGCAGCTTGAGGGTCGAATAGACCTGCTGGTGAACAACGCAGGCTTTGGCGTCGCTCCGGCAGCGGCGGAAGAGAGTTCTGTCGAACAGGCGCAGCATATCTTCGACACAAACTTCATGGGTATCGTCAGGCTGACACGCGCCGTACTGCCTTACATGCGTCGCCAGGGCAGCGGGCGCATCATCAATATCGGTTCCATTCTGGGGGTCGTGCCACTGCCCTATGTCGCACTCTATGCGGCCAGTAAACATGCGGTCGAGGGGTATACAGGCGCACTTGATCATGAACTGCGCACCCAGGGCATCAGGGTTTCTGTCATTGAGCCGGCATACATAAAAACGCAGTTTGAAGTCCACAATATCGAACCGGATGCGAAGCTTGAAGAGTATGAACTCATCCGGGCTAAGTTGAAGAAAGTGGTCGGTAAGGCAATGGCTGAAGCGGAAAGTCCGGAGGTCGTGGCTGCGGTGGTGCTTAAAGCGGCCCAGTCCTCACGGCCAAAAATACGCTACACGGCGGGAACGCTCGCAGCAAAACTGAATTTCGTCCTCCGCTTTGCGCCTGCAACCCTGCTGGATAAGGTCGTGCGGAACAGCCTTCAGCTCGATACGAGAATCTGAAAATGAAATTTTCGGAACGGGCTACGGTCTGGGTGTTATTGGAGAGCATGAATAAATGAAAACCAGCATGATGAAAGCCTTTACGTTTAAACGCTACGGAAAATCACCTGAGCTGGGATTTGATAATGTGGATTACCCTAGCCCCGGTCCCAATGAAATCCTGGTGAAAGTTTATGCTGTGGGTCTGAATCCCATAGACAACATGATCCCTACGGGAATATTCAAACCGGTTTTACATTTTAAACTTCCAGCGACTCTGGGCAGTGATCTGGCGGGTGTGGTTATTGCAACAGGAAGTCAGGTAACGCGTTTTAGTCCGGGTGATGAAGTGTTCGCCAGCATTTTCGACAGGGGCAACGGCTCACTGGCCGAGTTTGCCCTGGTCCCTGAAAGTCTCGCGGCCATCAAACCTGAAAATCTGGATTTCGTTCAGGCTGCTTCGCTCCCGATGGTCAGCCTCACCGCCTGGCAGGCTTTCACAGAGAGAGCCCGTCTGCGGCCAGGGCAGAAGGTGTTCATTCCGGCAGGTTCGGGAGGAATTGGCAGCTTTGCGATTCAGCTGGCGAAATATCTTGGCGCAAAGGTCGCGACGACGACCAGTTCAGCTAATGTGGAGTGGGTCAGTCAGCTGGGCGCAGATCAAGTCGTTGACTATAAAAAGCAGGAATTCGAAAACGTGCTGAGTGGCTTTGATCTTGTCCTCGGCACGCTTCGGGGTGATTCGATTGAGAAATCTATGAACATCCTCAAGCCAGGCGGAAAAATAGTCTCTCTGATAGGGCCTTTAGACGTTAATTTTGCGCGTACCAGACAACTCAATATCGTTCTGCGGATGATATTTGGCCTGATGAGCCGCAGGATTTTGCGACTGTCAAAAAAGCGCGGTCTGGATTATTCCTTTCTTTTTGTTCGTCCTGATGGCAACCAGCTGGGGCAGATGAGCAATTTAATTGAAGCTGGAAAAATCAGGCCAGTGATCGACCGTGTGTTCCCTTTTGCAGAAACTCAGGATGCTCTTAACTGGCTTCAACAGGGACATGCAAAGGGTAAGGTCGTGGTTAAAATTCATCATGAATAACAACCAGGATTTACATCAGAAGCGGAAATAATCATCAGCGCCTGGCGATAACGTCTGAAATCCGGATGCCGGGCCTTCTCACTCAGTACCTGCTCTCCATGTTCCACTTTCCTCATGTGCTCTGTGCTAATGTTGGCGTAAAACAGTTTCCGCACTGAGGATTACAACATGTCTGCCTTTTATAAACTCACAGCCACCAGCCTGAACGGCCAGCCTGTACCGATGTCCGACTTCGCTGGCAAGATCGTGCTGGTCGTTAACACCGCCAGTCACTGTGGATTCACGCCACAATACGCCGGCCTCGAAACCCTCTACAAAAAATATGCCGATCAGGGGCTGGTGGTACTGGGTTTTCCCTGCAATCAGTTTGGGAATCAGGAACCTGGCGGAGCCGACGAAATTGCGCAGACATGCCACATTAACTACGGGGTAAGTTTTCCGATGTTTGGCAAAGTGAATGTCAATGGCACCTCAACGCACCCGATTTTTCATTACCTGAAAGATGAATTACCCGGCGTTTTGGGTGGTCGTATTAAGTGGAATTTTACTAAGTTTCTGATCGGGCGCGACGGTAAACCGATTAAACGATTTGCACCAACCACCACGCCGGAGAAAATGGAAGCCGCCATTCTTGCTGCCCTTTGAGGGCATGGCTGTGGCGGGTGACCATCAACCAGGAGGATGAATTAACAATGTTCAGGTTCCGACATTTATTATCCCTCGTCTCCTTCTCGCTCGGGATATTTTGCCTGCCGGTATCAGCGAATACTCAGATCCTACTCACTACGCAACTCACTGCCTGCGAAAGCCAGAATGGTCTGGATGATCAAAGCGGTTCCCCTGATGGTCAGAATGGCAGGAATGGCGTTTCTGGCACCGATTGTCTGAATGGCGGCAACGGCGGCAATGGAGCTTCAAATGGAGGCCGTGGCGGGAATGGTGGCGACGGTGCTGGTGCAGAACCCGGCACTCAACACCATCACCATAATCACTATAAAAATACGAACAGGGATGCTAACGGAGGAAATGGTGGTAACGGCGGATCGTCCGACAACTCACCAGGTGGGAAAGGCGGAAACGGCGGAAACGCGGGCCCTGGCGGGTCTGGTGGTCTGGGTGGTCGCGGAGGCCAGGACGGAAGTCAGGGGATAAGCAGCGCTTAGTCGTTAAAGTCAGTCATGCTGTTCTGGGGAACGGGTTCGATAACTGTCAGGGAAGGCTGAGATATTCATGCAGTCATCAGGGATTAAGAACCCTCTTCAATCTGTCTGATTAATGATTTCAATTAATGAAATCGTTTTAGCAATAACCAGCGCCAGTAAAATATAGGAGATGAATATGCAGTCAGTACACCTTATGGGTGAGGGATATGAGCCTCATGTGACACTGGAGGATGGGAAGCTGACCTACTCACTGCCTGTCGATTCTGGTTTCATGAGCTATAACTTTGACTTTGAGATCAGCCGGGACGATCTTGATATTCTGCTTTCCGATGATTACAGACGCGCGGTTCTCGAAATTACTGCGCATACCTTGCTTCAGCGCTCGACGCTCAAAGGCTATGACCGATTTACCCAGAAAGACTTCGATAAACTGATTGTAAATACACTTCACTCAGCATCAGATTTCCTTCAGACATTTATTTCTGCAATAAACCGTGAACATCACATTGGTATTGAGCATTACGTGAAAGAGATTATGGACCGACGTTCTGCTTCACAATGAATACACATCATTGCATAGAACACATTTATAGTTTTCCGAAGAGATAGCGACTGCCTCTTCAGAAGTGATAGGCAGCGCCCGGCGATAGCGCTTCACCTGAACATTCAGGTAAAAAGGAGGTTTTACAGAATGAGTTGTAAGTACTGTCAGGATCTCTGTGTTAAATACATTATTCGAGAACCTCGCCAGTTGAGCCGAGCTATACGTATTGCACATAACGCGCTTAAAGAGGAGATAATTTCCGAAGTTACAACCACCAAAAACTGTAATCAGTTTACCTTTACAGAATGTGCTGAACAGATGATTTGGGGGGATATCGTTGATTACCATTTCGCCTGTAATCATTGCGGAACCACGTTCGTGCTGGGAGCTGAAACCTATCATGGCAGTGGGGGTTACTGGTCTCCCGAAAGTGAAAAACCTGCAGAAATAATAAACTGACGCAATATGATTTTACGCTGCGGACTGACTTCTGACTCTGAACAGTAAAGACGGACCAGAACAAATCTAAGGGTATAAATATCAGTCTTAGACACATTCTTATCGGGGGAGCGTCTTAATGAGTCCAAACCCTCCCTGCCATGCCATTAAGCCATCCCCCATCACTCGACGAAAATCTCCTAAGCAATCATCCCGCCATCAATGACCAGCTCGGTGCCACTGATATAGCTGCTTTCATCTGAAGCCAGAAACAGTGCCGCAGCCGCTACTTCCTCAGGGTGTCCCAGCCGCTTTGCCGGGATCCGGGCGGTCAGCGTCTGCCTGACTTCATCGCTGGCCCGGTCAAACATCGGCGTGTTGGTAGGACCAGGACTCAGCGTATTAACCCTGATGCCGCGCGGTGCCAGCTCGCTATTCCAGGTGCGTGCATAAGACCGTACCGCAGCCTTGCTGGCGGAATAGCTGCCATAACCGGGATTCGCTATCGCGCCTGCAACGGAACCCAACAGCACGATACTGCCGCCCTCACCCATCAATCGCACCGCATGCTGCACCGTCAGCACCATGGCTCGCACATTCAGATTAAAAGCGCGATCGATGTGTTCTTCCGTGGTTTCCTCCAGGCTGGCCGGTTCAGACACACCTGAAGAGTTGACGAGGATATCGAGGCGACCCGCTTGGGTGCCAAGGGTTTCGAACAGACGCGCAAGGTCGTCTGTGCGGGTGATATCGCCCTGAATGGCCTCGACCTGACCGCCGATCAGTGCGACTGCCTCAGCCAGCTGTGCTTCCCGCCGGCCGGTGATAAACACGCGTGCACCTTCCTCTGCAAAACGACGAGCGACAGCAAGGCCGATACCGCTATTACCCCCGGTGACAAGGGCGACTTTTCCATTCAGTTTCATCATTGCGACTCCGGATAGAGGTTAGACACCTGATGGTATATTTATTATATTTAGTGTCAATTACGCACCTGATGTACACCAGATATCCTCAAGGAAACCTCATGGCTACTGACATCACTCAGCTACTGGCCGAGATCAACAGCACCCGCCCTGTCCTGGAACAGGTAGCGAATAAGTGGTCGGTTTTAATCCTCACCGTATTGTGCTCTCAGCCCTCGCGTTTTAATGCCATCAAGCGCAGGCTCGACCCCATCACCCATAAATCTCTGACAGAGGCATTACGCCGGCTGGAACGCAACGGACTGGTGAGCCGCCGCGTGATTGCTTCATCGCCAGTGGCGGTCGAATATGCGATTACGCCGCTGGGCCGGACATTGCAGGAGCCTTTTGTCGCGCTGGTGAACTGGGCAAAGCAACATGGAGGCGCCATGGAACAGGCACAGGCGGGTTATGATGAAGGGCGGGATGACGAAGAATCTGCATGAACTTAGCCTGAGCACCGTTCCTGCATGATAGCGCAGGGTGATGAGCAGATAAGTTCAGGATAAGCCTGACAGGAGTGAAAGCGGAGACCCGCCATCATATACAACGGCTACTCCCCTGCTGGCTCAAAAAACTGATAAGAACCATCACGTCGTGCTTTAGCCTGGTACATCGCCTTATCTGCGTTTTCGAATAACATTTTGGCCGTTGCTGTCCCGAAGCGGGCAAGGCTGATACCAATCGCCGCGCCAATACGAACATCCATATTATCGATGGCGAAAGGTGCCTGCAGACTGTCAATAATCCGCAGGGCAATCGCGGATGCGGCTTCGTGATTGCTGCACTTAGCAGCCACGACAAACTCATCGCCACCCAGACGCGCCACTGAATCGCCCGGACGCATACAGTGTCGCAGCCGTTCACTGACCTGTTGCAGCAGGGCATCGCCGGTCGCGTGACCCATCAAATCGTTCACCGCCTTGAACCCATTCAAATCGATAAACATCACAGTGGTATAGGCCTGATCGTCTGCCTGCGCCAGCATGAATCCCACCTTCTCGTTAATCCAGGCACGATTGTGCAGCCCGGTCAGCGTGTCCAGGGTTGCCAGCTTCTCAAGATTACGCATCCGTTCTTTGTCCCGCGTGATATCGCGCGATACCAGCACGGCACCAATATTTTTTCCTGAATTAGGATTGATGACGCCACAGGCTTTGGTACCCAGTGAGATGTAATGGCCGTCGCGATGCAGTTTGCGCACCTCAACAACATCCGGCAGTACCCCGCCGCTGAAGATACATCCCAGCGCTTCGGTGGCTAATTCGCGGTCATCCGGGTGCAGGAAATCCACCACCAGTTGCCCCACAACCTCTTCGGTGGTCCAGCCTATGATTTCGCTGTAAGAGGGAGAAATTGATACGTATCTGCCTTCCGCGTCACAATGGGCAATCAGATCGGTACTGTTTTCAATCAGAAGGCGATATTCCGCCGCCGTGCGCAGCGCATCTTCCAGTGCTTTACGCTGCCCGGTCACATCCAGAATAAAGCCGTTGTACTGCAGATGGGAGGTGCCAGGCTGGCAATCCGGCAGGCCGGAAACAAGGACCCGACGCGTCTTGCCATCCAGACAATGGATCGGCACTTCAATATGGAAAGGCGTCAGCAATTCCAGGGCTGCAGTCAGCTGCAGCGCGATCTTTGCATCGTCGTCAGCCTGCGCCAGACTTAGCCATGAACTCAGCGTCACGCCCTTAAGTTCAGGCATCAGACCCGCAGGAGTTTCCTGACTGGCGATGCAGATCCCCTGGGCATCCGTAGACCAAACAGCGGTAAAAGAAGGTTTGATCATTGGGTTCATGGCGGCCGGCTCCGACGTTGCTGACGATTTTAAATAAGTTCAATACACGTCGCTACAGACCTGATTATAACCGTTAATGCCTGCCTGTAGCTGAGGGAGGCTATGCATAAAGGTTCAGTATTGCGGGCCGTGATAAATGCTGGCGGAAACTGAGGCCTTTCCGGCAGCGGTTTCTGAGGTGCCCTCTCCTGTGGCATTACGCAAAGCTGTCAGGCTGCAGTATCAGAAGTATTAGCCTGTTTATATCGGCTCATCGGGGCATAATCTTTAATCACAGCATATTGTCTGAGGGCTGTGAACCATGAAACCGGCTGAACATCGCTGCTTCAGTAAAGCCCTGCGGGTTTTGGGGGGCGCTCAGTGATAACATTCCCGCTGGCTGAATGACGGGGGAAAAGATAGCCGGGCCGAAAAGGCTATGATGCTGGCAATTAATTGCGCCTCACAATTTGTTAATTTTTTTACTCATAGATGATGTGCTGACAGAGAGAGCCATCTGAGCCATTCTGAAAATTCCTTCAGGGCTGTGACGATTTAATAGCAGGAAAGATGTATAAAAACGCCTTTAAAACAGAATAATAATGGCGCTTAGCCTGTAAAAAACTGCACATCGTGGCGCATTTCTATTCTCAGAGCAGCAGTAAAAAGCCCATCAAAAATTTCTCTCGACTCGCCTCCAGCTTAATCTTTCCTTAAGAATAATCCTATAACATCCCCGCTGTATTAGCCCATGTTGGGCTTTTCCGGAGTATCACCCTATGCAAAATAACAACACAGCTTCTCACGCTCTGAGTAAAGTGCCGGCCGTTACCGCGGCGTTCTGGTTGACCAAAATCGCTGCGACTACCCTGGGTGAAACCGGCGGCGATGCGGTGACGATGTCGATGAATCTCGGTTACCTGACCGGAACACTGATTTTCGCCATCATCTTTCTGGTCGCTGTCGTGGTGCAGATCAATCGCAACAGCTTCAATAAATGGATCTACTGGTTCACCGTCGTGGCAACGACCACCGTCGGTACAACGATGGCAGACTTTGCCGATCGCTCACTGAACATTGGTTATCTGGGCGGTACGCTGCTGCTGAGCACTCTGCTGATCCTCTCTCTTTTCCTCTGGAAAATGACCTGTGGAACGGTTGCAGTGAGTTCGGTAAGCAACGGTGTTACTGAGAGTTTTTACTGGGTCACCATTATGTTTTCTCAGACACTGGGCACCGCATTGGGTGACTGGACGGCAGACAGCGAAGGCCTGGGTTATGATGGCGGGATCCTGCTGTTTGTCGGCGCGCTGGCGATCATCTGGGCGGCAAGTCGCTTTACCTCCCTGTCACGCACCGCGCTGTTCTGGGCAGCCTTTATCCTGACCCGGCCACTGGGTGCGGTTGTCGGTGACTTCCTGGATAAACCCCTTGCTTCGGGCGGACTCGCACTGAGCCGCTATGGCGCCTCGCTGACGCTGGCACTGATCATCATCGCTTTTCTGGTGGTCCTGCCACAGCGCCCGGCAATGAAGACCGCCCCCGCGAATTAAAAAGCGCTATAGGAAGAATTACAGGTCACACTTATTCTTAAACGTAGTCAGGGCCGCCAGTGATGGCGGCTTTTTTATTATCTGATCTGTCATCGTCCGCGCAGGCTGTTAAATCAGGCTGGCCGCTCGATGGAAACGATACGCCCTTCATGTGCAGCAGAGAGGACGGGCAGACTTTCTGCTGGCTCCTGCATTTTCACCCGAAATGCCGTGTTGCTGGCATCAAGAAAAACGGTTCTAAGATGCCGGTTGCAGATAAACCAGATTTCGTCGCGGTCATTTGAAAGAATGTAATAAGCATCCGAGGTTTCAGAGGGGTTAAAGCAGCCCAGCGCGCGATAAGCGGTCTGCGGGGTAAAGCCACTGGAAAGCGGCAGCGGCCGGGGGCCATGCGCTAATTCTTCGATCCTGAGGTAAAGTCCCTGTTCAAGCCACAGCATAGTGTCACATCCTGGATGGAGAGGAATCGGGCTGAGCATGCCGGCTGGCTTACAGGTAATAAAAGTGCCCGTTTACCGACCAGCTCAGGCAATGGGTAATTTTTCTGACATTCAGAAGCGTTATCCTGATCTGAGCATAGCAGCGGTGTGTTGTTATGCTTTTTTATCTTTGTCTGGCCCCTGCTACTCAAGCCGGCTGGCAATCAGCCGTAGTTGTTCTGCAATCTGCTTTAAATCTCGCTGCTGTTGTCCGGCGATACCGGTCGAGCTGCGCACCACCAGCTTTGCCGGCAGAATTGAGGAGGAACGCTGCTCATCCTGCTCACTGGCCAGTAACAGACGCGCAACCGCCTCTTTGCCCTGCAAATCGAGATCCAGCGACACCGTGGTCAGCGCCGGATGGAAAAAGGCACTTTCATAGGTGTCATCGTAGCCAATCACCGAAATCTGCCCAGGCACCGCCACACCGCGCTGATGCAGCGCACTCAGCACACCCAGCGCCATCTGATCGTTGCCCACCAGCAGTGCACTGAACTCCGGCGCTTCACGCAGCAGTTGCAGCACGCCATTATAACCACTCTGCGCATCCCAGTTACCGTGGCTGATGCTGACCGGCTTCAGACGGTAGCTTTCCAGCGTGTCGAGCCAGCTCTTTAAGCGCAGCCTGGCGGAGACCGACTGCTCAGGACCCGCCAGTAGTGCAAACTCGCGATGCCCCTGCTCATAGAGATATTTAACGCTGGCACGCGTGCCATCAGCCGGGTTAAACGAAACGTTAAACACTGCGCTGTAGGGATCAACATCAAGGAACAGACAGAGAATATCGTCGTTCTCCTGCACAACCTGCTCAGCAGCGCTGCTCTCCAGCGGGACATTGATGATCACTTTATCCACCCGCTGAGACTTCAGCTCATTGATGCAATCCTGCAAACTTTGATTGACGTTCTCATCAATCATCGCGATCAGCACCTGGTAGTCCGCAGCATTCGCATAACGTTTAACCGCAGCGGCCACCTGGGAGGGCGCATGCAATGCCAGCGACGTCGTTACCAGACCCAGTGTTGTGCTCTGCTTGCCCACCAGCTGCTGCGCCAGCCGGTTAGGGACGTAGCGCAGCGTCTCAATTGCGTGTTCCACCTTGCGACGCGTTGATTCCGAGACGTTTGCCGACTTATTCAGAACCCTTGATACCGTCTGATACGACACGCCAGCATGACGGGCGACATCCTCTAAGGTGGCATTTTTTGATTTCATAATTCGCATCCCTGATTACCGATGGCGGAATGTTATCACAGCCCTGATGTCAGCCAGACTACTGCAGTCACATTGCGCGAATAAAAAGCAAAAGTAATACCTTCACATTGTGAAATTTGGTGATCTGATTCACTAATCGTTACAGATTGCGTCACTTTATTTGCAGTGCATCACACATTATCGCGATTTTATTTGTCACTCATCCGACAAAAGGCGTTTACTGCCGCTGTCATGTGAACGTATTACAAATAAAATTGAGGATAACATGGAAACAAGGTTACGTACTGCTGCTGTGGCGCTTGCTGCGGCCCTGACCTCCCCGACGCTCTATGCCGCCATCGACAACATCGATTTCCATGGCTATCTGCGTGGTGGCGTGGGCGTCTCACAGGATGGCGGTATTGAGGAGTATCAAAAGAACAAGGTTGGCCGTCTCGGCAATGAAGCCGACACTTATGGCGAGGTTGAGCTGGGCAGCGAAGTCTACAAAAAGGATGATGTCAGTTTTTACGTCGACACCATGGTCAGTATGTTCTCCGACGGCTCAAACGATAACGAAACCACCTTCGGCGATGATGCGCAGTTTGGCCTGCGTCAGCTCAACCTGCAGATCAAAGGACTGGTGCCGGGTGATAAAGATGCGGTGATCTGGGGCGGTAAACGCTACTACCAGCGTCACGATCTGCACATCATTGATACCAAGTACTGGAACATCTCGGGGTCAGGTGCCGGTATCGAAAACTACACGCTCGGTCCGGGCGCTATCTCCTTTGCCTGGATTCGTGGCGATGCGAATGACGTGGATTACCGTGTCGATGGCGACAACGACGTCAACATTAACTACCTCGATCTTCGCTATGCCGGCTGGAAACCCTGGAACGGTGCCTGGACCGAATTTGGTATCGATTACGCCATGCCAAACACCACCAACAAACAGAAAGAATATGGTGGCCTGTATGACGCAGATAACGGCGTCATGCTCACCAGTGAAATCAGTCAGGACATGTGGGGCGGCTACCAGAAGCTGGTGTTCCAGTACGCCAACAAAGGTCTGGCGCAGAACATGATTTCGCAGGGCGGCGGCTGGTATGACATGTGGAATGATACTCAAAACGCCACTGGCTACCGCGTGATTAACACCGGTCTGCTCCCAATCACCGATAAGTTCTCCCTGAATCAGGTCTTTACCTGGGGATCGGCGGATGATATCACCGCGCAGACCAGCAAAAGCACCCTGCTGTCGCTGGTGGGTCGTGGTCAGTATCAGTTTACGCAGTATGTTCGCGGCATCGGCGAAGTCGGCAGCTTCTGGCAGAAAGATGAGAATAAGGTGGGCAGCGACTACAAACAGGCGGGTCAGAAATATACGCTGGCCCTAGGCCTGGCAGCCGGTCCTGAATTTATGTCACGTCCGGAACTGCGTCTGTTTGCCTCTTACCTGAATGACTCAGAAGATGGACACAGCTTCAAAGACAACACCAGTAATAACACCTGGAACTTCGGCGTACAGGTCGAAGCCTGGTGGTAATCGAGCAGTCTCCTCATTGTGATCGTTGCTAAGCTCTTATGCAGGGGCTTATTTGGATAACCGGCGACGGTTATCCATTTTTTTATTCGTATTTCACTGGCGGCTGTTACTCCGGTTTAAAGAAACGTTCTTCCAGCAGCTGACGCAGCTGGTCAGACTGCTTACCAAAGATCGCATGCACCTCATGCCCCAGGATCACCACGCCAATCGCGCCCGCCTTCTGTAATCCCGCCGTATCTACCGCCTTCAGCGACGTCACCTTTACCCGCAGCCGCGTTAAACAGGCATCCACCTGCTGAATATTGTCACGCCCGCCAAAACAGTTCACCAGACGCTCCAGTAGCGCGCTGTCTACCTCAAGCTCTTCCACCGTCAGCGGCTGCCGACTGAAATATTGCTTAAATGATTTCAGACTCACCATGTTGTTCTCCTTCAGATAATAAAAAGGCGGGCTGCTGCCCGCCACTCACCACTGATAAACGAAAACGCGGGATACATGCCCGGGACTGCTCACTAAATATACACGCTTCCTGCACCCATCCTGCAATCAGGCTCTAAAAAACCTGCCCTACATCAACAGTAAAACCCAGCTATTCCTACAGACAATGTCCGGTCTCAAAAGCGATGGGGGCATATGCCTGTAGCAAAGCATCACGGGCCAGGGACAAAAACGCCGGGAGCGTTTTTGAACAACGCAAAGCGTTGGCCCGGGAACGGGCGCACCTCAGGGATGAGGTGCGTAATTGCCCGTGCTGAGCGGGCAGGGATGCCATCTTTTGCGCCTTTGCGGAAGGCATATACCCCCTGAGCATGTGCTCAGACTGCCAGAAAGCGCCAACATCCCCCCTGAGCCAGCGCTCATCATTGCTCCAGAAGCACACTCAAAACCCGACATCCCCACGGCCCCAGCATCAGCGTTCCCCCTACACCCGAGCCATCGATTAAATCCCTTAACCCGGCAGGCAACGATAACTGCTGCGCCTGCCCCGTAAAGTTCTGCACAAACAGAAAAGCCTTCTCACCATCAGTACGGCGTTGTACCACCACGCCTGGCGGCAGCTCAGTCGCCAGCGCACGCGGCAATCCCAGCTGCTTAATCAGCGCACCATAAAAATCCCGATGGAACGGCAGATCATTACGCGACGCGATATACCAGGCTTTACCCTCACCGACCCGATTCACCGTCACCGCAGGGGTTCCGGCATAAAAATCACTCTCGTAACTGGCCAGCGCCATGGCCCCTTCCAGATGAATATGCTCGCAAAGCTCCCGCGCCTGATATGGCCCGCTCAACCCCAGCTCATTGCCACGCACCCCGCGCACGCCGTTAAACTCCTCATCGGTCAGACTATCGATCTCTTCTGACCAGATGCCGAGCAGCGGACGCAGCGGACCCGGGAATCCTCCCAGATAACAGAGATCGCTCTCATTCACGATGCCGCTCCAGTAGCTGGCCACGAAATGCCCGCCCCGCTCAACATGCGCTTCTGCTCGCGCGGCAAAACCGTCGCGCACCATATAGAGCATCGGCGCAATCACCAGATCGTAACCACTGAAATCGCTGTCGCCATTAATCACATCTACCGCAACGCCCTGCTCCCAGAACGCCCGATAATGCTCGTTCACCGTGTGCTCATAATGAAGGCCGAGATTGCGCGGACCCTGCGCGTTATCCATCGCCCAGCGACTCTCCCAGTCGAAAATAATCGCCACCCGCGCCTCAACCCGACTGCCCATCACCGGCGTCATCGCTGCCAGCATCCGGCCCAGCTCACTCACTTCACGCCCGGTTCGCGTATCAATATGACCGACATGATCGACCACCGCTCCGTGAAACTTCTCGACCGACCCCCGACTCTTGCGCCACTGGAAATACTGCACCGCGTCCGCACCATGCGCCACTGCCTGCAGTGAAGAGAGAATATGCATCCCCGGCTTCTTCAGCTTACTGGTCGGCTGCCAGTTCGTTGATCCCGGCGTCGATTCCATCAATACAAACGGTTTACCCTGCTTCAGGGTGCGCATCAAATCGTGATACATCGCGGTGTAACAGGCGAGCGTGGTCTCATCCTTCTCGTTGTGCCACATCGGGTAGCTGTCCCAGGAGATAAAATCCAGCGCCGGTGCCAGCTTCCAGTAATCGTAGTCGTAGAAATACTCCATGAAATTGGTGGTCGCGGGCAGATCGGGATTCGCCTGTTTCAGCGGCTTAATCTCCTCCCGACAGAAGTCAGTGACCTGATCGGTCATAAACCGCCGCCAGTCCAGATTCAGACCATGAATCGACATTTCGCCCTGCGGAGCAGGCGACGCAATCTGTAACCACTCTGTGTAGGTATGACTCCAGAAATCACTCCACCAGGCGAGATTCAGCTTCTCCAGCGTCTCATAGCGACGCTGCAGCCAGCCGCGAAAGGCCTGCTGACAGCGATCGCAATGACACTCACCACCATACTCATTAGAGATATGCCAGCCGACCACCGCCGGATGATGCGCGTAACGCGCGGCCAGGCGGCTATTCATCGCCTGCACTTTCTGGCGATAAACCGGCGAGGTCATACAGTGGTTATGACGGCCACCGTGCAAGGCGGGAACGCGATCGCGCCCCACCCGCAATACCTCCGGATACGCCTGCGACATCCAGGCCGGACGTGCCCCGCTCGGTGTGGCGAGAAACACGGAAATCCCCTGCAGCCACAACGTATCGATCACCTCATCCAGCCAGCCAAACTCATAGCGCCCCTCTTCAGGCTCCAGCTTCGCCCAGCTGAAAATACCCACTGACATTACGTTACAGTTCGCCTGCTTCATCATCGCAACGTCGTCATCAATAATGCCCGGCTGGTGCGCCCACTGTTCCGGATTGTAGTCAGCACCATGCAGCAGCCGGTTAACCCGGGCGCTCAGCGGGGGAAATTTATTCATACCTGTTCCTCAGAGGAAGAGATCAGCGTTAATGCTGATAAGTTAATGAAAAACCTGTAGCGAAGGCAGCGCCTTGCCGTGACAGTCAAACAGCGCCTGGTTCTCGCGGGCGTTACCCTGTTTCCATTCGTCGTGGATATATTTCATGCCGGCGGGCGTAGCCCAGGTATTGCCGGGCGCGGGGATCCACGCCGGTTCCCAGTAGACCACGCCCTTGCCGCGATGGTCCGGCACCGCCAGCACCGCTTTAATGAGGTCATGCAGATAGGCCGCCTGCCCCGCGACCGTGCCGGGATAGCCGCCTGCCTGCTCCTCTTTTGCCTGGAAACTGTTCTCGGCGTTGTCACAGTTTTCCAGCGTGTAACCATAGGCCGCTTCCACCACCATCACGTCTTTGTCATAGCGCCGGGAGATATCATCCATGTTGGCTTTCAGGGCGCTGATGGGGCCGTTCCAGTAGGTGTACATCGACAGGCCAATCACATCGAACGGCACATCACGCTTAACGATTTCATCGAACCACCAGCGGAAGGTATCGTTTTTAGTACCCTCAGCCAGATGCAGCATGATCTTCACCTGATGCGGATCGCTGAGGTTTTCGCGCAACCCGCTGATGCCCGCCTTGAGCAGGCCCGCCAGCCGATCAAATTCGCCGCCGTTCTGGCCCCAGCTCTTGCCTTCCGGCCAGAGCATGCCGCCATTAAGCTCGTTGCCAATTTGCACGATATCCGGCAGCACCCCTTCCGCTTTAAAACGGGCGATAGTGTCGCGGGTATAGTCATGCACCCGCGTTTCCAGCTGCGGAAAAGCCAGCGACTGCCAGGCTTTGGGCTTGAACTGCTTACCGGGATCGGTCCAGAAATCGCTGTAATGGATATCCAGCAGCAGCTTCAGTCCCGCCGCTTTAACCCGCTTCGCCAGCGCCAGCGTAGTCGCCAGATCGTTGCCGCCACCGCCGTATGTGTGACCGCTGCCGTCTGTGGGATCGACCCATAGCCGCAGCCGGATAGTGTTGATGCCGCTGGCTTTCAGAATGGCGATAGCATCCTGCTGCTGATTATCCGCGTTGTAGAATTTCGCGCCCTGCTTCTCGAGCTCTGCCAGTGAAGAGATGTCCGCACCTTTGATAAAATCGACGGGCCACGGCCCGGCTGAGGCGATGACAGGCTGATCGGCGGCGAGCAGCGGCGTCGCCCAGGCCAGTGCCAGGGCGAGAATCAATGTTTTGGGCGTCATGATTTATCCTTTAGTACTGCCTGAGGCCAGGCCGGAGACGAAGTATTTCTGCAGCGCCAGATAGAACACGGCTACCGGCACAGCGATCAGCACGGCTCCGGCCGCATAGGTGGTGTAACTGGCACCCATTTTTTGCGACACCAGGTTGTAGAGGCCAATCGGCAGCGTGAACTGTTCCGGCGTGCGCAAAATGGTGCTGGAGAGAATGAAATCGCCCAGCGGCCCCGTAAACGAGAACAGCGCAACGACTGCCAGAATCGGCTTCGACAGCGGCATGATGATCTCAACAAAGATGCGGAAATTGCCCGCGCCATCCATGCGCGCTGACTCATCCAGATCTTTGGGAATCGAATCGAGATAGCCCTTCATCAGATAGGTGTTCATCGGGATCATCCCGCCGACATAGATCAGCACCAGCGCCAGGTGGCTGTTGATTAATCCCAGCAGCTGCGACAGGACGAAGATCGCGATCAGCGCTGAAAACTGCGGGATCATCTGCAGCAGCAGAAACAGCATCAGTCCGTTCTGCCGTCCCTTAAACCGAAAGCGGGAAAAGGCATAGGCGGTACAGCTGACGCTGATTAACGTCAGCACCATGGTCAGGAAACTGATTTTCATCGAATTCCAGTACCAGGTCAGGTAAGGCACCGTGCCGTTGAACAGGTCGCGATAATGCTGTAGCGACGCATTCTCCGGAATGATCGAACTGCTGAGCAGACTGTTGCCCGCATTCAGTGATGCCCCTACCGTCCAGACCAGCGGATAAATGATGATGGTCGAGACGGCCAGCACCACCAGCCAGGTCAGCGACAGGCGTATCCACCTTTCGCGTTTAATACTGCCGGACTTCGCCATAACTGCTCCCTTACGCCATCTCATCTTGTTTAAACGACCGGGTCGCGCGGAACTGCCACAGCGCCAGACCTACCACGAAAATCGACAGCAGAATGGTGATCGTGGCGGCGATAGCATATTGCGACGACGACATGGTGAGCTTGTAGATCCATGACACCAGGATATCCGTGCCTCCGGCATTCGATCCCGCCACCGCCGGACCGCCGTTGTTAAACAGATAAATGATGTTGAAATTGTTAAAGTTGAAGGTGTATTGCGTGATAATGATCGGCGCAATGGCGTAGAGCACCAGCGGCAGCGTGATGGTTTTCAGCCGCGTCCAGGCGCTGGCGCCATCCATGATTGCCGCCTCATAGAGGTCGTCCGGGATCGCCTGCAGCACCCCGGTGGTCATCGCAAAGACAAACGGGAAGCCGAGCCAGGTCTGCATCATAATCAGCGCGGTTTTGGTCCAGAACGGATCGGTCATCCAGGCTTTCGGTGCAATGCCAAAGAAGTCGAGAATCGCGTTGTTGATCACCCCAAAGCTGTCGTTGAACATCCCGGCAAACACCAGAATTGTGACAAAACCCGGCACCGCCCACGGCAGGATAAAGATGGTGCGGATCAGCGGTTTAAAGCGCAGGTCTTTCTGATTGACCAGAATCGCCAGCATCACGCCGACAGTGCACTGCAGCGTGGTCGCCAGCAGCGTCCAGACCACCGTCCACTGCAGCACATCGAAGAAGGTGGAGCGCCAGATCGACAGCGTGAAAATGTTGATAAAGTTTTTGAATCCTACCCAGTCCACCAGTTTCGCCGGCGGCGTGTGATAGAGGTTGTAGTTGGTGAAGGCGATGGCAAAACCAAACAGAATCGGAAACACCACCACGAAAACCAGCAGAATAAAGCCTGGCGAAATCATCAGGTAGGGGAAGCCGTCGCGCAGCAGCAGCTGATACTGCTGGCGCACGCTGTTAAGCGGTAGCCCCCTGTCGCGCTTAACGCCATTGACCCAGGCATCGCGCACCGACAATCCCCAGACCGCCACACCGAAGGCGGCGATCAGCACGCTGATAATTCCCTCCGCCAGCAGGAAAATGGAATTATCGCGCGGCACCGATTCACCCAGCGTGTATAGCCCCCAGAATCCTACACGCAGAAAATCGTGGAAGATGCCGGTAAAACTGCTGAGCAGAATCAGAAAGCACAGGCCTTTCGCCCACTGGCGGTGATAAAACTGGCCGAAGCCAGGCAGCAGTGCCAGCAGCGCACCGGTCGTCGCATGACGACGCGGACGCTTAGCGGTCACCAGATGTTCATCGGAAGATATAGCCACACTCTGATCCTTATCCTGTACGGTTATCCCGTGAACCGGCATTACTGGTTGCTGGCCTGCATCGCTTCAATCTGCATGGTGATCTGTTTCACCGCGTTATCCAGCGCCGCTTTTGGCTCCTGCTTGCCGGAAACGCTCAGCTCCAGCGCCGCATTGGCCGGACCCCACACTTCCTGCATCTCTGGCACACCCGGCATGGCTGAGGCTCGCGCCGCCTGCACCGCGACCGCGTTGGCTTTCTCATCATCTTTGATAATCGGATCGTTCATCAGCGCAGTAACCGGTGGGATCTCCTGAGTTTTCTGATAACGCGCTTTCACGTACTGCGGCTGGTTGATAAAGGTAAGGAACTTCTGTGCCAGCGCCTGATCTTTGCTCCAGGTCGATACCACATAGCCTTTAACGCCCAGGAAGGAGCTCATCGGCTTGCCGTTTGGCAGCAGCGGCAGGGGCGCTACGCCGTAGTTGATCCCGGCCGCCTGATAAGGCTGGAACGCCCACGGCCCGTTGATCACCGCCGCCGCTTTTTTCTCGGTAAACAGCGAGTCGATAGCGTTAAGGCCGTTGTCGCCCATGATGCCGCCAGGCAGCAATCCTTCGCTGAAGAAGCGCTTAAGGTATGTCACCGCCTCCACGCTGCCTGGGGTGTTCAGCCCGATATCCTGAGTGTTAATCCCGCCTTTTGCGTCTTTACCAAAAATGTAAGATCCCATTGGTGCCATCACGCCCCAGCTGTAGTAAATCTGGTCGAACTTCGCCAGCAGGCCATACTGTTTTGCCTCGCGCTGCTTCTGCGAGAACGCGCGATACTCATCCAGGGTTTTCAGCGGCGCGGGCAGCAGATCTTTGTTGTAGATCAGCACCAGGGTTTCAACTGCCTTAGGCACCCCGTAGACCACGTTATTCTGTGTGAACGCGGCCATCGCCGAAGGCGTATAAGCGCTCTGCTCTGACGCATCGATTTTCAGCGGAGCCAGCAAGCCCTGCACCACCGCACTGCCGAGCTGGTCGTTGGGGATCACCAGCACATCCGGGCCGATACCTGCCGGACCATCCAGGCGCAGCTTCTCAATCTGCTGCGCAAAGGGCATCTCCTGCACTTTCACTTCAACGCCGTACTGTTTCTGAAAATCGGCGATCGCCGTTTTGATGCCGTCCAATTTTTTAATGTCTTCCCAGACGGTGAGTTGCTGAGCGGCCCAGACGGATTGATTAAGCATCATGGCTGACAGAAGTAGCGTAACGCTGATTTTGATTTTCATTACCGGCCTCGTGTGAAGGTATGACATTTTAACTGT
This sequence comes from Pantoea sp. X-Soil-YNGN-785, assembly GCF_059730585.1. Taxonomy (NCBI): domain Bacteria; kingdom Pseudomonadati; phylum Pseudomonadota; class Gammaproteobacteria; order Enterobacterales; family Erwiniaceae; genus Pantoea; species Pantoea sp. X-Soil-YNGN-785. The sequence continues at coordinate 520,410 of NZ_AP035943.1, forward strand.
CATTTGCTGTTGTTCTTTTTTCAGACACATGCTGAACAGGGTTCATCGGTCATATAAAACGTGAATAACGTATCGCATTTTCGCCATACGCTACGCGGAATGCGTAACGTGCTCCAGCCCGTTCGCACCAATGTGTGATCGGTATTACAGAAATCAAAAACAGCGATAGGGTGTGCCCTGACGGAACGTTATAGTCAACGCAGGCACCATCAGGGCTGACGTGGAAAATGGCCAACTGTTATACGTCGTACATTTCAGCCACCAAACTCCTTGCCATGAGGTTCAGCATGTCCAGCATCAGATTGAGAAATGTCACCAAACGCTTTGGTAAAACAGAAACGCTGAAAAATATCGCACTTGATATTGAAGCTGGTGAGTTTGCAGTATTCGTCGGTCCATCAGGCTGCGGAAAATCCACGCTATTGCGGCTGATTGCCGGGCTGGAAGAGATCAGTGACGGTGAGATTCTGATTGCCGATGAGGTGATGAATGATGTGGCACCTTCGCACCGGGGCGTGGCGATGGTGTTCCAGAGTTATGCACTCTATCCCCATATGACGGTGGCGGAGAATATCGGCTACGGCCTGAAAGTGAATGGGCTGCCCAAGGCGCAGATTCAGCATCAGGTGGAGATGGTGGCGAAGACGCTGCAGCTGGGACAGTTGCTGGATCGCAAACCTAAACAGCTTTCCGGCGGACAGCGTCAGCGTGTCGCCATTGGTCGCGCCATCGTGCGTAATCCCCGGGTATTTATGTTTGATGAGCCATTGTCGAACCTGGATGCAGAGTTGCGCGTCGATATGCGTCTGCACATCGCTAAGCTTCATCAGGAGCTGAAAACCACCATGGTTTATGTGACGCACGATCAGACGGAAGCGATGACGCTGGCCGACAAGATTGTGGTGATGAACTACGGCAAGGTGGAACAGGTCGGTTCGCCGATGGAACTCTATTACAATCCAATCAACCGATTTGTCGCGGGCTTTATCGGCTCCCCGAAGATGAACTTCCTGCCCGCGTGCGTGGAGCAGTGTAGCCCTGGCGGGCTGGTCGCCCTGATCAATGACGGCGAACACCGGCTGCAACTCCCCTCACCCATCCGCCAGCTGCAGCCAGGAGATGAGATCACCCTGGGTATCCGACCGGAACAGTTGCAGATCAACGGCGATGCGCCTCTGAATATCGACTTCCACTGCGAGGTCGTCGAACGGCTCGGCAACAATACGTATCTGTTTGGACAGAGCCACGGCCACGACGGCTTTAAGATGCTGCTGCCGGGCGATGTGCATTTCCGCCCTTATCAGACGCTGCGGCCCAGCTTCCATCCGCATCACTGCATGGTGTTTGACGCCGACGGCGCACGTATCAGCGCAGATATTGCGATGCCGCAGGTGCGCGCGGCCTGAAGTGAGTGTCTGGAGGAATTTAACAAGAGGCCGGAAACGGCCTCACACTGCTGACAAACTTAAATAAGGCTGAATCTGACAGCAACGAATAACTTATTCACACAGCTAACCCGGCTTATTTACCGAGAATATTTTTAACTGCTTTCAGGTGACCAGCCTTGTCTTTATGATTTGAAATCACCTGGATAACGGTGAATTTCTTGTTGGCGACCGCCAGCAGAGTAGCCTGCTGCACATCGTTGCCACCCATCTTGTCAGTAGCTTCAATATGATAGACCGGCAGACCATTGGCGTTTTCGGTCTTCTCACTAATCACCGTGTAAGAAGGTGAAGCCTGCTTCTGCTTGTCTTTGATCGACTTCATGCCGTTGAGAAAATCAGCGTCACTGGCACCACGGGCAATCACCGGGATCTCTTCTTCGCCAACAATCAACACACGTTTTTCCTGCTTGTTCACATACATAGTACCTGGTCCGCCGCCCGGAACAGGCTGCTTTTCATAGCCCTGCAGAGTGAAAGTCTGTTTGCCATCCAGCAGAGAGAGCGTCTGAGTCTGCGGATTTGCGGCTTGTGCTGTTTTCGCTTCGGCTGCCGATGCAATCATCGGAGCGCTGCCAAGAGCAGCAGTCAGGCAGACTGCAGCCATAATGTTTAATGATTGACGTAATTTCACCGTGAACTCCTTCGTGTAGTGGATATTTCCATTTCACAGACACCACATCGGGTGTCGGTGAGGCAGAGGCGTTATCGGGTCAGGTCGTAAATACAGATCCCTGAGCCGAGCAGTAACAGAATAATCGGCCAGTAGAGAACGGGGATAAAAAAGAAGTTGTGGGTTTTTTCAGGGGCCATCATCGGCTCGCTTTTCGTCGCCGTAGCGATGGAGTCCAGCCATTTTTCCTGCCGGAGCGCCCAGACGAAAACCGCACAAAAAAGAGCGGCAACGATGAGCGTCGCGCCTGTCGCCCATAAATGCGCCAGGAAGAAACCGTCGTAGTAATAAAAATCCAGCACCCATTTACACAGCAGATAGGCGGCACAAATTAATAATGCGACAAAAAATCCGACTCCGCTCCATGCGATCATCTTTATATCCTTTAAATGGGTGAGGAACGAGGAATGATTTTCTGAAAATTAACATATTTTTATCATTGTGGCGATATTTTCTTTGGTGTTAATATTGGCTTTGTTCCAATCGGGCTGCCATGCCAGCTTCATAATAAAACACCTGGAGCTGCCAGGGTTATTTCCCAATGATTTGCTTATCCTGAATTACGTACTTAGCACGCTAATATTGCCCCCAGGGTGCGGCGGGGCTATTTGTTTCGTAACGATATTATATCGGCGCGAATGAATTGCGACGCTAGCATGACTGTTTTTAAAATTCGTCTCTGCGGCTCCGGCGGGCATTGAGCAGTAATTTAATTGCTGTCATCCGCCTGTAATAGGCTCGGGGTCGCCAGATTTTTGCACAGGGTAGTGAGGAAAACATGAAACAACCGATTGAAAATATTGAAAACATCAATACTGCTAAAGCGTACAGTGCGAAGTGGCAGGCCCGCTTTGATTTTTTTGACCGTTATGGTGCTCCCAGTACACCCGCTTTCAGACAGGCATTAAAACAACTTCCTTTCAGGCAAAAATTGAGAGTGAACATGAATTTAATTGCCTTCCTGTTCGGCCCGATTTATCTGTTTGTACTCGGCCTGTGGAAGAAAAACATCTCGCTGATTTTAATTATGGTGGCTGTTTATACTGTATTAATCATCGGCTTAGCGATTGCGGGCATAGAATTCCCACGGTATCTCCAGGTCGGTCTGGGTTATGGATTTAATGCCCTGTACGGCATGAGCACGAATTACAGTTACTACCTGAAAGAGAGAAAAGACGATAACGGCTGGAATCCCTTTAAGGGGATGCGCTGGTAATTTTTTCAGCGCAATTGGCAAAATAGTAAATCTGGTGTAGCGTCAGCAGACAGGCAGCTTTTTTAACTTCATGGTGGAGGCTGACCGAAATAAATAATGAATATTAACTCAAATTATTACTGTCGCGGCAGAACAACAGGGTGCCGTCAGGATAATAATCTGCTGGCAACCTGACAAGCCCATGAAATATTTTTCTGCGCTTTTATGAACAGGTGCTGACTGGCTTAGAGCACTTTGCATTAATTATCATATCGCTGAAGCTCGCAAACATGTCCTGCAAAGTGTAGCCGGGTCAAGGGCATTCTTTTCAGAATTTCCTTAAAAAGCAGCTTCCCCTTTCACTGACATATAGGATGTTGTTATTTTGAAATCATTAACGGAATTGAAAAAGGGTTATCTCAAGGTATTTCTCTGGCTGCTGTTCACACTGTTTCTGGTCCCCGTGATCACCCTGGTTTTTGCTGAATATGGCAACTCGCAACTTGACCAGCAGTACACCCAGTTATTCATGAACGATGCGCAGGAGCAACAGCAGAATACCGGCAAACTGCAGGCATTTTTGCAGCAGAATCCACCGTCCAGCGTCTGTGGTCCGGTCGATGAAAATCTGCAGGATTACAAAAACGCCGTCTGCGCACCGCAATCTGAGCTGTGGCAGTTTTATATGATGGATAAAGTGGCCATCTGGACCTTGATCAGCAGCGGGGTCGTCCTGCTGATGGTATTGCTGTTCAGCGCGCTGGCCTTTAAAAGCCGCCGGGGACAGGTCATCAGTCTGGCGCTGGCCCGTAAATTCCTGATGCTGGCCTGTTCTCTGGAAGTCATAGTTCAGGGCGCCATGCTGGTCTGGCTGTCGTTCTGGGGTACTGCTTTCTTCACGCAAACCTACTATCCAAAGCTGGTGATGGCGGTCGGCCTGCTGGTGCTGGCCGGCATGTATTACATGATCAAAGGCATCTTCAAAAAACTTCCGCCGGAAGAGAGTATTGAAGGCGAAGTCGTGACCCGCGAAGCCGCTCCGGCACTCTGGTCACAGATTGATATGCTGGCCGCCAGAGTCGGCACCACACCACCCGATCATATCGTTGCGGGCATCGACACCAACTTCTACGTGACGGAAGCCCCACTGAGTGTAAACGGACACCCGCTCAGCGGTAGAAAGCTCTATGTCAGTATTCCACTGCTGCGTCAGCTCACCGTGGCGCAGGCGGATGGTGTGATGGTTCATGAGCTGACACACCTTCACGAAGGCGACACCGCCTCTGGCGCACTGCTGGGACCGAAGCTACATCGCTTTGACCTCTATATGCAGCTGATGGGTCAGAACCTGGCTACGCTGATAGTCTACTACCCGCTCTATCTCTATCGCATGCTGTTTGAGCTGGCGTGGCAGCGCAACAGCCGTGAACGTGAGTTTGTGGCGGACCGTAATGCCTCAACCCTGGTCTCCCCGGCCGCGATTATCGAATCGCTGCTCAAAGTGTCGGCCTATGCAAGCTACCGCAGCGAAGTTGAACGTAACTTCTTTAATGACCGGACGCTGCACGAAAACGAACTGGGCATCAGCAAAGCTATCGCTGCCGGTCTGCCAGCGCATGTCGCCACTCCAGACTTTATCAGCATTGTCCGCGAACAGAATGTGCCGCATCCGTTTGATTCCCACCCTCCGCTGGCAGAAAGGATGCGCAACGTCGGCTACAACATCGACGAAGCCGACTATGCCATGGTCGCCGCCGATTTCCCGGACGAGAGCTGGGTCGATCTGATGCCGGTTGCCAATGAGATCGAACAGCAGCTGTGGCAGAAATATGAACGCGACTTCTCCTCGGTGCATGAGGAGAGCCTGGCCTGGCGCTATCAGCCTGAAGGAGAGATGGAAACCGCGCTGGTACTGAAGCATTTCCCCAATGTGCCTTACACGCTGAAAGATGGCTCGCAGATTGTCATCACCTGGCAGGGCATCGTGTCGCCGAAAACCGGCGAACTGCTGGATTGGGATAACGTTAAAAACATCAACGTCATTCGTAATTTCGGCCGGGATAAGCTCTACGTGCAGCATGAGCAGCCGAACACTAAGGGCAAAAAGCGCAGTGAGATTCCCTTGCCGGGCCTGAAGAAGGAGATTGAAGCCTTCAAGAATATCCTCGGCCTGTACTGGCATCGTCATCAGACGGTCCGGGCATTACTGAAAGAAGAAGCAGCGGCAGCGGCGCAAAGCGCCTGACGCACAGCGCATCATCTATTCAGAATTTGTATTTCTGACTCAACAAATAAAGGAGCTATTGTGTTTAAAAGAGCAAGCAGGGTCATATTACCCGGGATGCTGGTAACCGCCCTCGTACTGCCACTGGCCGCATGCGACAACAGTGATAAAGCGGATGCAAAACCGGCTCCGCAGAGCCAGCCGCAGGTCGTTGCAGAGGATACAACTGCGCAACTCACCACTAAACTGAACGCCTATGTGGCGTGTTTTAACACCACCGATGGATCGGTCCGTGACAGTGCTCTGCGCTATGTAAGCTGGATTGCGAATGTTGAAAAGGGCCCCACCGGCAAGGAGCGCAGCGTCAACCTGCTGGGGGATGTCACGCCTTACGAACTGGATAAATGTACTAAAGCTATCAATGAGGCATCAAAGGCCAGCCCAAAAATGCCGGCGCTGGATGAGGCAGCCACACAGTATCTGGCGGATTTAACGGCACTGCAGCCGCTGGTTTCAGAGGCACACCTCTACTACAGTCAGGACGATTACAAGGATGATGGCTTCGCGAAAGGCAAGCAGATGCATCAGCCGCTCATGCAGGCCTTTGACCGCTTTATGAAATCCAGCGACCAGTTCGGTGCCGAAGTTGAGAAAGAGAACAATGCCCTCACCGCTGCGCAGCTCGTTGAAATTGAAAAGTCTGAGGGCCGCCATAGTCGCTACTATCGCCTGGCATTAGTCACTCAGGCTAAACAGCTGGCGACCGTGCTGACCGCATCCGCGCCCGATGTGGCGGAGATGACAAAATCGATTGATGCTTACAGTGCGCTGCTGGCTGAGGCAGGAAAGGCAACGGCCAGCGAAGCGGGCAAGCCATTAACCTGGTCCATCTTCCAGGAGAATGCAGGAACCTTCCTGAAAGACTGCAAAGATCGCATGCGTCGGGTCCGCGATAAAACGCCTTACAGCACAGGTGAGCAGAGTCTGCTGAAAGGAAGCGGTAATACGGGCTGGATGGTATCGGGTTCACCGATGCGCGTTTTAAAGTCCTATAACGAACTGGTCGAGGCCAGTAACCGCCTGTAAGCTGGCTGCCCGCCCCCATGAGATTCCGGGGCGGGCTGGCACAGTCTGTTAGCCTGCTAATCCCAGTGGCAAAGCCCTTGCAGCCATTCTGCAACTCGACTGGGCGGGCGAACATCTGCCCGACAAAACCGAAGCCAGCCGTCTGCAGCCTTTGCGCTGCAGCTACTATTTTCTCAAAGAGAGCCTGGATCAGGGTTACGTTCCCGCCAGTGTGCCACCGGGGCACGTGCTGATTGCTAACCTGCCGCCACTGGCAGACAACGACGTCAGCACCTATAAATTCGGCTGGGACGTGGGAGACAGTCTGGCGCTTCAGCGCAGCTGGGAGAAAATCGACCCGGTCCGGCGTGCGCAGTTTAAGGTCGTCTCTGGCACACGCAACGTCATCGTCGGTGGTCAGACACGTCGTGAGAACACCACCCGCGTCAATGACAGCATCCTGCAAACCCTGACTGATCTCTCTGAACTGGATCGACTGCCCTGTCTGATGACCCTTGAGACCGCACATAGCACGCCCGGGCTGATGGCATATATCCGGCAGCATCCCTTTATCAACGAACTACACTGGCAGTCCGCCGTGGTCAGCGCGATCGATGTCGCGGCAACCCGCCTGTCGCGCCTGATTCTGAACCCGAAAGGCGTGAGCCATGTGCGGCTGAATCCTGATCTCGCCCTGCTGTCACTCACCGCAACACCCTCGTCAGATTTACAGGTAGAGACGCATCAGGAAGGTCGTAACCTCTGTCTGCAATGTTCACTGGGTTTGCCGTTACTGCAGGGCCTGGATCGGCTCGGGGCGTTGTCACTGACGGGCGTAAGAGCGATCGATCTGGCACCTGTAGTGGAGCGTTTTCCCTGTCTGACTGAGTTGCGTCTCTGGGGGAACCCCGGCGTGGTCAGCCAAATGCAGAGTATTGCTGCACTGCCACTGTTGCAGATGCTGACCCTCTCCAACATTTTTGGCTTTAGCGCGGCCGACTTTCCCCGTCCCGGACAGTTGCCGAATCTCTCCAGCCTGTGGATGACCAGCGTCCCGTCTGATTTGGTGAGTTATGTCAGAATCGCTTATAAGCAGGCGACAACGCTGGGGCTGGACCTCTCGTTGAGTAAGGCCCGCAAGCCGGAGTGGCTGACTGAAAACCTGCATAATCCGTTACGCGACTGGGATGGTCGCGAACATATTTCGGCCACGCATGCCCGAAAAGCGGCGCTGGCTTACAAAAACCTGCGGACTGCGACACAGAATATTACCAGCAACATGGATGTTGCAGCCCTGTTGACGGCCGCCGTAACCGCCTACTCCGAAGCCTTTAATCTCATCGACCGGCGTTCGAAGGCGATCGAGACCGTGGAACGTGAAGAGATTTACAGTGTGTTGTTCGATGTCCTGAATCCGCTGGAGCAGAAGCTGGGCGAACAAGGCGCTTCACTTGTGAATCAGTCGCGTCTTTACCAGCTGTTCGACCAGATACGCGGATTCTGAGGTTTAGGTCTTCTACGGCCGGGTCACGAAGCCGCTTCCTTACTCAGCCTTTTGCGCATACCTTTCAGCAGTGCCTGCGTCACATCAGAAGCCTTTCCGGAGAGCGAACAAACCAGTCCGAACTCGCGGTGTATCGCAGGGGTTATCGGCACGACAGACAGGCCGCGCCGTTCTGCCGGCAGGGCTGATTCGGGAACCAGCGCAACACCCATGTTCTCACGTACCAGCATGCAGGCGCTGATCCAGTCGCGAACTTTTATGCGCACGTCAGAGAGCTGGAGCCCCGCCTGTTCGATCAGGCTTTTGCCATTCACCACGCACCCGCCTGTTGCCAGCACAAAGGGCTGGTCTGCCAGTTCCTGCAATGTTATCCCGTTCGCGCCAGACTGCGGGTAGCTGACTGGCATCACCGCGACCCATGCGTCCCGGCCTAATATCACATCTGCACGTCCGGGCGCGGGATTCATCACCACTCCCAGCTCAACGGTGTCTGCTGCGAGCCACTCCTCAACTTCCTCGTCTGTTCCTTCAAGCACCACAACCTCGATGCCCGGATAGAGACGCCTGACGTTCCGCAACAGGCCAGGCAGAAGTGTGGAGGTCACAGAGGGAAAGCTGGCAAGCCTGATACGCCCGCCCTGTAACCCCCGACTCTCATCAGCAAGCTCACGGATCGCATTGAGCTGCACCAGCATTGTTCGCGCATGTTCAATCACCTGTTCACCCAGCGCGGTGACACTGATGTGCCGACGCTCACGCACAAACACCGGGAACCCGAGTGACGACTCCAGCTGGGCAATCGCCTGGCTGGCAGCGGACTGGGTCATGCCTGTCGCTTCAGCGGCACGTGAGATGTTTCGGACGTCGGCCACGGCCACCATCAGGCGCCAGTGCACAAGATTCATCATCTTTATCAGTAGCTCGGCTAATAGTTGACTTATGAATCATTAATTTTACAGCAGCATTCAGGTTAAACATAGTATGTCGGGGAACAGCACTCATTCTTAACGGAGAACCGATGAAACTTTACTACGCCCCGTCTACCTGCTCGCTTTCACCTCACATCGTGCTGCGCGAGCTGGCACTGGAGTTTGAACTGATCAGAGTCAATAACAGGAGCAAACTCACCGCTGACGGTCGCGATTTTCGCCTCATCAATCCTAAAGGCTATGTCGCTGCGCTGGAGCTGGATGATGGTCAGATACTGACTGAAGGGCCGGCGATTGTGCAGTATCTTGCCGATCTGATGCCACAAAGCGGGCTGGCACCACCAGCAGGAAGCTGGGAGCGGGTTCGGCTGCAGGAGTGGCTTAACTTCATCAGCAGCGAAATCCACGCGGGGTCCGCGCTCTTGTTCAATACGACACTTCCAGACGCTGTTCTGGCAATCTTTCGTGAGAAGCTCTTTAAACGATTCGACTATCTGCAGGAGGTGCTGACGGATAAAACGTATCTGATGGGGGAGTCATTCAGCGTTGCCGATACTTACCTTTTTACCGTACTGGGCTGGTGCAAGTACTTCAATATTGAACTCGATCGCTGGTCTGCGCTGGTGGCTTACAGGGCAGCGATCAATACGCGCCCTGCTGTTCAGGCAGCCTTACTGGCAGAGACGTTACAGTAAATCCGGCATCGTTTTCGCCATAATGGGATACATAGCAGGTCTGATCTGCTCAGATGCTTACATCTTGCCTACAGGGCGCCTGATAGACAAAGCGGACACTGACATCCGGCTTTGCCGGCTAACGGAGCAGACCTTAATCAAACGGAACCCTCTTTTTCAATGACCAGCACGCGGGCGACACCTTGCGGACGCGCAATATGTTCTGTCCCTTCGCTGGCATAGAAAATATCATTTGTGTTGAGTTCCCTGCTTTTGATCTCACCGTTTTCTTTGTATTGCATCTCAACACACCCATCCATGACAGCAAAAACCTCCTGTCCGTCATTGATGTGCCATTTATAGGGCTGATCGGTCCAGTGAAGTTTCACGCTGATATTGTCGAAGCTGGCAATGTGTTGAGCATCCCAGGCTTTTGAGCCGGTAAATGCTTTACTGCGATAAAAGTTCATCTTTTCTCTCTCACAAACGTGATTTAACGTCATGAATAGCAGAGAGCGTTGATGGGTTCTACACGCTTGCCGTATTTTGTCCTGATTTGTCCCTGGGTTGTCCGTTTGATGGCAAAGCTGGGATGTGGGATCAGAGAACGAGGGGCCGGAAAATGTGATGCTCTTAGAATCAGGGCGTTTCGAAGTCCGAATCCTGTTTTTTATCAGATGACTGCCTGATGATCTCTGTGTATGGCTAACGCACTCTTACGGAAGATCCCAGACCCGGGACAGAGCCGACGTCCGCTTCGTGCCAGAAGCAGACGTTGGCAGTTCAATCCTCACAGGCATCCTGACGGAGGAGACGCATGCGGCACACGTCCAGAATTTCGTCAGCAAGAGCGGAATTATCCGGGCAGGCTCGGGATAGCACCAGGGCACCGACAAGATGCGCTATGGTATCTATCAGGTCTGTGCGCGTTTCATGTTCATTTTCTAAAACTGCCAACTGACGTTCAATTCCGGCGGCAAACGTCTCCCTGATTGATTCAGACTGCCGGGCTGTATCGGCACCCAGTGCCGACATCACGCAGCCTTTGCCCCTATCATCGCGATGCGGTCGGGAGAGGTAGTATTCAATAAATCTTTCCCGGTCCACACCTGCCGTGCTTTCTGCTGAACGCGTGAAACCGCAGTTCATTGACTCCGTCATCAGGTCAGCCTTAGAGCCAAAGTGTTTGTAGAAACCGCCGTGGGTTAACCCTGCCGCTGACATCAGTTCTGCAACGCCTACGCCGTCAAAACCGCGTTCACGAAAAAGTTCTGAAGCCGTTTCAACAATGCGTGTCCGGTTTTCCCGAACCTGCTCTTTTGACACTTTCATGCTTTGCTACACCTCTCAAAAATAGGGGCTAAGTATACATTGATGATGATCATAATCAAAACATTTGACTTTATAGATTATGATCATCATCATTAATTTGACCTTTTACCTACCACTTAGCTAGAGAATAATCATGACGATATTGTTTCAACCTTATGATCTCGGCCCAATAACACTTGCCAATCATATCGTGATGGCACCGCTGACGCGTAACCGGGCCGGAGCCGGTCTGGTACCCAGCGAACTGGCGGCGACCTACTATGCCCAGCGCGCCACAGCAGGCTTGTTGATTACTGAAGCCACGCAGATCTCCGCCCAGGCGCAGGGCTATCAGGATACGCCGGGTATCTATACACAGGCTCAAATTGATGGCTGGCGCAAAGTAACGGATGCGGTGCATGCAAAAGGTGGGCGCATATTTGTACAGTTATGGCACGTAGGACGAATTTCGCATGTCGATTTACAACCGGGCGGCGCTGCGCCCGTCGCCCCGTCCGCTATCCGTGCCATGACCAAGACCTTTGTGAACAATGGTTTTACGGACGTCTCTGAACCACGTGCGCTTGAGCTGCAGGAAATACCGGGGATTATCGACGATTTCAGAAAAGCTGCCGCCAATGCCATTGCCGCCGGCTTTGACGGCGTTGAGATCCACGGTGCAAATGGTTATCTGCTGGAACAATTCCTGAAAGATGGCGCAAACCAGCGTAATGATGAATACGGCGGCTCTGTCGAAAATCGTGCGCGCTTGCTGCTGGAAGTCACGGCGGCAGTAAAGGATGAGATTGGCGCAGAACGCACTGGCGTACGCATTTCACCAGTTTCACCAGCTAATGCGATTTCGTGCAGTGATCCGCAGCCACAATATGACTACCTCGCTGAACAACTCAATGCATTAGGTATTGTGTACCTCCATGTGGTTGAAGGTGCTACGGGCGGCCCGCGAGATGTATCACCGTTCGATTACGACGCACTACGCCAGCGCTTTAAAAACACCTGGATCGGCAACAATGGCTATGACCTGGCGCTGGCGTCCACTCAACTTGCGCAAGGCAAAGCCGAACTGTTCGCGTTCGGTCGCCCGTTCATCTCCAATCCAGATCTGGTCGAAAGGCTGAAGACGGGCGCACCTCTGGTCCCAATCAATCCTGAAACACTCTATGGCGGTGGTGCCCAAGGCTACACCGATTATCCGTCGCTTGCCGAGAGCAGCAAGTAGATCTGTGGTGTCACGGTTCTACTTATATCGCGCAGTGCGAATTCTGTTCACACATCATAAAAGAAGATCGACATGACTAAAGTTTCAGTTCTCATTACAGGTGCCTCCACGGGTATTGGTGCTGGCTACGCAGAACGGTTTGCCCGCCGGGGTCACGACCTTGTTCTGGTTGCACGTGACAAAGCGAAGTTAGAGATACTGGCCGAGCGTCTGCAACAGGAAAATGACATTTCTGTCGACGTTCTGCCTGCCGACCTCACGAAAACGAGTGATCTAGCGCTGGTTGAAGCTCGCCTGCGTGAAGACACACAGATTGGCATTCTTATCAATAACGCGGGTATCGCGCAGTCAGGTAGTTTTGCAGAGCAAACGCCTGAATCCATAGAAAGTCTCATCGCACTCAACGTCACTGCCCTGACAAGGCTTGCCAGTGCCGTGACGCCGCGGTTTGTGCAGGCGGGTGAAGGGTCAATCGTCAACATTGGTTCGGTAGTAGGCCTGGCCCCGGAATTTGCCATGACAGTGTACGGCGCAACCAAAGCCTTTGTTCTTTTCCTGTCTCAGGGAATGAATGTAGAGCTGTCATCTAAAGGCATATATATTCAGGCTGTGCTCCCTGCCGGCACTTACACGGAAATTTGGGACCGTGCGGGTATCGATATCAGTAACGCGGCACAATTCATGAAAGTTGGCGAGTTAGTGGATGCCGCACTGGTTGGCTTTGATCGCCGTGAGCTTGTCACCATCCCACCACTACAGATGGCTGAACGTTGGGACACTCTCGATACCTCGCGTCAAACTCTGCTTTCTGACATCAAACAAGATGAAGTTGCTGAACGATATAAAGCACTTTAGTCAATCAGGTACGCTCAGCAGAACGCCCTTTGGGCTGTTCTGCTGAGAACAAACCCTATCCCCATGCATTACAGCGTGACGTCTCATCAGCGATGAGCATTCCCAAACACATCGTGAGGCCTTATTCAGTATGGCAAAAAAACGTGTAGCACTGGTTACCGGTGCGTCCTCAGGCATCGGCGAAGCGTCGGCTATTAAATTTTTAGCAGCGGGGTATACGGTATATGGCACGAGTCGGCGTGGCTCCATGGAAGGAACGCATCCGTTTCCCTTGCTGACGCTTGATGTAACAGACGGCGCTTCTGTCAGGGCCGCCATTGAGAAGTTACTTCGTCTGGAGGGACGAATCGATCGTCTGGTTAATAATGCAGGCTTTGGGATCGCACCAGCCGCTGCGGAAGAAAGTTCTGTCGAACAGGCAAGACTTATGTTCGACACCAACTTTTTGGGCATCGTCAGGTTGACTCGGGCGGTGATCCCTCACATGCGCCGCCAGGGCAGCGGGCGCATTATTAACATCGGCTCGATACTTGGGGTCGTTCCGTTTCCGTATGTGGCACTTTATGCTGCCAGTAAGTATGCGGTCGAGGGGTATACGGGGGCACTGGATCATGAATTACGCACGCAGGGTATTCGGGTTTCTGTCATCGAACCTGCTTACATGAAAACGCAGTTTGAAGCCAATACGATAGAGCCGGATGCCAAGCTTGAAGAGTATGACCTGATCCGGGCTAAGTTGGCAAAAGTGCTTAGCAAGGCCATGACCGAAGCGGAAAGCCCTGAGATAGTAGGTGAAGTTGTGGTTAAAGCCGCTCAGGCTTTACATCCAAAAGTGCGATACACGGCGGGAACGCTGGCCGGTAAATTGAATTTTCTCCTCAGGGTCGCGCCTGCCTCATTCCTGGATAAGGTCGTGCGTAAAAATCTTCAGCTGGATGCGAAAGGTTAAAAAATGAAATTTTCTCAACTGGCTGTTCTGACTGCGGTTTTGTTTTTCATCCTGGCCACGGCATGGATGTTTTTCCCGGAACAGCTTTTAACGCAATGGGGCATTGAGCCCACGCCAGGTACTGACGTTATTTGTCGCCGCTCGGCCGCATTTTTTGCAGGAATAAGCGTGATGTGTTTCTTAGCCAGAAATGCCGAGCCTTCCCCGGTCCGTTATGCTCTGGCCGCGGGCATCAGCACAACAGCGTTTATTTCAGCCGTGCTGGGCATCGCTGAATGGCGTGAAGGGCACGTTAGCGGGCAGATCCTTTTTGCCGTATTAATCGAGCTGTTCCTTGGTACCGCTTTTTTACTCAGCAACAAGCCCCCTGTGAAAAATGTTACTGGCAAATATTAAAGGGTAAAGACCAAATGAAAAGCAGGACGATGAAAGCCTTTACGTTTAAACGTTATGGTAAATCCCCTGATCAGGGATTCGATAACGTGGATTTTCCTTCCCCCGGTGCTGATGAAATCCTGGTGAAGGTACACGCTGTTGGCCTTAACCCCATTGACAACATGATCCCAACCGGAATGTTTAAGCCGGTATTGCATTTTAAACTCCCTGCGACGCTGGGAAGTGATTTGGCCGGTGTCGTCGTTGCAGTGGGGGCTCGTGTGACCCGTTTTATCCCGGGTGACGCAATTTTTGCCAGTATTTTCGATACGGGAATGGGCTCTCTGGCCGAATTTGTTGTGGTTCCTGAAAGTCTGGCTGCTCTTAAACCGGCAAATCTGGATTTTGTGCAGGCAGCTTCACTTCCGATGGTGAGCCTCACATCCTGGCAGGCGTTCACAGAGCGAGCGAATCTGCAGCCTGGACAGAAGGTTTTCATCCCGGCAGGGTCCGGAGGAATTGGGAGCTTTGCGATCCAACTGGCCAGGCTCCTTGGTGCGAAGGTAGGAACAACAACAAGTTCAGTAAACGTCGAGTGGGTAAATCGTCTTGGCGCAGATGAAGTAGTCGACTATAAAAATCAGGAATTTGAAAATGTACTGAGTGACTACGATATTGTTCTGGGCACTGTGAGAGGGAATGCAATTGAAAAGTCCACTCAAACTCTTAAACCAGGCGGAAAGATCATTTCTCTCATCGGGCCGTTAGATGCCGCGTTCGCACAGGCCCGGGGATTGAACTTCTTACTGCGTTTTGTGTTCTGGCTGATGAGTCGTAAGATTATAAGTCTTACGAAAAAACGAAGCCTGACCTATTCATTTTTCTTCGTTCGACCTGACGGCGCTCAATTAACTCAAATAAGCAAACTCACAGAAGCGGAACACATCATCCCTGTGATCGATAAGGTTTTTCCCTTTGCAGCGACAAAGGATGCTCTTGACTATCTTGCCCGGGGACATGCGAAGGGCAAAGTTGTTGTTATGTTACAAGAGTGACAACAATGACGGTTTGCGTCTGCCCACGATAAGAGATAACCGCTCAAGTCTGTTGCCTCAGGAACTAAATCCACTGCCTCATGGAAGAGATGCGGCATGGCCGCTTTTCGCTCATAGCGGACATTGACCTACGTATCAGCCCGCTTGGTGCCAGAAGCGGACGTTATGACGGTGTTCAGAAAAAATTAATTAATATCCAAAGTCACTTTGAGAATCATAGTCATTCAGGTCTATATTGAGTAGCAATTCTGATGCATGATAAGCGGCTTTCCCAGCGTTAAAATCATCTCTATTTGAAAGCACAACTACTGTTAACTTTGAATTAACATGTCTGACGAAAAATGAAGCGTAGCCTATCCAGCTTCCTGAGTGCAACAGGCTTTTTTCTTTAAAATCATGCTGAACAAATAAACCTGATCCATAAGCCTGATAACTCGCAACCCTAGAATTAACATCAGCTATTAGTTCATCGAAAGGATCAGAAATCATGTCTATTATCTTGCTATTTCCTGATTTAACACTTGAGAAATTCCCACCCCATTTCATCAAATCTTCTGGTGTAGAGTAAACAGCCCCATCGCCAGTTTGTGTCCATAAGCTTTCATTATGTTCATAACATCCTGTCAACTCCGAAGGACTATATCCTTTAGCTGTTTCTATTTCGATAGGGTACGATTCGTTATAAAACGTATCATTCATATTGAGGGGTGTGAAAATCATATCACGCGCAAATTGTGATATTTTTCTGCCTGTAACTCTTTCAATTATAATTGAAAGGAGGAAATAGTTCGTATTGGAGTAAGCGAATTTATGCCCTGCGATAAAATCTGGCTTACTGCAATCGCAGACGTCTTTCAAACTTTCTGTTGGAGACAAGCTTCCAGATAGTGAAATACCTCTTTCTTCCGCTATGTCGATATAATCTTTTAATCCACTTGTATGGTGAATTAGATTGTCGATTTTTATAAGGCTGGCATAGTCAGGAAGCTCCGGTATGAATTTTTTTATAGTATCATTTAAAGAAATTCGACCTTCGCTTTCTAATAAGTGAATACAAAAAGCAGTGAATTGCTTTGAAAGTGAGGCGATGTTAAACACCGTTTTTTTACTAACATCAATACCTTTTTCTACATCAGCCTTACCGCGCCCCAGATAATACTCATTGCCGTCATCAAATCTGGCCATGAGAACGACACCCGGTTCATCATCACAAACTTCATTTAACAAAACACCCAGCTTCTCATTTAGCTGTAAATTCATATTATAAAATCCTTTTATTAACCGATAAGTAAAAATGCCAACTGTGAATCAATATTCAAAATAACTAATTATACATATTTACACCCGATTATTATCGTAACATATTACAATCACTTGATGTTATCAGTATAAAACAAATGTCCGCTTCTCGCTCACAGCGGACCTTGCAGCACGTATGTACGCTTTGTGCCAGAAGCCGACATTCAAAAGAGCATGTTTGGGATGCCTTCCTGAAGAAACGACGCATGGTGTTTATTTACGTAGGGTAATTGACAACGCTAAAAAAACAGCGCGGGAGAAAGCATAGACAGTGTTCAGAAAAGTTAAGAATTGCATGCTTCGGGCAAGTGGTTTGCTTTTGTAAATTGAGTAAGCTCATCAGCGTTGTTCTGTCATCTCAGCGAGGTGCTTTTCCCTTTCAGGAAATCAGATGTCCCGTGATTTGATAGCCTGACATCCGTACGCTCTGTGCCAGCGGCAGACTTCTAAGCAGCAACCAGTCGTTCATATAATTAAGTGATTAAACACATGAAAATCATGTTTTAACGTAAGGTATATTTATGCGCTCTTGAATTCAGGCATGAAAATAAAGGCGAAATTCCAGTTTCCCTTTCGAAGATAGAGATACCTTCGCTGGGCTGAACAGATAATGGCAATCCTTCGCCATGACAACCTTAATCCTGACGATGAGCCGTCTCTTTAGCTTTCCACAAAGCGAATAGCGTAATCGCCAGCGCGAAACTGACGTACAAAGAAACCCACAGCGTACTGCCCGTCTCTTTATATAACGTAGTGATGATCAGGGGCGCAAAACCACCGCCGACAATTCCCGCCAGGGTGTATGCCAGGGATGAACCCGCGTAACGCACATGACCTGGGAACTGCTCAGTGACAAACGCTGCCTGCGGTCCGTACATCATCGCGTGGATCAGCAAACCGCCAATCACCGCCAGCACGATCAGCACCGGATGCGAGCTATCGAGCAACACAAAGAACAGAAAAGACCAGACAACCGCCAGCAGCGCACCGGTAATGTAAACCGGGCGTCGCCCCCACTTATCTGAAAGCGCGCCAAACATCGGCACCGTGATCGCGTTAACTATTGCGCCTAGCATCGTGGCCATTAATGCCAGCGGACGCGGTAATTGCAGCACGGTGGTGACGTAGGTCAGCGTAAAAACGACCACCAGCGCGTAAAGCACATCGGATCCGATACGCGATCCACCGGCAATGAATAACTGTTTCGGATAGTTTACGAAAACCTCTTTTAACGGCGTGTGCGTGGTTTTCTCTTGTTCCTGCATGGCGACAAAGGTTGGCGTCTCTTCCACACCGCGACGCAGCCACAGGCCAAAAATTACCAGTACCAGGCTTAGCAGGAAAGGAATGCGCCAGCCCCACGCCTGAAACTGATCGGCGCTCATCATTACTGTAACCAACGTAATAAAGCCAGTACCGATCAGCGTGCCGCAGGATGGGCCAACCTGCGCAAATGAGGCATTACGCCCGCGTTTGTTCGCGTCGCCATGCTCCATCGATAACAACACGGCCCCTGCCCATTCGCCGCCCAGCGCGATGCCCTGTACAAACCGCAGTGCGACTAACAGAACAGGGCTCCAGATGCCCCAGACCGCATAGCCCGGCAGCAAGCCCATTAACGCCGTGGTAACGCCCATAATCAACAGCGTGATGATCAACACCGCTTTGCGCCCCGCGACATCGCCAAGGTGGCCGAACACGAAGCCCCCTAGCGGACGTGAAATATAGCCTACCGCATAGGTTGAAAACGCCAGAATGGTACCGACCAGCGGATCGAAGCTGGGGAAAAAGACATGGTTAAACACCAGCGCGGCCATGATGTTGTAAACGGTAAAGTCGTACCACTCGAGCGCGGTGCCAATCGAACTGGCAGCAGCCAGACGCCCGGTCTTCGATTTGGTACGCACTGCGCCTGCCGCATGGTGCAGAGAATCGGTATCAGCCATGGGTCAGCTCCTGTTTTGTTAACCGCCAGTTGAGGGCATAACGCTGTATATCTCCCGCAAATGCCTGTGCCGCGGCAGCAGCCAGGCGATCGCAGCACAGTGCATCGCTGCAATGAATCAGCAGCATCGGCTGCATTTTCCGATGATCCTGGCTTTCTTTCGGTAATGGCGAACTCAGGACGCTGTCTGGCATCAGCACGCTGGATGAGATGTAGCCCGGCGTCTGGCTTATTTGCTGCTGCCAGGCGCTTAGCGCGCTGTCATTGATCGCTTGCAGCGTCAACACAGCTAACTGATTGCCCGTGCCTTTGCCATGCTTGTGCACTACTGCGCTCACCCGGCGCATGGGATTCACCATTTTTTGCAGATTCTCTACCGACCATGCCGTCTGGTGCGTAAATGCGGCGTGATAATCGGCGCTGGTAAAGGCTTCCAGCGAATCGGTTTCATATAAACCGAGATATTTACGCTCAGCGTTTATTGCCTGATAGCGTGTACCGCTCAAAAATCCCGTAATGGCTACCCGCTCCTCTACGTGTTCATGGTCATACCACTGGTTAAAGTCAGCCTCATCTTCAGCGCCAATGTTGGTGGCGACATACAGCATGCCGTGGGGTTTAGTCATCATCAGGATCTCCGGTTAAGGGCAGTTTCCACAGCAAGCGACCAGCTGATCAGGCTGGCGTCATCACCATGAATCGAAGCAAGGCTCAGGCCAACCGGAGCAGAACCCGGTCGGTGGCAGGGCAAAGAGAGAGCACAGCCGTCCAGCATGTTGATAATGCTGGGATTGCGCAGCATCATCGCGTTAATCTCCATATAGCGCTGCGCATCATTGAGTGACGCGATAGTGGGCGCGACAAGCGGAACAGTTGGCATCAGTAACGCATCAAAATCACTCAGCGCTGCGTTGATGCGTTGTTGCCAGGCAGCACGCTGCTGGTAAAGTTCAGCTGCATCCTGCCCGGTGAGAAGGCTGCCGCGCTGGATGCGCGCCAGCACCTGGGGATCGTAAGTTTCAGGTTGTGCCTGCACGGTTTTTTTATGCCATTGCCAGGCTTCATAAGCCGTGATGCCGCCACGCGCATTCATATTGTTAAGCTCATTCAGCTCAGGCAACGTGATGTCGATAACTGTCGCACCCGCCTGCTTAAGACGTGTGATGGCATGCTGCCAGGCCTGCGCCACATGCTGATCCAGACCATCCAGCACGCGCGTTTGCGGCACGGCAAAGCGCGCGTTACGCAGATCCAGCAACTGTAAATCCAGCGGCCGATCGGCAATGATGCTATCCAGCAACCAGCAGCTGCGCACGTCGTCCGCGATCACGCCGATGCTGTCGAGTGAGGTCGAAAGCGGTAACGTTCCTCTCTGGTTGATGCGCTCTGCCGTGGGTTTGAAGCCAGTCAGGCCACAGAGTGCAGCAGGGATTCGTACCGAACCGCCGGTATCGGTGCCAACGGCACCAAGGCACATGCCCTCAGCAACCGCAACGGCCGCGCCAGAGGATGATCCGCCGGGAATACGCTGCTGCTCGCGCTGCCACGGATTGACTGGCGTGCCGTAATGTGGATTGATGCCTAAGCCCGAAAAAGCGAACTCCGTCATAGTGGTTTTACCGACAATAGCGGCACCTGCCAGCAGCAACTTATCGACGACGCTGGCATTAGCAACTGCCACTGGCGCATCGGCCAGTAAGCGTGAACCGGCCGTGGTCACCTCTCCCTGGACATCGAACAGATCTTTAATGCTGACAGGCAGTCCATCAATGGCACTTAACGCCTGCTTCGCCTGCCAGCGAGCATTTGCCGCGCTGCCCGAAGCTGCATAGCGTTGCGTGAACACCAATGAGCCCTGTTGTTCAGGATTTTGTGCGGCCTGCAACGCGGATTCAGTAAATGCTTCGGGCAAAGCATCACCGCTCTGCAACTGCTGACTGGCTTGCCAGAGTGTGGTCATCGGCAGTCTCCTTATGCCACCACCGGCAGCGCGCCGGTGGTGTAGGCGTGTTCCAGCGTGCGATTAAGCACCGGATCGTGCAGCGCCATGCGGAATTCGCTGGATGGCCGGATGCCGCCAATTGCGCCCAGCGTGCCGCAGGACATAGCAACGCCCTCTTCCGCGACACCGCCATTAAAATAGCGCGCGAGCAAATCCTGTGGTGTCAGCAGTGATGCCAGCGTGCCCTGCTGATAAATGACCCATTTACCCTGCTCTTTGATCCATGAGCTGAGTTCAAGCACATCCCAGTGTTCGGTAACGTCGTTCATACGCCACGCGACGCTGGCGACCGGCTTGATACACGCCTGCTTAGAGAGCGCAACGCTGAAGGTTTCCAGATGGCGGTCGGTATGATCAGACGTGAGTGAAACCCACAACTCGCCGCGATGCGAGAAGACGAATGGTTCGGCTTCGCCGGAGGTATGCTCGCCAACCACTTCAAGCTGTGATTGCTGGCTGAGTTGATTAACCGCAACCCGGTAAAAAAGTGGTACTGCACCGGGAGCGGGCACACCGAGCGCTTCTAATTCACGGATATGGTGCAACACGGCTTCACTGTCGCGGCCAGCCCAGCCAGCAATAATGAAATGTGTAACGTCCACGTTCAGTGTGGTAGCGGCTTTGTCGCCCGTAGAGAATCGCAACTGCATAAGAAAACCTCCGGTTTGAAATTACAGTGAAATTTCACAGTAATTTTAAACTAGCGATTTTCATGCCAGATTTTTGTTAAGATGTCTCATAGGTAAAAAAAGGAACGTGGTGATGAGTGAATCAGTGGCGGAAAATGTGAACCCAGGCAGCGCAGATAAAAGCCTTTCTCTTAATGAACAAGCCTATCTGGCTTTCAGGCACAAGCTCATTACGCTGCGTTACAAGCCTGGCGAATACCTTAACACCGCTCAGGTAATGGACGATCTGGCGATAGGCCGTACACCGGTTAATCAGGCGGTTCATCGCCTCGCAACCGAAGGTCTACTGCAAATTATCCCGCGTAAAGGAGTAATGGTGGCGCCATTATCGATTGATGACGCACTGGAGTTGATTGAAGTACGGCTGGTAAATGAAACGCTCTGTATTGAGCTTGGCAGCCAGAAGGTGACGGATACGCAGCTTCAGCGCCTGCGTCATCTTAATCAGCAAATTGATAAGGCGAGCCAGTTACGCAGCCGCGAACAGATGATGCTGCTGGATCGCGAGTTTCATCAGGTATTGGCTGAGATTGCCGATAATCGTCATCTTGCTGATATCCTTAGCGTGATTCATGCACAAGCGCAGCGTTTCTGGGCCACCACACTTTCCAACGTGGCGCATATGGATGAAGTGATCGCTGAGCATAATGAAATCATTGCGGCGCTGGAATCAGGCGATACGCAACGCGCAGCCGAAGCCGCACGTGCGCATATATTCTCATTTAAGCGCGCCTTACTTTCCGCTTAAAGGCCAGACCGCGTGCCGTCACAAGTCTGCCTTCTGACAGCGCCTGATCAATCAGGTGCTGAACTGGTTCCTGCTTATCCGCTACTAAGTCGCACCATTTTACCCGCGTCAGTGTAATGGCTTTGGTGCAAACGCCCAGATCATCAATCGTTGTGATGATGTGGGATCGCCCGGGCCATAATTAAACCGTCGACGTCTGCTCAGGCGTGCTGGCGACTACCGTCAGGCCTATGCCGGCCAATACATCCGCCACGAGTTTCCCCTGGCGACTGATACGCTCCACAGGGGCCGGTCATTGTCCTGTTGGATAGGGGTCGAATACGCTACAGCTGCACCCTGACGCCTGGCTAAAAAGCGGTCGTATGCCTGATCGATTAAGGTTTATCCATGACCGGGTTGCCGAGTGCGGCGCGCTGATGATGGTTATCGGCTAATACAGTCTTCAGGGCATCATCGGTGGCGCTCATGAGCATGATATGCCAGTAGGGAGGGTGTCGCCGGTTCACTATCTTGCCTGGCGCAATCGCGTTGAAATGGGGGCCCGCTCGCTCTGTGCCAGAAGCGGACCCCGTTACCCGCCCATTGGATTAAAATCTTTCGGTAATACTTTTAGCTGTACACGGCTCCTGCTTGTCATTGAGTAATCCATTCTTTCACTAGCCTGTTCTGTATAAATCGGATGCAATTTATTCCGGCGTGTGCTAAGTAAATCAATAGGTTGTATAAATGGAAGGGTGAAGATGCATATTGATGAAATTCCTGCTTATTTATTGCAACACGACCGTTTTTATCTGACTGCGCCAGACCTGAGTCGTTCAGAAGAAATGCAACGTAAACTAAATGAATTCAGTTCGTTTCATCATGAGTTTCTACTCTGGTCTCCTGGCTTTCATTCGTTTTCTTCAGTCAGGGAGAATATGTTGGAAGCAGCAGAAAACTTCCTGAATGACAGAGCAGAATATAAGTTTTTGATTATTGATTGTACGTCAGATGAGCTATTAGGTTGTATAAGCTTATTCATAAGAAATCGTGCTATTCCTTATTTCGAGATCGGGTACTGGCTTGCCACGGATGCGATGGGAAAAGGCATAATGCCCGAAGCATGCAAGCTGGCTACAAAAATAGCCTCGGAATTTTTTAACGCTATAAGAATCGAAATTCGCACTGCCCGACGTAACGTGCGCAGTCAGTCTGTTGCATTAAAGTGTGGGTTCAAACCTGAAGCCATATTAGCTTCTGATAGACTGGATAGCATGGGAGTGATTGACGATACCTTTATTTATAAATTCAGCAGCTGATTATATCGTGGCCTGAAGTTTCAGCATCTACTTAGTTACAAAAGCGGACAGAATAAGCAGCGGTATAATTGATTTGATCTGCCCACGTTAATAATTCGATTTTCTTTTAACTAAAGAGCACACTTCACAGGCGTAAACCTGGAAATGTGCTTTTGAACCTCATGCTGCACAATGCTCTTTAAAGGCGCGAAGAAGCATCAAGCCGGACCTGCAGGCGGCTTATGTTTTCTGTTATCTCAGCGGTTCTGTCTGCCAGTTCGCGAATTTCACTGGCAATGACAGAAAAGCCCCGTCCCTGAACGCCCGCTCTTGCGGCCTCAATGCTTGCGTTCAGTGAGATGAGTTTAATCTGGGCAGCGATGTTGGCATTTTCAGAGACTAAATCAGCAATTTCTCTGACAGAAGCCGCTGCGTCATCTCTTCGCTGACGTTCGCTATTATTCTGTACCTCCTGATCCTTTAACGTCTGTATATCAATCAGTGCACCGACCGCCCGCAGAGGTATACCGTCCTTGTCGCGTCGGGTCTGACCGCGAGCACGGAACCAACGGTAATTACCATTTTTGAGTCTGACACGGTATTCAACGTCATAACCTGTTGCACCTGAATGGTCGTTAAGGTGTTTAATGAAGGCATCCAGCGTATGCTGACTGTCGTCGGGATGAAGACGCGAAGCCCAGCTATCAATGACATCAGGGAATTCTTCAACCGTCTCAAATCCCAGCAATTTTCTGAACTGTGGAGACCACCAAAAAACGTTATTCGGGTGCAGAGCATCACCATTGATAATCTGGAGGTCCCAGAGTCCGTCATTCAGCATTTCACGCGAGAGGTTGAAGCGTGTCATCACAATGTCATATTCACTTTCATGCGTCTTATCATTGCTGATATTCAGCAGCGTCCCCGCCAGTCTCTGGCTGGTACCATCGGCGCTGCGTTCACGTTTTACCGCTACCTGAAACCATTCATAGCTGCCGCCTGCCGTCATAAAACGGCATTCATGTTTTGTACCCGGAGAAGGACCAGGCTGAGCATTTCGTAAAAGCTGTCTGAAATGATTTTTATCTTCATCATGAACAAGCGAACAGAGCGCCGACAGAGTGGAGAGATCGCCACTCCCACGTGGCAAACCCAATGGTGCAGCCGATGAAATCCATAATTTGGTGCTGTCGGTAATTTCTTTACCCTCACACATCCACAACAGCTCTGGCATCAGAGCCAGAAAACTGTCCATAGAGGCGGGTAACGTACTATCTGGCCGGAGCTCTTCAGCTGGCACTTCAGGTAATACCGGCAGCCTGGCCTCCTGAACGGAGGCAGGCTTTCCAAATAACTTGCCTAACATAATTGCTCCCTGTGAGTAAAAAATAATGACACTGATGTTATCGGCCGGATCACAAACAGCATAAGCAAAGTAAATAGTTAATTTTTCTACTGTTTAGCCTGGCGAATCTGTCTGCAGATAATTGAGAAAAGCACCTGACTTTAGTCCCTTGGTGTGTGGCTGGATTGTTCGACGTTATGAAGTAATACCGGTTACAACACTCCGGGAGCATCCAGCCCTGATAAAAATGTCCGCTTCTCGATTAAAGCGAACATCAATAGGGTTATGTTTCACGGAGATAAAGATTCCGGCAGAAGCACTCACCCTTTACCAACGGAAATGCATACGCTCGCTCAGGTGTAATCTTTCACCAGCAATAAAGTTTTCGATAAGCGAACCGATAAAAGCTATGCCTGTCGGTATGATTGCCTCTGTCACTGACAGCGTTTGTCCTCTAAGAAGCGGTTCCCGGCTTGATTGCTCTGTGTCGTTTTTTTTATTTCTGTCACCAGCCCTGCCGGGCAATACCCGTTTTAATCTTTACGAAATCAACAAAGTATGAACAGGTAAGTGCATCGATATGCATTCCCTGTAGTCCGACTTTTTGCGCAAGCCGCATACAGCAATAGCCCACAACAGCCTCTGAACGACCTTACAAAAATAAGAGAGAAGCGTTTTGCCCATGTAACGCTTTATTAAACAAACGTTATTTCAGTCAGGAACATTATGAACAACATCAGAATAGGCACGCGGCTTGGTGCTGCGTTTGCCTTCATCCTTCTTCTTCTGGTCATCGTTGCATTTACCGGATTTAGCCGCATTCAGTCTCTGGGAGAAACGGCGGATACGCTTGCCGGCAGCCGTTATCAGAAGGCCTCAGCTGCAACTAATCTGCGTTACTATTCAACTGACCTTAGCCGGCTGGTCCGTAACGTTGTTCTGGCAGATGCTCCTGACCGGAAGGCAGTCTTTAAAAAAGATTATGACAGGGTACATGATAAAATCACTGCGACGGTTGATCAGGTCGACGCCATGCTGAAGGCGCCCAAAAGCCGGGAGTTGATTGCATCAATCAGGAGCACCGGCACTCAGTATCTGGCCTTTTCTGATGATGTTGTCGCGCTGGGAATGGCGGGTAAGCGGGACGAGGCCGCGCAACTTCTTCTTGGTCCGCGCTACCAGACCCAGGTTGACTATCTGAAAACTATTGCAGACCTGGTCTCTTTTCAGGAAGAACAGATGCAAACGGCGCGCAGTGCTGCTGAAGATGAGCGAAATACGGCCACTATTCTGCTGACTTCGCTGAGTGCTGCCGCTGTTCTGCTAGCTGCGGCCGCAGCCTGGCTCATCACCCGCAGCATTACCCGCCCGTTGAACATAACGCTTGCTGCCGCACAACGCATCGCACGCGGCGACCTGAGCCAGGCTGTACCTGTCAGCGGACGGGATGAAACCGGCATGCTGCTCACCGCAGTGGCTGAGATGCAGGACTCGCTGGCGCAGACGGTCAGCACAGTACGCCGGAACGCCGAGAGCGTTGCCGCAGCCAGCCTGCAGATTGCGCAGGGGAACTCGGACCTGTCGCAGCGCACCGAGGAGCAGGCCAGCGCGCTGGAGCAGACGGCTGCTACCATGAGCGAGCTCAGCGTGACAGTCAGAAATAACGCCGACAATGCCCGCCAGGCGGCACAGCTTGCCGTCAACGTGAGGGAAGTCGCCCGTCAGGGCAACGAGGTCACTGCCGACATCTCCGGCACCATGAAATCTATCGGCGAAAGCTCCGGCCGGATTGCGGACATTACATCGGTGATTGACAGCATTGCCTTCCAGACCAACATACTGGCACTTAATGCGGCAGTAGAGGCAGCACGCGCAGGCGAACAGGGACGAGGTTTTGCCGTCGTCGCCGGTGAGGTACGCACGCTGGCCAGCCGCAGCGCCACGGCGGCCGGTGAAATCCGTCAGCTGATTGAGGCAAACTCGGCAAGCGTAAGTGCAGGCAGCATCCTGGCGAACCGATCTGTGACCACGATGGCAGATATCGTGTCATCGGTCGGCCAGTTAAG
Source organism: Pantoea sp. X-Soil-YNGN-785 (assembly GCF_059730585.1). Taxonomy (NCBI): domain Bacteria; kingdom Pseudomonadati; phylum Pseudomonadota; class Gammaproteobacteria; order Enterobacterales; family Erwiniaceae; genus Pantoea; species Pantoea sp. X-Soil-YNGN-785. The sequence continues at coordinate 547,275 of NZ_AP035943.1, forward strand.
TGACACCGTTGAGGAAATTACCGCTGCAAGTGCCGAACAGGCCCGCGGTATTGAGCAGGTTGGCATCGCCGTAACTGAGATGGATGGTGTGACGCAGCAGAACGCCTCACTGGTCGAGGAATCGACGTCAGCCTCGCAGAGCCTGCGCGAACAGGCATCCCTGCTGCTGCAGTCGGTGTCGGTGTTCACGCTTGCGGCGGTCTCACCTCCCCCAGTCACCCGGCAAGCAATCGTATCTGTACCCGCCACAGTTAAGAAAGAAACGCCTGCTGATGCAGACGGAAACTGGACTACCTTCTGATATCCGGCTGCGTCCTGCGGGGCGCAGCCGCCCTCCTCTATCCGTAACATTTCTGTCGTACCGTGGACCTGCGCTATTACCATTTTCTTTAACAGAACAGCACGCCGGAAGTGAATAAAGAGCTTACTAATGTTGGTTTTGGGAGAGACCTTATCGTTTCATGGCCCGGTACAGGATAACGTTTAATCAAAATGGAAGAGATGCACGTCAGCGACGTCATGTCAGGAGCTGGACACGATAATGTCCATTAAAAATGATGGACATTTTTTTACGGACCCGAAGCGGGCCGGTCAGGCTGTTTAAACAGAACGTTTAAATGGCGACAACACAAATATCGATAACACAAATGGCGGAAATGGTGCGCCTGGAGCTTACGGATGAACAGCAGATTAAATAAGTTTTCACGTTGAGCATTTTAGTGTGATGGTTCTCAACTCTATGGAAAATGCGTGGGCAAATAAGGAAAAAAAATGTATTGCAGACTTCCCACCTGGTTCATCAAATAGCCGATGGCGGTAATGGTGATGCCGGTGGAAGTGGCTCTGCTGGAGGCAAAGGCGAGAATTGATGAAACGGCGGTAATGGTGATAGTTCTAATAACGGGGGAAATGGCGGCAAAGCGGGACCCGGCGGATTAGGCACTCAGGATTTACAGTAAGACAGCAACGGAGGTCACGACGGTTCTCCTGGAATAAACGGAACAAGCCTCGAAGTAGTGTTGCTGTTGAGAAAATAATCTGATGAACATCTGTCAGTCAGGGTGAAATCCGGCACTAAGACCTGATTTCGCCCTTGTTGACTTTCTGGATCTCAGAATGTCCGCTTTGTGCCAGAAGCGGACATTGCTGATATCAAAATGTGGTGTTCAACCGGGAATAGGTCAAACCTTCAGCTGACGATAATAGCAGATGCAGATATTTCGTTACCCGCACCAAATTATGTTGGCGTTCCCACTGTCGTGACACGACGCTGAGTGTTCCCAAACACACAGGAAACAGAAAATGAACGTGAATACTGAGATTTTGAAACTCTGGCAATCTAGGGGCGAAAACGAACGCACCGGATCCGATGCGGAGAGGGTTGCAGATATTGCTTGGGGGCAGGGGCTACAACTTCACCGCAACCGGCAGGTACATTACCAGCGAGTGATGTTCCTCATTGGCCATCGCAATATCGGCTAACTCATACAGGCCGCGCATGCGGCCTTTTTAGTCCGGATATTGAACATCTACTTCATTTTTTCGAATCTTTGATGAGATTTTTGAACACACCTTTATCAATGTATTCAATACAATAGCGAGCTTGGAAAAATCATATTTGCTAAAATCCTTACTCCCTGGTTTTAGTTTCATGAATTTTTTCGTGTAATAGTCTTTATTTTCCAGCGCACCTTGATAAGCATTGCTTTCCTTTTTGTAATTGGACCACCGGATTTGTGCTTCAACATAATCAGAAAATTTTAGATCCAGATAGCATTCAATCGCTACAGCCCGGCCATTAATGTTTTCATAGGTAATGCCGTGAGGACTAATAGCTGGAAATTGATTGAAATGAGGAAGGTCAGGAAGATGAATGCAATTAATATTGTGAGGCAATGCGAGTTTGCGGATCTTGTCATATGCTTCAATCCCTTCGCAATCATTATCTAACACGAAAACAATCAAGTTTTGAATGTCGATTTTTACGAGCCCCGCAGCGAACTTAACCAGATTTCCTGAACCAGTGAACGGGTACCCTTCACTCATGTCGATAAAATGGAAAAAATCTTCTATATCAGGCCGTAAGAGGTGCAATGCGTATTTGATGACGTTGGAGTCGGTGCTTCCCTCGGTGGCAATCAGGAATCTGTCACGTCTGCGAGCATTTACCTGAATATCTTTTATATTCGCATAACCAGCAGAAACTAGATCTCCGTAATCCCAAGTGACTGATTCATTATAATTATTGGGGTTTTCGGCCAAAAGTCGCATCACTGAGTATGGATGTAGTATGCTAACTAAAGTCCCAAAAGCAGTCTTTTCAGATCATGCATTATCAAAGTTATTGTCGAATTTGGGTATCCTGCTTAATAATTCAACATTATTAAATCGACCCATGATAAGTTCGCGTTCTTTTTCCCTATCTTCTAAGCTAATATAATCTTCGTTTAGTTCGCTAATGTTTACGCTCTTGATGAAGTTAACAAATTCATCAAAGCTCATCATGTTACTAATTGGCTTTGCATATTCCGGACAGGATTCGTTAAATTCCTCTTGGTATTCAATTGAATCTTTAACCATGAGTTCATACTCATAGCGTAAATTTTCAAGAGTGAAACCCAACAATTCCAATCGGTAGGCTACTTGCCCCAAAGGCTTACGCAACACAGTACGACTGAGGATGCCATCAGGAGTGTCGAAGTCCTCTCTTTCCTCTATTTGATCTTCATTTAATGGCTTGACGTGATGATCAGCACTTTGAAACAGGCCTCCATGATCTATACCCAGCGAATTCTTACTCCAATCTATCCCCATTCCTGACACTTCAAGAGAAATTACGGTACCCATAGTTCAACCTTTGAATGGCATTTTCCATTGTACCGGAATACTACCAATACACCGATTGGGCATCCATGATTTGAACTGGCTTTTAAATTCTGTTTCAAGCAAACTGGACTAACGTCACCCCGGTTGCGTCCGCTTCTCGCTCATGGCGGACATTTAGAACTCTTTACAGTTGATCGCGCTACGCCAATTCTATTGGAAATCCGCCATGGTTAACCTCAAAGCGTAAAAGTTGGCTGGGTATACCCAAATGTCATGGCTTAGTTGTTGTCATTATGAACTAACGTCAGCGCGAGCAGGCCCCTCGATTACGCTCTCAGCCAGGCGACATACTTAGCCACTGACATAAGCAACACCGCCGTGCACTAGCACCGGAACATAATTACCCTTAGGGGCCCGTGGTTCGGGCAACTGCAGATTCATCTCTCTCAGCTTTGCATGATGACTCATATCTTCTCTTCGACAAAACCTACATTTCCACCGAGCCAGCAGCCCTGAACTTGCCCCTCGGCATTGCGCCGAAAGCGCAATGAAATTTCGGAAGGGCGGCCCATGGCTCTGCCCTGCCGAATCCTCACCGTTCGATCATCTGCGCTGACCAGGCCGTGCTCCAACAGTCCGAAGGCCAGTGCGGCCGCAGCAATGCCGGTTGCTGCATCTTCGGGATATCCGGAGGACTTAGGAAACTGCCGCGCATCGAATTGTCGGGCATCAAGATCCGAGGCAGCGTAGGGATATAAACCGGTTGAGCCAATACGCTCACACAACTGTTTCATCCTGCGGAAATCAGGTTTCAAACTGTCCAGCACTGCTACGTTCTTGAGTGGGATTAAAGTCTTGATCCTGCTGGTCGAGGCATTCTGGATTGGTAGCGGTGCTAATTCATTTGAACTGATGCCAAGCACCGAAAGGATGTCTGCTTCGATGTCTGGCGCCAAAAGTGTCTCAACTAAGCCTTGAGGCTGGGTAATTTCAACATGCACCATATGGGCTTCGTCACGCGACACTCTCGCCTCTACCCGGCCACTCAGAGTCCAGATTGACAACTGATCCTGCGGCAGCAGTCCGAGTTTGTCCAACAACCATACCGCCCCGACCGTGGCATGTCCGCACATATCCATCTCATGATTAGGCACCCAGAAATGGAACGCGAAATCACAGTCCGAATTGGCCGGCGGTGAACAAACAAAGCCACATTCATGCCCGTACGCGTGGGCGACCGCCTGCATATCTGCCGAGGTCATGCCATCAGCATGAGCCACGATGGGAGCCGGATTACCGCCGTTACGGGCAGCAGGAAAGACATTAATCAAATGAACTTCTGGCGTCATTTTGACATTCCTTGAGCTTGAGGCATATTAGGTGCAACTGCGTCTACGATAGCGTCTGTGTATACCGCTACAGACGTCGTGCGTCCGTTTTGCTCACCTTTGAAACGTAGCAGCGCATGCTCGGGCACCATGAGCATGAACTCATTATGCTCATGGGCACCGGTTTCTTAAGCACCGTTGGAATTGAAGACGCTGTAAATTTCACGCATTGGCTACGGTCACCAGCCGCGCTTGGTACAGAAAATTAAATCGGTTTACCAGACCGAGTTTTTTTCGCCTTAGATATGCCGTTTCCGGTACTAGTCAGATCCTAAGAGCATTTCATTTATTCCCCTAATTTTTTTGCCAACCAAAAGCGGCCTTTTCTCTCTTTTTCCGCCATTTAATAAAACGCCAATTCTGCCGAATAACCTTATACTCCTGCCTACAAAAAAACCGCCCTTAAGGCGGCATTTTCTGAGACAGTCGCCACGCTGCTTACTGGCCGCGACACGGGCGCACAGAGCCAGGACTGATACAAGGCACACGACAAAGAGCGCAAAGCAAATGCAGTAAAGCCTTCCATCCGCGCGGCACCGAAGACTTTCGCAACGCCATTGATGCCACTGTAGACGGCGGTTCTATGACAAAGAGTAGCCCTAATAAGAGTTGGTAGATTAGACAGGCCAACAGCAGGCGGCTTTTTCGTGTTTCGTCAGCCTTTTGCATAAAGCTGACCCTGTTCAGCCCATGTCCGCTTTGTGCCAAAAGCGGACATGTTAATAAGAAGCGCACCGGGAAACCTAAGTTGTGACCGGTTCATTTCAGGAGCAAACATCCTCAGGCTCTCAGTCCGCTCCTGCAGACACTCTCAACGCGTCAGATAGCGGCGTTCAAAATCGCTGGCTAACTCTGCCAGGGTGACGCTTTCGAGTCGTTGTAACAGCAACGTCTGCGCCGCGTCGAACGCTTCGGTTAACGCGGCGTTCACCGTCTGCTCAACCAGGCATTCCGGATGGTCGGTCGACAAGCCGATCGCGAACAGTGAAGAGGAGCCCAGCGCCTTATGAATATCAAGCAAGGTGATATCCGCCAGCGTCTTCGCTAGCGTCCAGCCTCCCCGATGGCCTTTTTCCGAATGCACATAGCCTTTTTCTTTCAGCAGCGCCATGGTGCGCCGCACCACCACTGGGTTGGTATTAAGTATCTCCGCGATGGTATCCGACGTGGCAGGCCGGTCATGCCGGGACATGTGGATTAATATGTGCAGCATGCGGGAAAGACGGGTGTCATTTCTCATGTCGATCGCTTCCTGAAGAACTGGCGATGATCATAACTCGAAACAGCATAAGTTACGAGAGTATTGACATCTCATTATCACGTAACTTATGTTGTATCGAAACTCATTCTGCCTTAGCAGATTTCAGGAGAGCAAGATGGTTTATGACGTGATTATCGTTGGCGGCAGCTATGCCGGGATTTCCGCAGGGCTGCAGCTCGCACGGGCGCGCCGGCAAATTTTGGTCATTGATGCAGGACAACGCCGCAATCGCTTTGTTGAAAGCTCGCATGGCTTTCTGGGGCAAGACGGAGAGCATCCCGGCGCGATAGCCAGCAAGGCGCGTGAGCAACTGATGGCCTATCCCTCGGTCGAATGGGTGACAGACACCGCCATACATGCAAAAGCGGATCAAGAGGGTTATGCCATCACTGTCGGATCCGCGCAGTCGCTTGCGGCCCGGCGCCTGATTCTGGCGATGGGGGTGAAAGATGAGCTGCCGTCTCTTCCTGGACTCAGCGCACTGTGGGGAAAGAAGATCTTTCACTGTCCCTATTGCCACGGATATGAACTGAATGGCGGAATGATCGGCGTGCTGGCATCATCGCCGCTGGCTATCCATCAGGCGCTGATGCTGCCGGACTGGGGGCCAACCACACTGTTCCTTAATGATGCCTTCACACCGGATGCCGCCCAACTTGCCCAGTTGGCCCGACGTGGCGTAACGGTAGAAGCCGAGCCGATTTTGGCCATCGGCGAAGATCAGGCTGATATCACTTTCGCCAGCGGGCGAGTCATCAGGCTTGCCGGGCTGTTTATTCAGCCCCGGACACGCCTGAGTTCTCCTTTAGCCACTCAGCTCGGATGTAAGCTGGAAGCAGGGCCGACCGGAGAATTTATTCAGGTGGATACTATGCGCGAAACGAACGTTCCCGGCGTATTTGCCTGCGGGGATGTGGCGGTTGCCGCAGGCAACGTGGCCATTGCCGTCGGCGACGGCGCGCGCACAGGTGCCGCCGCTCATCAGTCTCTGATATTTCGCTGAAAGCGAGCGAGGTTATTTTTTGAGCAGGAAAGGATGGAGAATAACAATTGTTCCTTTCCTGCAGGGTGGCTCCACGTCAGAGAATATTCAACGTTGATAACGATTTTGCCAGTTAGAGGACTGAGGCTCAACGAACCTGCAACGGCAGAGAGCTGGGAAGGCCATCAGGATACTCCTGTTACTCATGTCCGCTATGTGCCAGAAGCGGACGTCCAGTTTTAACTGATCGCTCAAATACAAAGGTGTTGTTCTTGTTTGACTCTGACTATATTTCTAATATTCTGGAAATACAGTTTTGGAGGTAATATGGATTTAGATACTGCAGCAAACGCACTGCGGGAGTTAGGACACCCGACACGCCTGGGCATTTATCGGGAACTGGTTAAGGCGGGCCATGAGGGCCTGCCGGTCGGACAACTGCAGAAGCGCCTCGGCATTCCGCCCTCCACACTCAGCCATCACCTTTCTGCGCTGATGTCCGCCGGCCTGATCAGCCAGGAAAGGCAGAGCCGCACTCTGTTCTGCAGACCCTGCTATGCACAGCTTGAGCAGCTAATGGCCTTTCTGACAGAAGAATGCTGTGCAGGCGGCAGCTGCGGCCTGTCACCCGCGACGACTCACGAAGAGACCCCATTGTGAACAACATGAACGATACCCTTAAAAACATTGACCCTGCACTTCTGGATGGGCCGCTGACGGAAGAGAAACTACATGCCCCGGTAGTGGCACATCCGCCCCGCATCCTGATGCTCTACGGCTCGCTGCGTGAACGTTCTTACAGCCGTCTGACGACGGAAGAAGCCGCCCGGCTGTTGACGGCCATGGGCGCAGAGGTGAAAATCTTCAATCCATCGGGACTGCCTCTGCCCGACGATGTCCCGGAGACGCATCCGAAAGTCACGGAACTGCGCGAGCTGGTGCTCTGGTCGGAAGGCATGGTCTGGTGCTCGCCGGAACGGCACGGCGCGATGACCGGCATCATGAAAGCACAGATAGACTGGATACCCCTGACGTCCGGCGTGGTCCGGCCTTCTCAGGGAAAAACGCTCGCGGTCATGCAGGTCAGCGGCGGATCGCAGTCGTTCAATGCCGTCAACCAGATGCGCATCCTCGGACGCTGGATGCGCATGATCACCATCCCGAATCAGTCGTCCGTGGCAAAAGCCTGGGCCGAGTTTGAGGAAGACGGCCGCATGAAGCCTTCTCCGTATTACGACCGCATCGTTGACGTGATGGAGGAGCTGATGAAGTTCACCCTGCTGACGCGCGGACGCAGTGATTACCTGACCGATCGCTACAGCGAGAGGAAAGAGAGTGCTGCGCAGCTGTCTGAGCGGGTCAACCAGCGCAGCATATAAAAAAGCCGGCATCTGCCGGCTTTTGTCTTTTGTTTTCCCAGGGTCAGCGGCTGATCCGGTTACCGTGCTCATCGATGACCTGTTCACCGTCTTCTTTCGTAAAGGCCCCTTTCTGCGGGTCCGGCAGGATATCCAGAACCGCTTCAGACGGACGACAGAGTTTCGTGCCGAGCGGCGTCACCACCACCGGCCGGTTAATAAGGATGGGGTGAGCCAGCATGGCATCGAGCAGCTCATCATCGCTGAACCGGTCCTCTGCCAGCCCCAGCTGCACATACGGTTCCGTATTTTTGCGCAGCAGCGCGCGCACACTGATCCCCATATCCGCAATCATTTTTTGCAGCTCGTCGCGCGCCGGCGGCGTCTCCAGATACAGAATCACCGAGGGCTCCACGCCGCTGTTGCGGATAAGCGCCAGCGTATTACGCGACGTCCCGCAGGCCGGGTTGTGGTAAATCGTGATATCAGTCATAAACGGTATTCCGTTGCGGCGCTGCACAGACACAGCCCCGGGGTTAAGGTTAAACAGACAGGCGCAGGGCCAGCGCGGCCAGCGTCACAAAAAGCACCGGCAGGGTCATTACGATGCCCACGCGGAAGTAATAGCCCCAGCTGACAGTGATGTTTTTCTGTGCCAGAACGTGCAGCCACAGCAGGGTGGCGAGGCTGCCTATTGGGGTGATTTTCGGGCCAAGGTCACAGCCGATAATATTGGCGTAAATCATCGCCTGCTTTACTACGCCCTGAGCGGTGCTGCCATCAATCGACAGCGCGCCAATCAGCACAGTGGGCATGTTGTTCATCACTGATGACAGGAAGGCCGTAAGGAAGCCGGTTCCCAGCGTGGCACCCCAGATGCCGTGCTCTGCAAACCGGTTCAGGATGGCAGAGAGATAATCCGTCAGCCCGGCGTTGCGCAGGCCATACACCACGAGGTACATGCCCAGCGAGAAAATCACTATCTGCCAGGGCGCGCCCTTCAGCACTTTGCGGGTATCAATAGCGTGTCCTTTGCGCGCAACCAGCCAGAGAATAAATGCCGCCACCGCCGCAACCAGACTGACCGGCACGCCGAGCGGTTCCAGACAAAAAAAGCTGGCCAGCAGCAGAATCAGCACCAGCCACCCGGTTTTAAAGGTCCGCATATCCCGGATAGCGTCACGTGGCGCTTTCAGCTTCGCTAGGTCATAGGTTGCCGGGATGTCTTTGCGAAAAAACAGGTGCAGCATCACCAGCGTGGCCGCCACGGACGCAATATTCACCGGCACCATGACGGACGCATACTCGCTGAAGCCCAGCTTAAAGAAGTCCGCCGTCACGATGTTGACCAGGTTCGACACGAAGAGTGGCAGGCTTGACATGTCCGCGATAAATCCGGCGGCCATGACAAAGGCCAGCGTGGCACCCCGGCTGAAGCCCAGTGCCAGCAGCATGGCGATAACGATTGGCGTCAGGATGAGCGCCGCGCCGTCATTGGCAAACAGCGCCGCCACCGCCGCACCCAGCAGGATGATATACGTGAAAAGCAGCCTGCCTTTACCGCCTCCCCAGCGGGAAACGTGCAGTGCCGCCCACTCAAAAAAGCCGGACTCATCCAGCAGCAGGCTGATGATGATGACCGCAATAAACGTGGCCGTGGCGTTCCAGACAATCTGCCAGACGGCAGGAATATCACCGATATGCACCACGCTGGTCAGCAGCGCCAGCGCAGCGCCGATAACAGCGCTCCAGCCAATACTGAGTCCTTTTGGTTGCCAGATAACCAGTACCAGCGTCAGGATAAAAATTGCACCCGCCAGAAGCATACTCTCTCCTTAAATACTGCTCCTGTCAGAACAGACGCAGCGAACGTAAGAAATAAATATGAAAAAACACATATGTATTGTTAAATTTTTAAATGCAGACGGGCTTGCCATTAGTCGTTGCATTATCCCGCTCAGCCTGCCGGCTGAGGCTAACGATGTCATCCCGCTGGCACAGATAAGCCTGTTCAATCACGGCGGCAGCCCAGGCGGGCATGTGAGGGGAAAGCCGGTAATGAATCCACTTACCTTCACGCCTGTCAGTGAGCAGGCCTGAATCTCTGAGTAAAGCAAGATGCCGCGATATCTTAGGCTGGCTTTCTTTCAGAATAAGCGTCAGCTCGCACACACAGAGTTCGCCTTTTTCCCGCAAAAGCAGGACAAGGTTTAAACGCGTTTCGTCAGACAGGCCCTTGAAGAGCTGAAGAGGAGCAAGCTGTGGCATGATAGTTCCCGATAGCAGACGTAAAAAAACAGTGTGACTTTTAACCTCAAAGGCGTCAATACACATTCATGTATTCGAATATGTTTGGCCGGGCCGGATCTGCCCCGATCTGATGTGCTAGGCGCAGGCATTTTGATGTTTCTGCTGCCGTCGCCGACCCTTATTGCGGGCTGAAACGTTGACCTCTTATCGCTTTCGTTTATAGTTTAACGCCTGTCCTGATAAAATCGGGCTTCACCGTTAGCGAACCTTCTACAGGGTTTCGCTGGCTTAATTCAGTCCTGAAGGCACCGTTTGCCGTAAAGGAGAACTTAAAAAATCATGCGTCTTACGCCACCCTGAGTCGTAACCCCTCTCCGTCGCACTGAGTAGTCTCAGTCGCGCACTCAAAAACATCCCGTCTGCGGATGTGCTTTTTCGTACCCGAATTTTTTGCCCTCACGGGCTGACTGTATTCAAAATTCAAAATCTGAGAAATTATTATGCTGCTGTCCTCAACGCGTAAGGACTGGCTGGGTAACGTCCGTGATGACGTGCTCGCCGGTATTGTCGTTGCGCTCGCGCTCATTCCTGAAGCGATTGCGTTTTCCATCATTGCCGGAGTCGACCCGCAGGTCGGCCTATACTCGGCGTTCTGTATTCCCGTGGTGATGGCCATATTTGGCGGACGCCCCGCGATGATTTCATCGGCCACCGGTGCGATGGCGCTGCTGATGATAACCCTGGTGAAAGACCACGGTCTGCAGTATCTGCTGGCGGCGTCGGTGCTTACCGGCCTGCTGCAGCTGGTTGCCGGCTACCTGAAGCTTGGCAGCCTGATGCGCTACGTGTCTCGCTCGGTCGTAACGGGCTTCGTCAACGCGCTGGCCATTCTGATTTTCATGGCGCAGCTGCCGGAGCTGACCAACGTTACCTGGCACGTGTATGCGCTCACCGCCGCAGGCCTGGCAATCATCTACCTCTTTCCGTACCTCAATAAAACCATTCCCTCCCCGCTGGTCTGCATCGTGGTGCTGACCGCCATTTCCATGTGGCTGCACCTGGACGTGCGCACCGTGGGCGACATGGGCAAGCTGCCCGACAGCCTGCCGGTGTTCCTGATTCCGGACATTCCGCTGAACCTGGACACGTTGCTGATTATCCTGCCTTACTCCGCCGGCCTTGCCGTGGTGGGACTGCTGGAATCCATGATGACCGCCACTATCGTTGACGACATGACCGATACCCCGAGCGATAAAAACCGCGAATGCAAGGCGCAGGGCATCGCCAACGTCTGCACGGCGTTTATCGGCGGCATGGCAGGCTGCGCCATGATTGGCCAGTCGGTGATTAACGTGAAGTCCGGCGGGCGCGGGCGCCTCTCCACCCTGACAGCCGGACTGGTGCTGCTCTGCCTGATAATTTTCCTGCGCGACCAGGTGTCGCAGATACCGATGGCGGCGCTGGTTGCCGTCATGATCATGGTTTCTATCGGCACCTTCTCCTGGCGCTCCATTACAGACCTGCGTCGCCATCCGCTGTCGACCAGCGTGGTCATGCTGGCAACCGTGGTCGTGGTGGTGGCCACCGACAATCTGGCCTTCGGCGTGCTGACCGGGGTGCTGATTGCCTCGCTGAACTTTGCCACCAAGGTAGCGCGCTTTATGACGGTCAGGTCGTCACGGGAGGGCGATACCCGGACTTATACCGTGACCGGCCAGGTCTTTTTTGCCTCCGCCGATCGCTTTATGAGCCATTTTGATTTCAGGGAAGCGGCCGAGCGCGTGGTCATTGACGTCACGCACGCCCATTTCTGGGACATCACCTCCGTGAGCGCGCTGGACAGGGCGGTAATTAAGTTCCGCCGGGAAGGTGCTGAGGTGGAAATACTGGGCATGAACGACGCCACCCGTACCCTCGTTGACCGCTTCGGGGTGCACGACAAGCCGGAAGAAGCGGAAAAACTGATGGGCGGTCACTAACCGACAGGAGATTCAGCTATGAACAATACCGTTGTGGCCTGCGTGGACGGTTCACCGTCAACCGGGCCGGTTTGTGACTACGCGGCATGGGCCGCCGCCGGCCTCTCTGCGCCGCTGGCCCTGCTGCACGTGCTGGAAAAAGACGGTCATCCGGCCGTCTCTGACCTGAGCGGCAGCATTGGCATCGACAGCAAAGAGCTGCTGACCGAAGAGCTGGTACGAGTGGAGGGCGAGCGCAGCCGCCTGCTCATGGCGCAGGGTAAAGCCATTCTGGGCGGCTGCGCTGAGCGGCTGGCCCGTGTGGGGGTGCCGGAAGTGCGCCAGCTGCAGATGCACGGCGCGCTGGATGAAATCCTTGCCGGGCTGGATGACGTCAGGCTGATGGTTCTCGGACGACGCGGCGCGGAACACACCGTGGGCAGCCAGCTGGAAAGCGTCATCCGCCTGCAGAAAGCGCCCGTGCTGGTCGTGCCGGAAGCGTTCAGCGCGCCCTCCCGGGTGCTGTTTGCCTGGGACGGCAGCGAGGCGAGCCGCCGAAACCTGACCCGTCTGACCGTAAGCCCGCTGCTTCGCGGCCTGACCTGCCATGTCGTGATGGTGAACGGCGACGATGCTTCACTTCTCGACGCGCAGCAGATCCTGCAGGCGGCCGGCATTGATGCAGAGTCCCGGCTGATTCAGGATGAATCCGTCCCGCGCGGCCTGTGCCGTTACGCAAAGGAGAACGGAACGGACCTGATCGTGATTGGTGCCTGGGGACACTCCCGGCTGCGCCGGTTCTTTATCGGCAGCCACACCACGTCGATGCTGGCTGAAAGCCGTCATCCGCTGCTGATGCTGCGATAAACTTTACGGGCCTGCAATCCTGGCCCTTTTCATCACGCGCCTCCGGAACACCAGTCCCGGAGGCGTTCATTTGTGCGGCGCCTTTATCAGCCGTGTTCAGGGAATACCATGCGTCAGCTGTTTCGCTTTATGTACCAGCACGGCAGTCATCTCGCTTTCGGCGCATTACTGATGGCGATGTCGAGTTTCGGGCAGACTTACTTCGTATCGCTTTACGGACAGGACCTGCGTCAGGCCTTCGGGCTCAGCGACGGCGGGCTGGGCGGGCTGTATGCCGCTGGCACCGTGCTGAGTGCCGTCACGCTGACCTGGGCGGGCCGGCTGATTGATTACACCACCACACGGTGGTTTACCCTGGCCGTTACCCTGCTTCTGATGACGGCGTGCCTGCTCGTATCCGGTGCGCAGGCGGCATGGATGCTCTGTGCCGGCTTTTACCTGCTTCGCCTAGGCGGCCAGGGACTGATGGTGCATACCGCACTCACTGCGACTGCACGCCAGTTTCCGCTTGATGCCGGCAAGGCGCTGGGCGCTATCGCGCTGGGCCTATCGCTGGCGCAGGCGCTGTTTCCGGTCGCGGCCGTGCAGATTAACCATCTGACGGGATGGCGCATGGCCTGGCTGATCAACGCTGCTGTCCTGGTTGCCGGCGTTGCGCTGGCTGTCAGTTGTCTTCCGCGCGCTGCCGAAAAGCCGCTGCGGACGTTCAGAAAGCGGGGCACAGAGAAGGTTCAAGAGATTTCCATATGGAAAAACCGGAACCCGCTGCTGGCGCTGCCGGCGGTGCTGGCGGTGCTGGCGTCACCTTTTATCACCACGGGCTTCTTTTTCCATCAGGCGCGCCTGGCAGAGGAGAAAGGGTGGGCACTATCGTGGGTTGCTGCGTGGTTTATCGTCTACGCGGTTACGCAGGCGGTATCCCTGTTATCATTTGATCCTCTGATAGACCGGCTCACACCGCGCCGTCTGCTCCCGTGGTTTCTGTTGCCACAGGGCGCTGGCATGCTGGCGCTGTGGCTCAGTAACAGCGTGTGGGTCACGCCGTTTTATCTCATCATGACCGGCATATCGTCAGCCATTGCGTCCACGCTGGCGACCGCGCTGTGGGTACAGCTGTTTGGCCCCGCGCAGTTAGCAAAAGTCCGCTCGGCCATTGAGGCAGGCACCGTACTGGCCAGCGGCGCTTCCCCAGTCGTAATGGGTATGCTGATTGACCAACATGTTGCGCTTCGGGTACAGGCGCTGATATGTCTCATATTCATACTCGCAGCCAGCCTGGTGGCAACCCGGATTAGAGCTGGCGACCCGGAAAAAGAAACTGATATTTCTGGCTGACCGAAACACTGTTACGGTCAAAGACACGACACTCGAGGCAGGACACAATGTCCGCTTTTCGCTCATAGCGGACGTTGTGCCGCCAGGCTAACAAGTCTGACAAAATGCTGAAAAGTCAGCTGCAGAACTCCTTATCTCACCGTTCAGTCTCACTCTGAATGATTTTCTGCTGAATATTTCTTACCTTATCAAACAGCTCGTCCAGAGTTTTGCTGGGGATGCCCACTGCCCAAATCATCTCTTAAGGTATATCTGCATTTCAGCTTTCACACGTCCGATCCGCTTTGATGAGAAGGATGACTACCCTGCGTTCATCCTGACCAATGCTACCTACGCAACTGATGAATCCTGCCAGTTCAACCTGCTTCAGCAGGTGGCTGATTGTATCCTGGCGCTGGCCCAAATCGGACACCATGATACCGCCTTGCTTCAACGGAACCAGAAGCGTCAGATACTTGCAAAGCGCAGTCCGGGCAGTTTCAGGTTCGGCTTATTCAGCTTATGGGATGGGAAATGGTTATCCTCGTCAATGGCCCCGGAAAGAGAAAAACTGATACAGGGTTTTGGCCACACAAACCTGCACTTCGCATGCGACAAACAAAATACATCGCCATCAATTAAATTGTGCACAATTTATTTTTGGCTGAGTCTGGAGTTTTCAGCTGTTGCCGCCGATATTCCTCACACTGATATAAAACCCGGAAAAATGATAAAGGTTCGACGCGACTGGCCAGGGCTTTGATTAACAGATCATCTGGGTAGCTAAAGGGCTTTTAGCATGCGGGAAACACAGTCAGACACCCAACAGAATGTTTGCCTGTCGGGGAGGCGCAGCAGCAGCCCTGACTGAACATCGCAATGCCTGTACCCGAATACACACAGCAGCATTACTTCATAACGAGAAAATATGAAAATATCTACCCGACTGATCGCAGGCTTTGGCCTGCTTATCCTCCTGTTTGTTATCTGCACCGGGACTGCATTGCATGCACTGAACCGGGCCCGTACAGGTATGGACGTTATCGTAAACGTCAAAATGAAAAAGTATCAGATTGCAGAAGACATGCTCGGTGAAATAAGACAGATGGCCATCGATGTGAGAACGCTTGGACTGCTGACTGATCCCGGCGCAATGAAACCTGTATCAGAGCGTATGCAGGAAACGCAGGCGCAGTTTACTGCTAACCGTCAGGCCCTGGGGAGCCTGCTGGAGAAGGACTCACTTCCGGCCGGTCGCACAGCATTTAAAAGGCTGACCGACACGGAAACATCCTTTTTTGCTACCTTCGCCAGGGCCAGCCAGCTCGGTCTGGCCAACCGGGATAAAGAATTTTTTGAGTGTCTCACAAAAGAAGTACAGCCCATACAGGACACAATGCTGAGTGATCTGCTGGTCGTGACCGGAATACAACAGAAAACCAGTACTTCTGAGGTGGCGAAGCACAGTGCTTCAGTATCGCAGTCATCTCTCATCCTGATGTTACTGGCTGGCGCATCCATTATTGTCAGCGTTATTGCCTGTGCTGTCGTTATCAGGGTGCTGATGCACCAGCTGGGTGGTGAACCCGCGCAGGCTCAGGCGCTGGCATCGGCCATTGCGGCAGGTGACCTGACAACTCCAGTGATACTTCGTCATAACGACTCAACCAGCCTGCTGGCCTCCCTTGACGGCATGCAGGCAAACCTGCGCGGTCTGGTGTCACAAATCAAGGATACCTCTGCCTCCGTTGCGCTTGCCGCCGACGAAATCTCACAGGGTAACACCGAGCTGTCTTCACGCACCGAGCAGCAGGCCGCCGCCCTGCAGGAAACTGCTGCCAGTATGGAGCAGCTTTCAGCCACCGTAAAAAGTAACGCCGCCGGCGCCCGGCAGACGGCCGAGTCGGCACGCGAAACGGCGCAACTGGCCCGCAGCGGTGAGTCTGACGTAAAACATATGTCAGACACCATGCATGATATCTCCGTGAGTGCCACGAAGGTGCGTGACATCACCTCAGTTATCGAGAGCATCGCGTTCCAGACGAACATCCTGGCGCTGAATGCAGCGGTTGAAGCTGCTCGTGCGGGTGAGGAGGGGCGCGGCTTTGCCGTGGTTGCTGGTGAGGTCAGAACGCTGGCGCAGCGCAGCGCTACGGCCGCTAAGGACATTAAGACATTGATTGAGCAGGCCGTTACACAGGTGGAAAGCGGCGTCACAGTGGCGTCATCAACCGGACAGAGCATCCTGAAAATCGTAGATATGGTCGTTGAACTGGCCGAATCGATGGACGAGATTTCCCTGGCCTCCTCTGAGCAGATGCAGGGCATTTCGCAGGTGAGCATTGCCGTGAGCCAGATGGACGGTGTGACGCAGAATAACGCAGCGCTGGTTGAAGAGTCGTCCTCCGCCTCGCTGTCGCTTTCAGAGCAGGCCCATGCCCTGCGAACCATGGTGGGAACATTTAAAGTATGAGTCACGATGCAGACAGCGAACAGGATTCAGTGGAAATGTACAAGACACTTCACGCCCTGAAGGAGGGCGTGGATTTCATGGTAAACCAACTGATTCGGGGTAGTTACCTGACGACCTCCACCTTTGCCAACAATCTGGTTCATCTGAACAGAGCCTTTGAACCCGTGCAGGCGCTGATGGCGGTGCCCGGCGTCATGGCCATGCTCCTTCGGGAAGACGTCCTGCTTGCCGCCGACCTGATTGCCACCGGCCGGGCGATTGCAATGATGAATAATTTTCTGGTCTGCGTAATCGGTCAGAAGGCTGACGGACTGTAGATGGAAACCGGGACAATGGTTTAAGCAGGTTTTCTGCTTTTAACTTTGCTGCGTGTCGTCAGAGTGTGGCCTCATTCACTAATTTCAGATAACGGTAACCTGATATATTTCTGCCGCTAACTACGCAGACGACCTTACGTCCGCTCAGTTTTTTGCATAACGAAGGACTGCCGCAATTGCAGGTGCTCCAGAAGATTCAATAAAATGGTTGATGGTGTCCCCGCCCTTCAGATGGATATATTAAATCAACGTTATCTGTCGTCATCTTATGCAAAAGTGCAGTTTAAACTTCAGAAAGCACTCCTGGCTGACAACCATCCTGTAGGTCAGGGGGAGCTTTTTCCTCATAGCGGATATGGGCAGACGTGTAAGTCCGCTTTATCCCAGAAGCGGACGTTAATGGCGTGGTATTTATAAAACATGGTGCAAAACTCATGTTAAGTTGATCTCTTAGCAGAAGTGAAAAATTTACGACCGGAGAGAGCCTGAAGTGAAAGCATTTACGGTGCGTCGCATTAATGAGAGCGATCTAGAGGATTTCAGAAGAGTTAGACTGGAAGCATTGCTCCTTCATCCGGACGCTTTTGGCGCGTCCTACGAAGACTGGAGCCAGAAACCAGCACCATTCTTTGCTGAAAAATTGCGAACCAATTGTGTTTTCGGTGGATTTGACCTTCACAACACCATACAGGGCCTGATTGGTTTGAGCTTCAGTACCTCACCAAAGCTGAGTCATGTCGCTACTATCTGGGGGATGTATGTCCGTGCCGGGATGAGGGGATCGGGACTATCATCAGGGCTAATGGAGGCTGCGCTGGAAGCTGCAAGCTCAATAAGAACTGTAAAGCTTTCCGTCGTCAAAACGAATCATGCTGCATATGCACTCTATCGGTCGTACGGTTTCACTAACTGGGCCACTGATACTGCTGCGCTTTACGCTAATGGTATTTTTCATGACGAATATCTTATGAGACGAGACTCGGAAAACGACTTATAACAAAGCCATGATGATAAATAATTGCTTATCATGGCGACATAATCGTTCGTAGTCCAAAGGCTACGTCCGCTCCTCGCTCATAGCTGGCCTCAACATACTGACATGTCTGCCATGTGCCCGATTAATCACTTAAAGAGAGCCGTATGAGGTTAACTACCACGTTGTTTCTCTAATCGAATATAAGCGCCATCTAATGTTGTCTTATTGCCCCAGCCAAGTTGCATGTAGAATTTAGCCACACGGCTGTTTTTATCGGTTTCCAGCCAGGCAACTTTGTGATGTTTGAATAATTCCTGTTCCGCAATCTCTGTAAGTCTGCGACCAATACCTCTGCCTTCATAGGCTGGAAGTACAAAAAGACCAAAAAGAGAGCCCTTCTCCCTTAAAATCATCGAAAAACCCACTACTTCGTCATCATCTGTCGCAACCCATGCGCAGTGACCCTCTTCGATCATATTGCTTACGGTACTTTCGGTGATGCCCATCTCCTGCATCTCTTCACGGCTCAGGTGATTTTCGGCAACAGAGGTTCTGACAGTAAAAATACTCTCAACATCAGTCAATTGAGCTGGTCTTATGTGGATATCCATCAGTCTTACTCCATGCATAATAAAGATAAATTCTGAGAGTGATGCAATCCTAACCTTTACGTAAGCATAGAAACTTGAGCGAACTCGCTACTGCACATCATGTCCCCTTTTCGCTCATACGGGACACTCATAATCACATCTCCTAACCCAATGGAGATTGAACATGACAACATCCCCCTGGAACAAAAGCCGCATTATCGGCCAGAAACGGCCTCTTCAGATCTCTCATATCTGGGGAATTCGTATTCGTCTTGAGCTGGAAGGAAAAGTTCGTGATCTGGCTCTTTTTAACATGGCCCTGGACAGTAAACTTCGGGGCTGTGATTTAGTTAAGCTAAAAGTTTCTGATATAGCCTATGGGCACTCTGTTTCGGGCAGAGCGACAGTGCTGCAGCAGAAAACGGGCAGCCCTGTTCAGTTTGAACTGACTAAGGGAACCAGAGAGGCTGTAGCCGCGTGGATCAAAATGGCTCAACTAAGTAATAGCGACCATCTCTTCCGGTCCCGCGTTGGTTCTTCAAGACACATCTCAACCAGACAATATAACCGTATTTTTCATGGATGGATTGGGAAGCTGGGTCTCGATGAGACGCTCTACAGTACGCACTCAATGCGCAGAACAAAGCCATATCTGATCTATAAAAAAACGAAGAACCTTAGGGTTATCCAGTTACTTTTGGGGCACAAAAAACTCGAAAGCACAGTACGTTACCTTGGTATTGAAGTAGATGATGCTCTGGAAATATCTGAGTCACTTGAAGTCTAGCCTGTTAGGGCTGCAACAGCAGCCCTGTGCCAGAAGCGATTGCGTCAGGTTCAAAAATGGGTAGGTAAGCGTTTTAACTTATTCGTCCGGGATACATACCCGGATACGGTGCCCGTCAGGATCAAGCGCAACGAACGTCTTGCCAAAAACAGCATGTCTGGGCTCCTGTTCTATCTGCACACCGCTCTCTGACCATTGCTGATAAAGCACATCAACCTGTTGAATATCTTTCACCATAAAGCTCAATTCAGTTCGGCTACCTTCACCACAGGATACAAAGTCACTCGCTGTCGTTGACCATAGTCCAAGATTCAGGCCGTTATTAAAGGAAAAAGCCACCCACGTCGGAAGCATCACGTCTGGTTCTGTATTGAATAGCTTCTGGTAAAATCCACTGCTGACAATCGGGTTATCAACATAAAGAATGATCAGGTTAGGTATCATGAGTCTCTCACGCCAAAAAGAATGAGACTTCACTATTGCAGGGAGCATTGACAGAACATGTCAGCATCAGGACCGAAACGAGCAGAACGCCTTCTCAATCTTCTGCAGATTTTTTATCAGCATCGCTATCCGATAAGCGGCCACAGGCTGGCTGAAGAACTTTCAATCAGTCTTCGTACTCTTTACCGTGATATCGGCGCACTACGCGCTCAGGGTGCCGACATTCAGGGAGAGGCTGGCACAGGATATATCCTTTCCCGGAGCCATTATTTACAGCCGGTGATGTTTACCCCCGAACAGCTCGATGCGCTGGCGCTCGGTTTACGCTGGGTAGCCACATATGGTGACAGGGGTATAGCTAAAGCAGCTTCAGAGGTAACGGGGAAAGTCCGCCACGGTCTTCCGCCACAGTTACAGACACTGTTTGATGACTCGACATTATTGGTGGGAAAGAGAAAGGAAGCTCATCACAACTTTGAAAACCTGAGCGTAGTTCGAAGCGCCATCAGGTGGAGACGTAAAATCCGTGCAGGTTATACAGACAGACTCGGTAATATGAGTGAAAGAACGATATGGCCTTTCGCGCTGGGTTACTTCTACGGCGCTATTGTGCTTGCTGCATGGTGTGAAGAACGTAACGACTTCCGTCATTTCGACGTAACGCGATTAAAATCTCTTCAGCACCTGCAGGAAGGATATCCTCAATCCCGGCATAGCTTACTCCGTATATGGCGTAATGCAGGTCTGGATAACATCGTTGCCACGCGTAGCTGAAATGGATCTGATTGCTCCAGAAAAACCAGGTCTGTTCTTATCTATAAATATATCCGCTCTTCGCTCTTAGCGGAGGTTCATCTGACTCCGTCTGCTTTGTGTCAAAAGCGGACGTTCCAGAAGCCAGCTAATTTGAATCCAGCGGGATCATTATGTTTATTTAACATCCTATATCCGGCTCGAAAAGCCACCAACCACTCTCACGAGTTTAATTTTGTTGTAGCCAGCGCTGAACCCCCATTGATGCAGACTCAATGGCGCCTGCCAAATAGCCTGAAAACTGCGGCGACCATTCACTGGCGATACCCGTTATCTCACCAGACCATTCTTCACCGGCGGGAAGTTGCTCAGGCATTACGTGTCCGGCTTCCTGCAGAAGATCTAAGTCCGTTGCAGTAAACGGATCCGCCGCCCAGTCTTTTATATACTCAGCTTCGGGCTCTGCCGCATCCTCGCCAAATAAGCGTATGAGCTGCTCCCGGCAAAGGTTTTTGAGAGCAGCTTCGCTGACAGTCCATCTCGATTTTGCCGGTACGCCAATAAAACCAAAAATCACCGTTTTACCCGAGTCTGGCTCGGACACGTCGTGGGTCTCAGCCATTGGCCCCACACGGCTCCCTGCATGCCCTGAAAGCTGTCGTGCATGCAACAAGTCCGTTTTATATACAGCGACATATTTCGCATGAGGAGCCATCCATGTCGGGGTTTTCCGCCAGCCTGACAGCACCTGTTCCGGCATCGCCGGATTGAATTCTATTTTCGCTGCCAGGGCAGGAGGCAGAGCGAGGAAGACATGCTCACCGTTAAACACGGTTTTTTTACTGCCTTCGGCCTTGGTATGGATCTCCACTTCTTTGCCAGCCCGGGAAATCGCCACCACCTGATGGCCGGTTTTAATCTTCTCAGCCGGGATCTGACTTTTAAGTGCCGCCGCCAGCGCCTGCATTCCTCCCTTCAGCCTGAAAGACGCCGGGGAGCTCTCCCATGCCGGGTAGCGTTCGGGGGGCGAATTCAGCTGGCGTTCGTAAAGCATGTCACCCGGACGGCCATGCGCGATGACCGGAAGGTTAAGCCGCTCGATAAGTTGCGCGAAGTCCGGCTGAATATCGGGCCAGAACCACGCTGCACCCATATCTGCATGAATGCCTGCGGAGATGCCTGCCAGTTCCGGGCCTGACAGCACGCGGCCGCCCGTTCTGTCACGGGCTTCAAGAATCATATAATCAACACCCGCTTTTTCAAGCAGCGTGGCGGCATAAAGGCCGCTTATGCCCGCACCAATGATCACTACGCTCTGCTTCATAATGTCGCTCCGGTCAGAGTTGCAGGGCTGAGATGTCCCGTTTTCAGATAAAAAAGTGCACCAGAGGCGGTAGCCATCAGGGCAGGCATATCACCTGGCGGATACCGCAGCCAGCTTCCTGCCTCATAGCAACCCTCCGGCACCCCGAGTTGCCCTTTCAGAAGAAGAAGTTCTGCTCCGCCAGCAAGTGGCGCACAGAAAATCCGCTCGCCCGGAGCCAGCTTCTGAAGCACCACGGTTTCCTGTGTGCCGGAGAATAAAGGACAGATTTGTCTTTGCGGCTGACCATGCCAGTTAGCTGCCTCCCGGGTATTTATCCTGACCGGCTGGCGTTCTTCGGCAGACATCTGGCGCAGCTTGACGAAAATGGTTGTGCCGTTTCGGCTTGAGGGTTGGTGAGAAGAACCGTCCGGGCTGCGCAGGTACCAGCCGGCAGGGTGGTTGACACCATTTTCGGTAAACGTCCCCGCGAGTACCAGAATCTCCTCGCCGCCGGGATGGCTGTGTGCGGGAAATTTGGAGCCGGGCGCATACCTGACAAGGCTGGTTGCGCGGGCCTGCTCATGACCAATCCGGTCAAACATTACGCGCTCTACGCCGGCCTGGGGAGAAGGTATCCACTGATAATCATCCGGGGTAACGATAGCACGCTGCGAAAAATCAGAGTTCAGTAACATCATAGTCAGTGATCAGACGGCCCTGTGGGGACCGTCCGAAGGCCTATTTGTTTGGCAGATTATCGTAAACATCCAGAGCTCGCGCGGTATAAGTCAGCGCGGCGCCAGTGTTCAGGTTAATGGCAACGGCCAGCGCTTCGGCGATCTCTTCACGCGTGGCACCGTGCTTAACCGCAGCGTCGACGTGTACGGCCAGGCAACCGTCACAGCGGGTGGTTACGGCCACGGCCAGTGCAATCAGTTCATGGGTTTTTGGATCGAGATGCTTGTTTTCAGATGCACCCTTATCCATCTGCTGAAAACCTTTCATAAACTCTGGCTGCAGTCTGGCAAATTTACCGATGGTGGCGAGCAGACCACTGCGATATTCGTTCCAGTTTAAGAACATTCAAAACTCCGGTTTATTGTCTCAGAAATCATTAATTACATGACGTCGTAAATACATCCGTTTAAAAAATGGCCTGTATTCATTGCCGTTGAGAGCGATTATCAGTAAGCCTGACTGCTTCAACAAATCAGATAATCTTGCGGAGCAGAGAAGAAATTCTATGTCGTAGCACATCGTGGAATAAGCATTACGCGCCCGGGTGACTGCCGGGGCGGCGTATTGCCTGAGGCGTCAGTTTATGAATGGTCTGAGACGACGTCCTGAAGAAGCCAGTCATGGAAAACTTTTACTTCATCACGCATGACTTTTTGCTGCGGGGTGACCAGATAATAGGACCATCTGAGTGGCCACCGGTGGTCGGGATGCAACTGAACCAGTTGCCCGGTTTCGATAAGGTTTTTCACCAGAGCATACCGGACAATAGCTACTCCCCTGCCGCTCAGGGCGGACAGGATCACTGCTGAGGTGGAGTTAATATGCAGTCCGCTTTCCAGCTCTTCGGGTGCACCGACCGCCATAAGGACATCATCCCATGACGGAAAATCCGCCCCGGGATGCGGCGTATCATCGTGTATGAGTTTTTGCGTGGCAAGCCATTCACTGCAGGCCATTTTCCCGGGCGGCATCAGGCGCGGACTGCAGACCAGCACGGCTTCTTCATCCATCAGCCAGGTTTTATTCACGCCTGACCAGTCGCCCTGTCCACAGCGAATGCCGATATCCGCCTCGCCGTGCGACACGTCCATCAGCTTTTCTGTGACGTTAAGCCGCAGATCGATATTCTCGTACGTTTCCGAAAAGCGGTTCAGGCGATCCATCAGCCAGTTCATCATCAGCACCTGCGATGCCGTCACCACCACCACCGAGCGCGACCGGCGCCCGCGAAGCTTGTTTAACCCGGTTTCGAGTCTGTCGAGCCCCTGAGTGATGTCCTGCAACGCTTCCTGCGCTTCGTCAACCAGCGTCAGTCGCTCTTTTCCTGAGCGGGTGCGGTGAAGAAGCGGGTGTCCGACCCAGTCTTCCAGCGAACGTACCAGCTGGCCTACTGCGGCAGGCGTTACGCCCAGCTCCTGTGCCGCACCGGTAAAGCTGCCGTGTCTGGCTGTGGCTTCAAAAGCGTGCAGCCATTTAAGCCGGTTTAGCGATCGCATAGTGGTCATCCTGATTCATTATTTTCCTCAGTATACGTCAGCGAGAAAGATTTTCTTTCCTGAATCGCAATTTCTTCTCAGTCGTCAATCAGAGAGCCGGGTGGCATTCTGATTCCACACGATGAGGAGCTCGGCTTTTCATCAATGACAACCATATGAATTAAATGAGGTTAGTGATGAACGCATCTTTTGCCGGTAAAAAACTGTTAGTGGTCGGCGGTACAAGCGGTATGGGCTTCGAAACGGCGAAGCTGGTCCTGAAGAACGGCGGCAGCGTTGTACTGGTTGGTAATCGTCAGGACAAAGCCGAACAGGCCCGTCAGGCGCTCGCTGCAGATGGTCAGGTTGCCATCATCGTTGCCGACCTGATGAAAGAAGAAGGTATGCAGCACGTGGTGAACACCATTAACGCCGAACACAAAGATATCAGCCTGCTGGTCAATGCGGCTGGCGTATTCTTCCCGAAACCGTTCACCGAACATGAAGCGTCAGACTATGACATGTACATGAACATTAATCGCGCGACGTTCTTTATCACCCGTGACGTGGTGCGCAATATGGTCGAAGCCGGTATCAAAGGCTCTGTTGTTAATATCGGCTCCATGTGGGCGCAGCAGGCCATCGGCGCCACTCCGTCTTCAGCTTACTCAATGGCAAAAGCGGGTCTGCATGCGCTGACGAAAAACCTGGCCATTGAACTCGGTGAAAAGGGGATCCGCGTGAATGCGATTTCTCCGGCCGTTGTTCACACGCCGATTTACGAAGGCTTCATTCCGAAAGACGACGTGAAGGGCGTGATGAACAGCTTTGACAGCTTCCACCCGATCGGCCGCGTAGGTACCCCAGCCGATATCGCGGAAACCGTTGCTTTCCTGCTTTCTGACAAGACTGGCTGGGTCACCGGCGCTGTCTGGGATATTGATGGCGGCGTCATGGCTGGCCGTAACGCCTGATGACCATGCCGCACGCGCTTACCCGCGTGCGGCACCGGAGGGATTATGCAAATCCAGACCGCGCATTATGACCTTGTCACCTCGTGGCAGGGAGGCATGACCAGCCGGACGCTCTGCCAGTCCTTTTCCGCAGACAACGCTGCCCCTGTCCCGCAAAGTCATGTTATTGACTCCGATGAACCGGTTTCACTGGGTGGCGAAGGGCTGGCTCCTGACCCCCGGGAGCTGATGCTCGCTGCGTTTAATGCCTGCATGATGGCCGCCTTTATAGGAAGTCAGGGCTGAAGGTCTCGCCCTTACACAGCTTGAAATACACACTGACGGGCATCTTCCGAAGGGTATACCGGGCTCCGTTGACAGACCGGCAGAGGATGCGTCCGGCAGGCTTCAGTATGTCATCTGTGTAAGCGGCGACGGCACGATGCATCAGTTTGAAGGGATCCATCAGCGGGTTATTGACTACTCCCTGAACCGCTGGTTACTGGCCCGGAACATGCTAATCGAAGGTGACTTAATCTGGGCTGACGCGACTGGATTGTTCCACTCAACATGAAGAGCTGATATGACCACACCAGGGTAACTCCCTGGCAGGATGAAGGGCCAGCTGACGCCGATCTTCTCAACGCGATAAAGGCCCGTCGGCCCGGCGAAGAACTGACAGGGATTGGCCTGATATCACCTGAGAAAAGCCTGTCTGGCGAAAAAGAAACTGTGGAAGCAGTTGTCGCTGTCGCCACCTGTAACAGGGGATCCCGTTCTCTCGTCGCCCCTGCAATCTGATAACCCCTTAATTTCCGGTGTAATTTATGAATAAAAAATATCGCGCTATGCAGATTGTTGCTCCCGGGGTGCTGCAAATGACAGAGCGGCCCCTGCCCGTTCCCGGTCCGGATGAGGTGCTCATCAGGATAGAAGCGTGCGGGGTATGCGGTGCCGACCTCCGGGACGCGGAAAAAGCACCACAGCAGGGCCAGCCCGGCCGCATACCGGGACACGAAATTGTCGGATTTATTGCCGGAAAGGGGAACAGGGTACCCGATATATGGCAAACCGGTCAGCGGGCAGGCGTCGGACGTCTGGGGGGGTATTGTCATAACTGTAAGTCATGCCGCAGCGGGCTTTTTCATCTCTGTGAAAACCAGCTTATACCGGGTCTCAGCATCGATGGTGGCTACGCAGAGTACGTTGTCATGCGACATACCGCACTGATAGCCATTCCCTCAGCGCTCTCTTCCGTGCATGCCGCCCCGATCCTTTGTGCCGGAACCGCGACCTTTAACGCACTGCGCAATTCAGGTGCCAGAGCAGGCGACAGAGTGGCGATTCTCGGGATGGGGGGGCTTGGCCACCTGGCCATCCAGTACGCCCGTAAAATGGGTTTTGAAGTAACAGTGGTTGCGCGGAATAACGAAAAAGAACGAGCTGCTTTTGAGCTGGGCGCGCATCATTACATCGATACACTTAAAGAAAATGCATCAGAACGCCTGAAAAATGACGGCGGTGTAGATTTTATCGTGGCAACGGCACCAGCTTCAGAAACGGTATCAGCCCTTCTGTCCGCTCTGACCCCCAGGGGAAAAGCTGTCCTGCTGGGTACCGGACAAACTCCGCTGCAGGTCATGCCTGGGATGATGATCGGCGCTGAACGTGCCCTGACAGGATCCTTCGTCAGCACACCGGCGCAAACCGAGCGCGCGCTGCAGTTCAGCCACCTCTTTCAGACTTTACCCGTTACAGAACAGCTGCCCTTTGAGCGTGCAAACGAGGCTCTCAACAGAATCAGGATGGGGCAGGCCCGCTACCGGATAGTGCTCACCATGAATCAGGATAATTAATCACATGCCCGCAGAACATTTCCTGCCTGTAGAAGAGCAGAAAAATAATATTATTCGTCTGTCGGCCGCTCAGGCTCTCGCCGGCGCTAACTCGGTGGTCTTCTACGCCACGGGTGCCATTGTCGGCAACGCTATCGCCCCGAGCGGTGCGCTGGCAACGTTGCCCATCACCATGTTTGTTACAGGGATGGCGGCCTGCATCCTGCCATTAGGTTCACTGGCGCGGAAAAAGGGACGTAAAGCCGCATTCATAGCCGGCACCGGAGCCGGCGTTATTACCGGCCTGACTGCAGCCCTCGCCGTCATCGCGGGCTCATTCCTGTTGTTCTGAATTGCTGCATTTCTGGGTGGTGCCTATACGGCCGTTGCGCTCAGCTTTCGTTTTGCCGCGACGGATGGCGTCACGCCCGAGCGCCGGGCCCGGGCTTTATCGCTGGTTATGGGGGGCGGAGTGATTGCTGGCGTGATTGGTCCCATGCTGGTTTCAGGAACGATGCATCTCTGGCCGCCTCATACCTTCGCCGTCACGTTCCTTGCCCAGGCTCTCGTGGCCGTCATTTCGGCATGCATACTCAAAGGCGTGAAAACCACAGAACCTGCCGGTGCGATAAGAACAGGTGGACGGCCTTTACGCGAAATTGCCAGCCAGCCAGGATTTGCGCGAACCGTATTCAGCGGTGCGGTGACCTATATGGTCATGAACTTCCTGATGACGGCAGCACCACTCTCTATGCACATGCACGGCATTTCTCAGCAGGCGTCCAATCTCGGCATCCAGTGGCATGTTATTGCCATGTACGGTCCGGGTTTTTTTACCGGTAAATTGATTAACCGCTTTGGGGCCATGCGTATCGCCGCTGCGGGTCTGCTTATCACTGCGTGCTCTGTCCTGGCCGGACTCAGTGGGAACGGTATTTTCCACTACTGGCTGTCGCTGATTTTGCTGGGTCTGGGCTGGAATTTTGGCTTCACAGGCGCATCGGCGGAAATTATTGAATATCACCGTCCTGAAGAGAAAACCCAGGTCCAGTCCCTGAACGATTTTGTGGTGTTTGGGGTGATGATCGTCGGGTCATTTTCTTCAGGTGCTCTGCTCAGTCTCTACGGCTGGAACGCCGTGCTATGGGGGTCTCTTATTCCCATCGGGCTTGCCTTTTTAGGTATTATTAAGGAGTTACGGGCAAAAAAGCAGGATAAACTCAGCTTCTGAGGCAGTTTTATCAGCTTTCAGGAAGCGGGTTATGTTGATGTGAAAAATATCTAAAGCCCAAAATCAAAGCACATGATTTTGGGCATACCTGTCGATGCCCTCAGCCCCACGAGCTCATAAACGTCCGTTTTTCGCTCTTAGCTGACGTTAGCTTGCACAGCGTCCGCTTTGTGCCAGAAGCGGACATAGCTAAAACCGGGATGTTCTAATCGGCGAGTGTACGTCAAAAGTATGACACTTTTATCCCGTGTCAGGGTAAAGCCGCCTGAGTCGGATGGAATCATTTCTGCCCGGTGTCATAGTACCAGAACCGGATTTAGCGTTATTAACAGTTCCTTTATTCATTCAGGCCAGTGAGGAGCTGCAAGTAAAGTGCACGCTGTTTCGCAAATTCCGGAATAAAAAATTCTCTCAGCCATGCTCTGGCTGCACAGATTTTAGTCAGGCGGTCGTCCTGGCAGTTTTCTGCTGCCATAAGTCTCAGTTCATTTAAAAGGGAATTAATGTTTATTTCCTTTTCAGCCAGAGCCAGATGCAGTGCGGCTTCGCTAATAATGACGTGCCCTCTGTCTTCATCTCTTAGTAACATGGTCATCTCCTCAGGTTAAATTCAGCAATACCCTTACTCATCGTCATGATTACGGAAATGTTTTTTCCTGACAGCATTTGGAAATTCATACAAATTGAAAATGATTAGCTTAATTAGCCTGCTCTATTTTCAGCATGTTTCTCGCTAAACACTCTGGAACTGACTTATAAAAAACTCTCTTTCGGAAATAAAGGGAGCCATGTGTTTAAAAAAGGAGCAAGAAAGCACCGTATCAATGAAACTGTTTATCTGATTTTTTCATCAGGATTCCTGCTTCATGTCTATCTCTAACAATTTATCGTCATAACCCCCTCAATACTTTAAGGTAAATCCAACGTTTTTAACTATCACTATAAAAGGCTTGTGTATGTATAAAGGAAAATATCGCGATGATATTGACATTACAGACATTCACGATTTCAACCCGAGCGGTAATTGAGTAGGGGCTGGCTATAATATCAATGTGACTTGGCTATTTATTTCAATTGGTTAACGGTGGATTTTCTGGTGAAAAATGTTGGCGGGCATGATTAATGCCTGTCTTCTTTTTTTCATCCGAACTTAACTGTTTATACCTGCTTAAGTTTATGGAGTAAATATCATCAGGCACATTTCACAATGCATACTAAGTTAATTTAAAAAATACCGTTTCGCTAAAAAAACAAGTTAGATACCAAACGATAACTGTAAGTATAATCAATTTCGTTAATTTGAAGGGCTGGCTTACTGAAAACCAACAATTAATCACGATCAATAATAAAACATTTTTCACTAATATTTATAAAAGGCATAAATAAAGCACCTTTTTGACCGATACAGTATTCAATCCTGAGAAGATATCAGGAACAGAGGATAGCTCAACACTGGGATTATTAAGATGAACATTATAAAAAAAGTTACGGGTTTAAAAATAGGCGGAAAACTGGGACTAGGTTTCACGTTGGTCATAATGGCCTCCGTTATCATATCGGTGCTGGCGTTTCGCTGTTTTTTAAGCATTCAGGAAAACTCAGCCAAGCGGGATATCACCGTTCAGATGCTGGACACGCTGGCAAAAGCCAGGCTTAACCGCACGCTTTTTCAGTACACACGGGATAAAAAGTTTATCGACATTAACGGCGAGGCGATGAATCAGCTCTTTGATTTACGAACCAGTCTCGATAAATATTCCTGGTCAGTTGAGGGGGGGGAGAGGCTTTCTCTCTTGGGCGTGATTCTGAAGCAGTATCAGGAAAAACGTCGGGCCTTTCTTGAGAGCAATGAAAGGGCCGCACTCGCGCTGAGTCAAATACAAACGTTGGACCTGGCTTCACTGGCTGAAAAACTGGCTTCCAGTCAGGCTTCTGTCTCAGCTGAACTTGCTGCGCCCCTGCTTTCTCTCAGCTTCAAAACACAGCAGGCTGCATTTAATGTCCAGTCCTTTATCAGAAAGCCGGATTCTGCCGCGCTGGATAAATTCACTGGGATCAGCGACACGATTTCTCCGCTTGTTAACCAGCTTAAGGGCGCTTCTGACAATGCACTCGCTGCAATATTGGCGGAAGTAGACCAAAAAACACTATCGGGTTCCGTCCTGTTAAATAATTATCTTCTTTCAGTGCGGGCTGAAAGCCTGGCCTCAGATGAAATGACTGCAGCAGCAGGCAAACTGAATAACTCAATTACAGGCCTCGCGTTCTTTCAGTCAGAGCTGGCTCAGAAGTATATTCAAACCGCACTCTGGCAGATTGGTTTTGCCACCCTTGCCTGTATTATTCTCAGCCTCGTTATTGCCTGGAGAATGACGCGAAGCATCACCATCCCTCTGAGAGAAACGCTTTCTTCTGCAAAGCGTATTGCTGAAGGAGACCTGACGTCAGAAATCACCAGCTCCCGCACCGATGAGCTTGGCGAACTGATGACTGCTGTGGGCACCATGAACCAGAGCCTGCGAGATATCATCTCCCGGGTCAGGGACGGTGTGAATAACGTCGCCCGCGCCTCCTCTGAAATTGCGGCGGGTAACACCGATCTTTCATCACGAACAGAACAGCAGTCTGCTGCCGTGGTTGAGACTGCGGCCAGCATGGAAGAACTGACATCCACGGTTAAGCAGAATGCGGAGAACGCTCATCACGCCAGCCAGCTGGCCACCGACGCGTCACACAATGCCAGTCGCGGCGGGCATATCATCAGTGATGTGATTAGCACAATGGGCGGAATAAGTCAGAGTTCAGGTAAAATCGGTGAGATCATCTCCGTCATAAACGGTATCGCTTTCCAGACAAATATTCTGGCGCTTAATGCCGCGGTAGAGGCGGCACGGGCCGGCGAACAAGGACGTGGATTCGCCGTGGTTGCCGGTGAAGTCCGCAACCTTGCCCAGCGCAGTTCTCTGGCTGCAAAAGAAATTGAGACACTGATAAGTGAGTCTCTGAGCAGGGTGAGTAACGGTACCGAGCTGGTTAACCGAGCCGGCAGTACCATGGAGGATATCGTCAGGTCCGTGTCGCAGGTCAGGGACATCATGGGCGAAATCGCCGCTGCGTCGGACGAACAGAACCGCGGGATTACTCAGATTGCGCAGGCTATGACAGAAATGGATACGACAACCCAGCAGAACGCTGCGCTGGTAGAGGAGTCATCCGCAGCGGCCAGCAGTCTCGAAGAGCAGGCGCTCGAGCTTGAGAGAACCGTTGCCGTGTTCCGTGTGCCGGCGTCCGCATTACTGATGCCGAAGGTTCAGATGGCTACGCGTGTGTTAAAACCTCAGTTGTCCGTCAGGGCATCAGAAACCAACTGGGAAACTTTCTGATATCTATCCGGCAGCCAGATGTGGATTTAACCTCATCTGGCTGTATCCTTCCGTTAATTGTATCGGTAAGGTGATGGAAGCCTTTTTATGCTGGGTCAGTCTGATGTGCTCCCTGTTAACTAATAAGCACTGATATCAGTTGACCACTCTGATTGTTGTATACCATCAATTCCGAATGTCCGCTATTCGCTCATAGCGGACATTGGGCCGGATAGCGTCCGCTTTGTGCCAAAAGCGAACGAGGCTTGTATCATGGTATGTTCGTTTGCGGGGAGCAGGTCATAGGCTTGAATCGCTGCCTGAAATCTGCTCTCTTTGATTCTCGGGGCTTATGAAGTTATAAGCTCACCGTTACGGACACTGCTACCTTCCCCCGTCTGACACAATGCTATATTTACAGCTGGTTCATTTAACGGAGGATTAATGGATTCGGGCGAGAATTACAATGAAAAAACACTGGATCTCATTGGTAGCATGGCCCGCAGGCTGCTCAGCCAGAAAGCCACGGTAGGGAAAGATGAACTGATAAATGCACTGGAACTGCTTAGCAAAAGCACTACGGACTGACGTGTGCGGGAAAACAGCACAAGGGCGAGTCGGATGCTGAGTCACCGGGTACACTGACTTAGTAAGGCAGAACGTAATCGGTGCGATAAAAATACCGGATAAACACCCGTGCCCGATACTCTGCTGGCAAGAAAACTCGCGTGAACTCGCTTTATTTCAGTACTGCAACTACCGAAACAGAGGGCTGTGGCGAGAAGCCTGCTGGTCTGCCTGATTGCCTGTCTGATGATTTCGCGACGGGCAGCCTCTGTCTCCACCTCAAGCATCTGTTTAAGCTGTCGGGAGAGGGTGAAAGCGCTGAAGACATCTTCGTCCTCAAGCAGTGTTAATATTGCTTCGCCAATAACGATATTGATCTTTTCTTCTTCACTTCTGAACATATCAAACTTCCTGTTGCCTGGCGGTAAAGTCCGTCGCGGCGGACAAGCAGTATTGCTCTTGAGCGGCTATAACCTTTGTCTGATTTCAGTAGCAGCTCTGACCTGGCTGAAACTGTGAAATCATACCTGCCCTGAGTGTAACAGAGTGGGACCAGTCTGCCCGATGTTTCACCAGCCTGGGCGCACCTTTTATTCCACCACCATAGGGGTGATGAGCATTCTGCTAGTTCAACTATTGTGCGTGTGAGTCTCATTAAGTCTCTATTGTGCCAGGAGCAAATATTGATGGCATCGTGTGATGTTATTAAGTCGAAGGATGCATGAGGTCTGCTGTCTAAGGCTGAATGGCGCTGGTGAAGATGTATGATTTTTTGAGCTGTCTGCTATTAAATTTTATGCGCCATAAGCAGATCTTTTTTTATGCGAAATCCAAAAAACGCTTAAAGATTTAAAAATCTCGAAACCACACGGTTTGAATCCGGAGGGTAAATTCGCGTGAGGCAAAAAGCACCTCACTGTAACATTAATGAAAATAACGTTTTTTTCAGTCTTTCCATACCTTCATAAAGATTGCTGTAAAACGGCCAGAAGAACGGCGGCTCCTATACTTAAAGATGATAATACTTAACCCAAAGTGAAGATTTTATGGCAGCAAAACGTGTTGGAGCCGGTAATTTTGCTGAGAATCCGGAGCGCGCGGCAGAGGCCGGACGGAAAGGTGGTCAGTTAATCGGAGGGAATTTCACAATAGCCCTGAGCGAGCCAGTGAAGCGGGCCTCAAAGGAGGTCTGGTAAGAAAAAAAGGTGTTCAGACGCAGTTGCTTCCTGATGTTTGATGAAAAAAGCCTGCATCCGGAGGGCTTTTCAACGTTGGAACATGGCCATGCGATTAAATCAGAATGCCCGGCAGTTGAGATATATTGTACTTAGTTCAGAGCATATCTGACGCTTGCGATCGTATTGTGCCTTCGCACTTAAGAATGGCTGTCCGGACACTTCGGACAGCGACCTGTATTGCAGCCTCGCGCACTGTTTCCTCTGTGAGGGGCATGAAGGAGAGGAGCTTAAGATGCAGCTGAGCGCAGGTTACGGGTCCTCCCTCATTAAGCAACATGATAACGGCTTCACCCATTATTTTATCGGGCAAACATTCTACTTCTTTTTTGAACATGCATAGCCGTCAGCGGTGGGCGCTCTTCCTGTCTGGCAGAGCTGATATACGGGATAGGTCAAATATCGCTTCGGTGTACCCGGACGCTGAAATGGTTTTGCTTGGGTGCCTCAAAATCCAACACTGTCTGCCGAAAAAATAAAATCCCCGCTTACGCTTGTTGTCCTGTTGAAGCCTTTTATCATTAAGGCCAATCGGCGGCGGCTCCGCTCGATTACCATAAAAGAAAAAGTCACGAAATCCTCTTTGAACCGCCTTAACGGCGGTTTTTTTACCTTTAAAACCTTTTGTTTACTCCTGTCTGCTGACCATGCCAGGAATTCCTGTCTGGGCTGTTACGTTACGTTACGTTTAATTTGGCTGAATTTGCTTGCCGTAATCATTTTGATGTCCGCTCATCTCTCATCGATGACCTTACGCCATACGCATGTCCGCATAGTGCCAGAAACGGATATTATTTGAGTTCAGCAGTTTCGCCTGGCTTAGCTCGTCTATTTATTTCACAGCATCTTATAACAGGTTAATGCTGTTTATCAGATAGCAACGGCTTCATGAAACTGCGTTCATAGCTAAGGATGAACTTTTTTTGGTTAGCTTCATCGAAAAGTTTGACACATTCAGTCTTACTTAAAATGGCTATTCTGTATTCTTCATACTGCGCCAGACTATCAAAGCTAAACAAACAGTAGGCTATGTTATTTGCACCTTCCGATGGAAGGAAATACCCATGATGGATGCCACCCATAGATTCCACAATTTCCATCCAGTTTAAAGCATAATTCTCGAAATCGCTTAATTGATATGGATCAATAACATATCTGACGTGACAAGTGATCATTCTCTTCCCTCATGTGAAATAACACGCTGTTTTTATACACTATTCAAGTTCTCATCACAGCGCCTGCAATAAAATAGTATCAATTCTGATTGTTCGCTTCTCGCTTAAAGCAGCAAGTCCTGTACACACGGCTGATATTTGTCAGGAGTAATGCTTATCCTCCTGACAGGTTTCGATGTGGCTTGAGTAAAAACAGGTGTCATTTATCAATTACGAAGATGACAAATCTACTGGTACTGGCTTTGATAACTGTCTGCCTTATTCAGGAGGCAAAGCCTGCAGGATACGCTGCGCATCATTTGCGCTGAGCGGATAATCGTAAAATGTCCGGTAAAATTCCTGTGTGGCTTTGCGCAGATCCCGCTTTGAGAATAGCGCCGGATGCAGCTTTTTTGCCGCCCACTGGATCTGCAGTGCGACCTCAGTACCATAACGATCCCATGGAAATACACCTGATGGATTCTGCCAGACCTGGTGCTGCTTCACGGCTTTTACGCTGGCAAACAGCGTCCCGAATTCTGAGTCTGCCAGTGTTCCCGCTCCGGCTCCGATGATAATCACATCCGGGTTCCAGCGAATGACTTCCTCCGGAGAAACAGGCCGCATGTTGCCATTAACAGATGCCGCTACGTTCCGACCGCCGGCGAGACGGATCCAGGTGTCAATCAGGGTATTGCGGCCATCCACTTTCAGCGGATGCAACGACTGGATATGCAGTACTCGCGGACGCTGTATGTCCGTGAGTGCCGCCGTTTTAGCCTGAATATCTGCAATTTGATTATCCAGATAGTGATTGTATGCCTGCGCGCGGGCTGCCGCGGCTGGCGTGCCGACCACCTGAGCCGTGGTGATGAGCGAGCGTTTCATTGAGTCAAAATCATCAAAATTCATTGCCAGCACGGGAAGACCAGCCTGACGATAGGAGCCTGCATCAGGGTCGCTGGCGGGAACGAAAACAGTATCAACTTTTCGCGCTACCAGTGCTTCACTGTTAAAGGTCCTGCCATGTGCCTGCAGCCCCCGGTTTAACGATGGCTGCACTTTAAACATCCATGGTCGATCTGCAGGATGGTTTACAGTTGCCACGATGCGATCGCCGGCACCCAGCGTCATGAGCAGAGAGTGATGGGCAAACCAGGCATCGGCAATGTTCTGGGCAGGTTTATTTATCTCTACACGGTTTCCACTGTCGTCAGTTACTGTCTGAGCCGACGCCAGGGCACTGACTATCAGCAGCGGTATTGCCCATTGCAGGCTTTTCATTTTTGACTACCCCATCAGAAACTAAGTTGCATGGAAACCTGCACCATGCGCGGTTCCCCCAGAGAGGCGCTGGCATAACCGGCACCGCTGTAGCCGTTCAGACCGCCCGGCACTATATTGGTCCAGTAGTGCCGATTCGTGAGGTTGGTAACATCAAGACGAAAGGTTGTAGCGGTCTCAAACAGACGGGTCTGATATGCCGCCCCCATATCCAGTGTGGTGTAACTGCTTACCCAGCCCTGATTTTGATTATCAGTAGTGCGCTGTCCCACATTGTGAATGCCACCGTGAATATCCGTGCCGCTGAACATCGGTAAGTCATAGGCCGCGAACAGGCTGGCCGTGTAACGTGGCAGACCCACGATCTGTTTATCAGCAGTCTGACTGCTGGCCGTTTTCACCAGGCGGGGATCCAGCCAGGTCATGCCGCCAAACAGGTGCAGACGATCGGTGACATCCCCATCGGCTAACAGTTCAACGCCGCGGTTACGCTGCTCACCATCCACCCCGTAATCTCTGCTGGCGTTGGTATAAGCGAATGGACGTTTAATCTCAAACAGCGCGGCAGTAAGCAGCAGCTTATCAATAGCCAGTTTGCTGCCCGTCTCGATCTGGCGACTCCGGTATGGAGCCAGAATTGTTCCGGCGTTACTGGCGGTAGCGGGTGCGGTGTCGCCCTGCTGCAGGCTGTCGGCGTAGGTCACGTAAAGCGTCAGCGGATCGACTGGTTTGTAGATCACGCTGGCAGAGCTGCTAAAGCCACTGTCTGAGGCGTTACTGCTTCGGCGGCCCGTTCTGGCATAGCTGGATGAGCTGAGCAGGCTTTCGCTGCCCGCTAACAGTACGCTCCATTGTGGAGAAAACTGAAGGGTATCGCTCAGCAGAAAAGCGTGCTGGGTGGCTGTTGCAGAATGGTAGCGATGGGTGAAATCAGGATAATCAGGCTCATTGAACGCCTGTGGATTGTCCAGCGAAGCGCTGCCCAATGTTAAAGTGCCACCATTTCGCGGGTTGTAATTTTTCCAGACAAAGCCCCGCACGCCGGTGGCTATCTGATGATGAATACGACCAGTATCAACCTCACCATTTAAGTCAGCCATGTAACTGTTAATCGTGAAGCGGCTGGCTGTCGCTGATGACGTCGTGGTCGTGTAATCGCCACGGTTACTGGTAAACGTATTAGTCACAGCAGTCGATTCGCGATCGGCGATCTGACGCAGCACGCCGACTTCACCGAGCCAGTTGCCATCAAAATCATGCTTCAGATGGACACCGGCAGTCAGCGTGTGGTTATCATTTACCGCGTAGGATTGCCCCAGGTGTGCTGTTTTCGGGTCTGGCGATGCGG
The DNA here is from genome assembly GCF_059730585.1 of Pantoea sp. X-Soil-YNGN-785. Taxonomy (NCBI): domain Bacteria; kingdom Pseudomonadati; phylum Pseudomonadota; class Gammaproteobacteria; order Enterobacterales; family Erwiniaceae; genus Pantoea; species Pantoea sp. X-Soil-YNGN-785. The sequence continues at coordinate 584,307 of NZ_AP035943.1, forward strand.
GAAATGTTAAGCCTTTACCCAGCGCAAATTTCCCCGGCAGACCCTTTTCATAAAAATGGTAATAGCTGAAATTAGTTTCAAGCACAGTCTGGTCGCTAAGGGTCGCATCCAGTCCCAGACTGAAAAGCTGACGCCGCTTCTTACTGCCGCTGACATAGCCATTGCCCTCATCATCCAGCATATTCAGCCGGTAAAGTAGCCGGTCATTTGCATCCACCGGACCACTGAAATCACCCGCGACCTGATGAGTCGGGCCTGTACCGGCCCCCAGGGTGAAGCTTCTCTGAGGTGTGTCACTGGCGCGCTTGCTGACAAAATTGAATAAGCCCGCCGGATTGGCCGGGCCATATAACGCGCCAGCAAGGCCATTGAGCACTTCAATATGGTCAAACTGTTCGGCTGCATAGTCCGTGGTCGACACGACATTGAGCCCATCAATCATACTGTTCTGAACAACGCTTCCCTGCATACCACGTGTCTGAGGACGAGCCCCCTCTCCCTGAACGGAAGGCAGGTAGCGGTAGAGATCGCTCACACTTTTAAATTGCTGCCGTTTCATAAGCTGGGGGGGAATGGTCTGAACTGACCCACGGGGTGTTACGAACTTCCTGGGCACCCAGGTTTCCCAGGGTTGCTTTCTTATCGGTTTCGGCAGGTGCGTCGGATGACAGAGCGTTAACGGTCATGGCTGGTTGTTCGTTCGCGGCATACACAGGAAAAGCAGACAATAACATTGCGCTGGTGAACGTTGTTTTCACCAGGGTCGGACGTTTAATAAACATGAAGTTTCCAGAACACTGTCGACGGGGCAGGCACAGCCACTTATCGTTGTATTGAGGATTATATAACGATTATTGTAATTTAATCGACCCTTAGCCGGTACATCCGAACACTTGAAGCGTGGTTTGACTGTGAACTTTTCAGGCGAAACGGGCCGCGCGTAAGAGTGAGCGATGCGGGTCGTACCCTGGCCGGTCAGCCTACCGAGGGGTTCATGAGCATAGAGCGGGCCTGTAATGCCTTCAGAAGTCACAGTCAGTTTTTGCGTCTCAAAGCTCCCTCTACGCTTAGCATGAGATGGCTTCTGGACGTGCTCAACAATTTCCGTGAAAACCACACCACTCCCGGAATCGAGATAACCAGCGTCTGGATGGATATGGACGAGGTGGACTTCAGCCGCGAACCTTACGACTGTGCAATTCTGCCCGGCAACGGTCATTTTGGGGAGAGTACAGAGAGCAGGCTGCTTTTCAGCGAGCGGCTGATACCGGCCTGTTCTCCTGCGATGCTCGTCAGCGCAAGGAAGTTTCTTCCTGACTGTGACCTTATCCATCCCTCCCCGGACCGTCGTGACATGCGGAGGTGGCTGTAGAGAACCGGGCGTTTCAAGGGGCTCAGCATCAGTAGCGAAAAAGTATTTGATACGCTGGAGCAGGGAAACTTTGCCGCCCTGAGCGAACATGGCGTCTCTGTTGGTGACCTGCTTTTGAGCAGCGAGGCATTAAAAAGTGGTCTGCTAGCACTTCCTTTCACGGAGGCGGTGGCAACCGGTGACGGATATTATCTGGTGTGGCCGGAAAATTCTCCCGTAAAGCAGAATGTTGAAATACTGCTGAACTGGCTTAATCGCCATATACCTCAGCTTCCTAAGGAGAACCTGAAATACCTTAATATTGATGAAAAAAAAATTTCCTGAGCAAGGCTCGCTCAATAAGGCCTGTCTGCTGTAACCGTACACACAGCATGACTATTGTACATGCCAGTTCATTTTTGACTTGAGCAAAGGTGTTCTGCCGCAGGCAAACTGAAGGTATACGATTACCGCTCAAAGCAGACAGTGCCGGACTCAGTTGCCAACAATGCAGTAGCGATCATTAAATTTATAGCCGAAGAATTAATGGATGAGATTATGCAGAGAAAAAACAATGAGCAACACACCGCCGGAAATATTAACGTATTTTTTGAGCGTCGATGGATTAATTTTTTTCGATGAGAATACCAGCGTTTGAGCGAGCGCGTAAAGCCAGACGCTCATAACTGCTATATGAACGGATGCCAGCATCAGGTAGTTGCAAACGCCGCCTTTAACACCTGCGAATTGTGAAACCACTGTCAGATAAAAAAGTATGGCTTTAGGGTTCAGAAGATTAGCCAGCCAGGCTTCTTTTAAAGTCACGTAATGCTTTGCATCAGTAGACCCGCCTGAACTTACCATTATCCCACTACGGATGAGTACAGCACCTAACCAAAGCAGCCAGGCAGTTCCGGCAACTTTAAGCACAGTAAACGCTGCTGGCGACGAGATGAGCACAGCCGTGATACCGAACCCTATAAAAAAAGCATGGGTATATATACCCAGAGCTGTTCCAGCGAGAGTCCTGAACAGGCCTTTATGGCCTTCTGCCAGAGCACTGTTCATAACGAGGGTAAAACTTGCGCCCGGGGACAATGCAACAGGGAGTAGTGCTGGCATAAAGCCAAAAATATTCACATCCATAGATTCAGGATATTAATTGGCACTCTTTGAAATTGCCAGTCCAGACATTTCGCAAAATCGTAATGTTCAGCCAAGCAAAACAGGTAATCGTGATGTATCAAACGTCCGCTTCTCGCTCATAGCGGACATTCGCCTGCCGTCAGTCCGTTTTATGCCAAAGCAGACATATAAAAACTCATTTTCGCACCTGAAGTGACTATTAACCCGATAGTCTGCATCACGTGAGCGGCCTACACAGATAAACCCGACTCAGCAATAAAGTCGATAAAGCAGCGGACTCGGGGTGAGAGGTAGCGGCCTGATGGCCACACGGCGGAGAAATGCCCCTGCTTTGTACAGTACCCTTTCATCACTTCTTTGAGCTGTCCTCCTGCCAGCGCTTCGCGGACTATAAAGTCGGGCAGATAGCTAATGCCCGTACCCGCCAGGCTCAGGCCAATGGCAGCTTCAATATTATTCACCGTCAGAACCGACGCAGCGCTTAGCGCAACCCCGGGGCGGAGACCGTTCAGTTCCCAGGGCTGCAGCATACCTGTTGAGGGTAAGCGAAAAAGAATGCACCTGTGCGCCGCCAGCTCCGAAGGTGACGCCGGCACGCCTTTTTCCTCCAGATAGCCTGGACTGGCGCAGAGAGTGAAGCTGAATTCACCCAGCCTTCTGGCGGTCAGTCTGGAGTCAGCCAGCTCGCCGCTGCGTATTGCCACATCGAACCCTTCATCAATGATATTCACCAGACGGTCGCTGAAATCCAGGTCCATTTCGACCTGCGGGTAACGTCGGTTAAATGCGGAAAGAGCGGGAAGCAGAAGCCTGTAGCCTACTACGGGCAGGGAAACCCGAAGTTTTCCCACGGGTTCAGCAGCACTGTTCGTCAGCTCTGATTCGGCCTCATGAAGCTGCTCAAGAATATGCTTACACCTGACCAGTAGTGCCGCCCCTTCCGGGGTCAGACTTACCTTTCTTGTGCTGCGATTAAGAAGCCGTACGCCCAGTTTATGTTCAAGTCTGGCAACGTTTTTACCGACCGCTGACGCTGAAACACCCAGCAGTCTTGCAGCCTCCACAAAACTCAGCGTTTCAGCTGTCCGTACAAAGGAGGTAAGAGAAGTCAGGCTGTCCATTAATTATTAACTTTATGTCTGCTCAGAAGGTAACTGCAGTCTATTTATCTGCGCTTTTGTCCGCAATAACATCACAGCAGTTTTCATTCATCAGCTGTCCGGATAATTAAGGTCACATCATGACATTTGCAGCCAGCACGTTCTGTCGCACCCAAAGAACCGCAGCAGCCCTTACCATTTTTATGGCGGCTACGCTTCTGCCGTTAAGTTTTACCGGCGGCGTGGTAACAACGCCAGCCATACAGCGCATGCTGGGTGGCTCACCCGGCGAGCTGTCATGGCTTACGAATGGATTTATGCTGACGTTCGGCAGTTTTCTGCTGGCAGCAGGCATAGCGGCAGATGCCATCGGGAGAAAACCGGTTTTTATCGCCGGCGCAGTGCTGTTCTGTCTCAGCAGTATTTTCACCGTCCTCACGAATAACCTGATGATGTCAGGTATTCTCAGGTGTGTGCAGGGACTGGCAGCGGCCATGTTACTGGCCAGCGGAAGCGCTCTGCTGGCCAGGCTCTATACCGGCGCTGCCCGGACCCGCATGTTCGGCCTGCTGGGCACCGTCTTTGGCGCTGGCCTGGCATTCGGCCCCCTGGCGGTTGGGCTCGTTACGGATGCGCTCACCTGGCGCTGGGTCTATATTCTGTTTGCTGTACTTTCAGGATGCGTGCTGCTCGCCGGTATGATGTTTTTGCCTCTGTCACAGCAGAGCAGTCTGTCCCCTTCAGATAAAACAGGTCTGGCGTTGTTTACGGCGGCGCTGATGGTGTTTACCACGGCGGTTATGCTGCTGCCCACACAAGGGTTTTTATCACTTCTCACACTCGCTTTATTACTCAGCTCTGTACTGCTCTTCAGCGGGTTTATCGTGCGATGCCTGCGCGTGAGCAATCCTGTCCTGGATATTCACCTGTTCCGAAGTCCGCGCTTTGTCGGGGTCTTGCTGCTGCCGTTAGCCACCTGCTATTGCTACGTTGTTCTGTTAATCATTATTCCGCTGCATTTTATGGGCGGGAGTGGATTTAGCGAGTCTCAGAGCGCGATTTATCTTATGGCACTCACGTCTCCAATGCTGGTCGTTCCTTACTTCGCAGCCCTGCTGACGCGCTGGTTTTCGCCGGCAGTATTATCAGCCTCAGGGCTGATGCTCGCCTCTGCCGGGTTACTTTTCCTCAGTCCCGCGTTACGCGGTAACAGCACAACTCTTCTTCTCATCCCGATGCTGATAACGGGGGCTGGAGCGGGATTACCGTGGGGACTGATGGATGGACTGGCCATTTCTTCCGTTCCGGTTGAAAAGGCAGGTATGGCGGCGGGCCTGTTCAACACCGTTCGTGTTGCAGGAGAGGGTATCGCTCTTGCGATAGTATCCGCGTTTCTCACTGAGATGAACGATCTGAACCTTAACAAAACCGTGCATGGTTTTTCGCCACAGGAGATTCACCTTGCAGCATCCTGGCTGGGAGGCGGTAATATTCAGCAGGCCATCACCCTTCTAACCGGCGTGCCGCGTGAGGTAGTCCAGGTCAGTTATGACAATGCATATTCATTGCTATTTCAGGTCCTGGCTGCACTAACGTTTGTTTGTGCGATTACTGTCTGGGTCATGCTGGGCCATAAGGCCTTTGATTCAGCTACGGCCAGTACTGATTCCAGAGACGATAACATAGAATACTGACATGAGTGCTGTGTCCGCTTTGTGCCAGAAGCAGACTTTGATACGCGGTCTAAAAGCTGCAAGGAGCATGCCGAGCTTAGGTTGAACAAATTTATGTCAGCCTTACAAGGACTTCGCAAAACAGACCGCCTCTTTCCGACCTACGTATGGTCCGTAATTCTCTATGCGTATGTATCCGTTTTTCTCATAGAAATTTACAGCCTTACGGTTAACATGGCGCGTTTCAAGCCAGAGTTCGTTATATCCCATGCTCTTCGCGGTTGCTTCCAGGAAGGTAAGCAAGGCGTTACCAATACCGGGAAAGCTACGGTCCGAAAACATCCTTTTAAGTTCAGCTATATTTTCAGTTAACGGTCGAACAGCTCCGCATCCTATCGCTTTTCCCCTGCTGTCCCGTGCCAGTGCCCACAAAGCTCTGTTCTCATTTATTGAGTCTGTTGTGAAGTTGCTTTTGCCACTATTGCCGGTAATAGAGGCGAGTTCTGCTGACAGTTTGTCGATTAAGTGACGAGAGTCTGGAGAAAGTGGATCTGATTTCTCTACTGTTATCATGCCAGTATCCTTTTCAAATAATATTCGTCAGGCCAGAAGCAGATGATGACAAAAACGTCATCCTTCAAATAATGATGCTGAGTAGATAGCTTGCAGCATAATCGCCTGAACGGAAATGCCTTTACGTCCGCTTCTTGCTCATAGCGACCTTCAATCTCACATGAACGTTATCGATTTCCACAGACATCAACTTTTTCGCCAGTAAGTCTCTCAACCACCTTTATTGCGTCTGGATCACCATGCCAGGCCATGCAACTTAAACAATCTCCGCCACAGTCTAAATTCAATGTGTCTGGTATTTTACTCATTGGCTGATTGCAGGTCTGGCAATTGTTTTCTCTCACTGGAAATGGCATCCGTTTTTTGATTTTCATTTCAATGCTTCCCGACATATCACTCTTATGTGCGCTGTTCGCTCATATGAAACAACCATAATCACATCTCCTAACCCAAAGGAGATTGAGCATGACAACTTCCCCGCTGGAATAAGGACGGTATTATTGGCCAGAAACGGCTTCTTCAGATCTCTCATATCTGGGAAATCCGTATCAGACTTGAGCTGTAAGTAAAAGTGCGCGATTTAGCTCTGCTTAACATGGCTCTGGACAGTACACTTCGGGACAGTAATCTGATTAAGCTAAAAGTTTCTGATGTGGCCTGTGGGCACTCTGTTTCGGGCCGAGCGACAGTGCTGCAGCAAAAAAACGGGAAGCCCCGTTCAGTTTGAACTGACTAAGGGAACAAGAGAGGCTGTAGCAGCATGGATCAAAATGGCTCATCTGCGTAATAGCGACTATCTGTTCCAGTCCCGCATTGGTTCTTCACGGCATATCTCAGCCAGGCAATATAACCGTATTTTTCATGGATGGATTGATACGCTGGGTCTCAACGGGACTCTGTACAGTAGGCATTCTATGCGAAGAACCAAGCCATATCTGATCTATAAAAAAACGAAGAATCTTTGAGTGATCCAGCTACAGTTTGGTCACAAAAAACTCGAAAGTACAGTCCGTTATCTCGGTATGAAGTGGATGATGCACTGGAGATATCTGAGTCTATTGAAGTTTAATTTGTGGGGGCTGCAACAGCAGCCCTGTGCCAGAGGCGGACATTTATGAATTTGCCTCGCATTAACTGTGGAAAAAAAAATTTATAGTGAGATATTCTGATTATTGTTTTTCAACAGGAGGATGCATGGAAAGTCTGTTTGTTTATGGAACGCTGGGGCCAGGCCGTCCTAACGCTCATATTCTCGAAAAGATAGGTGGTACATGGCGCGAAGGGCATGTCGCAGGCTCCCTCATCAATGAAGGTTGGGCAGCCGAAATGGGCTATCCCGGTATTATTCTGGATAACTCAGGCAATCGCGTGCAAGGATTCCTTTTTACGTCAGATAATCTGCAGCATCACTGGGATGTACTTGATGAATTTGAAGGTAGTCAATATGAGCGCGTGCCTGTTAAGGTTACTATGAGTGATGGGGAAACCGCCAGTTCATACATTTACATGTTAAAAAAATAATGGCATTAAGTCCGCTAATCAGCGGGCTATCTTCTCTAAAAACCCTTTTATAACGTCAGCTCCTCGCTCATAGCGGACGCCTGACTGCATGTAATCTGCTGTGTGCCAGGAGCGGACGCTGGGAACTGCCTGAGCATAGTTAAACCGCGTGCCATCGCGCTCTTCCCAGGCGATTTTGAGGTTAAGAGAAACCTCCTGAGAATGACTGAATTTTACTGAGGGTTAAGTTATCTCAGGTATCTCAGTTTCATTTCACCGAATTGTAAGCCTTGAAGGCGGGATTTTTTTCAAAAATTTCAGCTACAAAATCCATGAATACAGTCGCCCGTTTTGGCAAAAGTCGATTGGCAACATAAACGGCCTGGATGGGAACGGGCGAAGCAGTGTAATCAGTCAGCAATAACTGTAATTCGCCATTTTCCAGTCCCTCTTTGAACAACCATTCCGGACCCTGTGCGATCCCAGTCCCTGCATTGACAAATTTCTGTATTGCTTCAGGTGAATTGACCCTGAGCCGGCCAGAAACAGGAACACTGATATCCTGAAATCTCCAGGTGGCTCCTGTCGTCAGCAGGGTATAAATCAAACAATCATGTTCTTTTAAATCTTCTGGTGTATCAGGGGTTCCGTGTTTAGCCAGGTATTTGTTACTGGCAACACAGACTCGCACAAACATCCCAAGCCTGCGGGCACGCATAGCACTGTCCTCCAGGTGGCCAATGCGTATAGCCAGTTCAGCCCCTTCATCAACAAGATTGATATAGCGGTCATTAATCTGCAGGTCAAGTTCCAGCTCAGGGTAGCGTTCTAAAAAAACCGGGATGTGCGGGACTAAGAATGTATGAGCCAGTGCTGTAGGGCAGGCAACGCGTAACAGCCCTGTTGGACTGACATTTTCTCTGAAAGAAGAATCTGACTCTTCGACGGCTTCAAGAATTCGCCTTGCTTCCAGATAATAACGTTCTCCTTCAGGCGTTAATGAGAGCTTGCGGGTCGATCTGTGAAGTAATCTGGTCTGCAGATGTTCTTCGAGGTTTGCTACATGACGACTGATGTTCGGTTGCCCTAAACCTAAATCCCTGCCAGCAGCGGAAAAGCTGCCTCTTTCAACAGTACGGACAAAACATGTCATCAAAAGTAGTTTATCCATTTTGTTGCCCATCTATGCTTTTAAAGCATGAAATATATTCAAATATACAATCTTATCACTCAGTTTGCATGAGCATATATTTTTTCCCTGTCGGTCATTCTCTGATCCGTCGTTAAATCCAGCAGGAGATTTTAAGATGTCCAGATTAAAGGGTAAGCGCGCACTGATCACAGGCGGAACTAGTGGTATTGGTCTTGAAACAGCGAAGCTGTTTATTGCAGAAGGTGCCCGCGTTATTGTTACCGGGGTAAACCCGGATTCAATTGCAAAGACAAAAGCAGAACTGGGTAATGAAGTGTTAGTAGTAAGCGCTGATTCCGCTGATGTAACCGCACAAAAAGCGCTGGCTCAGGCGGTAAAGGAACACTTTGGTGAGCTTGATATCGCTTTCCTGAATGCAGGCATATCGATGTATATGCCAATTGAACTATGGACAGAGGAGCTGTTTGACCGCATTTATGATATCAACGTCAAAGGCCCTTACTTCCTGATGCAGGCTCTGCTGCCCGTCTTCGCCAGCTCTGCATCGGTGGTCTTTAATACATCAGTAAATGCTCACACAGGCCCCGTGAATTCTTCTGTGTATGGCTCAACGAAAGCAGCATTACTGAACATGTCGAAAACACTTTCTAATGAGCTGCTTTCCCGTGGGGTCCGTATCAACGCAGTGAGCCCTGGCCCTGTTGACACACCGCTTTACGATAAGGCGGGGATACCGGTCGAATATCATGATCAGGTAATGAAAGATATCGTTGCAACCATTCCTGCAGGTCGTTTTGGTAAGCCTCAGGAAGTAGCGCAAGCAGTGCTTTACTTCGCCTCTGATGAGTCTGCCTGGACTGTTGGTTCAGAAATCATCATTGACGGCGGCGTTTTGATTTAAGCCCCAAAAATAATATCTACTATTAATCAAGCCCGTCACCTTTTATAGCGACGGGCTTTCATTCTATTTGGCGTCTGAGATGTCTATCCAATGTCCTGCTCCTGGTTAATCAACCCTGGTGCAGCTTTGTAATAAGCCCGTGGTGAGGGTAAATACAGAGTTCCGCTTTTCGCTCACAGCGGAGCTTGCAGCACGTATATCCGCTTTGTGCCAGAAGCGGACGTTGACAGCCCGGCACTGCAGTGGCTGCCCTGAAGCTGGACGCAAGCGATTCTTCAGTTTCAGGTCTGACTAAATTTGGCTTCGCAATCCAAAATATATAAAATATTTTCATTTAATCTGTGACGTTCATCCTTTCCATATTTTCATGCCTTCAACAAAAAAAACCTTAAATTCAGGGTGTATCTGGCATTTAAACTATAATCAGGTTTCATCATCTGGATTCGTACGGATGGTTTTTCACTGACCTGATACAGTTAATTGTTAAGGATATGTCATGAATAAAGTGACCTCTGCCCTGATTAGCAGCAGTATTTTTCTGGCTATGAGTGCGGCCGGCGCGGCCTCAAACGATGTTCATCTGGAGCATCACACGCAGTCTTTCGTTGACCAGCTGAACAGCGGTAATGGAAAACCCATTAAGAAACTTTCGCCGGAGGAAGCCCGCAAGGTTCTGTCCGGTGCACAGTCTTCAGTGAAAGTTGACCTCTCCGGCGTGACAACCTCAAACAAAACCATTCAGGTCGATGGTAAGCCCGTAGAACTGACCATCGTCAGGCCTGAAAATGCCTCAGGAAAGCTGCCGGCCTTTATGTTTTTCCACGGAGGAGGATGGGTTCTGGGAGATTTCCCGACGCATTAGCGCATGGTCCGGGACCTGGTCCTTGCGTCCGGTGCGGTGGCCGTCTTTGTAAACTATACCCCCAGTCCGGAAGCACACTATCCGGTTGCCATAAACCAGGCCTACGGTGCCACGAAGTGGGTCGCTGAACATGGCGATGAAATCAGTGTCGACGGTAAGCGCCTCGCGGTCGCGGGAAACAGCGTTGGCGGAAACATGGCGGCAGTGGTAAGCCTGATGGCAAAAGAAAAACACGGACCTGACCTGCGTTACCAGGTGTTGTTCTGGCCGGTAACCGATGCAAAATTTGACACAGCCTCCTACGAAAAATATGCGACAAAGCGCTTCCTGACCCGGAATATGATGAAATGGTTCTGGGATAATTACACAACCAGCGATGCGCAGCGTAATGAAATATACGCTTCACCGCTCCGTGCTTCAGAAACCCAGCTGAAAGGTCTCCCGCCAGCGCTTGTACAGACGGCAGAGAACGATGTGCTGCGGGATGAAGGGGAAGCTTACGCCCGTAAGCTTAACGCAGCCGGCGTGGACGTGGTTCAGGTGCGTTATAACGGCATGATACATGATTACGGACTGCTGAATGCTCTCGCCGAAGTTCCTGAAGTTCAGGCCTCACTGACTCAGGCGGGTAGTCTGCTTCGCGAGCATCTGAAATAGTTTTAGCGGGCTGCTCAGAATGCTGACCAGCCCGGTTTTACTCTTCCTGAACCCTTCTTCATGCCGTAGATCAGTGCGGTTATGGCAATCACAGATATAACCCCAAATCAGACATTTCATCCCGAAAGACTATTACGCCGGAAAAAACGTCTGCTGTTCGCTCATAGCGGACGTTCATCACCTGCAACCACTATACGCCTTCAAAACACCCTCTTAGGTTGACCTCAAACACAACTGCTCACCCGTTCCCCGCCGTGCGCGGGACATTCAGTCCGCTTCGGCGGCGCGTGCGGCTTCCGGTGTCGCCCCTTCCTGCTCCACTTTACGCCCGACTGCTATGGCAGCACGGTGCAGGTAAGGTTGTGCAACCATTGACTGAGGGTAAGCGCCACATACAGACCGTATTGATGCCCCACATTTACTTGGCATTTGACAGCAAATCGGGAAGTCATGCCCCTCTTATCAGAAAAAGGAATTTGCAAAGCGCTTTTTAAACTTCACCAAGCCACCTCCTGTAATGCACCGGCCATTCTACCGTGGGGGTTCCGGGTCTGCCCATGCCGAAACCATGTCCTCCTGATGCGTATCTGTACATCTCCACGGGCACATGTTCATGTTGGCATGCTGTCGCCATGATCAGCGTGTTATGTGGATCAGATATGGGATCATCTTCAGCCTGAATCAGGAATACCGGGGGGGGTGTGTGGAGTGACAAAATTCTGTACGGACCACTTAGCATTTTCCTTCTCGCTCGCATGTGGCCCCACCAGTACATTATGCGTTGAAGTATGGGTATAGGGTCTCTCAAGAGTTATAATTGGATAAATCAGTGCTGCACGGTCTGCATAAGCGCGAGTCCTGTCGAGTTCATCCTGTTCCGGATACGATCTGACATCTATCCGGGTCGTCGCCATGCCCATCAGGTGCCCGCCTGCTGAAAAACCCAGAACGCTGACGTTTTTTTCGCGACTGCGAACAATCCGTAACGCCCGCTGGGCATCCTGCAGGGCGACCATACTGCCGTCATGCCAGCCTTCTGCAGGCAAACGATAAGTCAGTACATAAGCGGTATAACCCAGCCGCGTCAGCCACCGGGCAGCAGGCCAGGCTTCCTTTCCCATTTCGATGCGTTTATAACCGCCCCCTGCGGCTATCAGAACGGCCTTCCCTGACGGATGCTCTGGCCGGAATACACGCAACGAAGGACGGACGACATTGCTTACGCCTCCTGTGGCAGAAAGCAGCTCATTTCCGGCTGGTCCTCCCCCCCCGGGGGGGACTCCCTGCCATAGTCCCATATCGTCCCAGTTACCGGAAAGTCTCTCCCCTGATGGAAATGCTCCCGGAGCAAGGGGATTTTTGGCCAAAGCGTTTCCGGTCCGAATGGCCATCAAAGCTGATGCCGACAATGCAATAAACCGACGACGATTTATCATGTGATTTTCTCAGAGAAATTTGAACTGTCATCACAACATACTAACTATAAGTGGAGACTTTTTGAGGATTCTATTACCTGCCACGCTGTACTGTAATTTTATGTGAAAAGTATGTCATTTACTGGTAACGCCACATACAGATCGTATTGACCCTTATACAAGGTCTTGACCGGCCATCATTCACCTTTAGTGCATAGCCATGCGGCCGTGCACAAATCATCAGGGGCGTTTTCAGTGTTTTGGACAGTGATCAGGCCCGCATAAGCCAGAATCGTGCTGAGGACCTTTCAGAGGGGGCAAGAACTCTTATGTTAAAGCGAGGCAGTGAGCCGCTTTATTAATGGACAAAAGCGTGTACGGAAAAGGCAATAAGCAGTATCCCGCCAGCAATATTGACGTATTTTTTAAGCAATAAGGGATCGGTTTTTTTTACTGAAAAGACCAGCGTTCGACTGACAACTAAAAGCCACACGCACATGACCGCTATATGTACTGATGCCAGCGTCAGATAGTTGCTGATGCCCGCCTCTTTTCCTGCGAACTGTGAAACAACTGTCAGGTAAAAAATGATGGCCTTGGGGTTTAAGACGTTAGCTATCCACGCCTCTCTCAGCGTTACCGAATGCTTTGTATCAGTAAGGTCTCGATGGCCTGCCCTTATACCGCTGCGAATGAGCATTGTTCCTAACCAGAGAAGATAAACGGTCCCTGAAATTTTCAACACAGCAAACGTTGCCGGAGAGGATATGATCACTGCGGTTATACCAAGCCCGATAAGAACGGCATGGGTGTATATGCCCAAAGCTGTCCCGGCAAGAGTTCTGAGCAGTCCCTTACGACCGCCAGCAATAGCACTGCTCATAACAAGAGTGAAGCTTGCTCCCGGTGACAGTGCTACAGGGAGAAGCGCTGGCATAAAGCCAAGAAGGTTCATATCCATAGATTTAAGATAGTAAGTGACGCCTTGCTATGTTGCCAGTCGAAGCACTGCGCAACAGGGATGTTAGGTCTAATGTGGCATAACATCTCCATCTCCATCGCCATGATTTTGACGTCCGCTTTTCGCTCAAAGCAGACCTTCACTTTTCCCTGTCCCTCGAAAATGGCCTTTTTAATCCTGCTCTCCGCTTGCAAGTTAAGAGGGTATCTTATTTCATTCTGTCCACAGCCCTGGTGCATATCCGGTCAGTAACTCTGTGGATTAAACCGCAGCAGCAGCAGTATCCGCGCACAGACAACAGGCGGTCACAAAATGACCGTATATCGTATCTTTCAGATGCAGGTGAAACAGGGCTTCGTGAAAAAACATTAGGAAAACTATCCTATCCATTCCCACTGGTGAAAAACTAAGCTAATAAAGTTCTTGATAGGATCTTGCTTATAGAATTAAAAATGGCGGGAGTGTTTTAAAGCAGAATTTTTAGCTTTTTTTCAAAGAGGGTATTGTAGCGGTAAGAAACTTTTTGTTAATTGTTAATTGTTCCGGGACAGAATGTTTTTAGAATGTTAACTTTAATTTTAAAAGGAAAGTGAAATGAAAAAAGTTGAATCATCAAAACTGCTGAAAATCAAATCTCCACTGTCTGGCTGGTCATTCAGCAAGTAATTACTGACAAGTAGATTTGGAAAATCACGCTCACTGGAGCGTGATTTTTTTGTGGAGATTATTATGTTGAATATCGCTTCCCCAGATTATGATCACAAAGCTGCCAGAAAATTTTTCACTGAAAGCCTGCACGAATCTGTCGACTATCTCATAGATTTCTATGAACTGGACGGTGTTAAAAAGTCCCCGCCTCTTTCCTGGCAAATGTGTGCAGCACACTATCTTGCCGCTAAGTCGGCTGAGTCCGAGGATCATGATTCAGCAATAAAATATTTAAAATATATAGAGTCAATTCCTGTTCCAGAAGGCATTGTTGTCTCACCACTAACATCAAGTGATAAATCTTTTGACAAGGAAATGATATTAAAGATCATCCATGATGATAAAGAACTTGGTTTCGGTTTTTGTGATGACAAAAACCTTGCTGCAATCGAAGCAGAAAAGGTTGTTCAAGCTCTTGATGTAATTAAAGAAAATGTTCCTGATGCCTATGAAGAGATAAACACGTTTATACATTCAGTACATCTCACTCGTGAAACCAGTGACGGTTCTCGTTTCATGCGTTCCGGAACTAACTTTTATATGTGGGGAATGATGTTTACGTATGTTCATGAAGAACATACCGTGCCTTACTATATTGATATTCTCGCCCATGAGTGTGGGCACACTGCACTCAATATTATAAATTCATTCGATGAACTGGTTATCAACAATCCAAACGATACGTTTGTTGCACCCTTACGCGTGGATAACAGACCAATGATCGGAATATTTCATGCATTATTCGTTCTTTCGCGAATCTGCTATGTTTTCGATAGGATAATTAAGCGTGGAACCAGTGAATATGTCGAAGAATGTAAGGAAAGATTCTCGGTCGCGTTTAAAAAACTAAATGATACATATGAAATAGTAAAAGAGCACGGACGATTTACCGAAGCCGGGCAGACTATCTATGAAGATATCTGCAAGCTCTGGAAACTGAACTAAAACAAACAGCACCGTGACGGTGCTGTTTGTTTTAATGGAGCTTTAGAAATGAAAGTTTACCGACATCTTTTTGAACGTAAAAGTCGTAATATCAATTTGTGCTTTTTGTTTAACTCTATTGGTTCTACACTTCTGATGCCCCTAGCTCTGCTCTATCTGGCAGGCAATAGCCTAAGTGCAAAAGATATTCTGTACCTAGGCACAATGAAATTTTGGTCATTTTCACTTTCGTATTTTCTTATTATTCCTCTTGCTAATCGCCTCGACGTTAAGAATACGATATTTTTTTCCTTGTTTTTTAAACTCATATCATTAGCAGTTCTATTTACCGGGCAGGGATTTATCATCTGTATGGCTGTGATGCTGGCGAATGGCCTGGCGTCATCATTTTTCTCTACGGCCTCTAAGATTTATGTTCGGGCAACTTCTGATAATATCAGTGAAAGTTTTTCAGCCCGAATGACGCTCAGTAACGTTGGTGCTGCAGTATCGCCACTGGTTATCAGTGCCTTGGTCTTTTTCCATATTCCGTTTCGCCCTGCTCTGCTTATTCTGATCGTACTTTACACCGTTGGTGTGTTGATGGCCGCTGGCCTAACCCGGTGCAAAAGGTCTCCAGGGAAATCTTTTGGATTACCGCATCTGGCCGGAGTGCTTAGCAGGGAGTCTGCCGTAGTAGCAACCCTTAGCATTGTGTTTGCCATGCTGTATTACACTTTTGAGACAATCGTTCCTCTGGAGCTGGTCCAGTCTGGAAAAAAAGAGTTAGTTGGGCCCATCATGTTATGCAATACCAGCGTCATTATTCTTGGTCAAATCCCCGTTTATAAGTATTTCACTGAAAAACTTGGTGTGATTAATGCTCTTCTTTTTTCGACGGCATTCTGTATTTTATTGTTTATACCTTGGTTTCTGCAATTTACAGAACTGTCCGGACTGCTGCTGATTGTAGTTGGCGTTACGCTATTAGAAATGTTTTACGGCGCGGGGATAGATACCGTAATTGCATCTGCCGAAAATGACAATAAAATTGCATTACTGGATGGTATCTCAAGTATTGCATTATCTGCCGGAGCAGCTTTGGCGGCTGCAGTTTATGGTGATCCCGCCATGTTTATCCCTTTTGTTCTGACACTGTTTGTTATGAGCTTGGTTTTGGTCAGAGGTGCAGATCATAAGCTCGCTTAATGGAAGCTGTTTTCGCTGGTGCTGAAATTTTTTTGTCCACAATTGCACCTGTGAGATATGCCCTGCTATCGGAAAGCGCACGCACATGAAGAGCAGACCGAATGTCCCGCGCACGGCGGGGAACGGGTGAGCAGTGGTATTTGATGTCAATCAGGAAGGGTGTTTCAAAGGCGCGCATTGGTTGCAGGTGATGAGCGTCCGCTAAGAGCGAGCAGCGGACGATATTCGATTAATTTCAGTTAATTTCGTGACTTTGGGAAGCGGTCAGTAATGTGCCAGACCGCCATCTACAGCATACTGGCTGCCGGTAACATAGGATGCTTCATCGGACAGAAGGAAAAGTGCAACTGCAGCGGCCTCTTCTGCTGTTCCTGCACGACCCAAAGGAACCTGGCTTACCACAAAATCTTCAAACTGCTGACGAGACTCTTCTGGCATAAAGTGCCTGAAGTTAGTTTGAATCGGACCTGGTACCAAAGTGTTGGCGCGGATACCGCGTTCAGCAAACGCAGATGCCCAGCTTTTGACCATAGCGATAACGGCGCCTTTCGTCGCTGCATACAGGCTTGTCATCGCCGCTCCTTCATATACAGATGAGGATGACGTCACCAGAACGGACGCGCCTGAATTAAGTGATTTGGAGAGAGCGGCCAGCTGTAGCATCGGACCGCGCACATTAGCATTCATCATATCATTGAAAGAATCTGCCGTTACAGACTCCGGAGAGCCTACCTCTGCAAAGCCGGCATTAAGCCATAATCCATCAAGTGACCCCCAGCCTCTGATAGCTTCACCCAGTACGTTTATGTCAGCTTCGCTTGCGGCATCGCTTTTTAAAATAAGTGATGTCGCAGGAAGCAAGCTGCGTGCACGTTCAAGCCTTTCTTCATTAAGCCCTGTAATGGCTACGTTGCCACCTTCTGTAACAATACGCTGAGCCCCTGCCAGCCCGATGCCACTGGTGCCGCCCGTGATCAGTATACGTTTACCCTGAAATCTTCCCATGCTTATTTCCTTTATTTAGCTGCGGAATCAGCTTTTACCTTACGTAAACAAAACACTATTCGTCATCTGTTTCATT
The DNA here is from genome assembly GCF_059730585.1 of Pantoea sp. X-Soil-YNGN-785. NCBI lineage: Bacteria > Pseudomonadati > Pseudomonadota > Gammaproteobacteria > Enterobacterales > Erwiniaceae > Pantoea > Pantoea sp. X-Soil-YNGN-785. Next base: position 601,521 of record NZ_AP035943.1, read on the forward strand.
AAGTAACCAACCATGGGAATGCATGGATTGCGACTTGGACGTCCGCTTCTGGCACAAAGTGGACAATCTGACTGAGCGGAAGGTCTGCTTCGAGCGAATAGCGGAAGCCAGTATTGTCTTTTGTGAGTTCGTGATATGCCAACAGGGGAGGTCATCAATCAGGAAACATATCCGTTGAAATCCCTGATTTCCGATGTTACAAGATGAAGAGCATGTTCAAAGATGTTTAGTATTTACTAATTATCAACTCAACAGAGCACGTCTGAAAATGATTAAGTTAGCTAAGCCAGTGACAACCGCTACCACCACCGAAACCTTCGGCGGCGTGTGCGCATCTGTGACTGACTTCTGACAAAACAGATTCTGACTCCCCGCCCAACCGGACGGGGAAGAAAATCTCTCCGTTCATGACTTACTGAATTGAGAGACATCATGATTTCATCTGAAAATGCACTTTTAGTTATCGATATGCAGCAGGGGTTATTCCGAGGTCCCTCTTTGCCCCATTCCGCAGACTCAGTTTTGTCAAACATTTGCCTGCTTATACAAAAAGCCAGGAAGGCGCAGGTGCCGGTATTTTTTGCCCGCCACACCGGACCTGACGATTCCCCCTTCTCTGAGCAAAGTCCCTTAACACAACTGATACCCGAAATGAGGGTAAATGCCGAGTTCGATATCGTTTTCATCAAAAAATATCCCAATTGTTTCCGGGATACGTGCCTTCAGCTGCAGCTTGGCAAGCGCGGAATAAAACAACTTGTTATCGCCGGGATGAAAACAGAATTCTGTGTGGACACTACCTGTCGTGCAGCGCCTGAGCTGGGGTTCAGGACCGTACTGATTTCAGATGCGCACACCACAATGGATAACGGCTATTTGGCAGCTAACGAAATCATCAACCATCACAACGCCACCCTGGCAGGCCCGTTTGTGACGCTTGCGACAGCCGCGGACTGGCAATTTTATTCTGAGAAATGAGTTAAAACTGAGAGCCGCCCGCCGGGCGGCTGAAGTGCAAAAAGTCCGCTAAGAGCGAAAAGCGGACATCTGTAGTTGTTATTACACTTAGAGATTTTACTTCCATAGCCGTGTATTCGTTAACAGGGAGCAGGTCAAAGCACGGCCATCAATAGATATTGAATAATTGAAACCTATGCATCTGAGCCTTGTCTGCGGGCTTCAATGCAAAGATACTGATGTTTTTATACTCAGTCAGTATTGATAACTCTATGGAATCTTTCTTTTCCTCCACTGCAAACTGTCTCGTCCGCTGGCAGGATCTACCTGGCAGCGGAACACCCCTGATATTTGTGCACGGACTAGGATGCGCTTCTTCGTACGAGTATCCGCGTATCGTCACCGACCCTCTTTTTAATAAAAGACGTGCGATTCTTATAGATTTGCCTGGTTGTGGCTACAGTGGAAAGCCCCGTGATTACAGCTATTCAATCACTGACCAGGCTAGTGTGGTGGCGGAGTTAGTACGGCATTTAGGGCTGAATAAATGTTTTATTTACGGACACAGTATGGGGGGAAGTATCAGTATTGAAGCGGCAGACTTAATCACAGACCGCATGGAGGGACTTGTGGTATCTGAACCTAATTTCAGACCCGGGGGTGGTTTTTTCAGTCGGCAGATATGCAGCCACAGTGAAGAGGAGTTCATAAACAGACACTGGCAACACATGATTGAAAACGAATCAGGCCCCTGGGCGGGAAGCCTCGCAGTTAATGCACCTTGGGCGGTTTGGCGAGGTGCTGCCAGTCTGATAGCAGGCGGTGACTGGCTTGAGCGATTTATTAAATTACCAGTGCGCAAACAACTTATCTTCGGTGCATGGTCGTTACCAGACGACGATGTCGATTACTTAGACAAGTCAGGGGTTTCAACGGTAATCCTTGATGATTGTGGGCATTGCATGTCATGGGAACAACCGGGTTCACTTTCTCATGCACTGTCAAATTTTGCCAATGAATAGCAATAAAATTCAGGCCGCAATTGAGGTTCACGGGCTTTGTGCCGCCTTACACCACACACGGGGCGGGCGATAACGGAGGGTCTGTTCATGGCACACAGCGAACTGACGGCAGGCTAAGGTCCGCTATGAGCGAGAAGCGGACGTAGTAACCGCATTGATTGTAAGTGGGTCAGATATCGTTAGTTATGCTTCTGAGCATGTCCAAAATGAGCTTTGCTGCTGTCCCTTCATGATCTAAATCAGGATCATAAATGGTCACTGTAATGCCACAGCAGCGCATATTTTTGAAAAGTTCGCGACAGACATTTACAAGTGTTTCAGAAGACAAACCGGGAATGCCGGGACAATCAACTGCAGACATTTCAGAACTGTCCAGGACATCCATATCAAGATGAATCCAGTAGGGCATTTCAGGAAAAAGATTGAGCCGCTCGAATATCACATTGATGAGATGATGATCAGACAACTTAAGCGCGTCAAAAATAGTTATACGCCGGATATCAGTGCCATCAATGTCAGGCCATTCATAATCTTCAAGGAGCGACTCACGCTCTCCCAGTTGAATCACTGCGTCATCCTGAATCAGTGATCCTTCGATACCGGGCCATGCAGTCAGTAATGGCTCTCCCCGACCGGTAACGAGTGCCAAATCCATTCCGGCCGCAGCGCCTGGTCGTGCTCCTGGTTCTCGCTTCCAGTTTCCGGGATGACGGAAATCGCTGTGGCCGTCAATATGCACAAGGGCAAGTTGCCCTAACTGACGCCTGCTGCCAAGCAAGGCTCCGGGCAGTATGGCGCAGTCGCCTCCGATAACAACGGGCTTTAAGTTGCGATGATGCGCCGCCTCTACTTCATCAGCCAATTGTAGATTAAGTTGTCTGAGCTTGTGGCCGTTCAGGATATCAGTACCTGGCTCACATTTAGGACTGTATTCAGGGCAGGGAACAGTAACAAAGTTACAAGAGGAAAACATTTTATCGAGTCCGTGGTGCATGAGAACTGCTGGCGCGCGGAATGTGCCCGGTATGTGCCCTTCATAAAGCGGGTTGAGACCAAGATTAGACGGGACAAGAATTATTTTTTTCATAAAATCCTGTTTTTAACTGATCTGGTTAGCACAGAAACTAAGCTATCTTACGAAACTGCTTTCTCGCCGAGATAAAATTCGGGGTGCTAACCAGTGCCAGAACGCACAAGGTTCGCTATAAGTGAGAGGCTGACATCCGTATTTTAACGTTTATACCGCCGTTTCCACTTATCCACGACATCACCCAAATTCTTAGGGGTAGCATTACTTATCCAGATCATAAATTCACGATTGAATCGGAAATTCTCTCCACACTCTTTGATCATAAAGCGGCGAACGTTTTGTGTGTTTTTGTAATTTTTATCAACGATTGTAGAACGTGTTAGTGAGGAGCTATGCCAATCAGTTTCCATCTTTCTAACTCCCGTAATGAGTAGTTTTAAATAAAAATTAGTACTCCACTTTAGTCAGAGAAGCTGAAATTTCTCAAAGTCCGGTTCTGGCACAAAGCGGACTGACGGCAGGCCAAGGTCCGCTATGAGTGAAGAGCGGAAGTATGAATGTTTGTTTAACTCTATTGGCTTTTAGCCACTCTTATCCCAGGTCTTCGCGAGTTGGACCTTGAAAGTAGATACTGCTTATATGACAACTTCGTGGCTGTGTCAGCACAAAACGAATTGTTTCCCAGACTGAGCGCCCATTCATCAGACGTTCCCCCATTCTGAATTCACTGTCGACAAGCGTATCTAATCCTGTAAGTTCGAAATCGGGTGGATACAACCCGGTCACACGTATGTTTTCTTCGGACAACTGCTGTGACAGTTTGGTGATAAACCCGCTAAGCCCATGTTTGCTGGCGAAAAAAGCAGGATGCGCAATTGAATCCGTAAAATTCGGGATCCCACATGAAGATATAATTGAGACGATATCAGCATTGTCTGAACGTCTTAACCCGGGCAGCAGAGCCTGAGTCAGTAGAATCGAACCTGTCAGACCTGAACTAACGGTATTGATAATTTCTGTGTCGGGCTGATCGTCTAATCTCCCTGACAACCACTGAGCAGCATTCAGGATTAAAATGTCTATAGGCTTGTCTGAAATTAACAGCTGTGAAGAAAACTGAGAAAGGGATTCAGGCCGGGTTAAATCACAGATATACCCTTTTGCAATGCCGCTTTCAGCAGTTATGATGCTGCAGGTTTTTTGAATATCTTCAGCCCGCCGTGCACAAAAATCTACCTCGACGCCCTCTCGTGCCAGCCACACGCACAACGCCTGGCCAAATCCCCCGCCACCACCGGTAATAACAGCCCTTTTACCTCTCAGCATCTTCATTCATCCCTTTTCCTGATGACTATGTGTGGATGTAGATATACATGAGGAAGTTAATTGTCATCTTTCAGTTAATGCTCTTTTTACATGAGGAACAGAAATAAGCTGCACTGCAAACTGTTTGGCGTGTGTCAGGGGATTAGCAATGTCCGCTTTTGGCACAAAGCGGCCCCTTAGATGACCAAAGGCATGATGTGTTTATTTTGGAAGATAGCGCCTGAAGTTACTTAAAGAGATTCTCAGTACCATACTTTATTGATGTATCCTTGCCCGGACTTTCACAAGGAGCAGGTCTGGAAATGAAATGTGGATTTTGTGGTACACACGTACCTGATAATTATACCGTCTGCACGGGCTGCCACGCTGAGTACAGACTGGAGCCAGCGAGAACGGGATGCAGGCCGGCATTGCCGTTGCTGACGGGCATAATCATATTGTTTTGTACTCCGGCCATCAGTGAACTGGGGCTGAGACGCCCATTCATTGCAGCAGCTATTTTCATAACCGGTTTAGTTCTTTTTATTGGTGGCTGGAAACGTTTGAGACGTCTTCAAAAAGTGACCCCGCGAGTAGGGAGATGGTACAGGAAGAGAATCTGATTTTTAGAAGAGTCACTTTCCTGATCAATGATACTCATACAGCCATGCTCAACGTTTTTTGAACAAACCTTTCAGCGCCCACACCAGTACAAAAGACATAATGACAGAAAGAATGATATTGGCTGTGAGTACAAAGTCGATGGTTGCTTCATCGCCACTGATATTGAAAATACCTGCGATGGCATAGAAAAATGTAACCGGCACTATGACAGCTATAGCCTTTGAGATTGCTATCGTACAAAGAACAAACAGTAAACCCAGTAAAATAATGCGCATCGTTAGTATACCTTTATCGTTCCATAGGCTTTGAGCTGGCTACCAGGAATGTTCAACGTCGGGCCGGATTTAAGGAACATGTCTCGCATGTAATTGAACTGAATTGGATGTTGAAGAGTGATGCAGCCTTCACTCAGTCCTAATGGCCCAATCGGGTGCAGGCGGAAATTACCACGCTTTACTCCCTGAACAAACGTGTAGTCATCAATTTTCCCATCGTCACGATAGAGCCCAAACCACGTTGAGCGATCCGTTCCGTAGACTTCTTTCAACAAACGTTCTTTGAACGGCCCCAGTCGTCCACCTGTAGGTCGCTCAACGATAAAATAGCGGCCACGAACAATCGGCCCTATGTCGGGGACGTTTGTTTTTTCAGGATTATTTCGGCCTTCTTTTTGACCAGAGAAAGCAGGAAATGTACCAATGCCCGGGCAATTGAGGTGGGCCATTTCGCGCCGATTGAGAAGAAAGTAGCAGCTATATGACATGAGAACTCCATTCTGTATGTACGAATATAGTAGGTCCAATTAATACTTAATTTAAATGTTGCCTTTTGGTAACGCAATGTCAATGGAGCGCGGGATCGTCAGGGGAAGGGCATAAAAAACCGCCTTGCGGCGGCTTGTCGGATTTACCAACTTTTAGCGGGGCTCTTTGTAAAGGAACCGCCGAGTACAGTGGCATCAATGGCGTTACGACAGTCCTCGGTGCCGCGTGGGTCGGACGCTTTTTTGCACTCTTCAACTTTTGCATTGCGCTCCTTATCGTGCGCCTTATACCACTCAAGGCTCTGCGCGCCAGCATCGCAACCAGTAAGCAGGGTAGCCAGTAACCCCAGTGAAATCAGTCCTGTTTTCATCACATCTTCCTTTTAGTGAATTAATTGCGACGTCAATTATAGACAAGCAGCACGGTCGAGTGCACGAAGCTAAAACTGCGAAAGCTGAGTTACTTTATTTTTGGGATATCTTTTAATCTCGTTGTGTAGCGAGGTGACAGCATTTCACGTTTCATCTGCCATGAACTGTCGCGATCACCCTGACTCGCGAAAAAGACTTTTCCTTTCCCGGATCGATTAATACCGTCCAGTGCTGCCATTAGCGCGTCTGCGTTCGCTCGCGGCTGCTGCTCACTGAACATGTCAAACTGCGCAACACCTGACTGATAAAAATCTCCCAGCATGACGCCAGCTTTCGCATACCGGTAACCCTCCTGCCAGATGGTGCTGAGGCCGCTTAGTGCTGACTCAATGATGTCGCGGGTATCGTTCGTCGGATAATCACAGATGCGAGAGGCGGTATTCGAATATTGCGGTTCATCACCGTGACGAGCGGTGGCGATGGAAACACTGATATGTCGGCAGCGCGAATTCTGCTCCCTGAGTTTTTCCGCCGCACGTGTGGCATACAGCACGATTGCCTGCTGCATGTCTTCCAGTTTTATGACTCTTTCGCCAAAAGATCGCGAGTTTAAAATGTGCTGCTTTGGTGGCGGGGCATCTTCCAGTGCAATGCAGGACTCACCATTAAGTTCGCGAGTAGTGCGCTCAACAATAACGTCAAAGTTTTTCCGTATCATGCTGATGTTGCTGTCAGCCAGCTGCAGAGCCGTTGTGATCCCCAGCTGGTGCATGCGTTTGGTAATGCGCGGGCCAATCCCCCAGATATCACCGACGTCGGTCAGGTGCAGTAGTTTTCGCTGCCGGATTCTGCTGGACAAATCCACGACGCCCCCGGTCTGCGTCCACTTCTTTGCCGCATGGTTGGCCAGTTTGGCCAGTGTCTTCGTTGGTCCGAACCCTACGCCAATAATCAGCCCGGTTTCACGCCGGATGCGCTCGCGCATCTGCTGCCCGAATGCCTCAAACGGGATGAGGTTATCAATCCCGGTAACGTCCAGGAACGACTCATCGATGGAATAGACTTCCTGTCCCGCGGCCATCTCACCCAGTATGGCCATCATGCGCGCTGACATGTCGCCGTACAGTTCATAATTGGAGCTGAACACATGCACACCATTCTGCCGGAAATAAAGCTCGTTCTGGAACAGCGGAGCAGCCATTTTGACGCCTAAACGCTTTGCTTCTGCCGATCGCGCGATAACGCAGCCGTCATTGTTCGACACAACCACAATCGGTTTGCCGCGAAGGTCGGGCCTGAATATGGTTTCACATGAGGCGTAAAAGTTGTTGGCATCGGCCAGCGCAAACATTACTAACCTCCTGCAGGTCCGTTAAATCCAACTCCGGCTACATCGGTGCGGGCATAGGCAACCACACCCCACACCGGGAGCGTCTGGCTCACGTCAAGCAGCGTTACAGTCTCGTCCGTATCCAGCGCCTGATGGGCGGGTAAGCGGACGGTTAATCTGCTGATTAACGATCTCAACACTTTTTCACACCCTGCCGGTCCGGGCATCGACATTGAAAGTGACCAGCCTGTTTATCTTAGGGTTGATGTCAGGCTTGACGCCGCCTTTTTTTATTATTCTCTCGATGAACAGAACTGGCATAGCGTCGGAGATTATGTCGAGTACAGCAAGTTATCAGATGAATACTACAAAGAGAGAGGACATGAACGTTTTACCGGCACCTTTGTGGGGCTCTGCTGTCAGGATTTTACCGGCGAAAACGTACACGCTGATTTCGATTATTTTCTGTATGAGCCACTCAGCTGATGTACCCGCGAAATCCTTTAAGCCCGCGAGCAGCTGCATTAAAATAGTGTACTGATGCGGGTCTGAACAGATGCTCTCAGGCGGGCACATAAAAAGGTACATCGGGCATCCTCACAAAGCCCTTAATTCGCGGCTACTAAAGTCCGCTTCTCGCTCTTAGCGGACATTAATGACGTGGTATTTATAAAAACATGGTGCAAAACTCTTGTTAAATTGAGCTATCTAGTGGAAGTGAAAATTTAAGACCGGAGAGAGCCTTAAGTGAAAGCATTTACGGTGCGTCGAATTAATGAGAGCGATCCAGAAGATTAAGGCTGGAAGCATTGCTCCTTCATCCGGACGCTTTTGGCGCGTCCTACGAAGACTGGAGCCAGAAGCCAGCACCATTCTTTGCTGAAAAAATTGCGAACCAATTATGTTTTCGGTGGATTTGACCTTCACAACACCATACAGGGCCTGATTGGTTTGAGCTTGAGTACCTCATCAAAGCTGAGTCATGTCGCTACTATCTGGGGAATGTATGTCCGTGCCGGGATGAGGGGCTCGGGACTATCATCAGGGCTAATGGAGGCTGCGCAGAAAGCTGCAAGCTCAGTAAGAACTATAAAGCTTTCCGTCGTCACAACGAATCATGCCGCGTATGCACTCTATCTGTCGTACGGTTTCACTAACTGGGCCACTGATACTGCTGCGCTTTACGCTAAGGGTATTTTCATGACGAATATCTTATGAGACGAGATTCGGAAAACGACTCATACATTCAATGAAATGACATCCTGTTTAGGTTTCCACTACTATGTTGCTTAACTTAACCTGGTGAGATTGATCTGCTTCCAGTTAATTCTCACACAATGCTTATAATCGTACCCGATGTTCGCTCTTTGCAGAGACTATGTACATCAGAAATTGCCTGCATCGGCAGTTAAGATGCAGGCGTACTGTTGTAGTCATTCAGACGTCCGCCATGATCATTTGAGGATAAGCAGAATGCTCCTGGAAAAGCTCAGATTACTTGAGTGCAGCCTTCATGGTGACAGGCGAAACGATTGGGAGTGGCTTGAGCTGATTCTTCATCCTGCGTTCCGGGAAATCACCCGATCAGGTGTAATGGTCAACCGATCAGAGACCATTACGGCGCTGCTGAGTGAGAAGGATGAACCCTTTATTCTCAGCAGCGATTTCCGGCTCACGGAGATGGGCTGCGGTAGCGCGCTGCTTCACTATCGGACGTTTTGCGCTGATGGCACCCATCCTTCATTACGTTCCTCTTACTGGATTTGTTCAGATGAAGGCCAGTGGATGCTGTTTTTTCACCAGGGAACGCCAGCGGCAGGCACAGAGGTTCACGGGTGAGCTGCATACTCAGGGCTGAGGAGATGTGTTTATGCGGACGGTTATAGTTGTGCCATACGATGATAAATGGCCTGAGATGTTTGAAACGGAAAGGTTACTGATAAAGACACTGCTCGGTGGTGTGGCTAAAGATATCCATCACATTGGCAGCACATCCGTGACTGGTCTCTCAGCAAAACCCATTATCGACATATTGCTGGAAGTCTCCGACATCCATGAACTGGATAGATACAATAGTGCAATGGCCCACGCCGGTTATGTTATCCGCGGTGAGAATGGGATGTCAGGGCGCAGATATTTCATTAAGGGTGGCGAACAGCGAAGTCATCAGGTGCATGCATTTGCTAGTGGCGATATGCAGGTACCCAGACATCTTGTTTTCCGCGATTACTTACGAAAAAACACTCACATCGCAGGGATGTATGCTGAGCTGAAACACTCGGCAGCACGACTCAGCAGGAACGATGCTCATCGCTACAGCGCGCTCAAAGCAAACTTTATAGCACATCATTTACGTCTGGCCCAGGCTGAGTCAGAACGATAAGGAATGAGTTCATTGCAGGATGTCATGTCCCCTTTTATCCTTCAGCAGACTTCACCCTGCTGGTATCTCCGCTTTATGCCGGAATCGCACTGCGCCAGCCGTGAACTTAATTGAGATTTTTCGCCGTAAATGCTGGAGTTCACGGCTGAGTTGTCATCGCTGAAAATCGTGAAATTTTATTAAATGGGGTAACTATTCTTCGACTGTGTAGTTATCCGCTTCAGGAGAATAACCCCGACAAACGCATGCCAGCTTATGCCCGTCAGGATCGCGCAGATAGGCAACATAAAAGTCGGGGCCGTATAAGGTTCGTGTGCCTGGAGCGCCTTCATTCTCTCCACCCGCAAGAAGGCCGGCTGCATGAAAGCGTCTGACAAGCTCCGCGTTATCTGCACTGAATGCGAACATGGTTCCGTTTCCAGCCGTCGCGGTATGTCCATCAAAGGGAGGGCAAATACAAAAGCTGAACCCCTTATCCGGATTATTGTCATCTCCCCACATTGCCCAGCCCTCTGTCCAGGCTGGCTGTCGCGAATAGCCGAGGACGTTAAAAATAGCGTCATAAAAGTCCTCGGATCGCTGAAGGTCATTTGTACCCATCGTGATATACGTCAGCATTTGATTACAACCTCTCGCCGTTTGTCTCAACAGATACTATACCGTTCACAGCAGCAATGAATATTTACCTGACACGCCACTTTCCGCTTTAAATCAGAGCACCGGCTATCAAAAGCACCTTATTAATGGCGGCAGCTGGCATGCCCCCTGTTGTTCAATAAGTGACTTTGCTGACGGTAACGTTCTCTGCTGTAGAACCACAACTGAAGTCCGCTTCCCGATCAAAACAAACGTAACCGCTGGCATCATGCTCCAGGCATATCAGCCCGCGGTGTGAACACAGATATTCAGCCACATTTTCCCTTTCCAGACCTGACAACATCCGCGCCGAGGCGTCTTCTTAACATTCTGATACGTCTGTTCTGAGGGAAAAATCACAGGAAATTTAATAAACCGCCGGACGCTGCCGATAACCTCAGGTATCGAAACTTCGTACGCAGGAAACAGCATCCATGTCACCATTCGACACCCATAGTAAGCAGCAGGAAATTACCGAGATTACGGCACGTGCTGGCTACATCCTGCGGCAGCTTCGCGACAGTCTGCAACAGCTGGGCCTTGATAAAACCATTGCCGATGTGGCGGGAAGTATCCCGAACGCCCGTGAAAGGCTGGGTTATGTGGTCACAATGACCCGTGAAGCCGCAGAGGGCGTCATCAACAGCGTAGAGATCACACAGCCTCTGCAAACTGAACTGGGCGAAAAAGCGGAGGAGCTCACACAACGCTGGGATGCCGCTTCCGGGAATCCGTCGGACAAAGAACAGGCTCAGGCACTAGCTGTGGATACCGCGGCCTTGCTGGATGAGGTTCCTCGTATCACGGGTCTGACACAACAGCAGTTGCACGCAATTATGATGTCACAGGGCTTCCAGGATCTCACCGGACAGATAGTTCAGGCGATGATGGCCGTGCTGAATCAGGCTGAGCAGCAGCTGATACAGGTTATCCGTGATAACACCGGCTCACATGGCACGGCCAGTGCGCCGTCTAAACCCGCCTCCCCATCAGAAACCCCTGCCAGTCAGGATGATGTAGACGACCTGCTGGCCAGTCTGGGAATGTAAACCGAATGAAAGAAACCCGGATAGCACTGACAATAAATATCAGGGTAATCCGGCGTTCTTACTGAAAACAGATGTGTTATTAAGCGTCCGCTCGTAGCGCCCGCCTGTTTTCGTAACCCGTTAAGATGCCGATACCCGTCGGCTACATGGGTACACCTGACTGCGACCACCTCACCCCATGACCTTCGCGGAATAGCACTGCACCTGAATACCTGTTTGCATCGCTCCACGCACGTCATCTGCATTCGTTCAACCCTCCTGCGTCATCCTCTTCCCACCTTCAGCTCAGCCTGCGTTGAGATGTCACACCGACCAGATGTACTGCCAGAATATTTACCTAACAAATGTTAGGTAGGCATTGACGTGGGTCGATCTTGCAGCTAAGGTTTATCTACCTAACGATTGTTAGGCAACTCAGCCACCAACCCACAGGATCGACCATGACCGCTAAACTTCAGCTTTTCACCTCGCCTTCGGCCTTTCCGAACCCACAGCGCCTGCGTCTGTTCATGCATGAAAAGGGCATCGCTGATCAGTTTGCCGAGACCATCTATGACATGTCTCCTGGAGGAGAACAGCGTGGCTGGCGTCATTTGAATATGAACCCGTGGGGCGAGACGCCTACCCTTCAACTGGCTGACGGTAGTTATATTTCCGAAACGGCTGCTATCGTTCGTTATCTTGATCAGGAATATCCGGGGCGCAGGATTATGGGGGAGACCGCGCTGGAACAGGGTCTGGATAATATGTGGGATAACCGGGTGTGGGTGCATATCCTGTACCGCATCGTTACCGCATTCCACGTGTTGCACACCGGGCTCGGCTTCAAGTTGGAACTGACCAAAAATGAGGCCTGGGGCGAACACTGTCGTAAGGAAGCGTTGTCTCATGCCGCTCTGGTCAATAGTCATCTGTCAGACGGTCGCGAATGGCTGCTCGGCGGCAATGCTCCTACCTTCTCAGACATTACGCTGGCAACCGCGATCGCTTTCTCGAAATTCCCGGTCAATGCCACCCCACTGGACGAGCGTTTTGAGTTCTTAGATGCGTACTGGCAGCGCTGGACTAAACGTCCCGCTTTCCAGGCAGCCTACGCCGATGGCAATAGCGGCATTCCTGAGCTGGATTCGCCAGCCCGGTAATCCGCTCTTACTGGAAATGCTGGTACACCGGGATCGTTATCTGCTGACTTTCCCGGTGAGCATGGTTTTCCGGAAAGCGTCGGCTGTCGATGTCGCTTGCTGAATCCTGATGGAGCGACATCTGCCTGAGCATCCTGGACGCATTGAACTCACTGCGCTTACTGACAATCTGCCTGTCACCCGGTAAGCGTTTGCTGTAAATTAGCGTTCCCAGTTTAAGAGATTATCCCAATACCAAAGGCATCAAGATGAGCGTCAACGCCAGGGAAGCCATTTTGTTGGCGGCCAAAAAAATTGCCCAGTCCCAGGGTTACAATGGTCTGAATTTCCGCGACCTCGCCCAGGAAGTGGGTATTAAAGCGGCGAGTATTTATTACCATTTTCCAGGTAAGGCCGCTCTGGGCACTGCGGTTGCCAGACGATACTGGGAGGACGGTGCGCTCGCGCTGGAAACAATCGAATCAGAAAGTCCCTATCCGATTGATGCCCTGCATCGCTTTCCTGAAATATTCCGAAGATCGCTGGAGGCCGACAATCGTCTCTGCCTGGGCAGTTTTATGGGTGCGGAAAAAGATACCTTACCCCCTGAGATGAGCGAAGAGATTCAGAAGTTCGCTGATGTCAACATTGCATGGCTGAACAGGCTTCTGGTGGCGGCAAAGGTGTGCGAATCAGAGGAGAGTGAATCCAGAGCACGTGCAATTTTCACAGCCATTGCCGGTGCCCAGCTTATTGCCAGAAGTCGCTCCGATATCTCGCTTTTCGATTCACTGGTGGATTCATATCGCGCCTTCGGACCTCTGCCGGCATAGCCGCTGTCAGCAACTCACTTCAGCTAACATCCAGCTTGCTACATGCGCACCAATGCGAAGCGGCGCCCGGTAGCGCCTGTACTTTTCCACTCAGGATTCTCGCCTTTGGCTCAATGCGCGACCGGCAAGAGCAAATGTATTACGCCGTGTCGCATCATCACCTGCGCTGAAGGGGTGAAGCTTCGGATCAGGAAAGCATTTATTTCAGCGATTCCGCCAGTGTGATAATCCACAATTCACTGTCTGACTCCGGTTTCTTCAGCAGCTTCAGCCCGATGGTCGTGGCAACCGGCTTGTCATCCACCGTAAGCGCCCCCTGCTCCGTCACCCGATAATCCTTACGCTTCTTACCTTCAACCGGATTCTGCATCACCGCTTTCACGCCAAAGTCATTGTCATTAGTGACCGCGAGCGTTTTATTGTCGATCAGCGCCAGCCCTTCGGCTTTCTCCTGCTGCCAGCCCAGCTGACGTAAATCAACCACCAGCTTTTTAGCGGCGAACTTTATGCCGCGTTTCAGCAGCGTTTTCTCGTCGTCAGACTCGGGAAATTCACCTGGCTTATCATATGCTGAAAGCTCGGTAGCGGGGCTGAGATCCACCTTATAAACAAGGTTGCGCATCGCATCGTTTTTATCGGTGCCCTGTTCGATTAGCAGGATATGCTGATTGTCGATCGCCACGATATCGCCAATTTTTGCGTCACTGTTTTTACTGTAAGCCTCACTGTCGATCGGATATCCATACATTGCGGTTTTCCCGGTCACAGGATCGAAACTCAGCAGGCGGGTAAAGCGCGCCTTCTTTTTACTTTTACCGTCGATATCCAGCGTGCTCTGCACCGCGGCGATGATACGCCCATCGGGCATGCGGGTGATCCCCTCAAAGCCACGATTTGGCTGACGCCATTTGAGTATGTTCGGCAGACCGCCCGCAATGGACTTCTCCCCTTCGGCGGCCTGCGGCCCGTGAATCGCCAGGATTTTACCGCGCTCATCAACGTTAATCAGGAACGGGCCATACTCATCGCACAGCCAGTATCCGCCCTTGCCATCCGGCGTGATGCCTTCCGTATCCAGACCACGGTTATCCCCCTGCAGCGCTTTCAGCGTATCGCTTAGCGCGACCTCATTGGTTGATCCGATGACGCCATCCTGTAACGGCAATCCGTTAACGTTGCCCTTATCGTCATGCAGCGGTCGGGCATCTGTGGCCTCAGCTTTGCCGTTCTGCACCCGAATATTCATCAGCAGCGGGGCGAAGTCCGGCGTGACGAAAATTTTTGCCTCTTTCTTTCCCACATCAGGCGAGTCGGCATTGGGTCCGCGATCGGTGACGGTAACAAAGGTCAGCGCATCCCCCTGCTTACCGGTAAACAGCAAACCGGAACCGATACCCACCGGCAAACCCTGAGGAAATGCGCTGGCGAACGTACCGTTGTAGCTCACGCGCGTTCCTTCGGGGAAACTGACGATGTAGCGTTCGACCTTTGGCTGTGCCGCTAATGTTGATAAAGAGAGTGCGCAACCGATAACCAGAGAAATCGCTTTTATTTTCATATTTTTATATCCGTTAAGGAAAGACACGAGCCTAGAGAATAAAAATGACAGAAAAATGAAATCACCGGGAAACACTGGCGGTTAACAGAGTGATTATTGTCCCGTTAATTAAGAGAGATGAAACTGTCTGTTCAGACAAAATGGTCCGTGTCAGGACATCAGTAAACGGAGGTACTTCTGGTTAACGATGCTCACGATCATAACAATGCGACAGATCGCGCAGCGTTCACTCCCCGCCTTTGATTTACGCTGTTATATCCCGGAAAAGATGTTTACATTTGTTCAACAAAATTATCTGCCGCTCATCAAAGCGCCATCACAGGGAAGAACCGTGGTTAACGTCATCATTAAAGTCATACCGCAAACAGAGGCAGGGAAAATATGAGGGAGATTACGGCCGATAAGATAACCGGGATGCCATCACGAACGGCAGCATATCTTTGCCGTCAAATCGGGCATCTGGTCAAAACAGGAAGCCTGAGCCCGGAGACCTGCCAGCGCATCTTTGCTTTCTGTGGTATCAGACCCTCAGATGCGCAGTGGCGTCAGTTTCTTATCCCGGTACTTTGCTTTCTGGGATTACTGTCACTGGTTGCCGGGTCGGTGTTTTTTATTGCCTGGAACTGGGCCTGGATGCCGAAGATGGCGAAATTTGCCCTGGCCGAACTGCTGATCGTCGCGCTGGCGGTAGTGGTCTGGTGGCGCTGGTACAGCACGCTGGCACGCAGCGCATTGCTGGCAGCAGGATTAAGTTTCGGTGCCCTGTTTGCGCTTTACGGGCAGATTTATCAGACGGGTGCGGATAGCTGGGAGCTCTTCCGGGCCTGGTTATGCGTTCTTCTGCCGCTGGCGCTGATTGCCCGGCAAAACAGCCTGTGGTTTTGCAGCTGGCTGGTCGCTAACCTGGCGTTCCAGCTCTATTACACCACCACGTTGCCCACGTCACTGCTGGACCTTGCCGTGTCTGACAGCTTCTTCTGGCTCCCGACGACAGTGCTGCACGGCTATCTGGCGCTGCTGGCAGCCTGCCTGATTATCAGGGAAGTTCTGGCCTGGCGGGCAATAACGCATCACCCTGAGAGCTGGCTGGCAAGCCGCTGGTTCTCACGCGTCATGGCCGGATTTTTACTGCTGTTGCTGACCACCATCGTGGCCGGGAATATCTCTGACGGGCACGGCGCTAACCACTTTACGTTTGTCACGGGCGGCTGGGTGGTTACCCTGCTGGCAGGCTATTACCTGTACCGTTATCGCCATGTGGATCTCTGCATGCTGACGCTGGGCATCGCCAGCCTGACGGTTGTGGGCTGCGCGCTGATCATGCAGTTATTCCTGGTGGCCTATGTTACGGCTGACCTGTATCTGACCGGCGTCCTGATGATTTTCTGGGTAGCGGCAAATGGTTCGATCCTGCTGAAGTGGCAGCGCAAACTGGCTGAAAAGGGGCCGTTCGATCTGGCTCCGGCCAGGCTGACCTTACTGACAGACGCCTTTCGTCAGCAGGGCCTGCTGAGCGACGCACAGATCAGGGAGATTAAGCAACGTGGTCACGCGTCGGACCTGCCCTGGTATCTGAGGCTGGCGCTGAGCGTCGGAGGCTGGGTCGCCGCGATCATTACTCTGTTACTGATGGCGCTGGTGCTCTATTCCACCGACCTGCTCGATGACCAGAATGCTGTCACCCTTATCCTGCCTTCACTGGTCCTCGCCGTGATTGCCCGCGGCCTGTTACGCAGCGATCGTGACGGTAAGTATCACCTCGGGCTGGCATGGGCTATTGCGGCGACGTGCGGTCTGGTTTTCGGCGTTGTGTTACAAATCCAGAGCAATGACGTCAGCTTTATGATGCTGAGCTCACTGTGCGCATTACCGATTCTTACAGCGATGGCGGTGGCGATGCCTGACCGCACTTACCGCTTTATGGCCATCACTGCCCTGACTTTTTTTCTGGTGCTGGCAGGCTATTTACTTTCCCTGCACTACCTGTCGCCAACGGCAGGCCGCGTTGCTGTTTCCCTGCTGGTGGGAGCGGTGATGTTTTTGTGGCTGTGGATTGTCAGCCATCAGCTGGAATTACTGGCAGGATCCTATGCTGAAGCCGTACATCCGCTGCTGTATGGCATCCCGACGGGTCTGATGCTGCTGAGTTTCCCCGGAATAAACGCGGCGGTTCTCATGGATTTCTTCTGGTCTTCTGCACAGTTTTCTATGCTTCAGTCTGCGACAGGCACCGGTATTGCGGCAGGTGTAGTGCTGAGTGCGCTCAGTCAGAAAAGAAGCGGTCAGCCGCTGTTTTCGATAATCACGCTGCCCGCCACCCTTATCTGCGGGGCTGCCGCCCTTTATGCCCCAGGTATCGGGCTGGGCTTATGGTTAATTCTGATGGCGCGTTATCTGGGAAGTCCGGGATTGCTGGTGGTCAGTGGCGGGTTCCTGGTGCTCTATGTCATTGGCTGGTATTACTTCCTGGAAGTGCTACTGCTGCATAAAGCGCTGTTACTGCTGGCTGGCGGTCTGGTTTTGCTGGGGCTGGCGTGGGGCGTCACAAAAGTGTTACCCGCACAAATCGGAGGTGCGAGTGAGAATGCGTAATAAGAGCCGATGGCTGGCAGGCGCAGTGATAGCGCTGGCGCTGGTGACCGTTAATATCAGCATCTGGCAAAAAGAGCAGTTGCTTAAACAGGGCGCGATCATGATTTTACCCCTTGCGCCAGTTGACCCGCGATCCCTGATGCAGGGTGATTACATGGCCCTGAATTATGCCCTCACCCGATCGCTGGAGCAGACACTGTATCAACAGGCGGTGGCCTGCGGCGCGACCCGGTCATCGCCATGCCTGCCCACCAGCAGGACCTTGATTGTGGATCTCGATGCGCAGCGTCATGCAACTCAGGCCCGGTTTGATCAGGGTGAGCCGCTACAGACGAATCAGCTACGGGTGAAATACCATCAACACTCCGGATCGCTGACCGTCGGCACCAACGCTTATTTCTTTCAGGAAGGTCATGGCGAGCGTTTCGCGCAGGCACGCTACGGGGCATTCCGCGTGGGGAACGATGGCACAGCTCTTCTGACAGATCTGCTTAATGAGCAGGGAAAGGTGATTCAGCCTTAGCTATGCAAGACGCAAGCTGATGTCCACAGATCAGACTGACAGCCGGACTAAATATTCTTACTGAAAGGATTTCTGTAGCAGCGCATCACGATGCCTTCGCAGGTCTGCGGCCATCGGATTAATCAGGTAGCCTGAAGCGTCAGTCAGAAATATCCTTAGCGACAAACAGATTTAAATGGCAAAAGGTCTGTTATGGAATCGATGAATCTGCACAACATTTACCGTTCTGCAAATGAGAATACCGTTGCGATGTGGAGGGAAAATGCAGGCATTGGCGATATCAGGCAAGGTAACTACTACGATCCGGTAAAACTCGCTCTCGCAGCAGGCATACAGCCGTCTGTGTCCTCAGATGTCTCACGTCTGCTGCGTGAACTGCAGCAACTTACCCAAGATGATCCGCTGGCCGATGTTCTGCCAGCAGACGGTTTTCATTTTACCTTCTTACCTCTGACCCTGCCGCTCTATCACGAAAACGCGCCGTTGCCCGAAAAAGTGGATCAGCTGACGGCTATCTGGACCGGATTTGAGGCGAAGAAAATCGTTATCAGGAATCTCCGGCTCGTTGCGTTGCCCGGTCAGTTGTTGCTCGCAGGGATCCCTGAAAGTCCTGCTGTAACCATGCGCCAGTCATTCTGCGAAAAGGTGCTCAACTCTGACTGGAAAAATGAGCTGATGATGCGTCATTCGGGCAGCCTATTACCGCCCCCCTTCTGGCACAGCACCCTGCTGCGTTACAACGCGGCTTTTTTACCCGCAACCTTACGTCACTATTTTCTGGAACGTCAGGCCGTTAATTTTGGGGAGGTCGCCGGAGAGCTGACGCTGGCAAAGATCAACTACAACTGGACAAAATGTTACCCATTACGGGTTAACTGATGCGATGTGATTCCCTGTCAGAAACGATTTTTGGCCTGCATCTGTGTGAGCTTACTTATAGCCGCATAGGTTCAGGTCCGTTTTTCTCTCAAACCCTCCGTCAGCAGGCTAAATCAGGATCTTTTCGTTTACCTGGCTGTTCCCGTAAACTACAGGACGCAGGTTTTAATTCATGAACACGCAAAGAGGATGATAAAGCCTGCCAGGCAGAGCCGTTACATTCTTGTCTGTGAATACTCCTCGATTTTGTTCTCGCAACCAGGGCCGACGGCTCAGGAAAATACCCGCTTATCACACCAGGAAATAACATGCTTTTAGCGAATGTACCTTTTACTGAAATCCTGACTCAATCGTCATTCCGGGCATGAGTCGTCAGCTGTTTGTTTCTCTGGATGGCCCCAAGGGAGCCGGTAAAACCACGCTTCTGGAGGCCATTACGCAAGTGCTGAGGGCAGATAATATGAAAGTGATCCGACTCAGCGAAAAAAAGAGCGATCCTTTCAGGGCGGAATCCATGGCACTGGTTAACCGGCTCGCCAGAGATCCCTCGGCAGATCTGGAATGGGAAATCTGTCAGCGCTTTGCTGTCAGCCGCGCCTGGATTTCACAGAACGTACTGGCTAAACAGCCACAGGACAGCGTTATCCTGATGGATCGCTGGTATCCATCGGATGCCGCGTTTCGCCGGATGGTTTCTTTTACAGAGATTCTGCAGCTAAACCGTGCGCACAACGTCCGCGCGCCAGATCTGCATGTCGGAGTGGTCACTGCGCCCGAGGTATCCTGGGAAAGAGCCGCAGCACGATCGCGTGGCCTGGGAAGTACGGTAATTCACCGCCTTGAAGAACATATCGCCTGCACCCGCGCGTTTGAGCAGGAAGTTGCTGATAAAGGCTGGTTTTTATGCCGCAATGAAGGGAGCATTGAAGAGGCAACGATGCAGGTGGTGGCTGAAATTAACAGCGTGCTTTATCGGTCCTGAAGAATAGAAAACATATAACTCTGTGGGCGCGTAATCCTCTTTCCTCCGCAAATCCGCGCGCATTGGGTTGTACAGAAAAAACCCTTTATTTTACTTGTCTGAAATCAAGATTAGTCAGATTACCGCTGGCACAGGCATACCGCTTTCCCCTATAAAATTGCTTTATTTTTCATATAAGGCACAGGGAATTGCGCTACGCATCAATACCATTCAATCATAACCAACCGGGCTGGCCTGCGGGTGAGCACAGTTTTTCGCCACAGCCAGCGTTGCAGGGCGATATCACTGCAGACTGGGTCATCGTCGGGGCAGGATTTGCAGGTGTCGCCTTTGCGCGCCGTCTCGCGGAAATCAATCCCAACCTGAAAATCATCATCGTCGAAGCTCATAGCACACAGCAAAGCGCATCGGCACGTAATTCCGGCTTCGTTATCGGCCTGCCGCATAATATTGGCAGTTCAACTGCCGAATTAAAGAAGGCAAACGCATACCGGAATTTGCTTCAGGAAGGCATTCGTCAGCTGGAGCAGGTTATTTCTCAGCATCATCTTAAGTGCGACTGGGAACGGGTCGGCAAATATCACTGTCAGGCTGAACCTGGTAATGACGCTATTTTAAAGGAGTATGCCAGCCATCTCGATCTGATGAACGAGCCGTGGCAGATGTCAGACAGCGAGGAGCTGTACCAGAAACTCGGTACGCGCTTTTACAGCAAAGGGATTTATACACCGGGCTGCGTGTTGGTTAATCCGGCGCAGCTGATTGCCGGCCTGAACGCGTGTTTACCTGAGAAGGTTCAGCGCTTCGATAACACACCCGTGCTGGGGATCCGTTACGGCAGCATGGCTGAAGTGCTTACACCATTTGGGGTGATCAAAACGCCAAAAGTGATGCTGGCTACCAATGCACTATCGCCGGAGCTGCGTCCGGGGCTTTCGCGTCAGGCTGCTATGGCTACCTTCGCCAGCATCACCGATCCGCTGATGGACGAACAACTGGCTACCCTGCCCCCGATGCAGAGCTGGGGACTCACGCCGGTTAATGCCATTGCCGGAGCGACCTTCCGTTTTACCTCAGATCGCCGTTTCCTGATTCGCCAGCATGTCATACCCGCGCTCAGGGGTCAGGTAAATGCGGCACGAACTTATGAGGCGGCCCGGCTGCATGAGCACTTATTTAAGAAAGTCTATCCGACGCTGGGCAGTGTGAAGATCACCCACACCTGGTCTGGCACCATCAGCGTCACGCGTAACGGCGCGCCGGAATGGGGTATGCTGAACAAGTTTCTCTGCACGGCAGGCGGCTGTAACGGCGCAGGCATTTCAAAGCAGACCGTGGCAGGCACGCTGCTGGCGGATTTCATGATGAAACAGGATAATCCGCATATTGCAGATATGCTGTCGCTGGGCAAAGCCAATGTCATGCCCCCCTCGCCAGCACTGGATATCGGCATTGCCCTGTCGCTGATGAAAGAGCGATATCTGGTCCGTAAGGAAGTTTGATTTTTATACAAACGGGCCTGAACAGACCGCTTATGAGGATATTTATTCAGGCCCGCCTTTTCGTTAAATTTAGTTCTTAATGATTTCGTTTCACTTCAAATCGGTTTATTGAATGGATAAATCATTTAGGACTTCCACGACACGTTTAACACGACGAATGTTGCCAATGCCTGTCCCAAGCCAGATATAGCCTTCGTCTGTATTACCTTCCAGCATGATATCCGCCTCTTTTAATTCACGGAACAATACTGGAATGATCGCGCTTTCGCCATAGCCGGTATAGACCACTACTCTGACGCCCTCTTCTTTTATCACCTGCAGAATAGGCGGCATCCAGATGTCGTTGTCGGACTGGGGGAAAAAGAATAAACAGGCACTGACGCTATTTTCTCTATAAATTCCGGTCCTCATTCAGAGCCATTGCAGCTGTCCAATCGTTAAGCAACGCGACCCTGTCAGGTTTGAAATCGCGTTTTCTTAAACGAACCGGCGTGATCGGCATCACAAATTAACTACATAAACCGCACAAAGTGTAGCAAAAAGTTCATTTTTACTTAACATTAACAGGAGTGAAAATGAGCCTATCGTCAATCCATCAGGTTATTAACGATATTAAACAGATGTTTTAAAGCAGTTATTTACATTATCACAATCATCAACTCCTCAGCTCAGAGTTGCTGGCATATAAATTTTATTAACGCTTGCTGATTATTTCAGAAAGAACTTTATTGGCTTATTTCCGCAAGGTTATGGAATACCTTTATGCCACGATTTAATGTCAGTCAGCCCGTATTGCCCCGCGTCGCGTTCATATTGCTATTCTCACTTTATATCGCTGTTTTCCTCAATTTCGCTTTTTACAAACAGGCATGGTCACTTATTGTGCCGGACGGGATGAGCAGTATGCTTTTTTTCCTTTCCATGCCGATTGTCGCTTTTAGTGTGATAAATAGTGTGGTGACGCTGGCCTCCTTTTTCTGGCTGGACAGGATAACCATTGCGCTGTTTATCATTGTCGCTGCCATAGCCCAGTACTTTATTCAGCACTATGGCATCGTTCTTGATCGTTCAATGATTACCAATATGGTGGACACCACACCCGCTGAAAGCCTGGCACTGCTGACGCCTAAGATGATAGTAGTCATTTTCTTTACCGGCTTCTTTATGGCCGCACTCGCCTTCTGGCCTGCTTTTAAAAAGTCGGTACCAGTGTGGAAGGGATTACTTCAGCGCGGGTTAAGCCTGGTTATTTCAGTTGCATTAATAGCGCTGATAGCGATGTTTTTTTATAAAGACTATGCATCACTGATTCGTAATAACCACCAGCTATTGAAATCCCTGAGCCCTTCTAATTTTATTGCGGCCTCGCTCTCTTACTATAATCATCGCGAGCGGGCGAATCTTCCTCTGGTGAAAATAGGTGAAGATGCCCATCAACGCCCCCAAATGCTTAACGGCCCGAAAAAGAACCTGACGATTCTGGTCGTAGGGGAAACGTCCCGCACCGCTAATTTTTCTCTGGGCGGTTACCCACGCCCCACCAACCCTTTGCTGGCAGAAGAAGACGTTGTCTACTTCCCTGACGTCGCATCCTGTGGCACCTCTA
The DNA here is from genome assembly GCF_059730585.1 of Pantoea sp. X-Soil-YNGN-785. Classification (NCBI taxonomy): domain Bacteria; kingdom Pseudomonadati; phylum Pseudomonadota; class Gammaproteobacteria; order Enterobacterales; family Erwiniaceae; genus Pantoea; species Pantoea sp. X-Soil-YNGN-785. Next base: position 624,588 of record NZ_AP035943.1, read on the forward strand.
CGGCAGTCTCTGTCCCCTGCATGTTCTCAAATATGCCGCGCAGACACTACGATGATGCGCTGGCCACTCATCAGGAGGGGTTGCTGGATATCATTCAGCGGGCGGGCCTGAGCGTCTTGTGGCATGAGAATGATGGTGGATGCAAAGGAGCCTGCGACCGCGTGCCTAATCGGGATATGACAGCGCTGAATCTTCCGGGAATGTGCATCAAAGGCGAGTGCTATGACGAAGTGCTTTTCCATGGCCTTGAGACCTATATCAAACAGCTTCAGGGTAATGGCGTTATTGTACTGCATACGATTGGCAGCCACGGCCCGACCTATAATCATCGTTATCCGCCAGCCTTTAGTAAATTTACGCCAACCTGTGAGACGAAACAGATACAGGAGTGCTCTCAGGAGCAACTGATTAATACGTACGACAATACCATTCTCTATGCGGACTATATTGTCGATAAAGCGATTGAATTACTCAAAGCCCATCAGGAGAAGTTTACGACCAGTCTGGTTTATCTGTCAGATCATGGTGAGTCACTGGGCGAGAAAGGCGTCTATCTGCATGGCCTGCCCTATGCTATCGCACCTGAATTTCAGACCCGCGTGCCGCTGCTGATCTGGCTGTCACCCGATTACCAGCAGCGTTATGCCGTTGACTATACATGCCTGAACCGGCTGGCGACTTCGCAAAAATATTCTCAGGATAATCTTTTTTCAACCATGCTGGGCATGACCGGCGTTCAGACCCGCGAATATGTTGCAGCAGACGATTTACTGGCGACATGCCGCAATACGCCCGCAGAGAAATAAGAGTGATAAAGCCCCTGGTTGGGGCTTTTATCTGGCTGGATGCTATCAGTAAAACTGTACATCGCTCAGGTAAAAATAAATTATCTGATCCGGTAATTTATTCCTGAAAATAATCGATATTTACAGTTCACGTGTCAGCGCGTCGAGGTTATCAGCGAGCATATCCAGCAGGGCGCTGACATAAAGATTATTGTTTCCCTGATGCCACATCGCACTGAGCGGAAGCCCCTCAATGTCAATGGCTGGCGAAAGAGTAAGATACTTAACCCCGTCAGCATTCATATTTTTATAGGATGACGGCACCAGAGCAATGCCCAGACCGGCGGCAACAAAGCTCAGGATGGTCTGTTTCTCTTCAGCATACTGTGCAATGACAGGTGTGCAGCCACCCGCTTTGAACACATTCATCGTGAGATCATGGCTGTGAGGCCGGGTACGCCTTTCTGGCATGATCACCGGCTCATGACAAAAATCACGGATAGTGACCTCGGGATAATCAACAAGCCGGTGATGGGCCGGAACAGCGAGCACGCAGGTTTCATTAGCGATGAAACGCGTCGTCAGCATGGCATCAACCTGTTCAGGAGGGCGTATCAGGACCACGTCCAGCCACCCCGATAAAAGCCGCGGAATAAGAGTGTGTGATTTATCTTCCGTAATATGGATATCCGCGTCAGGAAACTGCCTGACAAACAGATTAATGAGTTTCGGCAGTAGTCCTCTGGCGGCGCTATCAATAGCGCCAATTCGCAGCGTTCTTTTCTGCGTTAAGCTGTTTTTAAGGAACCTCAACCGCAGCGCATCGAAATCCGCGATAACGGTTTTGGCCTCATTGAGGAAAGCCACTCCTTCAGGCGTCAGCGAGACATTTCTGGTTGAACGGTTCAGCAGCCTTATTCCCAAATCCTCTTCAAGCAGTCTGATGAAGCGACTCAGTGACGCAGGCATCATTTCAAGCTTACGGGCAGCCCGTCCAAAGTGAAGTTCATCACCCAGCACAATAAAGCAACGTAACTGATTTATATCCATTTTTTTACCAGAATCTGATTATGCAAATTATTTGTATAAAGCAGTGCCGATGATAAAGCTGCTCAAAACTTCATACTGGGATTATTACAAAACAATAACAACCCTACATGACTGTGGAGCATCGCGAAATGAATAATGACCTCGAAAAAAAGGTTATGCGCAAGGTTACCTTTCGCATCATTCCTTTTATCATGCTGCTGTATTTCATCGCATTTCTGGACCGGGTGAACATCGGTTTTGCGGCCCTGACCATGAACCAGGATCTGGGATTTTCACCCACCGTATTCGGGCTGGGCGCTGGCATTTTCTTTCTCGGCTATTTTCTGTTTGAGGTCCCGTCAAACTTAATTTTGCATAAAGTCGGTGCCCGCATCTGGATTGCCCGCGTGATGATCACCTGGGGCCTGGTTTCAGGCTGTATGGCCTTTGTGCAGGGCACAACCAGCTTTTATGTTCTGCGTTTTCTGCTCGGCGTGGCGGAGGCCGGTTTTTTTCCCGGCATCATCCTCTATCTCAGCTACTGGTTCCCGGCAGCAAAACGCGCTCAGGTCACGGCGATTTTTATGGCTGCAGCGCCCCTTTCTACGGCACTCGGATCGCCCATCTCGGCAGCACTGCTGGAGATGCATGGCTTTCTGGGTTATGCCGGCTGGCAGTGGATGTTCGTTGTTGAAGCGATACCGGCATTACTGCTCGGCGTGGTTGTCCTGTTCTTTCTTACCGACCGCCCGGCCAAAGCGAAATGGCTGACCGACGAGGAACGTACCTGGCTGGAAAACACTATGCGCGCTGAGGAGCAGGCCCGGGCAGCAAAACAGAGCCACACCAGCGCCTGGCAGGGACTGGCGGATAAACGCGTGCTGGCGCTGGCGCTGGTCTACTTCGGTACATCGGCCGGATTGTACACGCTTGGCATCTGGTCACCGCAGATTATCCGCAGCTTCGGCGCGACCTCAATGGAGATAGGTTTCCTGAACGCCTTTCCGGCTGTAATCGGAGTTATCGCCATGATCCTCTGGGCGCGGCACTCTGACCGCACCCGGGAACGCAGCTGGCATGTGATTAGCGCGTGCCTGCTGGCTGCCGTCGGACTGATTTATGCCGGTAACGTCAGCACGCTTTTCACCGTCATCGTCGCCCTGACCCTGGTCACCGCAGGTATCAGTGCCTCCAAGCCCCCACTTTGGAGTATGCCGACGCTCTTCCTCAGCGGGCCGGCGGCAGCGGCGGGCATCGCTACCATCAACTCGATTGGCAACCTCGGCGGATTTGTCGGCCCGATGATGATTGGCGTAATCCGTCAGCAGACGGGTAGCTATACCTGGGGCCTCTACTTTGTCGCCGGATTACTGGGGCTCTCTGCTCTGGTTGTTCTGATTCTCTCTGCCAGAACGAACAAGCCGCAAACAGCCGAAATTCCTCATCCTCATACTCATTAACTGGAGAAGTTACTATGCGTAATTACAAAATTGCTGCCATCCCTGCCGACGGTATCGGTCCGGAAGTTATTTCAGCGGGTATTGAAGTTCTGCAGGCGCTGACACGCCACAATCCGCAGCTGAAGTTTGAGATCGAGACGTTTGACTGGGGCTCAGATTATTACAAACAGCATGGCGTGATGATGCCGGAAACCGGGCTGAACACGCTGAAGACATTTGATGCTATTTACTTTGGCGCGGTCGGCGCACCGGATGTACCTGACCACATTACGCTGTGGGGTCTGCGTCTGCCCATTTGCCAGGGTTTCGATCAATACGCCAATGTCAGACCCACCAAAATCCTGCCTGGCGTAACCTCTCCGCTGCGAAACCGCGGTCCGGGCGATCTGGACTGGGTCATTGTGCGTGAAAACTCCGAAGGTGAATATTCCGGGAATGGCGGTCGCACACATCGTGGTCTACCGGAAGAAGTGGGTACCGAGGTGGCGATCTTTACCCGCGTTGGTGTGACGCGGATTATGCGCTATGCCTTCAGACTGGCGCAGTCCCGTCCGCGCAAACTGCTGACAGTAGTGACCAAATCGAATGCCCAGCGCCACGGGATGGTGATGTGGGATGAAATCGCCGCCGAAGTGGCGCTTGAGTTCCCGGATGTGCAGTGGGACAAAATGCTGGTCGATGCCATGACACACCGTATGACGCTGCATCCGCAGACGCTGGATACCATCGTTGCCACTAACCTGCACGCCGATATCCTTTCAGACCTTGCCGGTGCGCTGGCCGGAAGTCTGGGCGTTGCACCGACCGCCAATATTGATCCCGAACGCCGCTTCCCTTCCATGTTTGAACCGATCCATGGCTCAGCCTTCGACATTACCGGCAAAGGCATCGCAAACCCGATAGCCACGTTCTGGACCGCCGTACAGATGCTGGAGCATCTGGGCGAACGTGACGCCGCTGCGCTGATTATGGACAGCATCGAATATGTTTGCGAGAAAGGCATTCTGACGCCGGATGTGGGTGGCACTGCCACGACCGCTGACGTCACCCGCGCGGTCGTGCAGTTTATCGAAGCCAGCGCTGACGTTACCGAGACGGCATAACCATGAGAAATGAACAGGCCGCGACGATCCTTCACGATATTTTTCAGCACGCTGTTGACAGCGCCCGGGCCGGGCCGGTTATCCCGCCGAACCTGCCGGAAAAACCGCGTGGCCGCTGTGTAGTGATCGGTGCCGGTAAAGCCTCAGCGGCGATGGCGGCAGCGGTCGATGCGGCCTGGCCGGATGTGGATGTGTCAGGCGTCGTCGTCACGCGTTACGGGCACGCGGTGCCTGCCGGACGCATCCGTATTATCGAGGCGGCCCACCCGGTGTCAGATGCCATGAGCGAAACGGCGGCGATGCTGATTGTGGAGACGTTTCGCGGGTTAACACCGGATGATCTGGTGCTGGCGCTGATTTCAGGGGGAGGATCAGCGCTGATGGCGCTGCCTGCACCGGGACTGACGCTGGCAGATAAGCAGAAAATTACCCGCGCACTGCTGCACAGTGGTGCCAGCATCAGGGAGATGAATCTGGTCCGTCGCCATCTTTCCGCAGTAAAAGGCGGCAAGCTGGCACGCCTGGCGCAGCCGGCGCGTATCGTGTCATTGATCATCAGCGATGTGCCGGGCGATGACCCGACGGACGTGGCGTCTGGCCCTACCGTTGCCGATCACAGTACACCACCCGACGCGCTCAGGATGCTCGAACGTTATGGTATTGCGGTCCCTGAAGCGGTTCGCAAAGTGCTGAACCAGCCCGCCAGTTCGCTGGAAAACGCAGTGAACAGTGAAGTCAGGCTGATCGCGGCACCTGCGCTGGCGTTGCAGGCGGCGGCGCAGGCCGCACGCCTGCACGGGCTGACGCCGCTGATTCTGGGGGACGCAATAGAGGGTGAAAGCCGTGAAGTGGCCGTAGTGATGGCCGGTATCGCCAGATCGGTGAAGCAGCATGGTCAGCCGGTTCGTGGTCCTGCGCTGCTTTTGTCGGGAGGTGAGACTACCGTGACGGTCAGGCAGGGTCAGGCTGGAAAAGGGGGGCGTAACACCGAGTTTCTGCTCAGCCTTGCCTGTGCATTGCAGGGTCAGGAGGGTATCTGGGCCATCGCTGGCGACAGTGACGGTATTGATGGCACAGAGGATGCGGCAGGTGCGATGGTCTTTCCGGACACACTCACACGCGGCAAACTGAGGGGCCTTAATGCGCTTAACTCTCTCGATGACCATGACAGTTACAGCTATTTTCACGCGCTGGATAATCTGCTGATAACCGGTCCTACGTTAACAAACGTCAACGATATCCGGGCAATCCTGATTGCATGAGCGTGTCGCTCTCCCGCGTGCCGGGGGAGCGACGTTTTATCCGTTAACGCAGATTACTGCCCTGGCCATTCAGGAACGGGCTGGCTGACGGGCCGACGCATTTCAGCCATAAAATCAGAAAACACAGACTGACCGTCTGGTGCACGTTTTGGCCTGGCTACCCCTCTTCCAGGCCAAAACGTGTAATAACGGCCAGCCGGCAGATAAATCCCTGCTGATGAGGGTTAAAGCAGCGTGACTTTACCCTGGAAAATCACCGGCCCGGACGGCCCGCTGACTTTAGAACCACCCACAGGTTCCAGACTTACCGCCAGTATGGTCTTATTATCCAGCTCCCCGGAAGGCAACTTAAAGGCGTTACTGTCACGGTGATCGATCAGTCCCAGTGATTGTGGCGGAGCACTGCCCTTAATCAGCCACAGCTGTAAGTTTTTATTTTCTGGCAGCGTGACGTTCAGTGCAGAAACCTGAATTAATGACGCGCGCTTGTCCAGACTCACCACAAACTGTACATCAGGCTGCGCGCCGCTGAGTACCGCGATCGGCTGCAGCGCGTGTGTCGCATCAGGCTTCGTCACCCAGCTAAATACGAGGATGCCGGTCATTGCCGCGGCGAGGCCCCAGCCGAGCCAGAATCCGGGATGCTGCTGTTTGCGTTTATTGCCGGGGATGCCAGGTTTCCGCTCAAGATTCTGCGCAATCTGCTGCCAGAGTGCAGAAGGCGGGGCGACCTCCTGAGTCGTCAGGTCAATGCCACTGAACGCGCTCTGCCAGCGCACCACCTCAGCGGCAAAGGCTGCATCGTCATTAAAGCGTTTATCCAGCCGTTGCCGGGTGTCAGCGTCCGTTAGCCCAAGCACATATTCCGCGGCAGTGAGATCATCATTTTCCTGACCAGTCATAAGCCTATGCACTCCCGAAGATGGGTTAACGCGCGACGGATCCAGCTTTTTACCGTGCCTTCGGGCTGGCTCATGGAGAGTGCGATCTCACTCTGTGACAGGCCACGATAATAGGCGAGCGAAAGGCTTTGTCGCTGTTCTGACGGTAACTGCGCCATACAGTGCTGAAGGCGACGCGCCTCAGCAGGACTGTCGTCAGAGGGACGTGAACGCTCAAAACCCGCTTCCGCTTCGCTGATTTCCTCTATCGAACAGCATCTGTTCTCGTGTTTACGCAGAAAATCGATCGCTCTGTTTCTTGCAATGTGACTGAGCCAGATGAGCGGTTCACTGCGCTTGTGGTCGTAGTAGTTTGCCGACTGCCAGATTTGAATAAAGGTGTCGTGGAGGATCTCTTCTGCCCAGTCGCGCCGTCTGACCATACGCAGAATAATGCCGTAAAGCCGGGGTGAGAGGACGTGATAGAGCTGCGCCAGCGCAGATTTATCGCCGCAGGCAATCTGGTTCATTAAGTCAGCCTGAATATGAGGCACAGTTTTTGTCATCGGCTTCCCTGTTAAAGGTGTAGCCACAGATTCAGTGGCTACACACAGTATAGGTAACGCTTTACGGCATCAGCACGGTATCGATAACGTCAATGACGCCGTTACTCTGATTCACATCATAAGTGGTAATGTTAGCGACATTGCCCTGAGCATCTTTAAGCTGAATGTTGTGCGGGCCGTTTGCCATCACCCACAGGGAGGCGCCATTTACCGTTTTCAGCTCCGCTTTGCCTCCACCCGCTTTGATTTTTTTCTCCAGTGCTTTCATATCCAGTTTTCCTGCAACCACGTGATAGGTCAGAACGCTGGTGAGCTTCTGTTTGTTCTCTGGCTTAAGCAGAGAATCGACGGTGCCCTGCGGCAATTTTGCAAAGGCGGCATTGGTCGGCGCAAAAACGGTAAATGGCCCCTTCCCTTCGAGCGTCGGAACCAGACCGGCGGCCTTAACAGCCGCGACCAGCGTGGTGTGATCTTTCGAATTAACAGCATTCTCAACAATATTTTTTGACGGGTACATGGCAGCGCCACCGACCATGACCGTATCGCTGTCCATGGATGCCGCATAGGTGGCACCGCTGAAAACTAATGCAGAAAAAAGCAGAGTTGGCAGGAATGGTTTCATTTTCACTTCCCTCATTGAGTTTGCAGACAGGGCCGATGTGCCCTTATCTGTTAATACGAATGAGTGAAGAAAACGGATGCAAAAATTTTTAATTATTTTCTTCCGGCATCCGTTTACGGCATGAACAGATTATTTTTGTTGTGGCGGAATGCGGGCAATCACCTTGATTTCAAAATCAAATCCCGCCAGCCAGGTGACTCCTACCGCTGTCCAGTTAGGGTAAGGCGGCTGCGGAAAAATGGACTGCTTCACCTGCATAATGGTTTCAAACTGGTTCTCCGGATCGGTGTGGAACGTGGTGACATCGACCAGGTCGTCAAAAGTGCAGCCTGCCGCAGCGAGCGTCGCCGCCAGATTTTCAAACGCCCGTTCAACCTGAGCAGCAAAATCGGGCTCGGGCGTGCCGTCAGCACGGCTGCCCACCTGACCGGAGACAAACAGTAGATCGCCTGAGCGGATGGCAGCAGAATAACCATGCTGCTCATACAGGGCATGACGGTTAGCGGGGAAAACAGGTTCGCGCGTAAACATAGTGGTGCCTTTCATAGCGTCTGTTGGGAAAGCAGGATACGGCGTACACAGGATTGATTTAATATACGCGGCGTATGTCACATTAATCACGCATACGCCGCGTATGTCAAATAATATACGAGACGTATGTGAAAGGAGAGCTTATGACCGTTAAACGTCGCGCTGAAACAATGGAAGAGAACCGTACAAAGCTGATTGCAGCAGCGCGCACCGCATTTGCTGAAAAAGGGTTTGCGGCGGCATCTATGGATGAACTGACGGCCAGCGTGGGCCTGACCCGTGGTGCGCTTTACCATAATTTCGGCGATAAAAAGGGGCTGCTGGCGGCGGTCGTGGCTCAGGTTGATGGTGAGATGGCGCAGCGGGCTAAAGCAGCCGCATCCGGCGTGGCAGATGGATGGGAGAAGCTGGTGGCAGAAGGCATCGCCTATATTCAGTTAGCCATGGAGGCCGAAGTGCAGCGTATTGTGCTGCGCGATGGCCCGGCATTTCTGGGTGATCCCGCGCAATGGCCCAGCCAGAACAGCTGTCTGGAAGCCACGCGCGAAACGATTATGAAGCTGACCGAAAGCGGAACGATCAAGTCGGTAGACGCCGATGCCGCCGCGCATCTGCTGAATAGCGCAGCGCTGAATGCCGCCCTCTGGGTCGGCTCCAGCAGTGACCCGGAAAAGGCACTGCCGAAGATGATCGAGGTGTTCACCCAGCTGGCGGGCGGCCTGCGCCAGAGTGATTAATCCTGAACATGGCTTCAAACGATAGCTATCAGTGCTGAAGCCAGATTGCATGATCCCGGTTATTCTAGCCTGCATTGCGCTCAAAGTGGCTGTTCACAAAGGCACGACAGCGCGGCGAGATCGGATCGAGGAACACCTGTTCCGGCGAACCCGACTCCTCAATCATCCCCTGATGCAGAAACACCGCTTTGTTCGACACGTCACGCGCAAAGCCCATTTCATGGGTCACGATAATCATGGTGCGCCCTTCTTCTGCCAGACTGCGGATCACCCGCAGTACTTCACCCACCAGCTCCGGATCCAGCGCAGAGGTCGGTTCATCAAACAGGATCGCTTTCGGCTGCTGCGCCAGCGCCCGGGCAATCGCCACGCGCTGCTGCTGTCCGCCTGACAGCTGCGACGGCCAGGCGTCGCGTTTTGCGTAAAGCCCCACTTTATGCAGCAGCGCTTCGGCCTCTTCAATCGCCTCTTTATGGCTGCGCTTCTGCACATGAACCGGCGCTTCAATGATGTTCTGCATCACCGTTTTATGCGGCCACAGATTGAAGCTCTGAAACACAAAGCCAAGCTGCATCCGCATCAGCTTGATGCGACGGCGCTGCTCACGACTCAGTTTTTCGTCGGCGTTATCCAGCGTGACGTTTACCTCGCCGACCGCAATTTCACCCGCCTGCGGCACTTCAAGAAACGGGATGCAGCGTAGCAGCGTACTTTTGCCTGAACCGCTGGCACCAATCAGCGAAATCACATCGCCATCCTGCGCGGTCAGGCTGATGTCGTGCAGCACTTCGTGTCCCGCATAACTCTTTCTGAGATGACTCAGCATGATAGTAGGTGCGGTCATGATCGTGCTCCGAAATAGTAAGGTGATAAGCGTCGTTCCAGCATCGATACGCCTTTGCTGACCAGCATGGTCAGTATCAGGTAGATCACCGCCGCGCTCAGGAACACTTCCAGCGCCCGGAACGTGGAGGAGACAATTGAGTCGGCAATGCCGGTCATTTCCATCAGGCTGATGGTGCTGACCAGCGACGTCGCTTTAATCATCGAGATAATTTCATTGCTGTAAGCCGGCAGCGCCTGACGAATCGCAATCGGTAAGGTGATGCGGGTAAAGATCTTGTATGACGACATGCCCGAGACCTTAGCCGCCTCCAGCGACTGCTGGCTGACGGCACGCAGCCCACCGCGCAGAATCTCCGAGGTGTAAGCCGCATCGTTAAGGATCAGCGCCAGCAAGCCGCACCAGTAGGGATCGCGCAGCAGCGGCCAGAACAGGCTTTCGCGGACTGCCGGTAAACTGCCGAGGCCGTAATAGACCATAAAAATCTGGATCAGCAATGGCGTACCGCGAAACAGCCAGACGTAGAAACGGCAGAACAGGCTGCCGACGCGCGTCATGCGCAGCAGGTTAAGCAGCAATGCCAGCATGCCGCCCCCCAGCAGCGAGAGCAGCGCCAGATTGATCGTCAACGGCAATCCTTTCAGCAGCGCCAGCAGCGTCTGCTGTAAAAACATCATATCCACGTGGACTCCTTATCCCCTCACGCGCTGTTGACCGCGCATCGCAAACTTTTCCACGTAGCGGAAAACCATATCGGAACAGGTGGTGATAATCAGGTAGATCACCGCACCCACGCTGTAGAAGAAAAAGGACATCTGGGTAGAGTTGGCTGCGGTCGAGACCTGGTTCATGGTTTCCACCAGCCCGGTGACCGAGACCAGCGCCGACTCTTTGATCACCGATTGCCACTGGTTGCCCATACCTGGCAGCGCGGTGCGTAACGCCTGTGGCACGATGATGCGGCGAAACATCATCAGCCGTCCCATGCCGGTCACGGTCGCCGCTTCCAGCGTACCGCCCGGAATGGCGTAGAACGCGCCGCGAAATACGCCGCTCTGATAGGCACCGGAAATCAGCCCGATGGCGATCGCGCCCGCCACAAAACCGTTGACATCGAACGGCCCCTGGAAGCCCAGCGCGGTACCCACCGTGGAGACCACCTGACGTCCACCGAAGTAGAAGAGGTAGATCACCAGCAGTTCCGGCACGCCGCGAAACAGCGTGATGTAGCCTGCTGCCAGCCGCTGCTGCCAGCGCGAACCGGCAATCTGCATCCAGCAGAGCACGCTGCCCAACAGGGCACCCAGCAGCCAGGCGCAGAGCGACACGCTGACCGTGACGGCGGCGGCGTTAAGCAGCACGCCTCCCCAGCCCTCATCACCGAAGCCCAGTATCTGCCAGTCAATATTCATCAGCATCAGTGGTTACGCTTTTGGCGCGACATCTTCGCCAAACCATTTCATCGACAGTTTGCTGAGCGTGCCATCTTTGATCATCGAGTCCAGCGCCTGATTCAGCACCTGCTGCAGCTCACTGTTGCCTTTACGCAGACCAATCGCCGAGCCTGCACCCAGCACACCACCCGAGAAGCCATAACCGCTGCTGCTGATGGCATCACTGTGTTTTTTCACAAAGGCATTGAGGTTGGTGCGTGAAGCCATGACGGCATCAACACGGCCATTCATCAGGTCAGCGAAGGTTTCAGGACCGGCCTGATAGGTGCGGATAGTGGCCACATCGCCCAGGTATTTCTGCAGGAAGTCCGCCTGAATAGTGGCGACCTGCACCGCAATGGTTTTGCCTTTAAACGTGGTTTTAAGATCGTCGATCGCTTTTTTCATACCGGCGTCGTCATCCGCCGTCACCACCGTGCCGCTGCCTGGCAGCGTGGCGAGTGGGCTTTTTTTCGCGGTCACAAAGCTGGAAACGCTGACGGTGTACTGATGGGTAAAATCGATCGCTTCAGCGCGCTTTGGCGTCACCGTCACCGCATCTATCACCGCATCATATTTACCGTCGATCAGGCCCGGGATCATGCCTGACCATTTCTGGGCGATGATTTCATATTTAAAACCTGCACGCTTCGCCAGCTCCGCTACCATATCCGGCTCATAACCGACGATTTTTCCACTCGGGGTCGTCTGGTTAAACGGAGGATAAGCCGCTTCGGTAGCAAACTTCAGGGTGCCGAAATCTTTCGCCTGGCTGAAGGCGGAAGTGGCAAGCAGCGCCACGGTCAGAGACGCCTTAAGGAGACGGTTACGCATCATCATATAAACCTCATGTCTTTATTATTAAGAGAGTAAATCAATAGCAAGGCGGGTCAGCGCCTGCGTCCCGGCGGCAATGCTGCGTTCGTCCGGCTGATAGTCGGAGTTATGCAGATGATCGTCACGGCCCGGCGTAGCGGATCCAATATGGATCTGACAACCCGGTACCCGTTCTGTAAACAGTGAAAAATCCTCAGCACCAAAGCTGGCGCTGGGCTGCGCGATGATGACCTTCTCAAACTGATGCGACAGAATCTGCTCCAGTGAATCGATGAGGCGATCGTCGTTCATTAAGGGGGGAACGCCACGCTGGAAGTTAACTTCTACGCGGACGTTCTGCGCCAGCGCCACCCCTTCGCACATCCGTTTAAATGACGCTTCCATCGCAGCCCGCACTTCCGGTGATTTAGTGCGGATGGTGCCCTGAAACAGACAGCTGTCAGGAATGATGTTGTGGGTGGTGCCGCCCTGAATGTGCCCAATGGTTAACACGGCGGAGTGAGCAGGATCGCGTTCACGCGAGATGATGGTCTGGAGCTGGCTGATGAGATGCACAGTGGCGAGTATCGGGTCAGTGCCCATATGCGGACGGGCCGCATGGGTCGATACACCCTGTACCGTCACGTCGAATTCGTCGCTGGAGGCAGTACTGGCGCCGCGCGTCAGGGCAACGTCACCCGCAGCCAGTTCAGGTTTGTTATGCAGGGTCACCGCCCAGTCAATGTCGTCGGCCACACCGTCGGCGATCATCGCCTCAGCACCACTTTCTGGTGTCTCTTCCGCAGGCTGGAAGATCAGCCGGACGCGGCCTTTTAGCTGCTGACGATAGTGCGGCAGGATTGTGGCCACACCCAGCATCGTCGCCGTGTGAATGTCGTGACCACAGGCGTGCATTTTGCCGGGATAGCGGCTGGCAAAGGGTAAACCCGTCTGTTCATGTATGGGCAGCGCGTCCATATCAGCACGCAATAGCAGTGTCTTACCCGGCTCCGCGCCGTCGATATCCACCACGACACCGCTGCGGCCAACGCCGGTCCGGGGATTCAATCCCAGCGCCTGCAGATACTCTGTGACCAGACTGGCGGTACGCAGCGTATCAAAGCCTAATTCCGGATGCGCATGGATATCACGCCGAATCGCCACCAATTGCGGTTCAATCTCATTAACTCTGGCTTTTATTTCCCCGGCCAGTCGTTCTTTTTCCTGATTCATCGCAGCCCCGGCAATATGAGGCCGGCAGTCTGGTGCCGGCCCTCTTTTTAATCTCATCCTGACGTTGGATGGTGGTGACCGTTTATTTATTCACAGCACGTGACAGAAAGCAACGCGTTATAACACACGAGGAACCATTAATAATCAGTAGCTTAGGTTTATTTATTGGAAAGCCGTATGAGATAGCAGCGGATCAGCAATAATATTAATAATCCGCCGCCCCACATTACTTTCCCTACTTTCTGTAGCGGTGTTATTCAGCGTATATCCGGAGGTTAAATAAAGAAGTCTGCCAGTATTTCCGCTAATTTCTCCGGTTGTTCATCAGGAATAAAATGACCGCAGTTGAGAATAGTTTCACTGTTTACCTGCTGCGCCACAGCGCGTAACGGCGTAGCCATATCGGGTATCGATCCCTGATCAGCACTCACCGCCAGCAGCGGCATTGCCAGCTTACCGTTTAACGCACGCTGACGGTTCTGCTCTGCCGACTGCGAGAAGGCGCGGTAAAAAGCCAGTCCCGCGCGTAACGCGCCGGGCTGCTGAAAAATGCGCAGATATTCACGACGCGCCGTCGCATCAATTCGACGAGGATTCGCTGCTTTGCGGTTAAAAAACCAGTCAAGGTAGATCGCCTCCCTGCCGGTGATCAGGGCTTCCGGCAGATCATCCACACAGTGAAAACCGAAATGCCAGGTTTTCCAGGCGCTATCACCGACCATCGGCAGCAGGTCAGGCAGAGTCACACCGGGAATGCCGCCATCCAGCAGCGCGAGACGGCTGACCTTATCGGGATGGGCTGCCGCCAGTGACCAGGCAATCCATGCTCCGACATCATGTCCGGCCAGATGAAAGCGTTCGATTCCCAGCTGATTTAGCAACGTCACAATGCATGTCGCTACACTGTCGGTGTCATAGCCACTGACCGGGAAATCTGAATCACCCTGCCCCGGCAGGTCGGGTGCAATGACATGAAATCGACTGGCCAGCCGGGGAATCACCTCCCGCCAGGCGTAGCTGCTCTGCGGAAAACCGGCGAGCAACACCACTGTTTCGGCGTGTTCGCTGCCAGCGCTAAGGTAGTGCAGGCGCTGTGTGCCCACGTTGATAAAATGATGCTGATAAGCGGGTTGAGAATACATAAAGCCTCCGGATAATAAGGAAACGATCACTTCCTTAATGGATAAAAAAATTCAGTCGAGTAACTTCAGTGCCACAGGGATGATGCTGCTATCGGGCCGGGTAGCCGCAACTTTACCGGCGACGCGCATCCCCAGCACGATACAGAGCATCAGCGAAGCGGTGGCTTCACAGTCAAGTGCAGGGTTAACCGAACCATCCTGCTGACCCAGCCTGATCATCTGCTGTAAGTTCTGCTGATTGCGCATCAGCGCCGCGCTGACCGCGCCGGCCAGCTCCTCATCCAGCGTCTGCAACTCCACGGCACTTACCGCGACCAGACAGCCGCGCTCGCCTTCCACATCGCGCACTGAATCCACGTAAAAATTCAGCAGCGCCGCCAGTTGCTCACGGCCATTTTCACATTGCGCCAGCCGCGCAGCTAAGCTGCCGTTACGCTGTGAGAGATAGCGGGCAAAGACCGTAGCAAACAGCGTTTGTTTGTCGGTGAAGGCTTTGTAAATGCTGCCAGTGGTCAGCTGCATAGCATGGCCCAAATCGCCGATTGAGGTGGCGTGATAGCCTTTCTGCCGGAAAACCAGCATTGCGCTGTCGAGTGCCGCATCGGTATCAAATGCCCGTGGTCGTCCCCGATCTTTATTACGGTTATCGTGCATTGATAGCACCATTAGGAAATGATTATTCCCTTAAAGATAGACTGATTCGTTACTTAGTTAAAGAAGCGCTTGTACCTTATCCGACATCTTTCATCAGGCTTCAGCAATTGCGCAGTGCAAACCAAATGGTTATGATTAAATGACCAACTGGAGGTGACGAATGAAAACATTCAGTTTTTCTGCAGCTAAGACCAGACCGCCACGTTTATGGCAGGCTGCGGGCCTGCACAGTACGGATGGTGTCGCTCTGCTGGGCCAGATCAACGATGGCCTCGATGGCAACGTGGCTCACCTCATCATCGACTGGGCGAAGATTACCCAAAATGACCTGCGCAGAATGTCCGGTATTCCCTCCACGACGTTCAGCCGTGGCGTGAAAGCGAAATTCAGCGCTGAACAAAGCGAACGACTGGTGCGGATTATCCGCGTTATTGATCGGGCGGTTGAATTGTTTGAAGGCGATAAGGATGAAGCGCAAAAATGGCTGAATGAGCCTAACCGGGCGTTGAGCTGGAAAATGCCAGCAGAACTTATGGCATCGGAAACCGGCGCTTATGAGGTCCTGAAGCTCATCGCGCGTCTGGAGCATGGAGTTTATTCTTGATCCTCTACAGGCTGACTAAGACAAAGTATCTTTCGACCGCCTGGACGGGATTCGGCGCAAAAGAGGCGGGCGGTCGCTGGAACAGCATCGGCATCTCAATGGTTTATGTCTCAGAAACCGCCTCACTGACGTTGCTGGAAACACTGGTCCATCTGCACTCAGCACACATCCTCGACGCTTTCACGCTACTGCGCATCGATGTTCCCGATGCGCTGATACAAACCGTCGATATCAGTGAATTGCCTGCAAACTGGGCCGATGAAGACGTGCCGGCGGAACTGGCTGACTATGGCGACGCCTGGTGCTCTGCCTGCGATGCGGTTGCGTTGCGAGTTCCCAGTGCTCTATCTCCTACAGAACACAACTATCTGTTAAATCCTGAACACCCGGAGTTTTCCCGGATCGTTCAACAGGCTGAGGCCATTCCGTTCCGGTTTGACCGTCGGCTGAAACCGGACCGTAAATAGACTAACCGGATAGCGACAGACCACGCATTTGGCTTTGAAAAGTGATTCAGAGCCTATGATAATCGGATCTGAAGCGTCTCTTATAACTCTTCCCCCTGCTCTGACCTGACGCAAAGCACTGACAGGTAAGCCTCATCTATACTGCAGCTTATCTTTGCTGAAGGAGCCCGAACATGGGACTGAGCTGGTTTACTCTCTGGCAACCGCTGGCGCGCGTGCTGTTTATTCTCTCCTCTCTGACCATTATTCTCACCGGCCTTTATCTGGCGGCACCGCTGATCAATCAAGTCCTGCTGGCGGCGTTACTGGCTATCATGCTTGACCCTCTGATTACCCGGCTGGATAAAAAACGCATCCCACGCATTATCTCATCCCTGCTGGTGATTACGCTGATGCTGATGGTCATGGTGGTCACCACGCTCAAGTTAACGGCACTGACGCCCGATTTAATGCAGCTCAGCCGCCAGGCCCCCATGCTGCTGGCGGCACGGCTGGAACAGCTGACGCTGGCTTTTGCCCGGCTTGATATCGGTATGACGCCCGACCAGATGCTCACTTTTGTGGATGCGGGTGCGATAGTGCGTATCGTCACCGCGTTTCTGACGCAAATTCCCGGCGTCATCTCCTGGTGGATTATGGTGTTCCTGATGCTGCTGTTTATGCTCTATGAGATGCCGCTGCTGAAAGCGGCGCTTCAGCAGCGGGTCAGCGGAAAAAATCAGGCCTTTTATCTGGCGCTGCAGGAGGGAATTGAGAGCGTGATTGTTTATGCCAGGGTGAAAACACTGACCAGTATTCTTGGCGGGATCATCGTGGGTTTAGGTGCGCACCTGATCGGGCTGAAGTTTGCCTTTTTCTGGGGCGTGCTGATGTTCATCTTTAACTACGTGCCGGTGCTGGGCTCTTTCCTGGCTGCGATTCCGCCGGTGATCCAGAGCTACATCATGTTTGATTTACAGGTTGCGCTGGCGGTCTCAGGCTTCTTTATGGTGCTGAACCTCTGCCTGAGTTCGGTGATTGAACCGCTGCTGATTGGTAAACGACTTAATCTGGCGCTCACTACACAGTTGCTGGCGTTTCTCTTCTGGCAGGCGTTACTGGGGATTACGGGCGGGATACTGGCCATTCCTCTGACCTATCTGATTAAGAAGGTCCTGCTGGCGAGCTATCCGCAGCAGGACCCGGAGTCAGAGTTAACTCAGTGACGGCGTCTTCACCCGCCATGCGCGGGTAAGGCGTTTCTCAATCTCTACCACGATGAAGATTGCGATACTGACAAACAGCGAAATCAGCCAGTAGTTAATTGGCAGCGGGCGGGTTCCGAACAGCGTGTTCATCAACGGCACGTAGATAATGATCGCCTGAAGCACAATCAGTACCAGCGTCACCAGCCAGATACCGCGGTTTTTCAGCAGGCCACGGTCCAGGGAGAAACCATCTGTGTTGCGGCAGTTAAGCATGTAGACCCACTGCGCCGTAACCAGCATCTGCAGCAGCACGGTGCGGATGAACTCAGGACTGTAGCCACGCGGTTGCAGCCAGGCTTCCAGCACAAAGGCACTGATTGAAATCAGCAGGCTGACAAACACCACACGCCAGATGGCGTAAGCGTCCATCACGTGTGCTTTGACATTACGGGGGGGCCGACGCATCGCATTGGGTTCTGCTGGCTCAAATGCCAGACCAAACGACAGCGTGGCGGAGGTCGCCATATTCATCCACAGGATCTGAACCGGCGTTAACGGCAGCAGATTACCCATCAGAATCGCGATAATAATCAGCAGCCCCTGCGCCATACAGGTTGGCATAACGAACAGAATGGTTTTTTTCAGGTTGTCATAAACCCGACGGCCTTCTTTGATTGCCGCCGCGATGGTAGCAAAGTTGTCGTCGGCCAGAATCATATCGGCCGCCTCTTTTGTAACCTCCGTGCCTTTAATCCCCATCGCAATGCCGACGTTCGCCTGCTTCAGCGCCGGTGCGTCGTTGACGCCGTCGCCGGTCATACCCACGATCTCGCCGCTCGCTTCCAGTGCTTTCACCAGACGCAGTTTATGTTCCGGGCTGGTGCGGGCAAAAATATCATAGGTTTTTGCCGCCTCGGCAAGTTCAGCGTCACTCATATGTTCAAGCTGGTAACCCGTGATGGCCGTCTGGCTGTTGCCTATACCCAGCATCTGACCAATCGCCATTGCCGTTTCCTGATGGTCGCCGGTGATCATTTTGACGCGGATGCCCGCTTTCTGGCATTCATCAATGGCAGTTATGGCTTCAGGACGCGGCGGATCCATCATGCAGGCAAGCCCCAGCAGCACCATGTCACTTTTCAGATCGGCATGATCCAGCGAAGTAATGGGTGCGGAGGTTTTTTTCCAGGCTGCAGCAACGGTGCGTAATCCTTCACTGGCATAGGTGGTGATGGCCGCATCCCAGTAAGCACGGTCAATCGGCTCTGCACCGTCCGGCGTTTGCTGCTGCTGACACAGCGTCAGCAGCACATCCGGTGCGCCGGTCAGCAGAATATAAGATTCACCGTCAGCTACACAGCTGACCGACATATATTTATAGAGGGAATCGAACGGCAGCTTGCTCACCACGTCAACCGGCTGAGGGGTCGTCAGACCTTTGGCTGCCAGCACTTTCAGTGCACCTTCAGTCGGGCCGCCAACAATCGTCCAGAGCCCCTGGCTTTCCTGACGCAGCTGACTTTCATTACAGGTGTCTACCGCATGGAGGAACTGCTGAAACAACGGATCCTGTGCCGCCGAAGCACCCGCGTTGCCGCCCTGCTCAGCCACAATTTCGCCTTTGGGTTCGTAACTGTTGCCGCTGACACGCCAGCGGCTTTTTGCCAGCACCACCGCTTTCACCGTCATCTCATTCATAGTGAGCGTGCCGGTTTTATCAGAACAGATAACGGACATGGCGCCCAGGGTTTCGACCGTCGGCAGTTTGCGGATAATCGCATTGGTGCGCGCCATCGACTGCACACCCAGCGACAGAATAATGGAGATAATGGCGGGCAGACCCTCCGGCACGGTGGCGACGGCCAGGCTGATAACGGACAGCAGCAGTTCGCCCAGCGGAATGTCACGCAGCATGAAACCGAAGATAAACAGCACCACCATCATCGCCAGGATGATAAGGAAAATCGCTTTACCCAGTTTGTCGATCTGCACCAGCAGCGGGGTTTTAGCCTCTTTTATGCCGCTGATCATTTCGTTGATATGGCCCAGTTCCGTATCACCCCCGCTGGCGATGACCACACCTGAGGCGGTGCCGGAGCTGACGGTGGTGCCGGAAAATGCCAGATTCAGACGGTCCCCCAGCGACTTTTCACCGCTCAGCGTGTCGATGTTCTTAGACACCACCGTCGATTCGCCGGTGAGAATCGCCTCTTCCACCCGCAGGTTATTGACTTCAAACAGTCTCAGGTCAGCGGGAATTTTGTCGCCGGGACGTAACATCACCACGTCGCCGACCACAATATCGCGTGTTGCGACGGTGACCTGTTTGCCATCCCGCACCAGCATCGCTTCACTGGCGAGCATGTTCTGAATGCTCTTCAGCGATTTCTCGGCATTGCTCTCCTGAATAAAGCCGATCAGGGCATTGATAACGGCTACGCCGATAATGACGAAGGTATCAACCCAGTGGCCCATGAGCGCGGTGATCACCGCTGCGGCCAGCAGAATATAAATCAGCACATCTTTAAAATGGGCGATAAATTTGAGCAGCGCTGATTTATCCGCTTTTTGCGGCAGCGCGTTTGGCCCCTGTTTCTGCAGACGTTCCTGTGCGTCAGCAGTCGATAATCCTGCCGGAGAGCTTTGCAGGTCAGAAAATATCTCGGCTACACTACGCTGATACCAGGGGCGCTCAGATAAAGCTAACGCTTTATCCTGCTTATCATTATTTAGCATATATAAACCTCGTGCCATTTAGCGATGAATTAAAGGCGCAATTAAAAGACATGCATTTTGCGGGAAGCCGCTCCCGCCAGTAATGACCGATATCATATTTAGGTAAGAAACGTCTGATGAATAACATAAAATGGCTAAATTAAATCTAACCTATATTATGAGAATAACAACGTTGTTTTTGTTTAGCTAAGGTTTAACTATGCTGATGCAGTGTGCTTCGGCTTGTACTCTGGCTCGCAAAAGGAAACTCTGATGAAAAAACAGAGCATTATCATGCTTTGCGGTTTCGTTATTCTCGCGGTCACCGCAACCACATTAGTCGGCTTACTGACCTGGCTGGTGGTCTCTCATATGGCGGCGTAACCCGATCCAGGCGAAGCGGCCCTGCCGTCTCGTTAAAATAAGATTACGAATATTAAAAATATTTTTATCCCGGTGGTGATAAGCACCAGGCTAATGACGCCTTAACGCTTATTAAACCGCAGTGAAATAGCTGATGTTAAGGCGAATAAAATGATTAAACGCAAGGTTATTCCCGTTTTTTTCTGTTGCTTATTTATGACAGCGTGCGATGAAAAAAAAGAACCGGACGCGCCACCTCCTCGTGTAATAAAAGTTTTTACCCTTGAGCCGGACATTGCGCAGAATATCCGGGTATTTCCTGCACGTATTCAGGCCGGAGACAATACCGACCTTGCTTTTAAAAGGGCGGGCCAGCTGGTACAGCTGGATATACGTGACGGAACGCCCGTGAAAGCGGGGCAAATTCTTGCCACCCTGAACGACGCGGATGCGAAACTGCGGGTACGCGATCGTCTGACGGCGCTGCAGCTGGCGGAGCGGCAATTTCAGCGCTTTAACACGCTGGCCCAGCGCAGCGCCGTTTCAAAATCGGAAATGGATGTGCAGCGTGCTAACCGCGATGCCGCCGCTACCGCACTGAAAATTGCGCAGGAAGAGTTGCAGTTTCTGACCCTGCGCGCGCCGTTTGATGGCGTGATTGCCAGAGTGCAGGCGCGTAATCATCAGGTGGTGGCCGCAGGACAGCCGATTGCGCTGCTGACCCGGGCCGATTTGCTCGACGTGATCTTCACGCTGCCGGAAACCCTCTTCACCAGCCTGGACATCCAGAATATTCACTATCAGCCGGAGGTGCAGTTTAACGCCCTGCCCGGTCGCTTTTTCACCGCGCAATACAAAGAGCACACCAGCCAGACCGACGCTGCCACGCTGACGTATCAGATGGTGCTGACCATGCCGCGTCCCGCTGATCTGCCTGGCGTTGCCGGTCTCAGCGGCTCAGTGCGCGTTAAGCTGCATAACCTGCCGAATGCCCCTGCGCAGCCGCGGCTGGTGGTACCGGCGGCTGCGGTGTTCAATCCCGACCGTAGCCCGACTAACCAGCCGCACGTCTGGCTGGTTGAGCAGGATGGCGAGGCGCTGCGCATTAAAGATCGCTCCGTCGAAGTGGGTCGTCTCACCGCGCAGGGTATTGAAATCATCAGCGGGCTGCAGCCTGGCGACCGCATTGTTGCTGCCGGTGTGGGTGAGCTGCGTGACGGTGAAGCGGTGCGCATCTGGCAGCGTGAGCGGGGGTTATAATGCGTATTCAGGAGCACTTCCTTGATAAACCCATTCGCATCTGGATGGTTATTCTGCTGCTGGGCGTGGGCGGTATCTATGCCCTGCTGAACATTGGCCGCCTTGAGGATCCGCTGTTTACCATCAAATCGGCGGTGATTGTCACCCACTATCCTGGTGCGTCAGCCCAGCAGGTCGAAGAAGAGGTGACTCTGCCACTGGAGAATGCGCTGCAACGCCTGCCCTCACTGGACAATGTCACCTCCATTTCAGGCAATGGCCTGTCGCAGATTACCGTCAATATCCATACCCGCTATCTTGCCGATCAGCTGCCGCAAATCTGGGATGAGCTACGCCGTCGCGTCGGCGATGCGGCCCGGCAGTTTCCGCCAGGCGTGCAGGCTCCGCTGGTTAACGACGACTTCGGCGATGTTTATGGCTACTTCTTCGTCATCCACGGCAAAGACTTTACGAACAGCGAACTGCGTAACTATGCCGATCAACTGCGGCGCGATCTCGTTCTGGTGCCCGGCGTGGCGAAAGTCGCGGTAGCGGGCGTTGAGCAGGAGGAGGTCCGCATTGCCCTTTCCGCCAGCAAAATGACCGCCTATGGCATGACGCCGCAGCGCATCGCCGATCTGCTGAACCGGAATAACAGCGTTGCCAGTGCCGGCACGCTGCGGGTCGACAGCGAATCAATCCGTTTTCACCCTACCGGCGAGCTAAAGACACTCGACGACCTGGCGAATCTGCCCATTCTGCCTGCGGGCAGCCCGCAGAACGTGCATCTGCGCGATATCGCCACCCTGACACGTGGCGTGACCGATAATCCTGCCAATATCTACTTTGCCGATGGTGAAGCGGCCCTGGCAATCGGCATTTCATTTGCGCCTGGCGTCAACGTGATTGATGTCGGCGACGCGCTCTCCGCCCGGATAACACACTATCAGCAGGATACCCCCGCCGGGATCAGTCTGAAGGTGTTCTACAACCAGGCGCATGAGGTGAAACAGTCTGTTGATGGCTTTATCCTCAACTTCCTGATGGCGCTGGCGATTGTGGTGGGAACGCTGCTGCTGTTTATGGGCCTGCGCAGCGGCATGGTGATTGCCGCGTCACTGGCACTAAACGTGCTCGGCACGCTACTGATCATGTATCTGTTTAAACTGGAACTGCAGCGGGTGTCGCTGGGCGCGCTGATTATTTCGCTCAGCATGCTGGTGGATAATGCCATCGTCGTTGTCGAAGGGGTGAAGATCGACCACCAGCGCGGACATCCTTTACAGCAGGCGATTTCCCGCATGGTGCGCCGCACTGCCCTGCCCCTGCTGGGTGCCACGGTGATCGCGATACTCGCCTTTGCACCGATTGGCCTGTCGCAGGACTCAACCGGCGAATATTGTAAATCGCTGTTCCAGGTGCTGCTGATTTCCCTGATGCTGAGTTGGGTAACTGCGCTGACGCTGACTCCGGTATTTATCAACTGGAGCGAGAAACGTCGTGGCGCAGCGAAGCCCGCAAAAACTGACATCTCCGATCCTTATCAGGGCATCGTTTTCCGGCGCTATCGTCAGACGCTGAGCGGCCTTTTGCGTTTTCGCTTGATCACCCTGACGGCGATGGTCGCGCTGCTGGCACTATCGCTGTATGGCTTTACCCTTGTGAAACAGAACTTTTTCCCCTCATCCAGCACGCCGGTCTTTTTTACCGATCTCTGGCTACCCTATGGCACCGATATCCACTACACCGCAGATACCGCAGCGGAAATAGCCCGGTTCATTAATCAGGATCCGGACGTTGCGGCGACGGTCACCACCGTGGGCCAGGGCGCACTGCGCTTTACCCTGACCTATGACGCGGCGCGCCAGTACAGCAACTTCGCCCAGATTATGGTGCGGGTTAAGGATGGCCCACTGCTGGATGCGCTGGCGCTGAAAACTGAGAATTATATTCAGCAAAACTTCCCGCAGGTGAATCAGCGCATCAAACGTATTCAGTTTGGCAGCGCCAGTGATAGCGCGATTGCCCTGCGGGTAACCGGCCCGGACCCGGAAGTGCTGCGTCACATCGGCAGCCAGCTGGATGCGATTTTTCTGGCGGATGGCTCGACGTTACCGGTACGCAACGACTGGCAGGAGCGCAGTAAAGTGATCCGCCCGGTTTATTCCGCACTGCGTGGTCAGGAGCTGGGCATTGATAAACGCGATATCGATCAGGCGCTGAGAATGAATTTCAGCGGCGATGCCGTAGGCATTTTCCGGGACGGATCGCGGCTGATGCCGGTGATGCTCTATCCGGCAGATGAAGAGCGGCAGAGTGTTGATCACATCGAAAACATTCAGCTATGGAGCGCTGCCATGCAGCACTTTGTGCCGCTGAGCAATGTGATTTCTGACTTCCGGCTGGAGTGGGAGAATCCGCTGATTATGCGTCGTGACCGTACGCGCGTGCTGACGGTGCAGACAGACCCCGATCCCGCCTCAGGATTAACCTCCGCGCAGGTGGTGGCACGGGTTCAGCCGCAGATCGATCAACTTAAGCTGCCGTCGGGCTACCGGCTTGAGTGGGGTGGCGAGCTGGAGAGCTCACGTGAAGCACAAAGCGGATTGCTGAGTTCGCTGCCGGCAGGCTTCCTGGCCATGTTCATCATTACCGTGCTGATGTTCAACTCGCTGCGTGACGCCGTCGCAATCTGGATTACCGTGCCGCTGGCGATGATTGGTGTCACCTGTGGCTTTTTGATCACCGGTATTCCGTTTGGCTTTATGGCGCTGATTGGACTGCTCAGCCTGTCAGGGATGTTGCTCCGCAACGGGATCGTGCTGATTGAGGAGATCCGACTGTTCCGGCAGGAGAAGCCGTTGCAGCAGGCAATTATTGATGCGGCGACCTCGCGTCTGCGTCCTATCCTGCTGACGGCCTTTACTACCGTACTGGGCCTGCTGCCGCTGCTGCGCGACGTCTTTTTCCAGAGCATGGCGGTGGTGATTATTTTTGGTCTGGGATTCGCGACGGTGCTGACTCTGCTCGTACTGCCGGTGATCTATCGCTGCTTCCACGGACGGGAGGCGCACGGTGAATAAGACCGGGCTGGCAATGCTGAAGACGCTGGCCTGTATCACCGCCGTGTCGTTTTTCACGCTGTATCAGAGTTACGACAGCTATCATTACGACGTTAATCTGACGCTGAATGTGCTGAGTTTTATCTCGACCATTGCCACACCGCTCTATTTTCTGCTTAGCGGCTATCTCGACGCGGGCGAGCTGCACACGCCCGCGTGGCAGCTCGGCAAAATTCGCCGTATTCTGCTGATTTTTATCTTCTGGTTCAGCTTTTTCTGGTTTGCCGGGATGCACCACAAAGGCTACCTGATCCAGCCGTGGTTTGTGATTGCACTGATTGTCATTTACGTCTCGCATCCGCTAATCGACTGGCTGATTCAGCGGCCTGGCGTAATGGCAGCAGGGATTTTGCTGTTGCTGGTGCTGGCCTTTGCTTATGACCTGCTCGCCAGCCTCTATCCGGACCAGCGGGCCTTTTCACTGCTGCCGCAGTACCGAATCTGGACATGGGTACTTTATTACCTCACCGGCCGGCTGATGGCTGCGCCACGTGTGATGCAGTTGCTGACATCACCCAGAGTGATAAAGGTAAGCCTGCTGCTGCTGCCCGCGGTGTATCTCTTTACCTGGCTGTATGAGCGCTATTACTTTATTGCGCGCTTTCTGGCGACCCACAACGACGTAGTGCTGACGGGCTCACAGGTTTATCTGCTGGTGGTGCTGATCGTGATCAGCATTAACGCTATCCGGCTGCCGGAAAAAGCCCAATGGCTGACCACATTTCTGACCACCCTCGGCAAAACCATGACCGGCGTTTATATCCTGCATTACCTGATTTTTGGTGTGCTGGCGGCTGCTATCCGCATTCAGACCCTGGGCGACAAACTGCTGGTCATCGCCCTGACGCTGATCTTCTCAATGGCGCTGTCACTGCTGCTGTTGCGCATCCCCGGCGTCCGTAAGCTGATCAGCCTGTAGTCGCCGCGCGGCATGCTCCGTTGCAGCACGCCGCGTGGCGATGAACTCAGCAATTTTCGCCCGTGCCTGCGCCACCTCCTCGGGCGGCGCGGTCTGCGGCGAGCCGCAGGAAAACGGCGGTTCGGGGTCATATTCCATCTGCAGCTGAACGGCTCGGGCGACGGCGTCCCCGGCGATTTCCGCCACCAGCGTCAGGGCGAAATCGATGCCGGAAGTGACGCCCGCGCCGCTGATACGGTTGCGGTCACGCACCACCCGCTGATTCACCGGCTCCGCGCCCAGCAAAGCCAGTTGGTCGATGGAGCTCCAGTGTGAGGTCGCACGGTACCCTTTCAGCAATCCGGCAGCGCCCAGCACCAGCGAACCGGTACAGACCGACGTTACCCACTGCGCCTGCTCAGCCTGCCGTCGCAGAAAATTCAGCGTTTCCTCATCCGACATCAGGGCAATCTGCCCTGGTCCGCCCGGTACACAGATCACATCCAGTAACGGACAATCGTCAAAGATAGCAGTCGGCAATATCGACAGGCCGCGATCGGAGCGCACCGGCTGACGATCTTTCCAGATCAGATGGCACTCCACGCCGGGCGTGCGTGCAAATACCTCCCACGGGCCGGTTAAATCGAGCTGGGTAACATCGGGGAAAAGTAACAGACCAATCTGTAGCGGACGATTCATGCGTGAACTCCGGCGGGTGATGAGTGACCATCATGCCGTGATGCCCGGTCAGATAGCAATTATGATTGCCGGAGACGCTTTACAGCCTCTCCGGAAGAGAGAGCAGTGGATTGCGTAAAGAAGCCTCAGGCCACGCCGAGAAAACGCAACAGCGCGGTCATTGCTGCCGCCCCCAGAATAATGACAATCAGGGGTGCCCGACGCCATGCCAGTAACAGAGCAAAACCCACGCCTGCCACTCGTGCCACACCGGCAAAATGCTGGCCTTCAAACAGCGTGGTGGTCGCCGCGACGGCCAGTAGCAGCACCGTGGCAGCGTCGGAGAGCATCTGCTGAGTACGCTCACTAATCGGAAGACGGTTTCCCAGCCTAACACCGGCAAAGCGCATCAGATACGTTCCGGCGGCCAGCATGGCAATCCCGGCGATGATCATTCCCTGATGCGTCATTTGCGCGATCTCCATGTCAGCAGGCCCAGCAGCGAGAACAGCACCGGCATGCCCGCCGGAACCAGCGGCGTTGCCAGCAATGAGAGCAGCGCGCCGACGGTGGCAGGGATCCGGGTCCGCCGCTGTCGCAGCGCCGGGAAGATCAGGGCAATCAGGATCGCCGGAAACACCGCATCCAGGCCAATCACCGAGACATCGGGAATAAACTGGCCAACCGCCGCCCCAACCATAACGCTCACCGGCCAGATTAAGCCGATACCGATGCCGCACAGCCAGTAGGCGCTGCGACGCTGGGCCAGCTGTGGTTGTGAGATACCAAACACCACGCTTTCATCATTCATGATGTGACAGCCAAACCAGCCCTGAGGCCCCTTTCCAACCAGATCTTTGACCGCAATGCCAAAAGGCAGATGACGCGCATTCACCAGCAGGCCCGCGGCGGCGGCGGTAAAAGGACTACCGCCACCGGCCACGATGCCGATAAACAGAAACTCAGACGCGCCTGCCAGCACCAGCGTTGATAGCGCCAGCGGCACCCAGAGCGGAAACCCATCGGCGGAGGCCAGCGAGCCATAGGATAAACCGACAATTCCATCGGCCAGGCAGACCAGAAAAATCGCTTTGATCACCCCTTTGTCCAGCAACTGCATTTGCGGAAAAAGCATCACTCTGTCTCATAATGAACGTATAATCCGATATAATGAACACCTCAACATCGTTTTACAAGACGAACAAAGCGTTCGGTATAAAAAACTTTTCGTTTATCAGGAGTGCGTTTGAATACCCCTATCAGCATCATTGCCAATGCCTTAGTGCGTGAACGTCAGCGATCCGGCCTGTCACTGGCTGAAGTCGCGCGTCGCGCCGGTATCGCCAAATCAACGCTCTCACAGCTGGAGGCGGGTAATGGCAATCCGGGCATTGAGACGCTGTGGTCACTGTGCGTGACGCTGAATATTCCGTTTTCACGCCTGCTGGAGCCGGATGCGCGTCGTCTGCAGGTGATCCGCCGTGGAGAAGGTCTGACGGTGACTGCCGCTCTGGCAGACTATCAGGCGGTTTTGCTGGCATCCTGCCCGCCCGGGGTCCGGCGTGATATCTATCTGCTGGAGGTTCAGCCTGGCAGTGAGCGCATTTCACAGCCCCATATTCCCAATACGATTGAGCATATTATTATTGCTAAAGGCCGGGCGCTGGTGGGTCCGGTAGACAGCGCGGTGGAGCTGGATGTGGGTGATTACATTACCTATCCGGGCGACGAGCTGCATATCTTTCGGGCGCTGGAAGCCGATACGCTGGCGCTGCTGGTGATAGAGCACAGCTAGTTACCGCTCATCAAGTTTCTGCCGGGTTTCTGCGGGTGTGAGGTGTGTGATCAGTTGCACCTCACAGCTCAATCTGATCGCCGGATAGTGCTCGCGCATCCCCTCCAGCAGCACCGCATCCGGCCATTCGTGCTCTTTCCCCAGTTTGGCAGCGACCTCGTTTAAGCGCAGTGTGTCGATCCGCGTCACCCAGACGATCACCGTGTCGGCTTCATCCTGCTGATTGACCAGCCTCAGCGGGCCGGTGGCGATATCGCCCTCCTGCCAGCGTATCGTGGAGGTTTTCTCGCCGCGTCTGACAACGGGCATCAGACGCGGAACCAGTGTAAGTTGCTGCATTTCCTCTCCTTTTTTTAAACCCACTTTGAGAACTGCCACAAAACCAGAAATCCGGATTGAAAACAGTGTTATCAATGTTATGTTATAACATAATTATTTAACCTCATCTGACAGGTAACAGTATGACAATCTCTTCTCTGATATCCGGCGATCCACGTCTGCCGGTTGCCGTTCTCTCCGGTTTTCTGGGTGCCGGTAAAACCACGCTGCTCAATCATATTCTGAATAACCGTGAAGGACGACGGATCGCAGTCATCGTCAATGACATGTCTGAAATCAACATTGATGCGGCCCTGGTGCGCAACGGCGACGCACAACTGTCACGCACTGATGAAAAGCTGGTCGAGATGAGTAACGGCTGCATCTGCTGCACGCTGCGTGAAGATCTGCTGCTGGAGGTGAAACGTCTGGCGCAGGCTGGCCGCTTCGATCATCTGGTCATTGAATCGACCGGCATTTCTGAACCCCTGCCGGTGGCTGAAACTTTTACGTTTGAAGACGAAGCGGGTGAAAGCCTTTCAGCCTATGCCCGGCTGGATAGCATGATTACCGTGGTGGATGGCTTTAACTTCCTGCGCGACTACCGTTCAGTCGATGATCTTCAGTCTCGCGGCGAGTCGCTGGGCGAGCAGGATGAACGATCGGTGGTGGATCTGCTGGTGGATCAGATTGAGTTCTGTGATTTGCTGGTGCTGAACAAAACGGATCTGCTCAGCCCGGCGGAGCTCCATCAGCTACAGGGTATGCTGCGTGCGCTCAACCCACACGCTCGTATGGTGAACAGCGAATTCGGGCAGGTTTCGCTGGACTGTCTGCTGAATACCGGCCGGTTTGATTTTGACCGGGCCGCGCAGGCCCCTGGCTGGCTGCAGACCCTGCGCGGTGAGCATCAGCCGGAATCAGAGGAGTATGGCATTCGCAGCGTTGTCTATCGCGCGCGTCGTCCTTTCCATCCTCAGCGTTTCTGGGAGGTTGTAAACCACCAGCTCGACGGCGTGATTCGCTCAAAAGGTTACTTCTGGCTGGCCACCCGGCCTGAATTTGCGGCAATGTGGTCGCAGGCGGGCGCAGTAGCACGCCAGGGTTACGCCGGGCGCTGGTGGGTCAGCATGCCGCGTGACAACTGGCCACAGGATGCAGATTCGCTCAATTTCATCGCTGAGCAGTGGCAGGAAGGCACCGGCGATGCGCGTCAGGAGCTGGTATTTATCGGCATAGATATGGATGAGCAGCACATTATTGCCGCGCTGGATCACGCGCTGCTGACGCCTCATGAGATGGCGGCAGGGCCGGAGCACTGGGTTACACTGGACGATCCGGTGCCTGCCTGGTTTGATGAGATGACCGCCTGACGCAACGGTTGACCGCACACTGTCGCTCCGCAATAGTAAAACGTCCCGGCGGGTGGCCATCACCCGCTGATTTCTGTTCAGGAGAAGCCGGATATGCCACAACGTATCGCTGTTATCGGTGCAGGCGTGCTAGGTTTAGCCGTCGCGCAGTCATTGTCCCGCCGGGGCGCACAGGTCACTGTGTTCGACAAAAGCTTGCCTGGCAGTGGCACCAGCCAGATTAGCTACGCCTGGGTCAATGCCAACGGCAAAGAACCCGGCCACTATCATGAACTCAATGCCCAGGCGATAAACGAGCACAGGCGATGGCAGGCGAACCACCGTGCATGGCCCCGCTGGCTGCTTGAAACCGGCTCGCTGGAGTGGGCAGCCGATGAATCATCCCTGCGCCAGCTAACGCAGCGCGCAGCAAAGCTTGCTACGCTCGATTACCCCGTTGAGAAGCGTAGCCGCGCTGCGTTACTGGGTGCCCTGCCCGGACTGCGGCTCGATCCCCGCATTCAGCACGCGTGGTTTTTCCCTTCGGAGTGCCTGCTTTATCCCAGCCTGTTCATCGCTTCTCTGCTTGCCGACCTGCGCGCCAGTGGCGGTCAGCTGGTCTGCAACAATGAGGTGACCACGCTGACTGAATCAGGTCGGGATGTGCATCTGACGCTGGCCAGTGGTGATGAGTGGCACGGGGATCAGCTGGTGCTGGCAACCGGTCGCTGGGCACCTGAGCTGATCAGCCAGTGTGGACTTGAACTGGCGATGACCGATGCGAACCGCGCCGATCCTGTTGCCTGCAGTTTTCTGGCGCAGACACAGCCCTTGCCGATCCCGCTTAACTGCAATCTCATTACCCCGGAACTGAATGTGCGGCCGGATGGCGGAGGACGCCTGATGCTGCAGGCACTGGATCTTGACCAGCATGCCGATCCGTCACGCCCCGCTTCTCCGGATGGGCTGACTGGCAAAGAGATGCTGCGTCGGTTGCGTCGACTGTTTAACCATGCGGAAGGGGCAAGAATTGAGCGGATTGAAACAGGACAGCGATCGCGTCCGGCAGATGGATTGCCCGCACTGGGCTACATCCGTGACTCAGCACGCGTTTATCTGATGGTCAGCCATAGTGGCATGACCCTTGCCCCGTTACTGGGCAGACTGGTGGCTGAGGAGATGCTGAGCGGTACACCTTCACCGATGCTGAGTAGGTTTACCCCGCATCGGTTGCTGCGTCCGCTCAGTGAGGTCGTTAAAACCGCGCCTGCCTATCTTCCGGCAGCGCAGTAAAAACTAGCGGCGGTTCTTCCAAACGGTTTGCACATTACAGAATTCGTGGACACCAAAATGTGACAGCTCACGACCATAGCCGCTTTTCTTCACGCCGCCGATGGTCACCCGCGGATCGGATGCGCCGTTGCCATTTATAAATACGGCACCGACTTCCAGCTGCAGTGCCAGCCGATCGGCAGTTTCTTCGTTACCGCTCCAGACAGTAGCACTGAGGCCAAATTCGCTGTCGTTAGCGATCTCCAGTGCATGCTGCGGATCCCGCGCGACGGCAATAGCCGCGACCGGACCAAACAGCTCCTGCTTAAACGCGGTCATGGTGCTTGTAACATCAGCGAGAATAGTTGGTGCATAGTAGTTACCCTGCCCTGCCACCTTCTCACCACCCAGCACCAGCCGCGCACCTTCACTAAGGGTCGCTTTTACCTGTCCGTCGAGTTCGTCGCGCAGATCGGCGCGTGCCATCGGACCCAGGAAGGTATTTTCATCCAGCGGATCGCCCATTTTCAGTGCCTGTACCGCTGCAGTGAAGCGTTTTTCAAACTCTTCCGCGATGGGGGCTTCCACAATAAAACGTTTAGCCGCCATGCAGACCTGTCCGGTATTCTGGAAACGTCCGATTACGGCAGATTTCACGGCTTCATCAAGATCGGCATCGGCCAGCACGATAAAGGGATCGGATCCACCCAGCTCCAGCACCGTTTTCTTAAGCGCTGCACCCGCCTGTGCTGCGATTGCCGCACCCGCCCGCACGCTGCCGGTTACCGCGACGGCCGCAATGCGGTCATCTTTAATCGCGACTGATACACCGTCGTTGTCGACGTTGATCAGGTTAAAGCCACCTGATGGCAGATCGGTTGCTGTGAAAAGCTCAGCCATCAGTGTGGCGCTTCCCATGACGTTAGGGGCGTGTTTCAGCAGATAGGTGTTACCTGCCAGCAACATGCTGACTGCGCCCCGCAGAACCTGCCACAGGGGGAAATTCCATGGCATGACAGCCAGGATCACCCCGACAGGACGGAATCGCTGCCACGCATCGGCAATCTGAGTGGGCTGATCGGCCAGCATCGCCGGTCCATGTTCTGCATACCAGTCGCATAAATTTGCACATTTCAGTACTTCAGCGCGAGCCTGTGCAATGGGCTTACCCATCTCCAGCGTAATCATGCGCGAAAGATCCTGCTCTCTCAGACGGATCTGTTCGCCGAGCTGACGCAATACGCGCACTCGGTCACTCATACTGCTGCGCTGCCATGCTGCAAAAGCGGAAGCGCTTTCTGCCAGCGTCTTTTCCAGTTCGGTGCTGTTCTGCAGAGGATAGCGTGCCAGAATTTCGCCTGTTGCAGGGTTACGTGATACGGCATGTTCAGTCATGGTGCTGTTTTCCTCATTCGTTCAGTGATTGAGAAACGATACGCGCTGTAGTTAATGATGAAAAATGAATAATAGTGAGGAAGTTGTTTATCAATTGAGAATGTCTGAATTGCAAAGACGGTATACAGCAAGCGCGAAGGACTCTGGAGATGATGATGCGATCACGCCACCTGTCCGTGAGTCTGAAACTGATGCCTGATAACCAGTTATCCACTTATACAGTGACACGATCCTAAAAAACGATCCTTAATAGATCATAGAGAG
>NZ_AP035944.1:0-176980 GCF_059730585.1 Pantoea sp. X-Soil-YNGN-785
CTGATGCCTGTTCAATATACTCAAACTGAATGGACTGCGGCCACAGAGCTCAAGAGATCCTCTTTTACAGCTGACCATAAATTTCCGAAAACCATTCCACCACCTGAGACAAAAAATCCAGGTTTTTGGCATTTTCCTAAAAAATTGGCAGGTATGCGCTTTTTGTGTAGTATGCAAAAAACATTAACGTAGAGGGGCTTATGAAGCGTGATTATGGTGGAGTGCTGGAGATGGCAACACGTGCCAACTCCATGTTACATGGACTCAGTGACCACATTGAGCAGCAGCGTCAGGAATTTAACCAGACAGGTTTTTACCAGACTTTCTCCCGCAATGCTGTTGCTAATATGCCACTGCTGAGTAAGCACGCTGTCGTCGCTGCAATTAGTGATATGGAAGCAGCAGGATACCAGTTTGGTAAAAAGCAAACCGGCAGTACATCGCAATATGCCCTGACCATTCAGAACGTCGTCGACATTTATCAGCATCGTAAAGTACCAAAATATCGCGATCGGCATGATGGCCCCTTTGTCGTGTTTGTTGTCAGCCTTAAAGGCGGTGTCTCTAAAACCGTCAGCACCGTGACGCTGGCTCACGGTATGCGCGCCCATCCTTCAATGCTGCACAATGACCTGCGCATACTGGTTATTGACCTGGATCCCCAGGCATCAAGCACGATGTTCCTGAGCCATACCAACAGTGTCGGTTCTGTACTGGAAACAGCAGCGCAGGCTATGCTCAACGATCTGGATGCAGACCAGCTTCGCGAGCAGTTTATTAAACCTACCGTCATGCCCGGCGTTGACGTTATCCCGGCCTCAATCGACGATGGCTTCGTTGCCAGCGACTGGGAAGAACTGGTTGCTGAACATCTGCCCGGCGTTGCCCCCTCAGAAGTCCTTCGCCGTAATGTGATCGACCGTCTGGCAGGTGACTACGATTTTATTTTCCTTGATACCGGCCCTCATCTTGATTCCTTTATGCTGAATGCGATCGCGGCCAGCGATGTGCTGCTGACACCGACGCCGCCGGCACAGGTCGATTTCCACTCCACCATGAAGTACCTGACGCGCCTGCCAGAAATGCTGGAGCGTATTGAGGCTGAAGGTATCGAACCGCGGCTCAAAGCTAATATTGGCTTTATGTCTAAAATGACCTCCAAGCATGATCACCTGACGTCACAAAGTTATGCCCGTGAGGTATTTACCAAATCGATGCTGGACTGCGGCTTACCGCGTCTTGATGGATTTGAGCGTTGTGGCGAATCCTTTGACACGGTGATCAGTGCCAACCCCGCTTCCTATCCGGGCAGTGCAGACGCCCTGCGAAAAGCCAAATATGAAGCCGAGCAGTTCTCAAGGGCTGTGTTTGATCGCATCGAATATATCAGGAGTACCCTGTGAGCAAACCGATACAGCGCATTGGCCGCAAGTTCGGCGATTCTGCTATTGCGAACATGATCGACAGTAGCAGCCAGTCGCGCACTTTTACGCTGAAGTCAGGTGCGAAGGCGACCTTTGTACGCCAGCTGATCCTGCATGACGATATTGAAACCCGAACCAGCGTTGACCCGAAAATCAATGGACGTGATCAGAGCACGCTGACGCCTGAATCGCTGCAGGAAATCACGCGTACGATTACACTGCAGCAATTTTTCCCGGCCATAGGTCGCGTGAACGGTGACCGAATTGAGATCATGGATGGCTCGCGCCGTCGCGCTGCCTGTATTCTTTCCGGGGCCAGTCTGGAAGTGCTGGTCACCGCGGATGAACTGAGCCTTAGCGATGCGCGTCAACTGGCTGCTGATATTCAGACGGCGAAAGAGCATAACCTGCGTGAATTAGGGCTGCGCTTTATGCTGATGAATGAAAGTGGCATGAGCAAATCAGACATTGCTAAAGCGGAAGGTATCTCAAATGCTAAGGTCTCCCGTGCATTTCAGGCCGCATCCGTACCCGCTGAGTTTATCGAACTCTTCCCGGTCGTTTCTGAGCTGACCCTTCAGGATTATCAGTTGCTGCTTGATGTCTGGGAGGAGGCGAAAGCGGAAGCGATTGATGTCGCCGCACTGGTCAGCAAAATTCAGCAAAAGCTGGAGGCAGATGATGCACTGCAAAACGCTAATGCAGACGAGAAGAAGAGCGCAATCCTGAATGGCTTCAAAAGCGCACGTCGTCAGTTAAAAAAACCTGCACCGGTCAGTAAAACGGTGACGGAAAAGCTGGCAACGTTTACTACGGCCAATACCTATGCGCGTCGTAAAACCAATGATGAGAAGCGCACCGTGCAGTATGAATTCAGTCGTCTGCCGAAAGAGATTGCTGAACAGATTGATGCGTCGATAAGACAGATACTCTCTACGCTTAAATAATCTTCATCACACATTACTGACAATGGAACCGGCCGCTGCGCCGGTTTTTTTATTCCTGCTCTCTAATCATAAAACTCCTCTGCTAATCACATATCACTTAAACATGTTAACGCTTGAACCTGACGCCATTTAGCGTTATAGCTAAAACGGTTTAGCTTTCAGGTTTAATCAGAGGAGTTTTTTATGTCTGTTCGCGTATGGTGCCTCGGGGATGCCGTGGTCGATTTGCTACCCGAAATGCCGGGTAGCCTGATGCAGTGTCCGGGCGGAGCACCCGCTAATGTCGCCGTTGGCATTGCCCGCCTGCAGGGAAACAGCGGTTTTATCGGACGGGTGGGTGCCGATCCGTTTGGTGAATTTATGCGGCAGACGCTCAGTGAAGAAAATGTTGATACGGCCTGCATGATTGCCGATTCACAGCATCGCACATCAACCGTGGTGGTCGGGCTGGATGAGCAGG
Organism: Pantoea sp. X-Soil-YNGN-785; assembly: GCF_059730585.1. NCBI lineage: Bacteria > Pseudomonadati > Pseudomonadota > Gammaproteobacteria > Enterobacterales > Erwiniaceae > Pantoea > Pantoea sp. X-Soil-YNGN-785. The sequence goes on from NZ_AP035944.1 coordinate 2,832, forward strand.
GCGAGCGCTCCTTTACCTTTATGGTTCGGCCCAGTGCCGACCTGTTTCTTGAACCGTCAGATCTGCCCGAGTTTCATCGCGGGGAATGGCTGCACTGCTGTTCGATTGCCTTAGCGGCGGAACCCTCTCGTACGGCGACGCTGACCGCCATGAAACAAATCCGCGCGGCAGGCGGCCATGTCAGCTTCGATTTAAATCTGCGGGAAGATCTCTGGCCCGACACGGCACTCCTCCATGCGGTGGTGAACGAAGCCCTCAGTCATACGGACGTGGTGAAACTCTCTGACGAAGAGCTCGATTTTCTTAGTCCGGGTCAGGAAGCCGCTGTCAGCATGCCTCAACTGGCCGCCAAATTCAGCATTCGCCTGTTACTGGTGACGCGGGGCAGGGAAGGGGTGATGGCCTGTTATCAGGGCCAGACAACCCACCATGCCACCACGCCCGTTGACAGCGTCGATACTACCGGTGCAGGTGATGCCTTTGTAGCCGGATTACTCTGGGAGCTGGCGAAGTCGGGTCTGCCTGTAAACGAATCACAACTTGCCAGCTATCTGGTGACTGCGCAGCGCTGTGGCGCACTTGCAACCACGGCGAAAGGAGCCATGACAGCACTTCCCTGGCGCCACCAGCTGGACGATCTGGCCGGCTAATCATCCTGTAATGCCCCTGTTTTGGGAGCTATCTCACAATCACTAAACCGGTTTAGCTATTTTCATTGCAGAGGGAAATTACCCGTGGCTATGATTTGCGCCTAAACCGGTTTAGCAAAAATATCGGTGATGATAGCTTCTCCTCAGGGATATAAAAAAATGAAAAAAAGCACGTTAGCCGTCGCCCTCTCTGCAATATTCCTTTCCACATCCGTCTGGGCCGATCCCAGCATGAGCAGCATCGAAGCCCGCCTTGCGGCGATGGAGCAGCGCCTGCAGGCTGCCGAGCAGCGGGCGAATGCCGCTGAAAGCCGCGCAGAGGTCGCCGAAAAACAGGCTCAGATGGCTGAAAGGCAAGCTCATCAGCTGGCAGCGGTGCAGCAGCAGACCCAGACCTCTGCCGCTGAGGTCGCGCAGCGCACTGCGAAACCGGAACAAAAATCTGCCGATGAAGGTGGCTTTGAGTTCCACGGTTATGCCCGCTCAGGATTATTGATGAACAGCTCCGCCGCCAGAACTCAGGGTGGCCCGACCGTAACTCCGGCTGGAGAAACCGGCGGTCACGTTGGGCGTCTGGGTAATGAGCCGGATACCTACGTTGAGCTCAACCTTGAACATAAGCAGACGCTGGACAATGGCGCCACCACCCGCTTCAAAGCGATGCTGGCCGATGGACAGCGCACTTATAACGACTGGACGGCCGCCAGCAGCGATCTCAACCTGCGTCAGGCGTTTGTCGAGCTGGGACAGCTTCCCACTTTCAGCGGTGCGTTCGATAACGCAACGGTCTGGGCCGGTAAGCGTTTTGATCGTGATAACTTCGATATTCACTGGATCGACTCCGATGTGGTCTTCCTTGCCGGAACCGGTGCCGGTATCTACGACATGACATGGAGCGATCAGGCACGCAGCAACATCTCGCTTTATGGCCGTAACTTTGGTGACATCGAAAACAATGAAAACACCGCACAGAACTACATCCTGTCGCTGAATAACTTTGTCGGTCCGGTGCAGATGATGGTCAGCGGTATGCGGGCGAAAGATAACGACGATCGCCGGGATATTGACGGTCTCCGTGTCAAAAGCGATGCGGCAGAAACCGGCGTCCATGCGCTGCTGGGCCTGCATAACGATAGTTTTTATGGACTGACAGAAGGCACGTCGAAAACGGCCCTGCTCTACGGTCATGGCCTGGGCGCTGAGGTGAAGTCGATTGGTTCTGACGGCGCACTGCTACCGGAAGCGGATACCTGGCGGCTGGCGAGTTACGGTACGACGCCTCTTGGCGGTGGCTGGCACATTGCGCCCGCCTTACTGGCACAGCGCAGTGACGATCGCTATGTCAAAGGTGACAGCTATGACTGGGCGACAGTTAACCTCCGGCTGATTCAGGAAATCACGCAGAACTTCGAGATGCAGTATGAAGGCTCTTATCAGTACATGGATCTGCGTCCGGAAGGCTACAACAACCGTAACGCGGTCAGCGGCAGCTTCACCAAACTCACCGTTGCGCCAACCCTGAAAGCCGGTGATGTCGGCGACTTCCTTAAACGTCCGGAGATTCGTCTGTTTGCCACCTGGATGAACTGGGATCACCGGCTGGATAACTATGCCAGTGACGACGCGTTCGGCAGCAAAGGCTTCGATGCCGGCGGCGAATGGAACTTCGGCGTACAGATGGAAACCTGGTTCTGATCGGGCGGCCCCGGCTGCCGGGGCCTGAACGTCACGCGGATAAAAACATAACAAGAGTGAGGTATGTATGGACTATGTAAAAATATCGCGGGCCCTGCTGCCCCTGCTGGGTGGCAAAGAGAACATTGCCAGTGCGGCTCACTGTGCGACGCGGCTACGGCTGGTGCTGGCAGATGATGAAAAAGCGGACACCACCGCGATTGGCCGGATTGAGGGCGTTAAAGGCTGCTTCCGCAACGCCGGACAGCTTCAGGTTATCTTCGGTACCGGTGTGGTAAATAAGGTCTACGCTGCCTTTATCGCCGAAGCTGGCATTAGCGAATCGAGCAAGTCTGAGGCTGCTGATATTGCCGCCCGCAAGCTCAATCCTTTCCAGCGTATCGCTCGTCTGCTGTCGAACATTTTTGTGCCGATCATTCCGGCTATTGTGGCGTCGGGTCTGTTGATGGGCCTGCTGGGGATGGTTAAAACCTACGGCTGGGTCAATCCGGAAAATGCGCTCTACATCATGCTGGATATGTGCAGCTCAGCGGCCTTTATTATCCTGCCGATCCTGATTGGTTTTACGGCGGCACGCGAGTTTGGCGGCAACCCATTTCTGGGCGCGACGCTGGGCGGCATTCTGACGCACCCGGCGCTGACCAACGCCTGGGGCGTCGCCGCCGGTTTCCACACCATGAACTTCTTCGGCATTGAAGTGGCGATGATTGGCTATCAGGGTACGGTATTCCCGGTGCTGCTGGCGGTATGGTTTATGAGCATGCTGGAAAAGCAGCTGCGTCGGGTGATCCCGGATGCGCTCGATCTTATTCTGACCCCGTTCCTGACGGTGATTATCTCAGGCTTCATTGCGCTGCTGATTATCGGTCCGGCGGGCCGTATGCTGGGCGATGGGATCTCTTTTGTGCTCAGCACCCTGATTGCTCACGCTGGCTGGCTGGCGGGACTGGTATTTGGCGGGCTCTACTCGGTGATTGTTATTACCGGCGTGCATCACAGCTTCCATGCGATTGAGGCGGGACTGCTGGGTAACCCGTCTATCGGGGTTAACTTTCTGCTTCCTATCTGGGCAATGGCGAACGTTGCTCAGGGCGGGGCCTGTCTGGCGGTGTGGTTTAAAACCCGCGATGCGAAGATCAAAGCAATTTCGCTGCCCTCGGCGTTTTCAGCACTGCTGGGGATCACCGAGGCGGCTATCTTTGGTATCAACCTGCGGTTTATGAAACCCTTTATCGCGGGTCTGTTGGGCGGCGCGCTGGGCGGTGCCTGGGTGGTATCGGTCCATGTCTATATGACGGCGGTCGGGCTGACCGGTCTGCCGGGCATGGCGATTGTTAAGGCGGGTTCTCTGCTCAATTATGTCATCGGCGTCGCCATCGCGTTCACCACCGCGTTTGTGATCTCTTATCTGCTCAAATACAAAACGGACTCTGAATAATGGCCTCATCAACACGTCTTGCCGCCATTCTGCAGGCGGTGATGCAGGGGATGCCAAAGGCGCTCAGCGACAGCCACTATCCCGGCTGGCATCTGGCACCGGTTACCGGACTGCTTAACGATCCCAACGGCTTCATCCATTTCGACGGTCACTATCATCTCTTCTACCAGTGGAACGCGCTGGGCTGTGCGCATCAGCATAAATGCTGGGGGCACTGGCGCTCAGCCGATCTGCTGCACTGGGAGCATCAGCCCATCGCGCTGATGCCGGATGAGGAGTATGACCGCAGTGGCTGCTACTCCGGCAGCGCGGTCGACGATAACGGCGTACTGACACTGGTCTACACCGGCAACGTAAAATTCGATGATGGCTCGCGTACGGCGTGGCAGTGCCTGGCGCAGCAGAACAGTGCAGGCGGTTTTGACAAGCTCGGTCCGGTCATCGCCGTGCCGGAGGGTTATACCGGCCACGTTCGCGATCCCAAAGTGTGGCGTCACGACGATCGCTGGTACATGGTGCTGGCGGCGCAGAATACGCAGCGGCAGGGCAGGGTGCTGCTGCTGCGTTCTGACAATCTGCGGGAGTGGCAGAATCCCGGCGAGATTGCGGGCAGCGGACTGGGCGGGCTGGATGCCGCGGGTTATATGTGGGAGTGCCCGGACATGTTCACGCTCGGAGACAGCACCTATCTGATCTGCTGTCCGCAGGGTGTTGCGCCCGAAGAGAAGCGCTTTCTGAACAGTCACGCCTGTGCCTGGCTGAGTGGCGACCTGGATTATCAGCAGCCTGCATACCAGCACGGCCCGCTGAACGATATGGATGCCGGCTTTGAATTTTATGCTCCGCAAACCACGCTGACCGCGGATGGCCGGCGTCTGCTGGTGGGCTGGATGGGGACACCAGACGGTGAAGAGATGGCCCAGCCAACCGTGGCGCAGGGCTGGATCCATCAGATGACCTGTCTGCGCGAGCTGAGCTCACGTAACGGGCGTCTCTGTCAGCAGCCCATCGAGGAACTGCAGGCGTTGCGCGAGAATGAGCAGCACTATCAGGGCCGCGCCGATGATGCGCCGCCGATTGCCGCCCAGCGGCTGGAGCTTGAGCTTGAGAGCCAGGGCGACATCGAACTCAATTTCGCCGATACCCTGATCCTGACGTGGCAGCATAACGAACTGCGGCTTGCCCGTCGCAGCCTGATGTCGGGTGAATGGACGTATCGTTACTGGACCGGGGCAGCCCGCCGGTTACAGGTTCTGTGTGACCACTCCAGCGTTGAGATCTTCATCAACGACGGGGAAGGGGTGATGAGCAGCCGATATTTTCCGGACCAGCCGGCGCTGCTGACTCTGCGCGGGCGCGCAGAACTGCAGGCGCGCTACTGGTCGTTACGTCGCTGCATGGTAGAATAAGCCCTTGTTTCCCTAACCGATGTCTTGCCGTGAGAAAAACAAAACGCGTTACCATCAGTGATATCGCCGGGCTGGCCGGGGTTTCAAAAGCCACTGCCAGCCTGGTGCTCAACGGCCGTGGCGAAGAGTTACGGGTCGCGAAGGAGACGCGTGAGCGGGTGCTGAGGCTGGCCCGCGAACACCATTATCAGCCCAGTATCCATGCGCGGATGTTGCACGACGCCCGCAGTCATACGCTGGGGCTGGTAGTACCGGAGATCACCAACCACGGTTTTGCAGCTTTCTCTCATGCGCTGGAAAATCTCTGCCGTGCGGCGGGTCTGCAGTTGCTGATCGCCTGTACCGACGAAAATGCCGGTCAGGAACGGGTCGTGGTCAACAATCTGGTGGCGCGTCAGGTCGACGGCCTGATTGTTGCCTCCAGTATGCTGACTGACAGCGACTATGTCAGCCTCAGCGAACAGCTGCCGGTGCTGCTGTTTGACCGCCACATGAACAACACGACGCTGCCCTGGGTCATCACCGACTCCGTGACGCCCACCGCTGAGCTGGTTGAAAAGCTGGCGCGCGCCTGTCCGGAGGAGATCTACTTTATGGGCGGACAGTCCGATCTTTCTCCGACTCAGGATCGTCTGGCGGGATTCAGAGAGGGGCTGGCGCGGGCCGGTGTAACGCTGCAGCCGGAGTGGGTAATCCAGGGGAACTACCATCCCGGCAGCGGTTACGAGATGTTTGCCGCACTATGTCAGCGGCTGGGGCGTCCACCTAAAGCAATTTTCACTGCCGCCTGCGGCCTGCTGGAAGGGGTACTGCGCTACATGAGTGAGCATCACCTGCTGACCGGCGATATCCGCATCGCCAGTTTTGATGACCACTATCTCTATGATTCACTCTCGATTCCTGTCGACACCGTAGAGCAGAATGTTCCGGCGCTCGCGCAGGCCTGTTTTTCTATGCTGACCACGATGATCGCCGGAAATGATCCAGCAGACAGCCAGCTGGTGCTGCCCGCCACGTTGCGCCTGCGCGGCTAATCGCCGGGCGCTTCTGGCCCCGGCGGCTTCACCACTTGACCGGCAGGGCGCTGACACCACGCAGGTTGGCTCTGTGATTGCGGCGAACCCCGGCGGTTACCGGCCGCATTGCTGGCAGTCGGGTCAGCAATACCTCTAGCGCCACCTCCATTTCCGCCAGTGCCAGCCGGTAGCCCATACAGTGATGTATCCCGCCACCAAATGCCAGGTTGCGTCCCTCATGTCGCCGGATATTGACCCGCTCCGGCGAGGTAAAGACAAGCGGGTCGTGATTGGCTGCGCCCAGACTCAGAAAAAAGCGTGTTCCTGGCGGAATGAGCTGGCCTGCCACCTCAATTTCTTCCAGCGTCGTGCGGTACAGCATCTGGACCGAACTGTCGTAACGCAGACACTCCGCTATGGCATCAGGTATCAGCGCATGATTCTGTTTCAGGCAAGCCAGTTCCTGCGGATGGTCATGCAGAGCCAGGAGAGTATTGCAGAGCATATTTGAGGTGGTCTCATGGCCGGCAATAAACAGCAGTATCACATTGGCGATGATCTCATCGTGACTTAGCCGGTCGCCATCGCTGCTGCTGCGCAGAAAAAGGGACACCAGATCGCTGGCCGTGCTGTCACGCCGGGCGACGATCATTGCGCTGAAGTAACGCTCCAGTACGGCAAACGCATCGGCGGCTTCCAGCAGATCCGACTGGCTGATTTGCGGGTCGAACACTTTGACCAGTACAGACGTGAGCCGACCCAGTTCAGGCGCGTCAGACTCAGCAAGATCCAGCATCCCGCAGATAATGCGTACCGGTAACGGAAAAGCGAATGCCTGGGCCAGATCGCAGTCGCGATGACCTGCCAGCGCATCAACCAGGTCATGAGCGACACTCAGCGCCATCTCCCGGAGTGGTTTAATTTCCCGGGCGCTGAATGCCTTCATAACCAGTCCTCTTAATCGGTTATGATCCGGCGGATTCAGCACCAGAAACATTCTGCTGATGCCCTGAAACAGCGGCATGTCGGCGGCAGCATCACCAAACCTTAACCTGACACTTTCCATATAATTCTTGCCGACCCGCCGATCGTTCAGCAGTGCCTCCACCACCGCGTGACTCCCGCTGATGATGATCTTATCCCCGGCAGGAATAAGCGGGCCCTGCCGATGCAGTTTCCGATAAAGGGGAAACGGATTGTCAGTGTATTCGGGGTTCATCAGTTCATGAAGCTGCATAGCTCACTCCACGGCTTAAGGATTAATGCGAGCGCTGAATGCGGGCGAGAGAAGCGAAAAGGTTGTTTTTATCACTTTCGCTGAGGTGAGACGCCGTGAGCTGTGACATCAGATACGCTTTGTCCTCCTGCGAGAAGCTGCCGGTCATCAGGCGCTGGCTGATCGCAGCCAGGAGCTGGGTATCCAGCCGTTCAATCTGCTGCCGGGTCCCGGCCAGATCGGTGACGGGTACGTCACTTTCCGGTGCTGAGAGCCAGTCAGCCCGATAGCGATACTGAATCGCTTTGCTTGCGTTCATCAGAGCATGGACAAAAGGCTCAACCGATTGAGGTTCAAGTCCTGCCTGCTGCGCGTTTTGCAGCATCTTTTCCAGAACAACCTGCTCACGAGGCAGATCCTCAACGGGTAAATGATGCTGCGCTTTATAACCCGCCACAGCCTTCATGACCTGCATGCGTTCATTTAATGCGGTGGAAAGCGCGTCGAGTGATACGGAAGAAACCGAACCTGCGAAAACGTTGCTGCACATGAACAGTGAAGAGAGAAAAACTGCCACATATTGCGTCATTTGCCTGCTCCATAAATGAAAACTGGCACTAATTTACACATGAAAAAATAACTTATTGTGATTATTTTGTTTTCAAAATGTGAACAGGCAGAGGTGTCTGCTTAGCGTTTACAGGGGTCTGATTCTGATGTGTTTTTTTCACTTTACGTTCATAAAAAATTCATATCAACATGGAATTATGGCGGGTTAATTCAGGTTCAGCTTTACGGTGACAGGCGCTTATCATCAGTGTTTCAGCGTCCGGGAATAAGTGGGATTTTTGCCAGAATTCAGGAAAGGTCCCGCCGGGCGGCAGCGCCGCCCGAATCGGTTTATGTGTTTTCAGGGCACGAACACGGCGCGAACGCAGCCATCTTCTTTGTGTTTAAACATCTCATAGCCTCGCGGGGCCTCTTCCAGTGGAAAACGATGTGTCGCCATAAAAGCCGGGTTCAGCTCATTTCTGGCAACATGCTCCAGCAGACGATGCATGTAGCGTTGCCCGTGCTGCTGGGCGGTACGGATGGTCAGGCTTTTATTAATCATCAGCCCCAGCGGGAACTTATCCATCACGCCATATACCCCCAGAATCGCGATGTTGCCGCCTTTACGGCAGGCATATAACGCCTGGCGCAAGGCTGCACCGACATCCGTTTCCAGATGCAGCATCTGTTTGGTCTTGTCATAGACCTGACTTAATCCTTCACCGCGGGCTTCCATGCCGACAGCATCAATACAGCTGTCCGGGCCGCGCCCGCCGGTTAACTCCAGCAGCGCTTCGTTGACGTCCACCTCGGTGTAATCCAGCGTTATGCTGCCTGCGAAGTCGCGTGCCATGGCCAGCCGTTCAGGATAGCGATCGATACCGATGACCTGATGCGCGCCCATCAGCCAGGCGCTTTGCTGTGCCATCAGTCCGACACCGCCACAGCCCCAGACCACCACGGTGTCACCGGGATGAATATTACAGAAGTCGGCACCCATATAACCGGTCGGCGTCGCATCGGAGAGGAACAGCGCCTGCTCATCGGTTACGCCTTCGGGCACGACGAAGCAATCATTGTCGGCAAAGGGCACGCGAACATACTCTGCGTGTGAGCCTGCATAACCGCCAAACGCGTGGCTGTAAGCGTAAATGCCGCCCGTGGCATGACCGAGCACCGTTTCACCTTTCTCCCACTGCGGATGCGTATTGTCACAGCAGGAGGGCAACTGATGCTGGCAATACCAGCAGGAACCACAGGAGATGAAAGAGGGCACTACGACCCGATCGCCACGCCGGATATTTTTTATCGCACGGCCAACTTCAACTACCTCACCCATGAATTCATGACCCAGAATATCGCCTTCACGCATACTCGGGATCAGGCCGTCAATGACGTGCAGATCGGAGCCGCAGGTGGTGGTGAGCCTGACGCGAATAATGGCATCATGAGGATTGAGCAGACCGGGGTCGGCTACGGTTTCAACACTTAAATCGTTGACGCCATTCCAGCAGAGTGCGCGCATTTATTTCTCCTTATCCTGACGTCCGGCATGACGACCCGCAGGCTGCCCGTGCAGAGTAGGAATTTCACCGGTTTCAGCCAGGCTTTTAAAGCGATGTAACGCTTTGCTGGCCACCTCTTTTGGCAGCAGATCAAATAACGTCGTTACCTTTTTTCCCAGTGCGCCACCCGGCGGCGTGAACTGCAGAGTCAGAGCCAACTCGGTGCCCCATTCCCCCGGCGCCGGGCGAAGGCGCAGTTCACCTTCGTTAGGAATGTCTGCATCCTCAAGCGAGCGCCAGGCAATCACTTCGCCTGGCTGCGCTTCGACAATGCGGGTATCCCAGCGGTAGTGCTTACCCAGTGGGCCCTCAATCTGCCAGTGTGCATCGCTTTTATTGACCGGCGTCACGCTGGCAAAGTGGCTCATAATGCGGGGCAGGGTATCGGGCTCAAGCCACAGGTTAAAAAGCTCGGTAGCGGGCAGGCCCACAGTAATCCAGCGCCGTAGCGTGAGGGTATTGTCACTGGCGGTAGTCAGAGATGTTGTCGTCAAAACGTCCTCCGATAGTTCTCTCAGTGGCACAAAATCACTGATTTTGAGTTAAGAACAGCTGGCGGAATTTTGCGAGCGAAGCCGCGCCCTGCAGGTCATCTCTGCAAGGCTATAAAGCTTCTGCGATGCATGCCGGGTTATGCGCACAGTAAGCCGTCATGCCTGTCGGATAATCGGTATAATACGTGCCGCCGGTTTCATCATTTTTAGCAGCAAAAAGAGGCAGATATGTCTGTAACTGAAACGTCAGCCAGTGGTAAAAATGTCGCGGAACTCGTCGGAATTCTGGAAAAACAGGCGTCAAACCGTGCGGATGCCAACTGGCACAACGGTCTGAAAAGCAGCACCAGAATCGCACTGGAAAAAATTAATCATGCGGTTGAGGCAAAGTGGATCGGCGCAGAAGAGGGTCTGAACCTGAAGCAGCGCGTTTACAGCATTCAGGATGAATTGATTGAGCTGGCGCTGTGGTGATTTAAATGGCCCGGCGCTCCGCCCGTAAATCAGCGGGGGTAAAAAAGTGATATTTCAGCACGCAGCGCCGTCCGGCATTTTGCGCGCTTCGCAGAGACGGCGTATTGCCGGGCAGAATGGTGCCGGTCAGCATCGCATCATGACCGCAGTAATGGTGAAGCTGCTGCAGCAAACGCTGCTGAGCGCGTGCAGCGAGTCCACGGCCCTGATACGCCGGCAGAATCACCTCATCCATGATCTGAAATCCTTCAATAAAGGCCAGTTGTCGCGGCACACAAATCATCAGCCCCGCCACCATGCCCTGCCAGAGGATCAGAAACACATGCCCCCCGGCAATATCGTCTCGTAATTCCTGCCTGCTGGTGGCCAGCAACTGATCCCGCAGATGCGGCAGCGTGTGCCAGCTGGCATGATAAGCGCGGTTAATGGCGGAGCTACAGAGGGGATAATCTTTCCGGCAGGCCGTAATCAGCGAAATCTCGTCATCGTCAGACGCGGAGTGTGAGCCTGGAACGCTGAGGTAAATCAGCTGATCGGTTATACCAATATCAGGATCCGTGGCCGGCAGCAGAATACGCATCTTCAGCGGCCTGATCGTTTGCCACTCACGCATGATGGCGGCTGCGGCTGCGTAATCCAGTACGCCATCACGGGCCACGATCTCAATAAAAGGCTGAGCGGGGTCGCCCCCCAGATAGCGCGGGCCGGTGAGAAAACGCTGGCCGTTAATCGTCAGTTCGCGCTGCAAAAACGTGTGCTGGGGCAGGCCGGTTTCACGCCAGGGAAAGGCGGCGGAGAAGTGATGATCGTGGCAACGGGCCTGCTGCTGCGCCAGCCAGCGGGTAAGCCAGTCGCTGAGACATTCAGATGAGACAGGCACATTACGGTAGAGCGATACCATATAATTCAGCATAAGATTCCTTATTGCCCGCCGTCAGTAATCTCCTGCCTCTCTGCGTACACGACAGAATCGTGCCGATAAGGCTGCTGAGAGTGTAAACGATGCGTTCGCTTTATGACCATCACCATCGCATCGGTCAGCACGAATATTTTAACGTTTCATAAAGATTCCGGTCCTGCCGCACACACGTTCTCATGCCTAAAATGCAGTCAGATAAACGTCATCATCCTGTGCGCTTATTATCACCGCCGGCTTGCTGATTAAAAAAACAAAGCGCATTTTCCCGGCTTTTGGCACGTTACGCAAACATGGTCAAATTAATTGATGCAATAGGGCTAAGTTGCCCGAAAATTAAATGAAAAATAAAATATTCCTTTTTTACGAAAATATTACGGAATCAGATAATCGGCGGCCGGTAAATGTATTATGCTAAACAGGCTGTTCAATAATTATAAAATGCACGATCTTTTTTTAACACCCGGGGGTCATATGGTCCATATTGATTTATGTACCAAAGAGGGCGTGATGAAGGCTTATGCTTTCCAGACGCCCATGCAGGCGATGAGTCTGCTGGATAAAATTAAAGATGACGAATTTCAGTGGTTTAATATGGAGTGGGAAGGGTGTCGCTTTACCTGCCCGCATCAGTTTATTAAAAGACTCAGCAGCCGTTCTTATATTAAGTCGTTCTGGCGTTAATCCGACCGCAATGATTAATCCTGTGCCTGACTGCGTATTCACGACGCGGATTTAATTTAACTGTTTTACGGGCATTTCATTCATGATGATAAACGGGGCAGATTCTGCCCCGTTATTTTTCGTGCCTGCAGCACCTCATGCTGGCGCTTGGCGATAATAAGGCGTCTCACCTGAGCCGGTCGCGGCTTAATCCGTTTCATTATTACAGCTTAATTATTTTGGGCTGCTGTTTATCCGTGCCTGAGAAATGCTCAACAAGGCCTTATGCCAGCCTGTACGGATTTGTCCTGCGCCCGGCAATGCAGCGTGATCCACTGTAAATCCTCTTCTGTTCTTCCCTTGACGTTAAGCATCAACTGTTACACTCAGGTGATACTTCATCCGGATCCCGACTGCAATGTTCCATGAAAAAATGCGCCTTCGTTCGCTGCTGATTTTGCTTTCCATTGGGGGCGTCATTCTGACCTCCGGTCTGCTGCTGAGTGCGCTGCTGCTGTTTCAGAAGGCCAATATTGAAGACAGCCTGCTTGAAGGAAACATTGCCTATGCCCGCAAACTGGCCGATACCACCGATCGTTACCTGACGACAGCACAACGGGAGCTGGCCTGGAGCGCATCGCAGATCAAAGGCCTTAGCGATCTGAAACAGCTAAAAGCAGAGACCGATCGTCTGCGCATGCAGTCTGGCTTTTTCAACTCGGTGGTGGTGGTTAACCACGATGCCATTATTGCGGCAACTTCACCGGATAGCCTGAATCTGATAGGCGTGAAACTTCACTCAGCAGCCAGTCTGCAGGCTATTGCCACCCGTAAGCCCTTTATCTCCGCGCCCTTTACCTCTGCCGCCGGAAACTATGTGGTGTTTTTATCTCAGCCGCTGTTCAGCGAAAAAGGGGGCTATCTGGGCTATATTGGCGGCACCATTTATCTTAAAAAACAGAGCATGCTGAGCGAAATCCTGAGCCAGCATTTTTATACCAAAGGCTCGACGGTCAGCGTGGTCAGCAATGAGGGGCTGATTATTTTCAGTCACGATCCGGCGCTCGTCGGAACGAAGATGCTGCTGAGCCTGGCGCTGCAGAAGCGTCTGTCCACTACGGAAAGTGGACATTTTACCCTGGAAAATGGGGGGCAAAACTTTCTGACCGGCTATGGCACGCTGCATAAAACCGGCTGGAATGTGTTTATTACCGGCACCTCTGAAACGGTCAGGCATATTCTGCTGCGCACGGCAGAAAGCGCCATCTGGTTCGTTCTGGGCATTATTCTTGTAACAGCCGGCGTGATTGCTTTTATGGCCGGACGGATTGCTTCGCCACTGGAAAAGCTGGCGGACAGGGTTCGGGATGGCGGCAGCGAAGCACAGGCGGAGTCACTCGCCACCGTCAAAACCTGGTATTACGAGGCTGACCGGCTCAAAGAAGCGGTGCAGGAGCATCGCCATGCCGTGGCAGGCCATCTGGCTGCGCTTAACGATGAAGCGATGACCGATCCGCTGACCGGGCTCTGCAACCGTCGCGGATTTACGGCGCTGGCGGCGCAGGCAGACAGTGAGCATGAACAGTGTGTCATCGCGATTGATATTGACCATTTCAAAAAGATCAATGACTGGTATGGGCATGACGCGGGCGATGCGGTCCTGGTGAGCCTGGCGGCGTTGCTGCGTCAGGCCTGCCGAACCGGCGATATCGTCAGCCGGTTTGGTGGCGAGGAGTTTATACTGCTGCTGCCGGACACGACGCTGGCCGATGCTGCCCGCACCGCGGAACGCATCCGCGAGACCGTCTGCGCCACCACCTTCCCGTTCGCCGGTACGATGACCATATCAGCAGGCGTGGCTTCACGGGATGACCAGAGTCGCGATCGCGATGCGCTGTTGCGCCGGGCGGATGAAGCGCTTTATGAGGCGAAAGCGGCCGGGCGCAATACGGTTATCATTGCCGGGCCGGACGGATTCAGTACGCCTGAGTCTGCCAGATAAGATTACGGGGCAGGGAAGACAGAATCAGCACTTACTGCGTAATCGCCAGCCGAGCCACTCATCCAGCGCCGCTTCTGGCAGCGGCCTGGAGTAGAAAAATCCCTGAGCCTGGTCGCAGCCGAACTCGGTCAGCGCCGTAACGGTTTCCGCATTCTCAACGCCTTCAGCCAGCACCATGTAATCAAGGTCCTTGAGCATCGCAATGATACTGCGGGCAATGACGCGCGATGCGGTGTCAGACGAAATTTCACTGATCAGCGAGCGGTCCAGCTTGATCACATCCAGCGGCATGCGCCGCAGATAACTGATGTTACTGTAGCCGGTCCCGAAGTCATCCAGTGAAATACCAAATCCCCGTAGCTTCAGCATCTCAAGCCCCTGCATCGCGGTGGGGCTTTCCAGAATCCGTTCCGTTTCCAGACACTCAATGCCCAGCAGCGAAACCGGCAGCTTCGCTCTTAGCATCTTTTCTTCCAGTTCATCAGCAAAACCGTCACGGGAAAAATCGCTGCTGCTGACGTTAATGGTGATGGGCAGCTGAATATAGCTGTCGCGAAGACGGGACAAACGGGCGATGGCGTGCTCTGTGACCCAGGCGGTCAGCTCGGTAAGCAGTTGGGTTTGCCCGGCAACGGGCAAAAACTGCGCAGGTGAAAGCTCGCCGCGCTGCGGATGCTGCCAGCGGATCAGCGCTTCCAGTCCTATCGGCTTACCGCTGTGAAGGCAGATTTTCGGCTGCCAGGCGAGCCATAACCCTTTATCCTGGCGTATTGCAGTGGCCAGGTCATGCATTAGGGTGAAATCCTGGGTATGGCGCGTATCAGTGGCTTCACTGAACGGCATTGAGGCAACGTTGCGGGTAATGGCTTCATGCAGGGCGCTGACTGCCCGGCGCAGGATCTCCTGAGCAGGCATCTCACCCGTATTGAAACTTGCCTCACCGGTGTGGGTCATCAGCGCAACCGACAGCCCATCCCCCAGATCGGCGCTGATCCCAGCCAGCTTATTGGCCACCCAGCTGGCAGTGAGTCTGCTCTCCTGCCGTGTCAGCAGGGCAAAGCGTCCGGTTGCTACGGTGTAAAGCATTTCTCCCGGGGCAGGACGCAGACGCAGCGGCAGCAGTGTTGCCACATCCTTCAGCAGACTTTCAACCGGCCCCATGCCCATTGAGCGCGCCAGCTCGTAAGCACGCGGCATATCAATACAGTCAATCAGCACCAGCCGCCGTGGCGTGGTGTCGCCGGAGGCGGCAAGGAACTGCAGGTCGCGGATCAGACGCTGACGATTGGGCAGGCCGGTTACCGGGTCAGCAAAGCCAGCCGAGTACCAGGCGTCAAGAAAAGACATCACCAGCGCGGCCAGCATTTTCAGCATCGTCACCTGATCGTCACTGAAGCGATGAGGTGCCGTGTCGGTCACGCAGAGTGTACCCAGAATCAGACCGGTACTGCTTTTAAGCGGCACGCCAGCATAGAAACGGATAAAAGGCGCGCCTGTAATCAGCTTATGGGCAGCAAAACGGCTATCCAGCAGGGTATCGGGCACCACTACCGTACTGTCACTGTCCACGGCATGCCGGCAGAGCGAGTCCTGTCGCGTGGATTGAGTCAGTGTGAAATTGTGCGCTGCCTTGACGTGCTGCATCTCATCATCCAGAACGGAGATAAAGCTGCCGGGAATGCCAATGGCCTGGCTGGCCAGCCGGACGAACTGTCGCAACACATCGTCACGACTCTCGTCGTTACTGCGCAGCGCGTGCAGGGTTCGCGTACGGCAATCGTCGCCGCCGCTGAAGCTCATAAGCATGGATTCCTCCGCACCGGCTGGTTACGGAGCGAAATTAAACAGAAAAATTGAAGGTTATAGCGTCATGACTACAGGCTATTTCTGTAAAAAGAAAGAGCCATGACGATTTATTTTTTATTACGTTGCCTGCCAGGCCTGAGCAGAATAGCAAATCCTTTTTCTTTAACGAAATATTTTATGAATGACGATTCTATTATTTTGTCGTTAAAAACTTTTAATTTCTGAAATATCCTGCCAGGATAGTAAGCATAAACATAGCGCGCTATATAATAACGCATTAAAGTAGATGGTATAACTTATTTTTGTTTAATTTTAACTACACCAATGACAACATCGGGGAAAACCTCATGAACTCACTCAGGCATTTCACTATTCGCCGCGTTGTGCTGTGGATAATGATCGTCTCACTGGGCGTGGTCGCGCTGGCAGGTGGCTACAGCAGTCAGATTGTGCGGGATATTTATCGTCAGGCCGATCGCTCAGCTGTTCTGACGCAGCAGCTGAGTTTTCTGACGCACAGCGCTCTTGTTATGCAGGGCGGAACAGCCGCAGACAAAAACGCCCTCGTCGCCTTAACGCCGGCTAGTGCTGACTGGGATAGCTTTCGCGCAGCACTTACGACCTCACCCTCAGAGTATGCAACGGTTACCCGCGCGAAGCTGGATAGCGTGACGCAGCAGCTGGCGCAAAATCAGGCTGCTCTTACCGCTGACCGGCGTCAGCTTGAGCACGTATTGCTGGCGGCACTGCTGGCAGCCTTCGCGTTGCTGCTGTTTTGCGACCGCTATCTGGTTGTCCATCTGGTGCGTCCGGTAGGTAAAATCCGCGGGCATTTAAAAATTATTGCCGGAGGTGACCTGACGCGCGAGCCGGAGGATCTGGGTCGCAACTGCGTCGGGCAACTGGTGCCGCTGGTTAAAGAGATGCAGCACAGTCTGTTGCAGACGGTCAGCGCTATCCACGACAACGCAGCCATTCTTCATCGTGAGGCTGGCGACATCGCAGCAGGTAACGCCGATCTCTCCGACCGGACCTCCACTCAGGCCGCTGCGCTGGAGCAGACCGCTGCCAGCATGGAGGAGATTACGGTTACCGTGCGTCACAATGCACAGAATGCCCGTGAAGCGCGTGAACTGGCCGCCAGCACCACGGATACGACCCATCAGGGCGTGGAGCTGGTTCAGCGGGTGTCGGCAGCCATCACCAGCATCGCGCAGGGATCAGAGAAAATCCGGCAGTTCACCGCCACCATCAATGGCATCGCATTTCAGACCAATATTCTGGCGCTCAACGCCGCCGTAGAAGCCGCGCGTGCGGGCGAGCAGGGCCGCGGTTTCGCGGTGGTTGCCAGTGAGGTACGTTCACTGGCCCAGCGAAGTGCTGCGGCCTCCAGAGAGATCGAAGAGCTGATAGCCGATACTGTGGCACGCGTGGATGATGGCCGACGGGCGGCAGAGAGTGCCGGAACGACTATGGAAGCCGTGCTGCGCGGTGTCGGCGGCGTCAATGAACTGATTGGACAGATTGCGCTGGCCTCGGATGAGCAGAGCAAAGGGATTGCCCAGGTCACCGTGGCGGTGGCTGAACTTGACCGCGTTACGCAGCAGAACGCGACGCTGGTCCAGCAGGTTTCGGCAACGGCAGGCAGCCTTAGCGGACAGACTGAAACGCTGGGCAGCGTCATTACCCGCTTTACCCTGCCACCGCAGGTTGTCGGGATAGTGAACTGACATTTGCATCGATTAAACACACGCGGCCGTGTGGATTCCGGTCAGGCATAGCCTGACCGGCTATTTTATTCATCTGCAGATAACGGCTCTGTAAAATAAAATAACGGTTAATAATTGCGCTCTTTTATTTCTGAATGAAAAAAGTCATCTTTTTCAGGCGGTGATGAATGTTAATCATTACCTGATCATAATCACTATTCAGAAGGGCGAGGGTTATTCTCAGCGGTGCAATAATTATCCGTTTCACGAATTAAATATAATTACAGTTAATCTCTGTGGTTTTACCTGAGCTTTACGCTTTCCTGACGATTACGGATCGCTGCGCATTTAAAACTTAACTCAAATTTATGTATTGGATGCAGGCGGATTCGGTTGCCTGACCATCTCACCGGGGCACCGTATGCGGAGCGTTTCATATGGGAAATCAGATTTTACAGCGGCCTGTTGCCGTCCAGCATAACGTGCGTGAGCTGCGCCTTGCGGCGGGTCTTTCGCAGGAGATTGCAGCCGAACGTTTCGACCTTAGCCAGCGCGTCTGGCAGACTAAAGAAGCATCCAAAAACCCTGCGCTGCTCAGCCAGGGAGAATATGAACTGCTGATGCTGCTGGCGGGAGAGCATCCGCACTACGAACTGGTTCCAAAGCTTAAAAAGTAAGGCGTTCTGCCGCTTTTTCCCCTGAAGTTAACGTATTTCAGGCCGATATAAAGAGCTAAGCGAAGCGCATTAATTCGCGCATCTTATCTGCTCTGGCAGGATTGTCCTGGCACGGTCCGCTATTAACCGCCGAACCGTCACGACCGCACTGCCCGGCATAATGTATTAACCGGCATCTCGCTGCCTGCGATGCCGGTATTATCGGACTCGTTGCAGCTGGTTTTTGCTGCAGAGTTCACTGACGGGCCTTTCTTCCGGTAGCGGGTCGGCAGCCAGTTCTGCGCGTCCTGTCTGATTGAACGTGTCCTCTTCATGCTGCGTCATGCCGGCCACAGCAGATAACATCAGAGGGGATTTACGCTGAAACGCCCAGTTTATCATGATGCCGAGGCGGCTCGCCTTGATGCACTTAAGCAGTATCATCTGATGGATTCACCGCCGACTGATGCGCTGGATCGCCTTACCACGCTTGCTGCGCGACTGTTCCGTGTACCGGTGGCGTTTGTATCGCTTATTGATGAGAAACGACAGTTTTTCGCTTCCCGTTACGGTCTGAACATTTCCGGTACGTCGCGCAACGTCGCCTTCTGCCACCATACGCTGGCGCAGGGCGATATCCTCTGCGTGCCCGATACGCTGAAAGATCCCCGCTTCCGCGACAGTCCGCTGGTTCATGGCTACCCCTTTATCCGCTTTTATGCCGGGATCCCGCTCTCGACGCCGGATGGTCATCACATTGGCACCGTCTGCCTGACCGACAGTCATCCGCGCGAGCCGCTGACTGCAGAGGATCGGACGCATCTGACCGATATTGCTGCGCTGGTGATGGATCGCATGGAGATGCATCGTCTGGAGTTACTGCGCTACACCAGTCAGCAGCGTCTTCAGGCAATCTCATCCACCTCACCCGACGCCATTGTCTGTACCGACCTGCGGCGCGGCATCACCTTCTGGAATCCGGCCGCCACTGCTCTCTTCGGCTACAGCGCAGAGGAGATGAGAGGACAGTATGTCAGCGAGCTGATCCCGGCGCGCTGCCAGACTGATTACCGTAACGAGCTGGCCCGGATTACCTCAGACGAAGCAGCTATCTCTCATCCTCGTTCTTTGCAGATATGGGGCGTCACGCGTGACGGCCGTGAATTCCCGGCAGAAGTCTCATTTTCGGGCTGGCGTGAAGAGGGCGAGCGGCTGGTGGGCATGATCATCCGCGACGTTACGGCCCGCTATGAAAGTGAGGCGCGGCTCTGTGAGCTGGCTTCTCTGGATATGCTGACGCGACTCGCCAGCCGTAGCGCGTTCATGGATCAGGTCGGGCAGCTGACTAAAGCGGGTGTTCCCTATACGTTACTGATGACCGATCTCGATGGTTTTAAAGAGGTGAACGATACGCTGGGACATGCAGCTGGCGATGCGTTGCTGTGTCACGTGGCCGAGCAGATTCGTGCAGTGTGCGCCGGTGCCGTGACGGCTGCGCGGCTGGGCGGCGATGAATTTGTGATCCTGCTGGCGGGCGGCAGCGCTGAGGCAGCGATTACGGCGGAAAAACTGATTGCAGCCGTACAGACGCCGTTCCGCTACCACGACTCGCCGGTTGTGGTTGGTGCCAGTACCGGCATCGCTTCCTACCCGGAGCACGGTCGCGATCCCTCTGCGGTGATGTCCGCTGCTGATCTGGCACTCTACCGTGCCAAAGCCTCAGGCAAAGGCTGCAGTATCCTGTTTATGCCTGCGTTTCGTGAAGCGGAGCAGCAGCGCCGCCGTTTTGAACGCGAACTGGAAACGGCAGTGCGGCAGCAGCAGTTCACGCTTTACTATCAGCCCCGCTTCGACGTGGAAAGCGGAAAACTGGCTGGCTGCGAGACGCTGGTACGCTGGCAGCACCCGACACGCGGATTGCTGTTGCCTGCCGACTTCATCGGCATGCTGGTTAAAAGCCCGCTTTCCGTAACGCTGGGGGAATGGATCATCCGCAGTGCTCTGGCACAGGTCCGGCAGTGGCAGGTGCGATCGCCTGAGCTTCGTGTCAGCATCAATCTGTTTCCGCGTCAGCTGACAGGGAACAGCCTGGAAAACGTTATACGCGAGAGTGCCGGCGGCGATGCGGGTTTTGTTGAGCTGGAGGTGGATGAGCCTCTGCTGGCTGTGCTGGTGCAGGATATGCCGGTTCAGGTTGAAGCGGTGCGCCGGACCGGTGCCTCATTCATCATCGATCATTACGGACGCACGCTGGGGGCCATTAATCTGCTGCGCCACAGCTTTGTGGCAGGTTTCAAAATCGACAAGTCGCTGACGCACGAGCTGAACTCCAGCATGCGGGTGCGAATGATGTACCGATCTATCGCGGCACTCGGCAAAAGTCTGGGTATTCGGGTGGCTGCTGAAGGGGTTGAAGACAAAGAGCAGATCTCTTTTGTCACGTCAGCCGGATGTCACATTATGCAGGGCAATGGCCTGTGCCGGCCACTGACACCAGCGGACTTTGAAGCAATGCTGTGCGGCGAGGAGCATTCTGCGCCTGCTGTTGCCAGCGGTTACGATGTCACATCACCCTGAACACTCTGACCCTGGCAGCAGAAGAGAGGGGACAATCGACGCCCGTCAGTCTGGCTGTCCGGGTCGGTAATCCTGTTTCAGCAATCCGAAAATCCAGTCATCGTGCCACTGGCCATCGAGGAAGAAATTCTGCCGCAGAGTGCCTTCCTGAATAAAGCCCGCGGAGATCAGCGTACGGCGCGAGGCGACATTGCCTGCCGTCACCGTTGCGGTCATTTTGCGGTAACCCTGTTGCTCAAAGCAGATGGCGATAGTGGCATGCAGCGACTCGCTGCCGTAGCCTTTGCCCTGCGCGTGGGCAGCCAGAATAAAACCAAATTCCGCAATGCCCTCTCCGCGATCGATAAACCCGCAGAAGCCAGCCGGAAGACCCGTCGCTTTTTCCTCAATGACCAGGCACAACCAGTGTGTGCAGCCTTTGTACCAGGCTGGCAGGCGCACGTCGAATGACCGGGTTCGGATCTCTTCAGCGCTGCGCGGATCGCTGATGTAATTCATCACCGATCTGTCCTGACTGACCGCAAGATAAAAAGGCCAGTCTTCCTGACTCAGTGGCCGATAGGTCAGGCGCGGCGAGGTGACTTTAACGGGCATTTCTGGCCGGACTTCAGCGGGCTTTTCATCAGACATAGTGCCATTTCCTGCGGACAAGACGGTAAGGTGATGGCGCAAAAATAGCACAGAGCGGCAGACTGGCGGGACGCGCGTTCGCGACTTTGCGAGGCGTTCCGCAATCCCGCGACTGTCTCACTCTTCCGCGGTATCGCACGGCGAGTCGCGGATCATATTTTCCTGCCAGAGCGGGGCGGACAGGCCATCTGCTCACATCATTGCTACGCTTTTAGCCAGATGGCTGACATTGTCCCTGATGAGAGTAATTTCCAATGGATCTGAAAACCTTTGAAACAGCCAGCTGGGCAGCACTGGCAGAGGCTGCCGCCGATCCGCAGGCCGGATTTCGTTATCTGACGCTCGCTACCGTGGATGCTGCACAACGGCCTCAGGCGCGCACGGTGGTACTGCGCGAGTGCCATGACGTCCGCCGGATGCTGACCTTTCATACCGATGTGCGTAGTCCGAAGTGGCTGGAGATGGCGGCGAACCCCCAGGTTACCGTGCTGGGATATTGCCATGAGCGTCGCCTGCAGCTCCGACTGGTGGGACAGGCTGAATGTTATGCCGCGGGAAGTGCTGTTGCCCGTGACGCCTGGCGCGCGTTACCGCAGCACACGCGCCAGACGTACATCGGCGGGCCGCCGGGAGAAGCGCTGGCCCCCGCTCACGAGACACAGGACGCAACGGCAGCAGAAGCGGGCGAATCACGTTTTGGCGTGGTGATTGTGCAGGTCAGCATGCTGGATGCGTATCAGCTTCAGCGCAATGAGAATCAGCGTGCGCGGTTTCACTATTCCACCAATGGCGAACGGCAGGAAAGCGGATGGATCAACCCGTGACATTAGGCACGTCAGGCGAGCTCACTGCCCGATCCGTTCTCTTTGACTCATCTGAAAACAGAGATTTCACTGCTATTCACCCTTTGATCCTCTTTTTATCTGCCGCATCGCTTATCCGATTTTAGCGCCATGTTATCTTCACATAGCGGCATATTTCTGCTTTTTTCTTTCCATTATCATTCTTTGTGCCAGGCTTTAACTAACCCAAAAGCAGTCACTTATGCTCAAGGCCAGGGAAAGTACAAATGATCGCTCTGTATCACAGGCAGGTTAACCATGAACAATCAACCTCCTGAAAAACCAGGGCCAGAGGGTAGCGAACAGGTCTTAAGTCTGGCGGAGGAAACCGTTGAGATCTCGAAACAGCGGGTCATCGACGGTCATGTCAGGGTTACCCGGCAGGTCACTGAACATCAGCAGCAAATTGCGCTGATGCTCCGGCAGCAGACGGCGGATATTCAACGCATTCCTAAATCGGAGCGGCTGACTGAGATGCCGGCGATTCGTGAAGAAAATGGCGTCCTGATTATTCCGATTGTCGAAGAAGAGGTCGAGATCGTCCGTCATCTGGTGCTGAAAGAGGAGTGGCACATTCGCAAAGTCGTCAGCGAGGTGGAGACAGAACAGATTGTCTCCCTGCGCCGACAGCAGGCTCATCTGACCCGAATACCCTGTTCAGAGCCGTCCGAATCCATCACCGAGGAACACAACATGGCGCGTGAAACAATCGTAACAATGTTCAGCAATATCTCACTGGCAGAAGGTGCAAAGCGTAACCTGATTAAGGCCGGGTTCCTGGATGATGATATTGATATCATCTCCGGTGAACGGCTGCGTACTGAAGGTCATGAAGCCCGTCATCCGGGATTCTGGCAGCGCCTGTTTGGCAACACGCTGGAAGAGGATCAGGCCGAAGTTTATGAAGATGCGATGCGTACCGGCGGTGTGGTGCTGTCGCTGCGGGCCGATGAGGATGAATTGCCGCGCGCACTGGGTATTCTGGATGCACATGAAGAGCTGACTGAACGCAGTGCCGCGCTGCCTGATGACTATGCGCCCGATGATGGCCTGACAGCACCCGCCAGCGGCACGCTTCAGGAAAACGGTGCCATCGATCCGCTGCAAACCGATTCTGCCCATCGCGGCGCGGCGCGTACTGCCCTGACCGGTGATGAGAGTGACGAGGATGTGCTGCGTCTGGTCGAAGAGCGATTGGAAGTAGGTAAACGACTGGTCAGCGAAGGATCAACCCGCGTGCGCCGCTACACTGTCACGGATCGAGTGTCTGAAAACGTCTCTCTGCATGAGCAACATGCGGAAATATTCCGTCGTCCGGTGAACGAAACGGGCTCACCGGACCAGGTTGACTGGTCCGAGAAAATGGTTGAAGTGGAAGAGACGCATGAGCAGCCGGTCGTCAATAAGACTGCGCAGATCATCGAAGAAGTGGTGCTGCGTAAAGAGGCAAGCGATCGGGTCGAAACCATCAATGACTCGGTGCGTCGTCAAGAGGTGGATATTGACCATGCCCGTGCCGACCATCTCAATGCAGATCCGGTGACCGGTAATCCTGCCGCGACCGATCCGCTGCTGGAAAGCACGCGTCAGGCGCGCGCTGACCACGACAGCCGTCCGGTAACGCCAGGCAGCGAACCCGCGCATAAAGAGGGTTTCGTGGAAAAAGCCGGGGATAAAATTGCTGAAGCTAAAGATAAGGTCGAAGACAAGTTTAAAAAGCCGTAATGCTGATTTTCATCTTTCAGGCCTGAAAAAACCCGTCGCTGACGGGTTTTTTTTGCATTAAGATTTTGTTTTAAATTAAATTTTAGGCAAGAAAAATCTCTGGATTTTTTCTTCTACAGCACATAATTCATGCTAAAGCATTATCAATAGTGCTGTGCTGCCACATCCCCTTGCCACTTTTGATAATTTTTGTTGCTCTAAACTAAAAAATGGGTGGTCAGCTTGAGGACAATGTATCAGGCATCCGGCGCTTCATACCTGCATAGGATTAACCTTGAGACAGAAAAAGAGTAGGTCATAAAGCAATGACTAATCTCGCGGAATTTACCCCTGCGCCTTTTCCAGATTTCACACAGCGACGTCTGTTCTTAATCTGCTCATTTTCACCTGGCTTACGGGCGCCGACCACCGGAAAAATCCGCTGAGCGACCCAGGCATGTTTTCCGGTTTCAGGATATATACCATAAAACGGAACAAAACAGCAGGCGGGTGACGGGAAGGGCGGATCCTGAAAGGATCCGGTTATACCTGGATAAGGGACTACTGATGATGATCGGACACCGTATGTTGTGGTTCCGGCCCGGAATCGCCTCCTGACGCGGGGTTTCCGGTTATTACAGAAAGCGGAAACCGCCAGAAAGACAGTATGTGCGTCACGCACGCTAATCACAGACAGACCCTGGGCGTGCCTGTCATCATGACAATGAGGTATTTATTAAGGTAATATAGATAAATGAATCTTCTGAGACAGCTTTAATAATAGCTTTCATATAAGAGAATTTTTTATAAAATTTAAAAGGAGAAAATGGATGACCATTGAAAAATTATATGTTAAAAGCCTAAAGAAATTTTCGGAGGTTAACGTTACGTTTAATGACAGGTTTAATTTTATCACGGGGCCAAACGGTTGTGGTAAAACATCCATTCTCGCTGCAATAGCACATTGCATTGCCTGGAATGGTAAATATTCAAGGCATAAAGATGAAAGTGAATACTGGATAGATGTTGATATAAATGGTGATAAATTCAGAAGCGGCTTGGGCCCTGGATTCTTAAGAACGAAAAGGTATAGAAACGACGAAATTAATACATTTGTAACGCCGCCTTCCGAATCAGGGCGGAAATCTATTTCTGTTCACCATGCTAAAACCACCTTTAATCTTCCGCCTCTGGTAATTGGCGCACAAAGAAAAATAAATTATAAAAGTATCAGTGGCGTTACCAGAGAAAAAGATAGTGAAGAAAGCATAAAAGTATATTGTAATAACTCGCTAGATTTTTTATATAATGACTCTTCAAGAGATGTAAAGCAGTGGCTCATTAATCGTTATTTTGTGATTGATAAAGCGTGGGCAAAGGAAGAAAAAGAAAACTGGGATCATTTGATAAAATCTTTACCAGTTATAGGACCATTCAATAGCTCATTCAGATACATCGAAACAGGACGTGACCTTGAGCCTGTTTTCTCAATTTATGGAAAAGAATGTTTTCTTGAAGAACTCTCATCAGGATTCCAGGCCGTTTTATATATCATAATAGCTATATTCGAATGGATAGAAGCATGTTTACCCGTAGGCGAAAAAAACGTAAAGAATGCGCATGGCACCGTACTTATAGATGAGCTTGACAACCACCTTCACCCCGAATGGCAGTTAACTGTCAGGCAAGGTATAGCGGCAATTTTCCCCAACTTACAGTTCATTGTAACAACTCACTCGCCTCACCTTTTGGCATCAGCTAAAGAAAATGAAATTATTATGCTTCCATCCTCATACAATGAAGAAAAATATGAGTTTCAGCCCTCTGAAAAGGCATATTCAGGATGGAGTACGGATTTAATATTGACGGAGCTAATGGGCGTAAGAAGCCTAGATAATAAAGATTACGAAACTCTGGTAACTTCTTGTTATCGCAATATTAAGGAAAATAATCTTAATATGCTTAAAGAAAATTATGCCCGTCTCGAATCCATCTGCCATCCGGGGGATGAAATATTAATTATCCTGAAAGCCCGTATGGCTGGCATGGAGGCAAAGGCCGATGATTAAGCTGACCCGACCACCTGAACCACAGGTGTTATGCGATAACGGTGCAGACTGGACGCAGGGGATTATGAGTTTGGTCGCAAAGTATGGTGAGTATAAAACGATACCGACGTCAGAAAAGGAGGCGGCATTAAAATTCTACCGACATGACGAAATCAGAAGAGCTTTAAAAGAAAGTTCTTTTAATAAATGCGCATTTTGTGAAGGGATACCTGCAGAAACAGGCTTTGCAGAGGTTGAACACTTTCATCCTAAGTCCATTTATACGGATAAAGCCTTTGAATGGGCCAATCTCCTTTATAGTTGCAAGGCCTGTAATAACAGTAAGCTCAACCATGACACGCAAAGAGAGCCCATCATAAATCCTTACGAACTCGATCCATGCGACTGCTTCACCTACACAGACATCATGATTGAGCCAGCGGCAGGTCCCAGCCACGACATCGCTGAAAAGACCATCGAGGTATGCGGCCTTTCAGAAAAAAGACTTTTTTCGGCAAGAGGCGCTATTCTGGTGAACTTTCGGGTTTTTGAGGCCGACCTTCGTGAGGCTCTCGATGAATTCAACTTGGCACGTACTGCCGCAAATAAGCAGAAACGGGCAGGAAAGATAAACAATGCACTTTGTACCATCGAAGAGCTGGTCCGACCCAGCGCAAGACTATCTAACTTCTGCTCCTACCTACTACAAAATTCGGTCACATATCAGGAAGCAAAACACCGGCTGAATGAATACGCTGACGAATGTATGTAAATATAGCCAGGCATAGCTGGGTACATGGCCGTCGAATTGCACAATGATGCCGGCCTTTTCGCTTCTAGCGGAAAACGGAAAGCACCTACCTGACAGGCAGACAGAAGAGCAAGCGGACATGTTCTTTCAGACAATATGTGCCGCCATCTTTTAAACTTCGCGAGGTATCAATACTTTTAAAAGGTACCGGTTCAGTTCAACAAAAAATAACTTTCTGCCGGGTAAGTTCTGCCCAAAAAGTTTTATCAAGCTGCGCGCATAATACTATTAAGTGCGCAAGAAAAATTTAATAAAATAAGAGAAAAATACTTGACTCTTGACAAAGACGTATTGTAGCGGTAAGATAACACTATATTCAGGAAAGGAAGTAAAGCAGCTTCCGGGACATAAGTCGGGTCCTCTGCGAATAAATATAATAACAACGTCAGAGAATCCGAATGGTGTGTTCATGCCAGGCTCTGACGACCGTCAGGGCCTTTTTTTTGCCTGACTCAAATAAATGGATTGTGAGAAAGAAGGTGCAACGCCTTAGGGAAGGTCTGCCTGAAAGGCAGTAAATCAAATGCAGTACTTATTTGCGAGTAAGGAAATAAGGGTTATTTAATCGTCTTTTACTGAAACACAAAGGATATCTATGAATAGGTCATTTTTTAATCGAGAAGTATCAAACATTCCTAACTACCTGAGGGGTAATATATATGAACTTAATGTCTTTAGTCGTCAATATCAACGTGAACTCGAACAACAACAGCAGTATCAACAGCAACAACCACGCTATTCAGCGTCAAGATCCCCCCCCGACTGACAACAGCGGAAGCGGAAACCACGACAGCCTTATTGACTGGTTCTGGGGCACGGCACTTACGTACTGTTCGGATCCGTATATGGCGGCGGTAAGAACTTGGATGGTTGATTTGCTTGTGAAGTTCGGGGAAAGTCCGGCGCTGGCACCTGCAACAGCAGTCTTGGTCAGCAGTGCATTTCTGTGCGCAGCACCGGCAGTTATGCGTTGGGTCATACGTAAGTTCTTGAAGTAAGAAGCTGTACAGAATCAGGGTGTCTCACCACCCTGATTCATTTAATACTAACAGAAAGCTGTTCATTTAACAACCATTCACGTTTTGAGCGCTGGCTTACTCTCCCTCAGGAATTTCTGATTGCAGAGCAGCATATTGTGCACTTCTTACGTTGTAACTTTCAATTTCATTGAGGGAGTTGTTAATGGTTTCATTATGGAGCCGCACAAGATAATCCGCATAACCTTCTGCGCCATTGTAAGTTTTGTATTGTTCGAGTATGTCTTGTGAACGTTTAAATGTGCCAAGGTGGTCCCTTACGAGTTTTCCTTCCAGCGGCATTATTTTTCCATCGTTTACCATTTCGAATTTATAGGCATCAGAATTACAAGCAGTCCTAAATGTATTTTTTTCTATATCTGAAAGGATCTCTTCAGTGATTTTGTTCCATCCCGAGTAGCTGGAAGACTGGTATCTACATGAGGGAATTTGTTCAACAAATTGAACAGCGTGCTGTACCCTTTCTTTTGCATTTTCTATTTTTTCAATAACCTGATCATTTACCTCCCAACGCAGGCCCAGACTATCGAGTGCTTTAAGAACTTCTTCACGCATTGGATTGTCAAAGATATAGAGAACCATAATCAACGGGGAAATCAGTCGGACTTTGGGAATCCTGAAGTGAGGGTTCGTATCATCCATCTGACTGCTGAGTTTTGTAGAGAAGTCTGACTGGCTTATTATTACCTGGTCTTGTACCTGTTTCTTCCAGTTATCTCGACTGAACAGAGAGTTAGGCTTTGAAGGGAACATGAAAATGGCGTGTTCAAAGAAACTGAAGTTATGCAGCATTTTCTGATATAAAGGGTATGACGAGTTTTTTGCACCCTGGCTCCGGACATTAAGCGCATTAATGGCTATCAGCAACAGTATGTCATTGCGGATTGTTGACCTGACCGGAGATGTGTAATTTTTCTGAAACCTAATTTTTTTATTTTGGTTAAAATTGGCATTTTCGTACACAAACTTTAGCAGGTGGTAAAGTACACGCATGTATCTGCTGATAATCTGGTGTCCCGTTAGAAATGAAAAGCAGTCATTCGGATTTTCTGCATAAATGCTTTTAGAAAAGAAATTTTCAATTTCTTCAATTTGCAATTTATCAACATCAGGTGTTTCTAATTCATTATTATGCTGCCAATAGGTATCAAGATAATCACATAACTGTTGATGATAATGGTCATGGTGAGCTAGAAGCATAGTGTAGCGGCTTTCAAAAGCCGTTCGCTGGTTTGCCATCTGTGTTTCTTTCAGTGTTTCCAACCCCAGCGCCTTTGTTGCGTCCATGGATTCTCTTGCGATTTTCGCACTCTTCGCTGCCTCTCTGGCAGCCTGCCAGGCTGCGTAGGCCGCGACAATCGTTCCTATTGCACTGGCAAATGCGATCCTTTGCTCCATATCTTTAACGCCAAATAAAAGAAATAGAATTGTCAGAGCAACAACTACAGAAATAAAAAATTTTTTTTGATCAACGATTTTAAAACCCATGTCCATTGACGTTTCCTTTTTAACACTTACTTATTAACTATTAGCACGAGGACTTGAGCAAATTTCTAATCAGAAACACCCCGTAATGTGAGATTCAATATTTTATTAGGCGATGATAATTTTTTATATATCAGCTAAATTCGCGTAATTCGCGATATTCAACGAAATGGCGGCCTGACTCTGATGCTTCACGTATTTTTGCATTCAGCAATACAGGGAATGGAATGCGGTCGCTCAGGCTGTAAAACAGGTCTGCACCGCTTACACAGATGATGCTGTGCCCGCGGCCGAATGCCTGAATACCGTCTTCTGTATAACCCTTCCAGCTTATAAACACACCACGCGTCCAACTTGCTTTCTGACGTAGTTTCCCGTCAAAAACGTGAAGATCCGCTGCTGGCGTCAGACTCTGCTGCCACTTCGCTTCCAGGAGATAATAATCTCCCTCCATTCTGAAGCTGCCATCTATCTGCTCGCCTCTGTTACGGAACGCTTCACGTGGCTCCAGCCTGAAGACCGCAAAAAGTTTTTTCAGCCACACCTCAAAACGGTATCCGCGCTGCTGAGGCGGAAGTATGCTCATAGCCTGCATCTCTGCCGTCAGCGCTGCGTAATCGATGCCGGCATACGCCTGGATGGGCCGAAGACCCTCGACCTCATGGCTTTGCGCTGCAGTAATTCTATCCAGCAGATTATGAAAGTCAGCCTGATCGCGCAGCGCAGCTGCAGGGAAAGTCTGCTGTTTGTAAGCCCACAGGCAGTTCAGCATTCGCATGACGGTTTCCTGATCGGACTTGCGCATCAGGCACCTGACACGCTTTGCCTTAGAATCACCATCCTCCTTATAAATCTCATGTTCTATATCAATATTGAGTTCTTCATCAAAGAATTCAGCAAGTGTTCGATTTGAAAAATCAAGAATATAGCCACCACTACTTTCAAAAAGGCGATCAAATAATTGAATATCCTGACGCTTTATTTTCATTAGGTTTTTCCTATGCGTGGTCTTAAATTCTGCCATTTATACATAAAAGTCGGTTTGTCCAGCGGGGAAAGCCCTACCATTATGCTGACGTTCTTTGCCGTGACTCATCATCAAAGCCCAGCACTTCATTTAGGCTACGTGCCTATAAACCAGTTTCTGATTAAGCCAGTCGCTTGTGATTAAAAGCGTAGCAAAAGCATATCCTGCTTAAATTATGGGGGGAGGATTAATGCAATAA
Source organism: Pantoea sp. X-Soil-YNGN-785 (assembly GCF_059730585.1). Classification (NCBI taxonomy): domain Bacteria; kingdom Pseudomonadati; phylum Pseudomonadota; class Gammaproteobacteria; order Enterobacterales; family Erwiniaceae; genus Pantoea; species Pantoea sp. X-Soil-YNGN-785. The sequence continues at coordinate 33,453 of NZ_AP035944.1, forward strand.
ATGATTAATTTCGGTAGATAATTTAGCAACGGCGGCAATCAGATAGCCTACACCGTGCAGCGGATCACTCATCCTGCACCCTCATCACCTCATGCTTCAGCAGTTGCAGCAATCTGTCTTTGTTCATATTTTTCATGGCAGGCCATTCGGCTTTCAGGGTCAGGGCAACAGTGGCGAGCTGGACAGTGCGGGGCACCGCTGCGCCGTCCTCATATTTGACCAGACTGGTCCGGCTGATGCCGAGCTCAGAAGCTGCGCGCTCCTGGTTCCAGTTCAGCCCTCTGCGCCAGAGAATAAGGTCAAAGCCGGTCAACCCGGAGCTCTCCGACAGGGTTTACGCGGCTTATCTTGGTTGTCATTCTGCGCGAGAGCGCCCTGTGCTATAACCAGCAGGATACCGGTCATCAGTGAATTTTTCATATCTTCCTCGTCTTCTACCCGTTTCCGGAGACGCCACAAATACCGTACGGATTACAAAAATATACGGTAAAAATGTTCAGATATGAACAATTTTATAATACATTTAGAAGGTTTATATTTTGCAGACAGAATGGAGAGACGATGAATATTAATTATTATGACGAGCATACTGAAGAGTTCGAAGTTGTCACGCTGGCGCTGAAAAAAGAGATGGAAAAAATCTGGGGCAGCATACTGGAGAAGAATGGCGATATCCTTACATCAACAGCAGGAGGTAACTATGTGTGGAAGATTTGCGCAGTACAGCAGCCGCGATGATTATTTTGATGCACTCGGCCTGGCACCGGACGAAATCACGTTCGATCCGGAACCTCTCGGGCGCTTTAACGTAGCACCAGGCACTAAAGTATTACTGCTAAACGAGCAGGAAGATTCGCTGCGCCTCGATCCGGTGTACTGGGGCTACGGACCGGAATGGTGGGATAAGCAGCCACTTATCAACGCGCGCGGTGAGACGGCTGCGAGCGGCCGCATGTTTAAGCCTCTCTGGAATCATGGCCGCGCTATCGTGCCTGCTGACGGCTGGTTCGAATGGCAGAAAGAAGGTGGTGAGAAGCAGCCATTCTTCATCTTTCACAAAAAAAAGGAGCCGCTTTTCTTCGCCGCCATCGGCAGGCAGCCGTACGGTCAGGATCACGGCAAAGAGGGGTTCGTGATTGTCACCTCAGCCAGTAATCAGGGCATGGTCGACATACATGACAGGCGGCCGCTGGTGATTACGCCTGATGCCGTTCGTGAATGGCTCAGCAATGAAACGTCTCCAGCGCGTGCAGAAGAAATTGCTCATGACGCAGCCGTTCCGGAAAAAGCATTTACCTGGCATCCCGTCAGCAAAAAAGTAGGCAATATACATAACCAGGGAAAAGAACTGGTTGAGGCTGAAGTGGACAGTGATATTTAGTCGAAATGGTTTTCTTCTATACAGTCGTTCATTGTCCCTTCCAGAACGCGGCCTAAATCCGGAAATCCAGCCTTTAAAAGAACAGTCGCAGCCCGTTCAGCCTTAGGGTCATGCCGGTCTAACCATACCACGTACAGTCCTTTGTCTCCGCCCTGGCGATAGTGAAGGTTATCCGGCATTTCTGACAGTCCGAACGGACATTTGTCCCGTTCCATTGCATCCATGAATGTGGAATAAGCGGCAGAAAAAGGTATCAGCACGAGGTGCCAGCGACTTCTGAGTAATGTTACTCCGGGCTTACTGAGGGTGTACCTCGACAGCCTGCCCTTAAGTGGCCAGTTAATTCCGAGCTGCAGTGCGATGTGACGTGCTGCGGACAAATGATGTGAGCCATTATCGTTGTTCCAGTAAAGGCCTCTGCCAGTCCAGGAAAAAGCGCTGAATGTCATATCATCAAGTTTAACTGAGTGATACGTTATCATTTCTTGCATTCTGGATTCAGTAAGCGGCTTGATGTAATCAGGACAGAACATCTGAGCAAAATCCTCCATGTCTTTTGCGGAGGAAACGTTGTTACTTGATGAACTCATTCCGATCACGTCGGTGAGATTGCACCCGTGATTTCCGAGCGTTTCTTCCTGAACAAGGCCGCTGACCTCCGCAACAGCCAGCCGGACTTTTTCCATACTTCCGTAAGACTGATAACGGAAATATTCAATGCAGCCAGTTTTACTCAAGTTGCTGATATCAGGCCATTCATCCCATCTGACCACTGACGTCAGACTGGCTGAACGTGGGACGGGCACTAATGGCTGCGGAACAAGTTTTTCGCTCCTGATGTCGCATTCTAGCGCTGTGCGGGTAGAACTGATTCCCGTGATGTTATTTCGTTCCAGTTTCTCATCTCCTAAAGATTTTAGATGCGCGACAGCGCATGAAGGCGCCAGCTGATATCAGCCAGGGCGAAGTGGCTACATGGCGCCGATAGCCCGGCGAAGCCGGTTCCGCTGTGATAGGTTCTGCCTAACCATACCTTCGCTCTGCTAAGCCAAACCCGCTTTCAGCTTTATATAAGCCATTTTGCGCTGTCGGAGTGGTCACGACAAGGCGTAGCCGCAGTCGGGGCGTATCTCCGTGTTAGCGGGCCTTCAGGGCCGCTTACGTGCGTGTTCTCCTGGCTAACAGCAACACTACTTTCAGCAACTCTTTGTCTAATTACAACATCCATACTAAAAACGACTCCATCCCGGCCTCCGGCCGGGGCGGCGGCGCTTTTCAATCATGTTTAACACTTACTATAAAGATTTATAATTTTTGCATTACGATTTTTTTCATTTTAATTAATATAATATTCCTACTCGTCAGTGTTATCTTTATGTATTGACGATTTTTAATTTATTATCATGTCAAAAAAACTGGCATTTATAGTTTTTCGAACGTTTTTATAATATTGCAATGATTTTATTTAGCGCTTAGGTTAGTAGTTGTAATGCATCTTTTGAGTGAGTATTAAAAGTTATTCTGGCATTTTAATTATGTCGAAAGGTAAAGGTTCTTTTTAATACAGAAATTTATTTGGTTGGTAAGGGAATTCTCAGGCACGATTTCGTTGTTAGTCAAATGTGCTCTAATTGTGGGACCCATCCCGGTTTTCTTATGTTCAAATTAATTATGACGCGAGGCGCTCCTACGCGTTGTGCAGACCAAAATCCCTGACTACCCTTGCTGGTGTTTCTGTCCCGTAATGGGCCGGATAGCCCGAAAGCCGGGTCAGCCTCTGCAATTTTCAGTCATTAACGGCAGTTGATCGTTAATCTGCCGTGCATCATCAAACAGGGACATCATGACAGAACAAGATAACGCCCAAACTTATCGCGCTGATGAGCACATCGATCCTTATGTCTCGGTGCAGGGTGCAAGAACACATAATCTCAAAGATGTATCGCTGCGGTTTCCCCGTAATGCCATGGTGGTGTTCACCGGGGTTTCAGGGTCCGGGAAATCCTCACTCGCCTTTGATACGCTTTATGCAGAAGCCCAGCGCCGGTTTATTGAGTCGGTTTCACCCCATGCCCGTCGCCTGATCGATCAGGCCGCTGCGCCGGATGTGGATAACATTGACGGACTGCCGCCTGCGGTGGCGCTTCAGCAGAGCCGGGCTGGCGCGCAGGAGCGTTCAACGGTAGGCAGCCTGACCCGAATTTCCGTCACGCTGCGCCTGCTGTTTTCCCGTGCGGGCACAAGGCCTGACGGTGTGCCGTTTATGACCGCCGATTATTTCTCGCCTAACAATCCTGAAGGTGCCTGTCCGCATTGCCAGGGGCTGGGACGGGTCCATACCGTCAGAACCGAGGCGATGGTGCCGGACAGGTCACTGAGCATCCGGCAGGGCGCCATAGCTTCATGGCCGCGGGGCTGGCATAACAAAAATCTGCGCAGCATCCTTGAGACGCTCGGCTACGATGTCGATGCCCCCTGGGATACGCTTTCAGCCCGCGACCAGCAGTGGATACTGCTGACTGACGAGCAGCCATCAGTGCCGATTTTTATGGGTCTGAACGCTGAACAGCGTGAAAAAGCCCTGGCGGCTGGCGAAGAGCCCGCTTATACCGGCACCTACACCAGCGCAGCAAAAATCGTATTGCAGAGCTATTCCGGTGGCAGCGAGACGACGAAAAAACGGCTGGCGCGCTTTGTCACGGTCACGCCCTGTTCAGTGTGTCATGGCAAAAGGTTAAACCGGAACGCACTGTCCGTGACCTTTGCCGGTTATGACATTGCCAGTCTGAGTGAGCTGTCGGTTTCTGAACTTGCTGAACGGCTGAGGCCTTATGCAGACGGTTCATCATCAGATCTGCCTGCCGAGGCGGCGCTGCGGGAAGCCGTCATCCGGATGGCGTCAGATATCTGCATGCGGCTTGAACAGCTTGAGACGCTGGGACTTGGGCATCTGGCACCGGGACGCCGCACCACGCTGCTCTCCTCCGGCGAGTTGCAGCGCGTACGTCTGGCTACCCAGCTGATATCGCGGCTGTTTGGCGTGCTTTACGTGCTGGATGAGCCTTCAGCTGGTCTGCATCCTGAGGATGTCAAAGCGCTGCTCGCATCCCTCAGGAATCTTGTGCGTGCAGGTAACTCGCTGGTGGTCGTCGAACATAACCTCGACCTCATCGCCGAGGCTGACTGGCTCATCGAAGTCGGTCCCGGCCCGGGAACGCATGGCGGTGAGATCGTCTATAACGGTGAACCGGCAGGCCTTAAAGACGTCAGTGCCTCACCGACATCAGGCTATCTCTTCTCCCGCAGCTATACCGGGCTGCGCCAGCGCCAGCCCGCGGAGAGCTGGCTCAGGCTTGAGCAGGTCCATTGCAACAATATTACCGGCGTGGATATCGCCATCCCGCTGGCGAGAATGACGGCGGTTACCGGTGTTTCCGGCTCCGGCAAATCGACGCTGCTGAATCGCGTACTTCCGGAAATGCTCGGACGTTTTGACAAAACATCTGACAGTGAAGAGGGTGAGGAAGAGGACCTGGTGCCGGACGTTAAGGGTCAGGTTGTCAGCGGAAATGACGCCATTGGCCGTCTGGTCAGAATCGATCAGCGTCCTATCGGGCGGACGCCACGCTCCAATCTGGCCACCTATACCGGCTTTTTCGATATCGTCCGCCGGCTGTTTGCAGAGACCCCCAAGGCCAAAGCCCGAGGTTTCAGCGCCAGCCGGTTTTCCTTCAATCTGCCTGCGGGGCGCTGTCCTGCGTGCGAGGGACAGGGCCAGATTTCGATTGAGCTGCTCTTTATGCCCAGCGCCACCGCAACCTGCTCGGTCTGTGCGGGAAGCCGTTACAACCCCGAAACGCTGGAGGTGAAGTGGAACGACCTGACCATAGCGGATGTGCTTGATCTTACCGTAGATGATGCCACCAGGGTGTTTGACGGGTACGACGGGATCCAGCGTTCACTGTCGGCACTGCGATCTCTGGGGCTGGGATACCTGACGCTGGGTCAGCCCGCCACGGAGCTCTCTGGCGGTGAGTGTCAGCGCATCAAGCTCGCCTGGGAGCTGCAACGCGTCCAGCGCACAGCCACGCTCTATCTGCTTGATGAACCGTCAACCGGGTTGCACCCATCCGACATGGACAAACTGCTGATTGTGCTGAATGAACTGGTGACGCGCGGTCACACCGTCGTGCTGGCGGAACACACAATGCGCATTGTGGCAGAGGCGGACTGGGTGATTGATCTGGGGCCCGGTTCGGGGCTGAAGGGCGGAAGGATTGTTTCGTCCGGTACGCCGGAAGCGGTCAGCACATCCGCAGAGAGTCTGACTGCGCCATGGCTTTCCGCACAGCTTAAAAAGAGGGCGGGCGATCCGGCGTAACAGGATTGCGGTAGATGAAGCCGCCGCTGAAACAGGCGCACGATAAGGGCTCAGGGGTAAACTCCTGAGCCCGTCAATAATGATAGCGGCTTAAGGCGATTGACAGAGCATCCCCACTGACGGCACAGACCCGCCGGGCTTCTGCGGACCTGGACAGTTTTACGCAATCACATTCCTGTCAGTCCCGTCACCGCTTCGCAGGCTTTCGATAGCATCCATCAATCTGCGGGCATTCCTGGGCGATCGCAGTAGCCAGTCCGTCTCTTCCAGTGAGTTATATTCTTCAGTCGACATCAGCACGCAGGACTCACCGTTCCGGCGAATGATCATTACTGGCGCTTTATCTTCTGCCGTCTGAATCATCGTGGCAGAAAGATTCCGTCGGGCTTCGCCGAAAATGATGGCTTTCATAAAGACCTCCGCAGTGAATAAAACAAACCATTGTACAATGAAAAGCCGGGCTTTCGCTTTCACCCAGGCACGGGGAAAGGAAGAACGTCTATGCAGTTCCGGTCAGAGCAAACTGGCGCATCACATTCGGATTCACGAACGTCTACGCATTCATTCTCAACCTCGGGGATTATCATTGATGGTAATGTTTAAACCGCCACACCCAGGCAGCCTGATAGCGGAATATCTGGAAGATAATGACATCAGTCTGCGCAGTCTGGCTAAACAGCTGGGCGTTTCGGCGGCATCGCTGAGCAAAGTGGCAGGCGGAAAAGCTTCCGTCAGCCCGGAAATGGCTGTATGTCTGGAAGCAGGCCTGGGTATTGCGGCGCGGCTCTGGTTATCCATGCAGGCTGCATGCTATCTGCACAAGGCACGAGAAACGACAGACGTTTCCGGCGTGCCTCTGCATCCGGGGCTCGTGACGTCCCTGAGGCGCGATGGGACGGCTTAATCCTCGCTCTTAGGTGGCTGTCCTCATCACCATTACGGAGTTTATCCCATCAGCGCAGCGGCGCATTTACCTGCAACGCATCCAGCTCGCGCGCATCGTGACTGCAGAAAAAGGTGATTTCGCCGCCGCGCTGGCAGGAAAGCTCACGCAGTCGCTGCTGGTTGTGCCGTCTGGCCTCGTTATCCATGCCCATCATCCACTGGTAAAAGCGCAGTCCCGGCGTGCAGTGGCGCGTCGGCTGCCGCATTTCGCCGCGGTAGAACCAGGCGTCGCCGCCGTGCAGCAGCCAGCCATCGGGCTGCTGAATCGCAATGCCCGCGTGACCTGGCGTATGGCCCGCCAGCGGCACCAGCAGAATCTCCGGCGGTAAATCCCGCAGGCGATTAACCGCCTCAAAACCAAACCACGTTTCCCCCTGCAGCTGATAGGTTTCCCAGTTGCCGATCCCGCCCCATTGTCCGGGACGATAGCGCTCACGCGACAGCCAGCTATGACGCTGGTGGGCGGTATCGACCTCCTGCTGCAACAGATGGATGCGCGCCTGCGGAAAATCGGTCAGTCCGCCAGCATGATCAAAATCGAGATGGGTCAGAATAATATGGCGCACATCGTCAGCCTGAAAGCCCAGCGCCTTCACCTGTGACAAGGCGGTGAGATCGTCACGCCGCTGAATATTGTTTAAGGCGCGGAAAAAGCCCGAGAGGCGACTGCCGGGCGTATGGATATCCTGCCGCCCAAAGCCGGTATCGACCAGCACCAGCCCGTCGCGGTCTGTCTCAATCAGCAGGCAGTGACAGACCAGGTGCGCCTTCAGGCCTTTACTGAATCCATCATAGAACGCGCCGCCCAGCGGGCACATACAGCCACAGTTAAGGTGGTGAATTTTCATCGGGCCTCCATAGGGTCATCGGCAAAATCTCTGAGACTACGGCCTGTCCGGCGCGCAGCACATCAGCCTGGCTATAGAGTGTAGTGAGGGTTGCAACAACAGGCGGAGCGGTGAAGCGGATAACCGGGCAAAAAAAGCCGGTTATCCGCGATAAAGCAGAGAATTAACTGTGGAACAGCGGGAAAGCACCGGTCAGCAGACCGCCCGCCATCAATACCAGGCTGACCAGAATCCCCCACTTGATGGCAAAGCGCTGGTGGTCGCCGATATCGACTTTCGCCAGGCCCACCAGCAGGTAGACCGACGGCACCAGCGGGCTCAGCAGGTGGAACGGCTGACCGACAATGGAAGCACGGGCAATCTCTTCGGCGGTAATGCCGTAGCTGGCCGCCGTCTGCGCGATAACCGGCAGGATGCCGAAGTAAAACGCATCATTCGACATAAAGAAGGTGAACGGCAGGCTGACCAGCGCGGTAAACACCGCCAGGTAAGGTCCGAAGCTGGTTGGGATTACGGCCAGCAGACTCTTCGCCATGGCATCCACCATGCCGGTGCCGGAGAGAATACCGGTGAAGATACCGGCGGCAAAAATCAGCGCGGTCACCGCCAGCACGTTACCGGCATGCGAGCTGATACGCGCTTTCTGCTCTTCCAGCGTGGGATAGTTGAGCATCACCGCAATGGCAAACGCCAGCATAAACAGGATCTGAATCGGCATTAAACCAATTACCAGCAGCACCAGCAGCACGGTGGTCAGGATAAAGTTAGGCCAGAACATCTTCGGACGGCGGTTGGCAGCGCACTCTTCGGCATCGCCCAGACCCAGCTCGATGTTGTCGAGATGGTGATCTTTCATGGTCATCACGCCTAACCGTTTACGCTCACGCAGGCCAAACAGCACCGCCATCGCGACCAGGCTGACGCAGGCGAGCAGCATCGCGGGCAGCATCGGAATAAAGATGTCGAGCGCATCAATGCGCAGTGCCGCAGCGGCACGTGCCGTCGGGCCACCCCAGGGTGAAAGGTTCATGATGCCGCTGGCGAGGTTGACCAGACAGGTCATCATCAGCACGTTCATGCCCAGCCGATGGTAGAGCGGCAGGAACGCTGCGATAGCGATCATGTAAGTGGTGGAGCTGTCACCATCCAGCGAAACCAGCAGTGTCAGCACCGCGGTGCCGACCAGTACTTTCAGGGGATCGCCACGCACCAGCCGGAGAATAAAGCGTACCAGCGGATCAAACAGGCCGGCATCGATCATCAGACCAAAATAGAGAATGGAGAAGGTCAGCATCACACCGGTCGGAGCCAGCTTTTTGACGCCATCCAGCATCATGGCACCCAGTCCGGCATAAAATCCGCCAATCAGCGCAAATATGGTTGGTATCAGGATCAGCGCAATTAAGGCTGACATGCGTTTGGTCATGATCAGATACATGAAGCAAACAACCATGGAAAAACCCAGTATCGTCAGCAAAATAGCAGCCCTCACATTGGCGTAAAAGTAATGAAAAAGTTACATGAAGCCAGGAAAATTCAGGTAATTAGTTAGCGTGGTAACAATTAACCTGTTGTTTTATTTAACCCTGCACTGCAGGATGATAGTAAATAGTTGTCAGGATTTAGCATTTCTTTAACAAGGAAGGGTGATCGCGATCATCTTTAAACGAATCTTAAACGAGTTTGTGTGACTGGGATCAAAGGGTGACGAGGTGTAATCGCGAATGTCGGGCCAGCAGGGTGCGGAATCAGGCGGTTCAGATGGTGAAGAAACAGGATAAACGGCTGAGTCAGGATGCTCAGCCGGATAAGGTATTAGCTGCCTAATAGCTGGATGATCATTTCAGATGTTTTGTTCGCCATTTTGCTGACGGCAGTCTGGCCCTGCTGAATAATCTGGCTGCGCGCCAGCTGACTCGCTTCTTCAGCATAGTCTGCATCCTGAATGCGGCTGCGAGCCGTAGAGGTATCCACACCCTGTTGTGACAGCACATTACGGTTTGACTCGTAACGATTTATCTTAGCGCCATAGAGCGACTGATAGCCGCTGATCTTCTCCAGCGCCTTATCCAGCGCCTTCATGGTGGTGGAGATGTCACCACTGGTCAGCAGGGTGGTGTTGTTCAGTCCCAGCGTTTTAGTATCTGACGGCGTAGCGGGGATGCTATCCGACTGTATCGGCTGACCATAGTCGGCGCTGGTGATCACTTCGAGAGGACGACTCTCATGTGGCGGCGTTGCAGGCACGCCCTTGGGCTCCGGCAGGATTCCCCAGGTCAGACTACCAGTGAAGGAGCCGTTGCCCACCACCACCACAATCAAATCTTCGCTGACGGTGTCCAGCGAGATGCGCTCCAGCCGGGTGCCGGTATTGGTGCCGTTATTGAAATCGCCGCTGGCGACATCTTCATAGCGGTCGCCGTCACCGCTGTAGGTGATGGTCATCCCGTTGTAGCTGCTGCTGTTACTGCCCGCCAGCGCCCAGCTCGGGCCGCCTTCCAGCAGCTGAGAGCTGTCATAAGTTGCGCCAGTAGCAAAACCGTTTTTACTGGTCAGCAGGCGCGAATCTGCGGTCGCTGCATCCGTAATGCCTTTGCTGGTCCAGGTGTAATCAGGTGCACTGCCGTCCAGCGGTGTTCCCGCCAGATGTTTACCGTCGCGGGTAAACAACTGGAGATCGTCATCCTGACCCAGTGAGTCAATGGTAATGCTTATCGATGTTGAGCCTGCCGGGATATAGGCCAGCGGTATCACACCCGAGGTAAACGAGTAACTCTTGCCCGGCACCGGGAACTTAACGTTGATAGGGTCAACGTTACCCAGTTTCGCAGGCGGCAGATCGGGATTATCCGTTGCCAGCGGGTAACGCCCGAAAATCTCGGTGTGATCCGCGACTTCGTTGATGCCGGCCAGAATCTGCTGATATGCACCGTTGACGCTCTGCCGATCCGCGTCTGACAGCGTGCCGTTAGCGGTCTGCACCGACAGCGTACGCGCCTGGATCAGCAGATCGACGATGGTGCCCAGGCCGCCACTGGCAGTCTGGGAATAGCTGATGGCATCATTAAGGCCGCGTGCCACTACCGCGTCGGCGTTGACATTGGCCGTCATACGGTTGGCAATCGCCTGACCTGCCGCATCGTCTTTGGCACTGTTAATCCGCATCCCTGATGATAGCCGTTCAACCGTTCGTCCCAGAACGGAGTCAGTACCGTACCGCAATTTGTTCGTAATGGCGGCGGTTTCGTTATGGTTGATCGTTAACATGGTCGCTTCGAACAGGGAGAGGAGTCTCTGTTTTATCGGCAGGGTGATAAGCAGCTTTAATCTCTGCGGCGACAAAAACTGAGCAAAGACGGGGTCAGGAGGGCAACCGGCTGATGGGTAACCGCTTTTCAGATAAAATAAATTAACGGTTTTGCCAGGTCAGGAAAGGTGCCTGCTGCGCAGAGACGCAGCAGGCGAGAGTAGATCAGTTAAATACCATGCCGCCGTCAATTAACAGCGACTGGCCGGTCATATAATCGGAGTCGGGGCTGGCGAGGTAAGCGACGCAGGCAGCTACATCTTCCGGCTCAGAAAGCCGTCCCAGCGTAATGCGTTTTGCAAACTCTTCGGTGCCGTAACCGGCGGGTTTTCCGGCGGCTTCAGAGATCTGCCGGTCAATCTCTTCCCACATCGGGGTTCTGACAATGCCCGGGCAGAAGGCGTTGACCGTGATACCGGCGGGTGCCAGATCGCGCGCGGCGGTCTGCGTCAGACCGCGCACGGCAAACTTACTCGAGCTGTAAACCGCCAGCTCCGGATTGCCGACATGACCCGCCTGCGAACAGGCGTTAATGATCTTGCCGCCGTGGCCTTCTGCAGCGAACGCTTTAATTGCGGCCTGCATGCCCCAGATGACCCCTTTGACATTGACGTTATAGACTTTATCGACCACCGCTTCGGTGATCTCAGCAATCGGCGTGGAGGGTGCAATACCGGCGTTGTTGACGATGACGTCAAAACCGCCCAGCGTGCGACGCGCCTCTTCTACGGCATCCATCACCTGATCGCGCTGTGAGACATCGACTTTCAGGGCAATCGCTTTACCACCCTGCTGGTTGATCTTCTCCGCGACCTGGCGGGCGGTCTCCTGATTGAAATCGGCGACGGCCACTGCCAGTCCATCTTTTGCCAGACGCAGGGCGATCGCTTCACCAATGCCCTGGCCTGCGCCGGTTACCAATGCCACTCTGTTTTTCATCCTGATTTCCTTTTTGCGAAATTAAAGAAGCTGGCTCAGATGCAGCTGACCCATCAGCAGCGGGTTGTCGGCGTAATCGACCGGTACAGCCACCACGGCAGGACCCTGAACATCCATCGCTTTACGCAGCGTCGGCTCCAGCTCTGCCGCGCTGGTCACCGCAAAGCCCGCGGCGCCAAATGCTTCGGCGTAGGCTTTGAAATCGACCGGGCCAAAATTGACACCTGAGACGCGGTGATACTTTTTCTCTTCCTGCATTGCCACCATGTTGTAGGCGTTATCGACCCAGACGATGTGCAGGATATTGGCTTTTAACCGGACGGCCGTTTCCAGCTCCATGCTGGACTGCAGGAAGCCACCATCCCCTGAAACCGATACCACTTTGCGCTGCGGATCGACCAGCCAGGCACCAATCGCCCACGGCAGCGCCACGCCCATGGTCTGCTGACCGTTGGAGATCATGATCTGGCGGGCACGGAAGCTGTAAAGATAACGGGCGATCCAGATGTGGAAGCTGCCCATATCAACGGTGAGGCTGACGTCGCTGTTAATGATGTCCTGCATAGCGCGCACGATGCGCAGCGGATGCAGGGCAAACTGATTGAGACTGGCACCCTGCATCGCCAGCAGTTTGCGCTGCTGCTGACGATCTTCAAGAATGCTGGCGGCTTCCGCTGTCAGCTGTAGCGGCGCGGTAATGCGTGCTGCCAGTTTACGCACCGTGGCAGCGATATCGCCCACCAGCTCGGCGTCCGGCAGGTAGCGGTTGTCGGTCTCTGCCGGAATCACGTCGATGTGAATCAGGGTGGCGTTACCGCTGTTCCACATCGCCGGTTCATATTCTACCGGACTGTAACCGATGGTGATGATCAGGTCAGCCTGTTGCAGCAGCCGGTCACCTGCCTGGTTGTTAAACAGTCCGACGCGACCGGCGAAGCGTGAGAAGTGATCCTGCCTGATCGCGCCCGCCGCCTGATAGGTGCTGGTGACCGGAATATGACTGCGGCTCAGCAGATCGTGAATCGCTTCGCTGTTTTCCGGCTGGCTCGCCATTAATCCCAGCAGGATGACCGGATTTTTCGCCCCGGCAATCGCCTGGCTGACCGTGTCAATCATCGCGTCTGGCGCGGCACCCAGCACCGGACGGCCCTTGCTGCTCAGTGCCTTGCCGGTGACCGGCTGGTCGACGATATCCTGCGGCAGGCTGATAAAGGCGCCGCCGCCGCGGCCATGCTCGGCGTGACGAAACGCATTCGACAGGCATTCAGAGAGCGCAGAGGGATCGGTTACCTCAACTGCATATTTGGTGACCGGGCGAAACATGGACACCGTATCCATGCTCTGGTGAACCTGTTTGGCGCTGTCGGAGCGTTTCACCTGGCCGCCGATGGCGACCACCGGATCGCCTTCGCTGGTAGCGGTGGCCATGCCGGTGATCAGGTTGGAGCAGCCCGGCCCGGACGTGACCAGTGCCACACCGGCATTGCCGGTCAGCCGGCCCACTGCGGCGGCCATAAAGGCGGCATTGGCTTCATGACGAACAGGGATAGTCTGGATTGAGGAATCCAGCAGGGAGTCAAAAACCTTGTCGATCTTTGCGCCAGGGATGCCAAAAACATGTTGCACGCCCTGTGCCTCAAGCTGTGCGACCACCAGGTCAGCGCCGCAGGTCCAGAGTGTGGTATCGGTTGGAGTTTTCATCGTCATTCCTCTGATTAGCTTTCTACCGCACGGATCGCGGCGTCAAGATTGGCGGGGTTCAGGTCGGCATTGAGAAAGTCACTGTCCTGCGGCAGATCCACGACCAGCTTGCTGATGGCACCAAAGGTCAGGGTGCCCTGTTCCAGCGCATAATCGAGAATGTGGCCGCCGCCTTCGCGGTCGTCGGTAATAAAGTGTTCGTGATAGCCCGCTACGTTAATGCCCTGCATATACTGTGGCGTGCGGAAGCCAATCAGCTCGCCCGCGCGCTGGCTGAAGGCAAAGGTCGGCTGATCGCCCAGCACTTCCGGCATGGAGCGGTAGGGACGGCACTGACACGGCACGGTGCGGGTGTCGACGCGGCTGAAACGACCGCTGATGCGCAGCGCGCAGAACTGGTTATCGGAGGTGATTTCGCTGTCGATCACCCGATGGATATCCTCGCGCGACATGGGCCGGTCAAACTCAAACAGGTGCTGCGGCCTGAAAAAGGTCATCACCGCAAATGGAGTTTTCTGTGCCGGATCGGCCGGATGCGCGCTGCCATCTGAGTGCAACTGATAGACCTTGCTGTCGAACGCAATCATCTCGCCATCCAGCCGGTTAAACGTGCCCAGGCCGAAATCCCCTTTGCGCAGCAGGTCGGCGATGCGCACGTTGCCGTCGTAGACGCCGCTCAGCAGCGCACTCATTAAAGAGGTCTGATAGATAACGCTTTCTGGTGCATCCTGGGAAAGCGTTAAGACAGTATGTTTTAGTTGATCCTCACAGGAACAATCAGTTACACAATTGCTCATTTCATGCCTCATCGATTAACCGTTAAGCCGTGTTAACCTAATGGTGAACCGATTCAGTCGGTGGGTCCAATAGCGAAACCTGTTAACTTTGAGACGTTTTTGATATGGAACTGCGCCACCTGCGTTATTTTGTTGCCGTAGCCGAGACGCTTCACTTCACCCGCGCTGCTGAAATGCTGGGGATTTCTCAGCCGCCGCTGAGTCAGCAGATACTGAGGCTGGAGCAGGAGATTGGCACACCGCTGCTGAAGCGGCTGACGCGCGGCGTGGAACTTACTGAAGCGGGGGAAGCGTTTCTGGCCGATGCCCGGCAAATTGTCCAACTGGCCGATCAGGCACTGGAGAACGCGCGCGGGATTGCCCGCGGGATCAGTGGCCAGCTGTCGCTGGGGTTTGCCAGCTCGGTGGCGTTTAATCCGCGCATCTTCACCCTGATCCGTCAGTTTACGGAACGCTATCCGGCGATGGAGCTGCTGACGCGTGAAGAGAACATGTCGTTGCTGATGCAGGATCTGCAGGAGGGATTACTGGATGCTGCCTTTATCCGGCTGCCGTGCGAAAGCAGCAAGGCGTTTAATCTGCGCGTGATCTCCACCGAAAAGATGCTGATTGCGCTGCCGCGCTGCCATCCCCTCAGCGGCACGCCGACAGTCTCGTTGTCCGCGCTGGCGGATGAAACCCTGATAATCTTCCCGCGCGACGTTTCGCCCAGTCTCTATGAGCTGATTGTTACGGCCTGTCTGCGGGCGGGCTTTTCACGCCACACCTTCCAGCAGGCGCCACAGATCACCACCTCATTGGGCATGGTGGCTGCAGGCTGCGGGATTGCGCTGGTGCCGGAGTCGCTGCGCTGCGTCGATAATCCCGAAGTCAGCTTCTGCGATATCGAGAACAACACGCTGTTTACCGACGTGGCGTTTGCCTGGCGTCGGCATCACCCATCAAAAGCGGTGCTGCATCTGCTGGCGCTGCTGGCCGAACCACCTGTGACACCAGGCGAAGCGGGTTGATAAGCGCCAGCTATTGTACTGAAAACAATAACCAACTGGCGGCGGCGGGGCCGGGATGCCAATAATCGGTGCATGACTACATACCGCGTAAGAGTCGGGTATCACAACCCGTCAGCCCTGACATTCAGGCAACTGGATGAAATTCTGGAGCCGCAGCGATTCTGGAGAACAGATTCGGCGGGCGGCCAGTTCCGCTATTTCATGGAGTATGAGTACCAGTCTGACGTGCGCGACCTCTGTTCGGTCTGCTCGCTGGCCTACAGTCAGGCCTGCAAAGTCAGAAAGTGCCCGCTGATTCTGGTCGAGGTGATGAACTGAACGCGTCCGGCGATCCCGCTGTTCTCAGCACGGGATCGCCGGGCGTTTTAATACGAACTGCTTTAACCTGAACGTCGCTGCATCAGCAGACTTAACGCGGCGGGCAGCACCGTGAGCGTCACCAGCGTGCCGCTGACCAGACCACCAATAATCGCCAGTGCCATCGGCCCCCAGAACACCTGATGGGCGATAGGGATCATGCTAAGTATCGCGGCACAGGCGGTCAGCAGGATGGGACGCGCCCGGTGATGGGTGGCCTGCCGTATAGCGTCACCGGCAGGCAGTCCGGCGCGGCTGTTCGCATCCACTTCACTGATCATAATCACCGCGTTGCGGATGATGATCCCCGCCAGCGCAATAATCCCCAGCAGCGCCACAAACCCCAGCGGTGTGCCTGCCGGCAGCATCGCGGAGACGATGCCGGGCAGGCCAAACGGGGCCATGCTCAGCGCCAGCAGCATACCGAAGAAGCGTTGCAGCTGAATCATCAGCAGGACCAGCATGGCGCAGATCGTCACCGGCAGCAGAGCAAACACCGAACCATTGCCTTTGTCCGATTCCGCCACTACGCCACCTTCTTCAATACCGTATCCGGCAGGCAGTGAGGCGCGCAGGGCGGCGACATCAGGTGCGAGCTGTTGCGAGACCTTTTCAGCCCGTTGACCGGGTGCGATATCGGTCTGTACGGTGATGTAAGAGAGCCGCTGACGGCGCCAGATCACCGGATCATCCACACCCCAGTTCAGGGTCGCTACCTGGCGCAGCGGAATTTTCTGTCCGCTGGCATTGGTGATCATCAATCCTTCCAGCGTCTCCGTGTTCTGCCGCTCGGCGTCATTGCTGCGTAGCACCACGTCAATCAGCCGGTTGCGATCGCGCAGAGTCGTCACCACGCTGCCGGACATCAGGGTGTTCAGCGCAGAGGCGATGGTGTCGGACGACAGTCCGGCGGCACGGGCGGCGGTCTGGTTTACGGCCAGCGTCATGACCCGTTCCGGCTCCCCGGCGGTGAGATTCACCTCGCGGGTCAGTGGAGAGTGGGCGATCAGCGCTGCCAGCTCACCGGCAGCCTGCCGCACCCGGCCATTGTCCGGGCCGGTGATACGATATTTCAGCGGCCAGCCCACCGGCGGACCCAGCTCCAGCGGCGAGACCCGCGTCGTGATATCACTGAAATCCGCGGCCAGTTTCTTCTCCAGCCTGCTGCGCAGCCGATCGCGTACCGCCAGATTCTTCGCCACCACCACCAGCTGTGCGATGTTTTCATTATCCAGCAATACATCCATCGGCAGATAGAAGCGTATTGCGCCAGAGCCGACGTAACTGGTGAAGTTCGCCACATCCCGATCGTTGCGCAGCATCTGTTCCAGCTGTGCGGTACGGCGCGTGGTTTCCGCCTGGGAAGTACTGGCGGGCAGCGTCAGGCTGACCAGCAGTTCAGGGCGGTCGGACGCCGGGAAAAATTCACCCTGCATAAAGGTGGTTGCGTACAGGCTGACCAGCAGCACCGTCAGCGCTGCGCCAATCGTCATCAGCCGGTGGCGCAGAATGACCTCCAGCAGCCCATGATAGCCGCGCGTCAGTAAGCCCGGCGGCTGGTGGGCTTTGATGCGCTTCGCTGACAGCAGCCAGCAGCCGGTGAGCGGCGAGAAGATGACCGCAACCACCCATGAGCAGAGCAGCGCCAGCGTAATCACCACAAACAGCGAGTAGCAATACTCCCCGGCACTGGAGGCGGCGAATCCGACCGGGATGAACCCGGCGATCATCACCAGCGTGCCGGTCAGCATCGGAAAGGCTGTGGTTCTGAATGCATACGTCGCGGCCTGCCACTTACTGTCGCCCGCTTCGAGCCGTGCCACCATCGCCTCGACGGTGATCATGGCGTCATCCACCAGCAGCCCGAGCGCAATAATCAGCGCGCCCAGTGAGATGCGCTGCAGTCCGATGCCCGCCAGCAACATGCCGGTAAAGGTCATCGCCAGTACCAGCGGAATAGCCGCCGCCACCACCAGACCGGCACGCAATCCCAGCGAAACAAAGGAGACGGCTAACACGATGACAACCGCTTCGCCCAGTATCCGCACAAAGCCGCTGACCGCTTGTTTCACCACGGAAGACTGATCGGCCACGCGAGTCATGGTGATACCGTGCGGTAGCTGACCGGCCAGTGTCTGCATGCGCTGGTTAAGCTGTTTACCGAAATCGAGCATGTTGCCGCTGGCGGCCATGGAGATTGCCAGCCCGATAGCCGGCACGCCGTTAACCCGAAAGGTGGGTGCCGACGGTTCAGCAGGTTGCAGGCTGATGGTCGCCAGATCGGTCAGCGGGATGAAACGCTCCCCGATATGCAGGGTAATCGCCTGCAGGCTTTCGACCGAGGTCAGCGTACCGCTCACCCGCAGCGCGATATTTTCGCGGTCGGTGCGCAGGCTGCCAGCGGGCACCACATCGTTCTGCGCTTTGATGGCGTCGCTGACCTGCTGTAAATCGAGCCCCATGCCGTTCAGCTTGCGTGGGGAAAAGGCAATAACCACCTGCTGCTCCTGCACGCCCAGCAGACTGGTTTTACCAATGTCGGGCAGACTGGCCAGGCTGCGGCGCAGGTTATCAACCCGATCGCGCAGCTCTCTGGCGGTAAAGCCATCCGCCGTGAAGCCGTAAATTGTGCCGAAGGTGTCATCAAACTCGTCGTTAACCGCCGGACCCTGCACGCCCTGCGGCAGGGAAGACGTCACATCATGCATTTTTTTCCGCAGCTGATACCAGATACCGGCCACCTCAGAAGGTGGCGTGTCATCGCGCAGGTTGACATAAATGACCGTCTCTCCGGCGCGGGTTTCGCTCTCAACCGCATCCAGTGACGGGATCTCCTGCACCTTCTGTTCCAGCACATCCGTCAGCAGTTGTACGGTGGTGTTTACATCAGCGCCGGGCCACCGGGCAGAGATCACCGCAGTTTTGATGGTAAACGCCGGATCTTCATTACGTGACAGGCGTTCATAACTCAGCACACCCGCCGCCATCACCAGCAACATGAAAAAGATGACCAGCTGCTGATGCGCCAGCGCCCAGCCGGAAAGGTTAAAGCCAGTAATTTTTTTCATGAGCCCTCCTGTGCCAGCGTCACTTTTTCACCGGGCTGCAGGGTGCCGACACCGGCGGTAACCACGCGCTCGCCTGGCCGGAGCCCGGCAGAGACAAAGATTTGCTGTGCGCTGAAGCGGGTCAGCACCACCGGACGAAGCTGTAAGCGTGATGTCGCATCAACCACCAGCAGCGCGGGCTTGTCTGCAAAGCGGGTCAGGGCGCTGGCGGGCAGGGCGATGACCGGCGGTTGCGCATCGGGAAGCGTGACGGTGACGGTGGCACCCAGTGCCATCGCCTCGGGTGGCTGATGAATTGAGATGCGCAGCCGCCAGGTACGAGTCTGTGAATCGGCCTGCGGGCTGATGTCACGTATCGTGCCACTGGCCTGGATGTCCGGGTCGGCGAGCAGTGTCACCTTCAGCGGAGTCCGGTCGTCAGCTCGCAGCAGAGCAGGCGTTGTCAGATCAAACACCGCATCGCGTGCATCACCGGCTGCCAGCGTCATCACAGTCTGTCCGGCGCTGACCACCTGGCCGGGCTGAACCGGGAGGGCGGTAATCCGGCCTGCGGCGGGCGCAGTGAGCCGGGTCCAGCTGAGATTATCCTGGGCATTTTTCAGTGCTGCGTCGCTGCTGAGACGGCGGGACTGCGCGCTCTGCCAGTCTCCCTCGGCACTGTCCAGCTGGCTGCGGGCGATGGCACCGCCGGGCATCAGCAGCCGCATCCGATGGAGGTTAAGCGCAGCGACGCGTTCGGCGGCGCGGGCGCTGTCGAGATCGGCTTGCGCGCTGCTCAGCTGATTACGTGACTGATCGTTTTCCAGCGCGGCCAGGGGTTGCCCGGCGGTGACGCGATCGCCCAGCTCAACAGCGCGGCTCACCACCCGGCCATCCAGCCTGAAGGCCAGCGCAATCTCTTCATGGGCGCGAATTTCACCGGTCAGCACGCGTGACGCGTTGCTGCTGAGCGGCGGGGCAATCACCGTTTTGACCGGGCGGAGTGGGGCGGCTGGCGGGGCAGGATTGTTGTCCCGGCAGCCGGTCATGATGAATACGCCGAGCAGCACGAACACGATCGGCGCGAAAATATGTACACTGAAGAGATGACGCCACACCTGGCGGGCAGCATCCGATAAGAAGTCTGTCATAACCGGGTTCCTTTAATGAGTTGTGCTCATTGAACCCGGCCTGTGTCCAGAAACGTTCCATGAACCATCAAGAAATGGTCAAGTCAGTAAATTTATCCCGCCGGTAACATTATCCCAATCAGCAGACCACCCTCGGCAGGCAGGGTGGCGTGCAGCGATCCGCCGTGCGCCTCGATAATCACTTTGGCGATCGACAGCCCCAGCCCGCTGCCGCCGGAGTGGCGGGCGCGTGAGGAGTCAGCCCGGGTAAAGCGATCAAACAGTTGCGGCAGGAAGTCTGGCTCTACGCCCTGACCGTAATCACGGAAAGTCAGCGTGGTCGCCTTATCGTTCTGGCTGGCGGTGATCAACAATGCGCCACCGTCGGCGGCGTAGCGCAGCGCATTTTCACAGATGATGGTTATGACCTGACCCAGGCGAAAGGTATCGGCGCAGAGCAGCAGATCGCCGGGTGCCATTACGCTGATGACGACACCCGACTCTTCTGCCTGTGGCAGCAGCCAGCCTGAACGCTCGCGCAGTAACTCAGAGAGATTAAATCGCTCGCGGTTGAGGGTAAGCTGCCCTGCATCTGCCAGTGACAGCAGATGCAGTTCATCGGTCAGTCGGCTGAGCTGTGTCAGTTGCTTCATGATCATCGCCAGCTGCTGCGGCTCGGCAGGGAAGACGCCGTCCAGAATGCCCTGCAGGCGGCCCATCGCTGCTGTCAATGGTGAGCGGAGTTCGTGTGCCATCGCCACATGCGAGGTGCGCAACTCACGATCGTAGCGCGCCAGCTGTTGTGTCATCTGGTTAAAATCGTCGGTAAAGCGCACCAGCTCCTGCGGGGCTTCTTTCACCACCGCCGCCGTCCGGCCGAATTCCCCTTTCGATACCGCACGCGCCGCCGTCGCCAACTGGCTGAACTGCGCCGACAGCGGACGGGCGAAACGCAGCGCCATCATCACCATAAACGGGATGGTGACCACTACCAGGACCAGCACGGTCAGCCAGTCAGAGGATGCCAGCGAGGGATCGGAAAATTTGATCCCCCACCACTGATCGACAATCTGATGAAAGCGCGCCGGATCGCTGGCGGGATGATGGCGCAGCTGCGTGAACTCATCGAGCAGCGCATGCGGCATCCGGTAGTAGACCCAGAACGCCTGCACCGCAAAGCGCAACCACATACAGGCGGCGATGAGGATCACGCTGCCGATAGCCAGTAACAGCACCCGAATGCAGATCCAGCGCCACAGTGAAGTGTGCGTATCGTTCTTCATGGCTGTCTGAACCGGTAACCGACGCTGCGTACTGCCGGTAAGACGTCAGAGATGCCTGCAGCCTCCAGTTTACGGCGCAGGTTATAGACGTGAGTATCGACTACACGCTCCAGAGCATCGCTTTCCGGCAGGCAGTGCTCCAGCAAAAACAGGCGGGTAAAAGGCCGCGTCGGGGCACGCATCAGCGTGACCAGCAGGGAAAACTCGGTGGGCGTCAGATCGAGGCGGCGCGGTGCATCACTGTCGCTGGCGACCACGGCGGTGAGTGCCAGCGGATCAACCACCAGACCCGCCCAGCGCAGCGATTCTGCGGCGGGCGCGTGACTCTGGCTGCGACGCAGCACGGCCTGAACGCGCGCCACGACTTCGCCCGGATGGTAGGGTTTGACCACGTAGTCATCAGCACCATAACGTAGCGCGCCGATGCGGTCCGGCGCGTCACCCATCGCCGTCACCATGATTACCGGGGTATCGTCACGCCGACGCAGCGCGGCCAGCACTTCGGTGCCATTCATGCCAGGCAACATGATATCCAGCAGGATCAGATCGGGTTGCCAGCGTCCTGCGGTTTCCAGCCCGCCGGGTCCGTCACCGGCAATCATGACCTCATAGTTTTCACGTTTCAGGTAGGCCTCAAGTACACCCGCCGCATCTGCGTCATCTTCAATAATCAGTACACGTTTTGACTGCATTTTCGGATCACCTTGACTGTTTCTTCATAAATCCCTGGTCGTTCATTGACACTCGCCTCGCATACTCCGGACAGTGACGCGGCACTGAATCCCTCAGCTCCGCACCTGATGTGATAATGAGGAAACGTGATGATAACCGGAAAAATAACGCTTCACATGGTCTGTTTTTCGCTGGGGTTGAGTGCCGCTACTGCTATGGCTGATGAGAGTGCCACGCCACCGCCCAGCCTGACGCTGGGCATTGCGGGCATTAATGCCCCACGCTACAGCGGCGCAGATAAGCAGCACTGGCAACTGATGCCGGTTATTCAGGCGCGCGACGGAGCATTCTTTTTCGACTCGCAAAAAGGCGTTGGTTATGACATGCAGGCGGATAACGGGCTGTATCTGGAACATACCTTGGGTTATGGGCTGGGTCGCTCTGACCGTAACTCATCGTGGCGCGACGGTGATGACCGGCTCCGAGGCATGGGGAATATCGACGCAACGGTTAACACCGCGCTGGCGGTGGGCTGGTCGGTTACCCCGTGGTTTGTGGTTGAGGGTAAAGCGACGCTGCCATTGAGTGATAGTCAGGGCGTGCAGTACCGGACGTCCGTAACCCTGATCCCCTGGCAGACCCAGGACGATACGGTAGCACTGCAGGTGGCAGGTCTGTCTGGCGATGCGCGTTATATGAATACCTGGTATGGCGTGAACAGCGAGCAGAGTGCTCGTAGCGGGTTTAAACGCTATAACGCTGCGGGTGGATTTTATGGCACAGACACCAGCCTGACATGGAGTCACCAGTTCACGCCCGGATGGGCTGCCAGCGTGATCGGCGATTACACCTGGCTGGATAAGCATGCTTCAGATAGCCCCATCGTCGCCCGGCACAATGGCGCTTCGGCCACGCTGGCATTGAGCTACACCTTCTGAATGGCACCATGAAGAAAAGTGAGATGCGTAGCCATCGACGGTTGCTGGCTGCGCTGATTCTGTTCTATCTGCTGGTTTATGCTCTTCTCATCGTGGCGCTGAGTCTGTTTGATGCGCCGATAAGGGGATAAGGACATGAATAATATTCACTGCAGCGCTTACAGTTATTAAGTCATTCTGTTACCGAATAAATCAATGCTGATATAGCGGCTGGCAGGAAATAGAAATACCTTGCTAGTGAATGTAATACTGCTGATTAACAGGCGTGGTTTATAAATTTAAACTGAGCCGGTTTATCATTGGTAGGTTGTGCTGAAAAAACAGGTGATTCAGGTAATGATCGTTTTTTTATAATTTATTATCTCTTATTTATTCCGGTTTAAATCTTGTTGGTGGATGTGGAGAATCATGGTTTTTTTTCATTTCATAAGCGCCCATCCTACTGTTTTGTAATGATATTTATTTTTATATTAAGGGGTGGCTTATTTTTAATGCATTGATTTTACTTTTAAAAATTTCAGTTAATTCATCATGGGTGTAGGCCATTTTAATTCACAGATAACACAACGATAATATTGCCGTCCGGCCTGGATAAACCACTTTTCCCTGAGCTGTCAGTATGTGAACCTTATAGAAAGTAAACCGATGAGAAAGAAAAAAAGCCCTGTACCCCATGACGCGACATTCCGACAGTTTCTGGCAAATCCGGATGTTGCCAGAGATTTTATGCAGCTGCATCTTCCTGAAGAACTGCGTAAAATCTGCGATCTCGGCACACTTAAGCTTGAATCCGGCTCCTTTGTCGAAGACGATTTGCGGCAATATTTTAGTGATGTTCTGTACAGTCTTAAAACCTCAGCCGGGGACGGATATATACACGTTCTGATTGAACATCAATCTACACCGGACAGGCATATGGCGTTTCGTCTGATGCGTTATGCGATTGCCGCTATGCAACAGCATCTTGCTGCGGGTCATAAAAAGCTGCCTCTGGTGATACCTGTATTGTTCTACACCGGTAAGCGCTCGCCCTATCCTTATTCGACCCGCTGGTTCGACGAATTTGATGATCCGGCTGTGGCAGAACAACTCTATGGAAGTGCTTTTCCGCTGGTGGACGTCACGGTTATTCCTGATGACGAAATCATGAAGCACCGTAGCATGGCCGCACTGACACTGATGCAGAAGCATATTCATCAACGTGATATGGCTTCGATCATTGACCGTCTGAGTACCTTACTGATGGCCGATTATCTTTCTTCACCCCAGGTATTGGCGCTGATACACTATTTAATGCAGGCAGGTGAATCAGCTGATCACGAAGCTTTCGTTCGCGAACTGGCACAGCGGGTGCCGCAACACGGAGATGCACTGATGACTATTGCACAGCAGCTTGAGCAAAAAGGTATTGAAATAGGTCGCGCTGAAGGTATTGAGCTGGGCGAACAGCGGGGAATGGAGAAAGGCCGCAGTGAAGGTAAGCGCGAAGCCACTCTGGAAATCGCTCGCGTTATGTTACAGCGCGGCCTTGAACGTAAAACCATCATGGAAATGACAGGTCTTTCCTCAGACGATCTGGCTAACATCCAGCATTAAGCCTCTGCGGATAAGACCTGATGGCAATTTTTCACTTCAGGGAAAGTAAAGCTCTCAGGTCTTATTGCCCGCAGGCTGGCGCTGCAGGTAATTCCAGGTTGCGCCCAGCATGCCGGAGTCGTTACCGTAGGTTGCGGCATCTATGCGGATATCAGGATCATATTTTGCCAGCTGCTCTCCCAGTTCCTTGAGGAAGGGTTCGCGCTCAGTAATTCCCCCGCCAATAAATACCCTCTGCGGGTCGAACACGCTGAACAGGTTATATAAGCAGGCCGCAAGGTCCGCATAAAATTTATTTACCACCTGCTGCGCGGCGTCTTCATTACGATCGTATGCGTCAAAGACATCTTTACCACTGACATCGTCGGCAGGCTTTTCAATAAGCTGGCTGTAATTCTCCCGCAGCGCCGTCATGGTACAGCTCTGGCTCATGGTGTGGCGTTCTATATTGCCGCTGGTGGGACGCGACGTCAGCAGGCAACCAAACTCGCCAGCCCGGTTGCGTCCACCCCGAATCAGTGCGCCATTGCAAAAGGCCGCTCCGCCTAACCCGGTGCCTATCGTCAGCATCAGGAAATCGTTGAGCTTTTTCGCTTTTCCCAGCCACTTTTCAGCCAGCAGTGCACAGTGTGCATCGTTTTCGACAGTAGCAGGCAGGGACGTTTTTTCTGTCAGCCACTGGCTCAGATGAAACTGGTCAAAGTCACGTATGGTGCCGCCCATGGCAATATAACCAGCGTCAGCATCAATATAACCGGGTGTGCTGACGGCAATACCAGCACAACCGGGATTTTTCTCCAGCCAGGCCAGGATTTCATCAAGTATTTTATCGCGTGCGTTATGGGAAATATCAGCACTATCGCTGGTCAGAATATTTCCCTGATCGTCAATCACACCCATTTTTAAAGAGGTACCACCAATATCGAAAGCTGCAATTTTCATCAACGTTCTCTGAAGTTGTTTTCATTCAATTAATTGTAGTGCTGAAAGAAAAGGGCAGACGGCCAGGCGACGGCAATTTTGTCAGGAAAGGTACAGATTTATAAAGCTGATGCTGAAGGGCTGAAGACTGGTGGCAGACAGGAAATAACAGAATGCGCTGTATAGGCTGGATGGTGATGTGATCAGCGACGCTGCCAGTATATCCGGCAGCGTCGATTGAGTCGTCAATATGCCGTCATTACCACTTACGTAGCAGAATACTGGCATTGACGCCGCCAAAACCAAATCCGTTCGACATGGCATAGTTCAGCGCGGCAGGTCGGGCTTTAAGCGCCACCAGGTCAAGACTGCCTGCTGCTTCATCGGGATGATAAAGGTTCAGTGTTGGCGGAATAAGCTGATGGCACAGGGCCAGCAGTGTGAATATCGCCTCAACGCCACCCGCCGCACCCAGCAGATGGCCGGTGGCGGATTTGGTTGATGAGATCGCGACCGGCGAATCATCGCCAAAAACGGCGCGAATAGCGGACAGCTCACCGTGATCGCCGACCTGAGTCGAGGTTGCATGAGCATTGATATGCTGAACGTCATCCGGGCTGATACCCGCCTGTCGCAGAGCTAACCTCATCGCCCGCGCAGCGCCACTGCCATCCTCCGGACCCGCCGTAAGATGGTAAGCATCGGCGCTGGTGCCGTAGCCGACAATCTCCGCCAGCGGCGTCGCTCCGCGTGCCTCTGCATGGGCCAGCGACTCAATGACCAGCAGGCCGGCGCCTTCGGCCATGACAAAGCCGCTTCTGTCCCGATCAAACGGACGTGAGGCGTGGTGCGGCTCATCTTCATATCCTGCGCATAGTGCGCGCGCGGCTGCGAAACAGCCCAGCGTCACGCGATCCAGCGCCGCTTCGGTGCCGCCACAAATCGCAATGTCCGCTTCACCACTTCTGATTAATCTTGCGGCGTCACCAATAGCCTGTACGCCTGCTGCACAGGCAGTAACAGGCGCGCCGAGCGGGCCGGTGAAACCGTGTTTAATTGAGATATGACCGGCTGCCATGTTCGCCAGAAACGAGGGAGCAGTAAAAGGTGATAGCCTGCGCGGACCACGCGCGTCGGTCGTGCGCACTGCGTCGGCAATCGCACCAAAGCCGCCAACGCCAGAAGCAATGATCGTAGCCGTGCGTTCACGCGCAGACGCATCTTCAGGATGCCAGCCTGCCTGCTTCAGCGCTTCTTCCGCTGCCAGCAGCGCAAACTCAATAAACCGCGACATCTTTTTTCGCTCTTTTGGCGCAATGAACGACTCCGGGTCATATCCGGCCAGCGGATCGTCTTCAATGCCAGGCACGCTGCCCCCCACTGAAATACCGGTTCCTGCGGTGAGCGCATTGGGCAGAACGCGAATACCCGATTCACCCGCCGTTAATCGCTGCCAGACGGTTTCAACGCCACAACCCAGCGGCGAGACAATACCCGCGCCGGTGATGACGATGCGTTGAGATGAGGCTGAATGACTCATGCGGTTGCTCCCGTAGTCAGTCCGGACAGCGAATAAAATACTGCCGCAGAAAGTTGATGCGCGCCTGAAGCGCGATTAGCGAGACCCTTAGCAAAAGGGTGCGATATGCGAATGCTGGTATGAAAGTGAACAGACAGAGATAAGCTTAGCAGCATCAGGATCCTGAGCGATAATCAGACAGGCCGTTATCTTTGCCTTTGTGACTAATTAAGTCAATAGTCACTTCGTTCAGGGGGCAAGACTGCGTAATACCAGTGCGGCCAGTTGCGTGGAAGCGGCCTCAGCCTCATCGAGGCTGTACTGCAGTAGCACAGGGCTGACATAGGGTCTGATTACCCGATAGATAGCTTCTGCCGCGTCGTCAGCCGGAGTTTTACGCTCAAACTCACCCATTTCACGACCCCTGCGCAGGATCTGCTGAATCAGATTCAGAATCCGCTTTTCGTAAGCCATGGCAGAGGGCCAGCGGTCACGCGACGCGACAGCGGCAATGTCATAGAGTTTACGTTCGTGAAAAAATAGCTCAGTACTGGTGGCGGAAAGCGTCTGAAACAGCCGCCGCAGTTGTTCTGATGCACCTGGAGCATCGGCGATCGCGGTTTCAGCACGCGCCATGATCATCGCCAGTCGGTTTGAACAAATGACTTCGCCAATCGCCTGTTTCGATTCAAAAAACTTGTAGATATAGGCTTTGGAAAAACCAATAGCCCGGGCAAGATCGGAGACGGTGGTTTTTTCGTAGCCGTAATGCGCAAAGTGCTGCATGGCAGCCTCGACAATCTGGTCACGCACATTGTGATCGGCAGGACCGCGCGTTCCACTGTCCGTTACGGATTGGGTCATTGTGATAGCCTGACAAATTGAAGGTGGGTGATAATTTCAGTGACCACTGTTATGGGTGGTCACATTTTAAGTCCTGCTGCGGCGAAAAGCTATGAATTGCCGCGTAAGAATTATTCTTGCAGGCGGCCAGGCCAGTTACTGCGTTTTAAGATTAATTTACTGACGCAGCGTGTCGATGGCGATGTTCCATTGATTGAGCTTGTTGTAAAGCGCCGTACGTGAAATACCCAGTAGTTTAGCGGACTGACGCATATTTCCGCCCTGAGCGCGCAGTGTCTGCAGGATGCAGGCTCGCTCATTATCCTGCAGCAGACTGCTGGCAGACGTATAGTTTTCAGCATCACTGCGGGTCACCATCGCTGTCGGCAAATTGGCGAGGTCGATAATATGGCTCTGGCAAAGATTGACGATTCGCTCCACCAGATTTTCCAGCTCACGCACGTTGCCAGGCCAGTGCCAGGCCTTAAGAGCGTTCATTGCTTCAGGACTGACCTGCGGAGGCAGTTTATTCAGCCGCTGACACAGCGTGCGGATAAAGGTATTCACCAGATCGGGAATATCGCTTTGCCGTTCACGCAGGGCGGGGATGGTCAGCGAAATGACATTCAGGCGATAGAACAGGTCACGCCGGAAGGCACCCTGTTCGACTGCGCTTTGCAGATCGCAGTGGGTCGCCGCGATAATACGGACATCCACTTTTACCGGATACGCTGCCCCGATGCGCAGTACTTCACTCTCCTGCAGCACGCGTAGCAGGCTGGTCTGTGCCTCCAGCGGCATCTCGCCAATCTCGTCCAGAAACAGTGTGCCCCCGTCGGCCAGTTCAAACTTGCCTGCCGACCCACCGCGCCGTGAACCAGTAAAGGCACCATCGACGTAGCCGAACAGCTCGCTCTGTACCAGATCACGCGGCAGCGCGCCGCAGTTGACGGCGACAAAGGACTCATTTGCCCGGCTACTGGCGTTGTGGATCGCCTGAGCAAACAGTTCTTTGCCGGTTCCGCTTTCACCGGTCAGCAGAACGGTGCTGTCACTGCGACTGCTGGCGCGGGCATCCTGAAGTGCCTGCTGAAGCGTGGGGGCCTGACCGCGTATCATATCAAAGGTATAACTGGCGCTGACGCCGAGAACCCGTCGCGTAATGGCGCGAATGCGCTGGTTTTCCCGAAGCGACAGGATACGCCCGCCGTCCGGGGCCGGCATCAGCGAGACCAGACAGGAGACGCTGTGTCTGCCGTCAGGGCGGAAGATCATCTCACGGTCATTGCAGCAGGGCAGGGTAAGCAGCGAACCAGACTGAGGTTGCAGCAGCTGGTCAATCGAAGCGTTACCGGCATCAAGACCTGCAAAGATCTGACGCGCATAGCGATTCAGCGTTTTGATGCGTCCCTCGCGGTCGCAGACCACCACGCCTTCATTCAGGTTTTCCAGTATCGACTGCTGCTCGGCCAGCAGGCGGCGCAGCGTCAGCTGCTGGCCGATCGCTTCTGCGGCGGCCTGTACCGTTCCCAGCGTATGGGCATTGAAGTTATCAGGAGTGGCGGTCAGCGTCAGCACGCCAGTCATCTGACCGCTGGCATCCCGGATGGGCGCTGCGGCACACTGCCGGTTACGTTTACGCAGTGCGATTTTCCAGTTTTCCCCACTCAGCACGTATACCAGTCGCTGCTCGCGCAGGCAGCGCGCGGTGCAGTTCGTGCCCAGAATTTCCTCACGCAGAACGCTGCCAACCGGCGTCAGGTCGCTGCCGCAGAAGCTCAGCACAACGCCCTGAGCATCGGTCAGATTAATGTGTCCATCGGGATTATAGGCCAGCAGATTCTCCATCACGCTATGAGCCACGGCGATCAGCTCGCTGTGATGACTCAGGATAGCGGCCAGCTCTGACGGGGTGACCGGGGTGTAGCAGAAGTGCGTCGGATCGATGTGATGCTCGCGTGAGCGTGCCCAGGATTGCAGAATACTGCGGCGGATCCAGTGTGGTTTTTCACCCTGGATAAACGCCTGCCAGCCGCGCACCAGCTGTGTTTCCCACTGTGCCGCGTCACTGCTGTCCGGCAGGTTGAATATGGCGTCGCTCTCTTCTTTATTTGGCAATAAATCATGCAGCGATTGCATTCCACTCTCCCGACGTCGATGAAATGTCCATTTTAATGACATGTTAAGTTGACATGTACATTTTACTTTCAGTTATGAAGAGGCTTCTGCGAGCGCGTTCACAGAAACACCTGCTTAAAAACTGGCATCCGCTTTGCAACGCTGTTGATAACGCTCACCGGTTAAAAATAACCTGAAAGTTAAGCGGTTATGCGTAAACAAAATCTGAAGTTACTGCTGTTTATCTGACTTACGGCATGACAGAACGGCACGACCTCCGGCTTTGATATCCCGATGTTGTCCGGCGTCACTGAGTCCTGAACGGAACATCCGGCACTGACGGGCCGGCAAAATGGATGGCGCGTTTTGCCGGAACACACTGAGCCAATGATGCGTTCAGAATCCGGTCGTTTTGCTGCTGAAGTGCAGGCGAATTCCGAACCCTACCCAGCTCTGACGGGCTGACAATAAATGACAGGAGCAGTTATGAGTCTTAAAACGGTACGAGTGGGATTGATTGGCGCTGGCCGCATGGGCAGTTTTCATGCAGAAAACCTGGCGCTACGGGTGCCCGGCGCCCGGCTGACAGCCGTTGCCGATCTGCAGCCTGGCGCAGCGCAGCAACTGGCGGATCGGCTGGGAGTGCAGAAAGCCTATACCGATATCCAGGCGTTGCTTAATGACAGTGAAATAGATGCGGTTGCTATTGCTACACCCGCCCGCACGCATGCTGAACTGGTGATCGCCGCCGCGCAGGCAGGCAAACATATTTTCTGCGAAAAACCGATGGCGGTGACGCTGCAGGAAGCCGATCGGGCTATCGCTGCCGCTGTGGACGCGGGCGTCGTGTTGCAGGTCGGGTTCAATCGTCGGTTCAGTACGGGCTTCGCCGCAGCCATTGAAGCGATCAGGGCGGGCAACAATGGCACTACCCAGTTAAGCCGCTCTGTGACCCGCGATCCAGGCCTGCGCGATCCGGCCCCGATCCCGCAATGGACCATCTTTCTTGAAACCCTGATCCATGATTTTGACACTCTGCTGCACTTTAATCCGGGGGCACGACCTGTCGAAGTCTATGCGCTGGCTGATGCACTTGTACGGCCTGATTTTAAAGATAAAGGGTTACTTGATACCTCGGTGGTGACAATTCGCTTTGATAACGGAGCGATAGCCACGGCGGAAGCCAGCTTCCAGGCCGTTTACGGCTATGACGTTCGCGGCGAAGTGTTTGGCAGTAAAGGCATGCTGCAGACAGGCAATATCAATCAGGATAACTGCGTACGCTATCACGCCGACGGTATTGCAATCGCCACCTCCCGGCTGGATACCGATCTGCTGCGTGAGGCATATGTTGCTGAAATAACAGAGTTTGCGCGCGCAATTCTGCACGGTGATAAACCGCGTGCGACCGGCACCGATGCGCGCAACGCGCTGGTAATTGCGCTGGCCTGCATTGAATCAGTCAGACAACGTAAACCCATTCTGCTGGGAGCACGCTAATGGCCGGTTATCAGCTGTCAGTCTGTGCCGAGATGGTGTTTCTCGATCTGCCTATTATCGCGCGTGTGGAAAAGATCCATGCGCTGGGATTTGGGGTGGAGATCTGGAACTGGGCTAATAAAGATATCGACGCGCTGGTGGCAACAGGCGCACGTTTTACCTCCATGACAGGCTACCTCAGCGGGAACCTGACCGATGATGATGAGATTGCGCAGCTACTGCAAAGCGCAGAAACCTCACTGGCGGTTGCAGAACGTCTGAACTGCCCGCGCCTGAATCTGCATGGCACCGGACTGGATGCCAGCGGCCAGGCGGTTCGTCCGATTGAGTTGGTGACCGGCGAGATGTGGCTTAAAGCGGCCGACACCCTGCGCCGTGTGGCTGCACTGGGCGAACAAGCCGGTCGGGTTTTTACCCTCGAAAACCTCAATCTGGCGGTGGATCATCCGGGTACGCCATTTGCGCGAGCTGCCGATACGCTGGCTCTGGTCGAAGCGGTCAGCAGCCCGGCTCTGAAGATGAACCTTGACCTCTATCATGCGCAGATTGGAGAGGGAAATCTGATCGCGCTTATCCGCCGCTGTGGTGACGCCATCGGGGAGATTCAGGTAGCCGATGTGCCGGGCCGGATGCAGCCGGGCACCGGAGAAATTAACTATCGTGCCATCGCCCGTACGCTGAATCACATGGGCTACAGCGGCGTTATTGCGCTGGAGGGTTGGGCCGCAGGTGACAGCGAAACCGCGCTGGCGCAGTTC
Organism: Pantoea sp. X-Soil-YNGN-785; assembly: GCF_059730585.1. NCBI lineage: Bacteria > Pseudomonadati > Pseudomonadota > Gammaproteobacteria > Enterobacterales > Erwiniaceae > Pantoea > Pantoea sp. X-Soil-YNGN-785. The sequence continues at coordinate 65,444 of NZ_AP035944.1, forward strand.
CGCGATCATTTTACGTTATAAGCGATTCCACCGGGTATTTGCCTGTTGCCCGGTGGTTTACTCAATAAAAATTACCCTACAGGAATACACGATGAAAACCAGAATGTTGTTAGCACTGCTGCTCAGCCTGCTGATTAGCGTTACTGCCTGGGCGAAAACACCAAAAATCGGGGTTGCACTGGCGAATTTCGACCTTAACTTCGTCTCAATTCTGAGAACACAGATGGTGGGTGAGATAAAGGCGCTGAATATGGAGGGGCAGTTTGTCGATGCCAAAGGTGATGTTGCGCTTCAGGTTCAGCAGGTTGAGGATTTTATCAATCAGGGCGTGGATGCAATTATTCTTAATCCGGTCGATACGCAGGGCGTACTGCCGATGGTGAAAGCGGCAGAAGCCGCTGGCATTCCGCTGGTATTTGTTAACCGCAAGCCGGAAGTGAAACTGCCGGTCAATATGGCCTATGTCGGTTCGGACTCTGCTCTGGGAGGTGAGATGCAGATGGAGGCGCTGGCAAAACAGATGAACTACCGTGGCAATGTCGCTATTTTAATGGGTGCATTATCGAACGAAGAAGCGCGTGAACGGACACGCGCTGTTGAAGCCGTGATCGCTAAATATAAGCAGATGGCGGTGATTGAAAAACAGACCGCACGCTGGCAGCGCAATGAAGCGGTAGACGTGGTGTCGGGATGGCTGCTTAATCAGCGACCCATTGATGCGATTGCTGCAAATAATGATGAAATGGCCATCGGCGCGATCATGGCGCTGAGTCAGGCGAAAAACAGTCACATTCTGGTCGCCGGAATTGATGGTACGCCCGACGGTCAGCAGTTTGTTAAAAATGGAAAGATGACGCTGACAATTTTCCAGGATGCTAAGGGGCAGGCGACAGGAGCGGTTAAGATCGTTAAGGCGTTGCTGGATAAACAGAAAGTCGACCCGTTGGACTGGATCCCCTATAAGACCATCACGCAGGCTAATTACCCGGCGTTTGCCGCAGAGAATCAGCCCTGAAAGCCGGAATTAATCACGAGAACGATGCGGCAGGCTGCAGATCTTCATGCCTGTCGCATTTTAATGCCAGTTAAACGTCACCTCTATGCGTTGATTGATTCAGGACTCATTCGTGCTTCTTGAGATCAGCTGAATTATACTGTCGGAAATGAGCGCAAATTCAGTGATTTCTTAATGATTTACATTATCGATGACCAGATTACCTACAATTCAGATGATTGTACGCTGAGCCATATTCCTACTCAGGACACGCTGAGTCTGAGTATTTCATCGGGCCGGCTGTTTGAGCAGTTACTGAATTCCCAGGGAGAAATACTGGCGCGCGAAACCCTGCTGACCGAAGTCTGGGATAAATATGGGCTGCGTGGATCAAACAGTAATCTGAACCAGTATCTGAGTATTCTGCGCAGAGCGCTTGCGGCTTATGGTTGTGAAAATCTGATTATCACCATTCCGAAAATCGGCATCCGACTAAATACTGACATCAAAATTGAACATAAACACTCCCCGGCTGTGGTTGTGGGGAAGCTTCAAGTTGATGAAATGCCTGAGGAAAATGTTGATTCCAGCCAGGATAGCCACTCACTATCATCCGATCCAGTTATCGCAAACAAGCCTTTTAAAAAATCTTTTTTCAACTTAAGACAGGTCATAGTCGTCCTTATCATGCTGATGTTGCTGGGAGGTGCTTTCAGGTACATCACTTCAGGGGATCCCGCTGCAAAGAATTCTGCTATGAGTACTATCAAACTCGAAGGTGGTTGCGAGGCGGTCATTATTCAGGGGCTGGATGTTTTTGAGCAAAAGTCACTGGATAAGCAGATTCTGGAAATCCTTAAAGAGAATAATCAATCCTGTGTATCAGGACGACGCATCTATTTCGATAAAAACACGGCATTCACAACTAAAGATTATGGCAGGACCATTCTTTCCGCCTGTAACCTAAACAGCAGTGGCCATATCGTTTCCTGCGATAACTTCTATTATCTTGACTGGAGACCGCTTTGAAACGGAACGCTACCCTCACGCTGACGATAACCCTGGCTGTGATGCTGCTGCTGGTCTTCGCGGGAATTAATTACGTGAAACCCCGGCCTGACGACCTGCCTTTCCGCTGCTCAGCATTCAGCCGCTACGATCTTAGCCGTCATGATGATCAAAAGATTGAGTTTGTTGTTTCTCAGGATTTACGTTTTATTGATTCTAAGCTCGGCTATCTATTAATGAATGGGCAGGTTACTTTTGGTGATAAGGTGACCATCCTTAATCGACGTATTGCACTGAGTGCCGGTAATAAAATCGATAGCGACACTTATCGCTACAAATTAAGAACGACCATTACTTCAACTAACGACACTACACCGGATGCAGTGTTTAATCTTCTCCTGGCAGAGATCACACTCGATCCTGGTTATCTGCAACTGGATATCACGCAAATTGATAAAAAAACTTATCTGGTCGGCGGGCCGCTCTCCTATCTTTTCACCTGCCAGCGTTACTAAACGCAGTAACTGATTACTGAAACGAAAACCGGAAGAGTTAACTCCCTTCCGGTTTTTTTATCTGTACACGACTGATTACCAGGTACGGAAACTCTTTAGCGTATCTGAGAACAGCTGAAGATCTGCTGCGGTAGTAGGACTCGCCTTCGACAGAGAGAAAATCAATATGTCTTCCATATTAAGCGTGAATAAAGCTTGTTTCTGATAAAGACGAAGATTATCTGGTCGCAGGAAATCATAACTGATCATGATTCCCGTAGTCAGGTTGTCCCCCAAAACTACTGGCTGATGGGCTTCCTGTTGCCAGTCTTTCATCTGCTTTTGCAGGATAGCGAGCTGGCTAAGGATATACTCTTCCGGGTTGTTATGGTCGCCTAACTTATCACGGGAAATAGTGATTGGTGGCAGAACAGATCGGGTATCAGCCAGCGTATTCAGTGTTCGTTCGCAGTAGCCTTCCGGCAAGGTAATTGTGCCTTCAGTGAAGCGGCAAATAGTCTTATCCATGGGTAATCTCCGTTTTATTATGGGTTGTTGTCTGGCCAAATAACTGCTCTGCCGTGACTTCGCTGAGCTTACCGTTATTTAACAGGACGATTTTATCGGCACTGCGGATAGTTTCCGGACGGTGTGCAATGATGATTCTGGTGATCTTCATCTGCTTAATTGCGTTGTTGATCTGGGCTTCGTTATAGATATCCAGATGACTGGTGGCCTCATCCAGTACCAGGATTTTAGGTTCGCGATAGAGTGCGCGCGCCAGCAGAATACGTTGTAGCTGGCCACCTGATAAAAACGAGCCCATATCACCTACAAGGCTTTGATAATTCATCGGCATTTTCATGATATCGCCATGAATCTGAGCCAGACGGGCCACGCGGGTAATTTTTGCGTGATCGGGTTCGTTATCAAAGAAGCTGATGTTCTCGCTGATTGAGCCTGAAAAGAGAATGTCATCCTGCATTACGCAGCCGATGCGATTACGGTGATGTTCAAGTCCGGTCTGAGTGATGTCCATGCCACCTACGGTGATGGTGCCTTCTTCCGGATGCAGAAGGCCAAGAATAAGTTTGGCCATCGTAGTTTTACCCTGGCCGGATGGCCCCACGATGGCAAGGCTCTCACCCGCTTTAATCTCCAGATTCGCACCCTCGACAACCCAGGGTTCAGTCGGCGCATAGCGAAAACGGATATTGATAAGCTTGATATCCTGCGGTACCTCTGTCTCCTTGTCGGTTTCCTTACTAATCAGACCTGGATTGCCCTCAGAACTGGCTTCTGTTTCAGACAGAACAATATCGGCAAGGCGTTCACCATGCATTCTCAGCATACGGAAATCGATGATGGCATTGATCAAACCTGAACCGCGACTCATGAATTGATCTGAAAAGCTGATAAAGGCGGTCAGCATACCGGCAGAGAAGTTGCCATCCAGGACCTGCAGCGCAGCAAGCCAGACCAGAACCACACGGCCCACTGAAGTTAGCAGTCCCTGAGCCGAACCGAACAGGATATTGAGCTTCTGTATCACGATGCCTTTATTGGTGGTATCCACCAGAAAGTTCATGTAAGCCGAGAGTCGGGGTACCTGTTTATTATTGGTTTTAACCGCCTGGATCCCACGTAGCGTTTCAAGCAGAGACGACTGGGTACGGGCCGAGCTGATGATTTGTTCTTCATTGGCGCGGCGAACCGGATCGTAGGCCATAAAACGCAGCAGTGCATAGGCGAGAAAAAGTCCAATGACCAGCCACGCCAGTTGCGCGTTATAGATGAAAAGCATCACTACCGTAACGATTGACATAACACCGTCCAGTACGGTGCTGATAAAACGGGAAGTCAGCGTACTCTGAATTGTATTAAGCGAACCGTAACGAGAAAGAATGTCTCCAACGTGGCGTGATTCGAACCATTCCAGCGGCAGCTTTAACATATGGTGACAAACGTTTATGGTCCACTGCACACTAAGCTGGCTTGAGAACCAGCTCATTACCCATGAACGCAACGCTGTAACGATAGTCTGAAACAGCGCGATCATGATAAAGCCCACACCGAGCAGCGACAGTAACGAATAGTCAGCAGAAACCAGCACCATATCCATTACCCACTGCATAAAGAAGGGACCGAGGACACCGAATAGCTCCAGTGCGATTGAGAGGATGAGCACCTGAGCAAAGGCAGACTTTACCCCGGTCACGCTGCCCACCAGCTTCATCATTGAGATGCTTTCTTTCTCTTCTTTTACTTCAAAGGTGGAAGAGGGAACCAGCTCCAGCGCGACACCGGTAAAGGCGGTCGATGATTCTTTAAAGGTCAGTTCGCGGATCCCACGCGCGGGATCGTGAATGGTGATTTTATTGCCGCGTACTTTCTTCAATACCACAAAGTGGTTCAGTTCCCAGTGAAGAATGCAGGGCATGCGCAGTTTAGACAGCTCTTCCATTTCCACTCGCAGTGCGCGGGAAGTCATATTGAGCTGTTGTGCCATAGCGATGACATCAGCCAGTGTGGCGCCTTTGAGCGATGTAGCGAACTGACGACGTAACGTGATCATGTCGATCTGATGGCCGTGATAATTAGCTATCATGCCAAGACAAGCCAGACCACACTCCGCTGCCTGTGACTGACGAATCATCGGTAAGCGGTTAAACCATTTGAAATTGAGTTTCTCTAATAACAACACAGAACAGACCTTATAAATCAGAGAGAAATTTTGTGTCCCAGCGCGAAAATCGGCTCCAGTACCCATTCATAGAGACGACGTTTGTCGACAATAAAGTCGGCATCCAGCGCCATACCTGGCTTCAGTTTTTCATTCTGCGAATAAGCAGAAATAGTTTGTTTATCCAGAGAGACCAGAACCCGGTACTGCTGTTCCTGAACATTGTTTTTACCGGTTAAGGTGGTGACTTCCTGAGGCGAGAGGGCGGTTCGAGAGACCTCGATCACCTTGCCATATTGTTGGCCAAACTTCTGATAAGGAAAGGCTTTATAGCGCAGCACGACACGCTGACCTGGCTGGATAAAGCCAATGGATTGCGTATTGACCATGATGCGGGCAACAAGGTTGGTATTGTTAGGCAGAATCGCGATGGCCGACTGACCGGCGTTCAGCATCTGACCATTTTTGACCATGATCATGCCGACATAACCACTCTTCGGCGCACGAAGCTCAATGGATCGGCGCGCTTCATTCTCTGCCATTGACTGACGGTTATCTGCCAGTTGCCGTTCGATGTCGTTGCGTTTTTTCTCATCATCCAGCGGCTTTTCATGCAGTTGCTGCTCCGCCTGAACAATTTTTTGCGACGTGTCCAGCAGCTGACGCTTGTACTCCTGGTAACGTGCCTGGCTGTCGAGCAGATTGGATTCCTGTTCTTCCAGCTGACGGTTTGAGGCGTACCCCTCCAGGTGCATAGCGTTGAGTTTATCCAGTTGCAATTTCGCTAACGCCACCTGTTTGCGGCGGTGTGACAGCTGAAGTCTCAGCTGTTCCTGCTGGAGTTTCAGACTGGCGATGGTGTCGGATAACCCTTTCATTTCGACGTCATGCAATTTGGCAAGCGTCTGAAGATCCTGCTGAAGTCGTTCCCGCTGAGCCACCAGATTTTCGGCGATAACCTGACGTGTCTGTCCCATCTGTGTTGAGACTTCGGATGACAACACCATAAGAACATCATCTTTTTTGACCAGTTGTCCCTCTTTAACCGGAATATCCACCACGGTTGCGCTTACAGGAGGAGGAACGACTAACATGCCATTCTCAGGCAGCAGTTCTCCGGTAGAAGATTCATATTTCGTATAGCTGCCGAAAATGAAAAACAGGGTTGTAACGGCAGTAATAAAAATCACCACAGAAATAACAAGCCAGCGATAGGGCGGACAATAAAGTGCTACGATGCCCAGGTTACCCCGATTAGCGGCATCAAGCGCCTCCTGACGAAAGAGTGATTGTTCCATTTATAGATTCATCATGATTAAGGGATTAACGGCACTGAAAAAAATTCAGCATGTCGAGCGATAACGATCCAGTGCTTTGCGCCAGATTGATTAGGGCATTGAGATAACTTAGGCGTGCTTCAGCCTGATCTTTGAGTGCGGTGTAATATTTTTGCTGAGCATCCAGTTCATCATTAACGGTGCGGAAGCCCATTTCACGGCCATACTGGACCGACACCACTTTTTCACGTGCTGAGTCGACGGCATTCTTTTGAGCACTGATTAAGGCTTTGCCATTGGTCAGACTAAGCCAGGCAGAACGGGTATCGGTTGCCGCCTTGCGTTGTGCTTCCATCGTGGAATACTTTGCTGCCTGACGACGATAAGCTGCTTCGAAGGATTGTGAAACCTGACTGCCGCCGGCAAACAATGGAACAGAAACGTTTACGCCATATTGGAGGTTATTACTCTTTGAGTTCGTCCCGAAGATTGCGTCATACAGGATATTGTCGTCGTCGTCATTACGACTCCAGTTCTTGCCGTATCGCGCATAGAGCGAGACCACTGGCATGTGTGCGCCGTCAGCCGCAAGAACATCTGCGTCTGCCTGATCATTCTGAAAAAGCGCAATTTTAATATCAGTATTACGCTGCTGGCTGGCATTAATTGCATCGGTCAGAGAAGAATAAGGCGATGCTTTCAGGCACTGAAAATTCACTGGTTCTACAGTGTCCGGGCTGATACCTGATAAACGGCGAAATGCCTCGCCTGCCAGCAATAGCTGATTGCCAGCTTCTATTTCCTTAGCCTGTGCCAGAGCGTAGTTAGCTTTTGCCTCGTCCAGTTCAGTGCGGGTATTCTGCCCATTGATTAACCCGGTCTGAAGTTTTTGCTCTTGTTGCCTAAAGTTATGGCTGGCGGCTTTGGCGGCCTGTAAAACTTCCTGCTGATAAAGCACTGTAAAATAAGCATTGCTAATAGCGCTAAGTAATTTCTCTTCAGCCTGTTTTGCCTGTGCTTCAGCAGTGTTGGCAATAGCAACACCTTTACGCCATCCGGCATATTTACTCATATCAAATAGTGGTTGTCTGACGCTGAGATCGTAACTGTGGTTGGTTACCCCACTCTGATATTTCTTATCAGGCTGTTCCTGACGATCCCAGTTTCCTTCCAGAGTTAATGTTGGCAACATTCCGGCCATGCCTTGCCAGTATTTTTGTTTATCTGCTGAACTGGTCATCTGACTGGATTGTAATGCTGAGTCATAGCTCAATGCAGCCTGAGCAGCTTGCTGCAGGTTGGTTGCAGATGTGAAAAATGGAGTACAGGTTAGTGCCAGTAATGCAATGTTCTGATTATGAAATTTCATGATTTTCGCTGTATATAAAAATTTTGTGCCAGGTGATTAAATGAGTTCCTGTGCAAAAACATACTTAATCAAATCTGTGTTTGATTGCAGCTGTAGCTTACGCATGGCGTTGTATTTCTGTGTTGCAACGGTGCTTATGCTACGTTTACGTGCTTTTGCTATCTCCATCAGGCTATATCCAATGGCGAATAATCGAATGACCTCTACTTCTGACGGCGACAAAAGTGTTTGTGCCGGATCTGCGGGTGCAGAGAGCATTAAATTCTTCATCTGTTCTGAGTAGTATATTCCTGTATTGGATGAGCAAACCCAATTGAATGCTTTGACCAAATCACGAATGTCGTCTCGCTTGTGTACGATGGCATTAACCGGGATTTGCAATATACTTTTCAAAATAGCCTGACTGTTTTGTGCAGTAAAAATAATAGTTTTTAAGGCCGGGTTTTTCTTATGTATCTGTTCTATTTTTTTCACGCCATTAACATCGTTACGCTCAAAATTAAAGCAGAAGTCCGTTATTAATATATCTGGCATATCCTCTCTGATAACAGACAGCAAATGATCAGCTTCAACAGGATAAGAAATAATATCAAGTTCTGAAAACTCCTTTACCAGTATGTTTTGGATGGAGTAAAAAATAAATGGACTTTCATCTGATACACCAAGCCTGAGCTTACTTTTTTCCTTAGGTTTATTCACAGATAATCCTTTTCTGTAGATAAATGTGAAGAAGGGCTCCGCAGAGCCCTGCTGATTACTGGTAACTAAGCGTATACGTTGCTACTGCATTGGCCGAGCCGGGATTTATTTTCGTCGCCGTCTGATAATAACGTGCATAGAGTGGCACTGTGATTAAGGCAGATGAGAGCGGGTAAGTCGCAATGTTAAACGGTGTAGCGAGTGCTATCGGCTGCTGATTTTCATTGAGGATTTGTACACCGACACCACTCGCTGTTGAGGCCGAGTTAAGTGCCACCACACCCAAATCCGATAATCCGCTAGACGCATCACCATCCAACTGCATCATCACATCAAACGAACCCGAAAGAAGTGCCTCACAGTTAAGCTGAATATTAAACGCGGTTGTAGCGCTAGTCTGGCCGATTCCTGATCCTAAACCGCTAGTAGGGTTCGTGGTGTAACTACCTAATGGCACAGGCAGATTGGTATCACCGGCGACTGAGCATGTCTGATCTTTAACTGTGATACCTGTTTTAATATTAGTGAAGTTGAATGATACATCTTTACCTGATACTAACGAACCAACGTCAAAAGCGTTTACATAGCTCTTTAGAGAAGTCGATGCTGACATAGAGTTGGAGGTCTTTACAATCTGATAGGGTACGTTGAGAGAGACATCTGTATAGGTGCCCACGGTTCCGCCGCTGGTTAAGGCATAAGTACTAATCATGATACCGGTTGCAATACTTGCGGCATCGGTACTCATCTCTCCGCCATAGCCAGTATATAACGTCAATCCATAACCCAGGGCACTCGCGTCAATCGCCTTGCGCTTAAAATAGACCTCACCGCTTAATCCATCTAAGTACTGCTGCAAATTATCCAGAGCACATTTGAAGTTAGCAGTTGCCGTGCCGCTATAAACGATCGTACCCACTGGCACAGCTGCTGAAATATTAATGCCCAATGAGCTCACATCAACTAACGATGTACTTGATGTTATTTTACACGTCAGTGTCACATCCGTTGAGGTACCCGCTGCATTAACATTGAAAGCAGCTATCAGCATCAGACTTAATATTAATGAAACTGAGCCAATGAGGCGCATTACTTTCTTTCCTGAAATTAAAAACATGATGTTACCCCATTAACCCTGTGTATCTTTATTGTCGGTATTAGAAGCGTACTGTACCGGCTGCATTTGATCGCTACTGCAGGTTGTCGTTAATCTCGCCAGTGTCTGATTTTCACTGGACTGAACGGCACCAGATTCAAGGTTAACCAGGCACTTGTCATTTGCCGTTTTCCCCCATGAAACATGCAGGCGGCTGACATCTTTATTCAGCCTGACGTAAATCTGACCACCCTGTGAAACAGTAGTCACCAGATTGCCATTTTCATCATTAACTGATGCACCAAATGGTAAGGCATTGCCATTTGGCTGATTTGCCCTTATTAAAAGTGGTTTTCCCTTACTGGTTTTATAGTCCAGTCTGACTACAGCACCTTCAACAGGAATAACTCGCTGTTGAGTTGATTCCAGCTCAACATCAAGTGGAATACCTTTTGGATCAATCGCCAGTTCATTTATTCTGTACGGATTAAGATTAGGTACAATTGCTCTGCCGCTTCCGTCCAGCACTATGTTGGGATAACCGTACACGCGGGCACCTGCTGCATCATCGGCGCTTACTACAGCATACGTTGTCGACTGATAAGCACTAAAGTTAATGCTATCAGGTAACGCAATAACTGTTCCACTGGCGCCTGCCGAGGCTGAATAATAGTTTTCACCCTTAGTATATGCTGCTGTCAGCATGCTGTAAGGTGAGCGATATTGGCCACCGATCGAACCTGATTTTTTATTATCGATATCGCGTGCAGCACCTACGTTATAGCTAAATTGATCATTCTCACCTAGTACACCATTAAGTGCAGTTTGAGCAGTTACACCCTCTTTATTATGTGTGGCGCTTCCAGTTACATAATTTTTACTTTCACTACCAAGTGGTATAGAGAAGTCGAGTGAGAGTTGCGTGTCATGCCCGCCGGTTGAATATAATAATCGGTTTGCTGACAATGTATAGGACACGCGACCAATTCTATTATTATAGCCTAACTGAAATTGGGTGTTTGTACCGGTGCTGTTCCAGTAATTTTGAACGAAACCAGTAAGATAGATATTCCCATATGACTCCCCAAAATTTTGGCTGGCAGTCAGTGAAAAGCGTTGTTTAGGCCGGGAGAGATAATTTGTCCCGTTGGTTTTATTCTTTTTGTAATAGTTATTAATTTGCAGTGCATTGTCATAGCTGTAATAGCCTGATGACGAAAATCTATACGCTGCGAGGGTAAAGTTGGTGTCAGTCTGAGAAACTTTTTTACTGTAGGTCGCACGATAGCTCACACCCTGCTTTTTCTCATCGCCATATTTTGTCTGAGCACCAGTGATATCAAGAGAGATAGCGCCGATCGGTAACCCAAATGCACCGCCTAACAGCGCAGAGATATAGTTGTCTGATCCCAGCACACCGGTATAACCGGTCAGACTATTGGTAAAGCCATGCTGAATGGTGCCCTGATAAACAGAAGCCGTATAAGCCATGTTGTCTTTACGCGACACACCTCCCGTCACAGAGTAGAACGTCATACCCGGGCGCTTCAGTCTCGTCATGGCTGCATAAGGAACTGAAAAACGCGTTTCGCTGCCGTCAGCTTCTTTTACAGTGACATCTAAGTCGCCACCGTAGCCGGTAGGGTAGAGGTCGGAGATATTAAAGGGGCCTGGCGAAACGGTTGTCTCATAAATTTTACTACCGTTTTGCGATACAGTTACCTGAGAATTAGTACGTGCAACGCCACGAATTTCTGGTGCGTAACCACGTTGTGAATCAGGCCACATTTGATCGACAGTCGATATCTGCGCACCCCGGAAAGCGAGGGTATCAAAGAGCTCGCCACTCGTATTACCTTCACCTAACAGTAAGCGTGATTTCAGTTGCGGGATATCACGCTGAACATAGGTGTTGATGGCATTATAATGATGAGACTCCTTACCTTGCTGGCGTCGCCAGCTTAATGAGCCATCATGACGAAACATCCAGCCGCCAAGGTTAAAACCTGCCAGCGCCCTGCCATAAAAAGAGTCATATTCACGTCCGTCGTTAACAGAGCGATAATAGTTGGTGTCATAGTTAAGTGTTAACGCCGTTTCGCCCTTATCCCAGAATTCTGGAGCGACATAGCCACGTGCTGAGCGCAGCAAATAAATCTGTGGAATTGAGATGTCCATCTGCATATCAGCGGAGTTGATTGCGGCATGACTCTCCTTAACCACATCTTCCAGTGCTATACATTGCTTACCTGAACGTAACTCTTCAGCTTGCTCAGAGCTGAAGACTGTATCTTTAATGGAAAGGCTTTTTACCAGATCATAAGAAAGACAGGCTTTAGTACCTGCTCCCTCACGCACAACCTGAACATTCTCCCGACTAATCTGACGGCCATTCAAAAAGATATCCAGCGTGTAGACGCCGGGATCAATGGGGTTACCAGTTGCGTAGCGGGAAACGTCTACTTTTACACCAGCTAAATTTTTTACAAATGATTCATCGAAATCATAAGCAGTTTCAGCAATCGCTGACTGAGTTGCTGCGGTCAGGAACAGCGCCAAAAAAGAGCGATAAAAAGTTTTGCCAGTTGGTTTATTAAAAAATACCGTCCTTGCCATCATAATTTCCCCTGGATAATTATCAAAAGCTACTCGTTTATTTTGCTTTCAACCTTACGTGCTGCACCAAAGTCGTCCAGATACTGATAATTAAATGTTGTTTTTATTTGACTTGTGCCCATGCCTTTCAACGGGAACTCTTTTGTTTCGCCTGGTGCCAGCATTTCCCCTTTTTCACTGACTAATTTATGACCTGCGTTATCTTCTGCATTAATCTGTGAGACGTTAACGTAGAAAGGTGAGTTGTTAGTTGCGGAAAGAAAATTAGGTTTGTGACCGTGACGCCATACCAGTCCTGACGCAGCTTTATTGGCCTGGGCTGTATCAAACTGAACTGGACGATAAAAAATCTTGATGCGACTCCGGATTGCCATTTGCAGCTGGTTCTGATTAGCCAGACTTTTATCACGAGGAGGTATATCAAGGACATTAAGCCAGAAGATAGACTCTTTGTCGGTGGGCAGACTGGCGCCCGTAAAAACAATCCGTAACGTTTGTCCTTTATTCGCCTCCATACGGAAAACCGGAGGTAATAAAACGAAAGGAACATTTATTTTATCTACTGCTTCGTCAGGATTTCCGTCATCAACCCATGCCTGAACAAGCGCGGGATGATCGCCGCGATTATCCAGACGAACGGTAACCTCTTTCTCGGAAGCGGGGTAGATTACCCGGGTACCAATGATGGTCACACTGGCAAAGGCAGACGAAGTCATTGCGCAAGTGAGCAAACAGGAGATTAGAAATTTAAAACTTTTTTTTTTCATGATATTAACTGGAGTGATGAAAGGAGAAGAGTGGTGAGGGCATTGCCCTCACCATAATCAATTACAGGTAATTGATTGAATAGTTTACTGTTGACGCAACGGTACCCGCTTCTGCAGCAGCAGTTGCATAGTACTGAGCTGAGTAAGACAGGGTGCCAGCTCCTGCAGTCAGAGCGACAGTTGCAGGAGCGGTAGACTGTTCAGTGCTGCCTGCATTGATGGCGTTGTTAGCGCTGTCCAGAAGTTGCAGATCAACACCTGTAGCAGTACCCGTGTTAGTCAGGCGACCATTGGCGTTCACACCAGCGCCCTGCTCAAAGTAAGCGTAGACATCGCCAGTTGTTGCGGAGCAGTCGCTCAGCGCCAGAGTAAAGCGAGTGTTGCCCGCAACGGCACCTGCCGCATTTAATACACCGGCTGCTACTTTCGGCAGGGTAACGGTGGCAGTACTGCTTCCGCCGTTAACGCTTACGGTACAGGTCTGAGATGCAATGGTGCCGGTGAAGTTAATTGTGCCATCTGAAGCTTCTGCTGCACTAACCTGTGCCGCTGCCAGCAGCAGACCCATAGCAACCATGGATACCTTTTTCATATACTTTCCTTTGTATAAAATAGTGAACAACATTTAATTATGAGCGATTGATTTTTATGACAAGCGCTCATTCCTTCCCGGAAGTCTGTCGCCTTCCTGGTAAATCAGAACATCAGCAGGCCGAAAACTACGGCCGCAGCAACACCGACAATACCCATGCCAAAAGCAGTACCGCTAACTGGGTTAGCTTCTGGTATTGATTCCGGACGTACCCACTCAGTTTTTTCTTTGGAGCTTCCGCCAATCTGTTTAAAGAAATCTAAAATGACGGAAGTTAATGAGCCGCCACTAACGCCGTCAATTTCATTTTTTTTCAATTCACGCATGATTTTTCCTTATGCAGTAATTACACCTGTTCCCAGGTCAAGCTGGTTTTCAACAATATTATTGAACCAGCCTGCAGTTGTTTCCCAGCCATTCATCGCGCCATAAAGTGCGCCATCGACCAGCCCCACAACGGCACCCACGATCAGACCAACACCGCCAGAGATAATACCAACGCCCAGGACGCCGCCCGCGCTACCGCCGCTCATGGCCCATTTAAGACCGAAAGCAGTAATACCTGCAGCTGCACCTACAACGACTGAACCGATGAAATCAAAAAAACCTGCGCCTGAAACGTTCTGCATTTCAACAGATGTTAACTCTCTCATTTATATCTCCAGGATTAATCAGTTGTTCAATTATTCAGTAATGAATTTTTTAAAATGCCGCTTCAAGCGAACGGCGCTATTAGATTCTTAGGCCATAAAAAATAAAATAGCAAAATATCCATAATTGATATTTGGTGCGGTTTTTACTGGCTATAGAAGTTATGATTTCATTACATTTTTTTTACATGCATTATGATTTGGTTGGGTGGATTGAGGTTATTCAGCTTATCGATAAGTTATTTCTGTTCATATTTTTATGGTTGTCTTTCGTTGAGGTGGAACTATCAATTTCAGACGGTGAGAATGGTACGCATTCTGCGATGTAAAGGCTTTGAAAATAATCTATGGGCTTTTCTTAAATCAGTCTGATTCGGAGTAGGCTAGCTTCATATGAAGTGTAAAGTAAAATCCGGGTGCTTAAAGGTATGTCCTGTGTTGGCTTAAAATTCTTATTAATTATTAAAAATTAGAATATAAATCTATATATATATCATTTGTCGATTTAAATGTCTGTTATGACAATACTATGGTTTAATTTATGCCATCAGGAGCTTTGTTGTTTTTTTTATTTTTACGGGGGAATTAACAATCATTATATTATGAGTAAACATGTGAAGATTATTACTGTTTTTTAAAATGCTAATGCGTACTTGTTTGTTTTAATACAGTGATTTTATAACATTAATGTTCATATGGTTATGATTGATTCCTTTTTTAAGAAAAAAGTTATAACCCCATCAGTAAGTCTCTACTTGTTAGTTTGAACTACTGATAAAATGGCTTTAAAGCGGTGAAATATCTGGTTGTGATGCCATTCGCTGGCTTAATGATCTTCCTTTTTGCATGTTTGTGGTGTTGAATTTTATCGCAATGGTTTTACTATAGTGAAACCAATAACGACCTCTTCTATGGCTTATAATGGGGGGGGCAGAGATAAGAAATACACCAGGCGAAATAAAGAGACTATAACAAACGGATTTTTACTAATTTTTCTACTAATCACTAACTTCGTGTTAGTTAGATTGAGTTAATTATTATGTATAGAGTGACTGAGAATCATGAGCGGATCATCGATGCGCTAGCCGGGTACACCCAGGTTGCTAATCCAGATGAGATTTCACGTGGTAAACGTCGTTATCATCTCACTAAAGATAATGTACGCCGGGTAATGTTCATTCTTGATGGTGACTTCCTGCTGAAATTAAAGAGTGAAAATAAGGTCTTAAATATCCTGTCTGCTCCCTTTGTTGTCGGTGTCACACCGGCACTCGATGAACCTCCTGTCTATCTGGAAAGAATCGATTATGGGAAGGTCAGTTTCATCGATTACGATGTGTTCTGGCGACTGGTATTTGAGAAGGACCTCTTTAACGATGCCATGTCCATTCTTTCTGGCCAGTACTCAGACCTGATGAACTACATTCAGCTACCCAAGAATAACTCACATGATGAAGTGATTTCTTTAATTGGCCGCTGGGAAAAATTGCCACCGCATCTTAAGAAGCGCTTTTCGGCACTTTACCTGATTGAAAACAGTTCTCATCTTTCAAAAAGCTCCATTTGCAGAGTTTTGAAAGAATTAAAAGAGAAAGGTGAGCTGACCCTGGTTAACGGCAAGTTTACCTGAGTCTATTTTTATTTAACTTTTGGGATGCTTAAGGGAAAATGGATTTTAAAGTCGTTTGTACAAATGAGAACTACTTCTTTCGGCTGGGCATCTCCAAAATTATTGAGGAGGCACTGTTATCAGATACGCCAGTAGAATTCTTACCCGCCTATGACGCAAAAAATTTATGTCAGGCGGACTTTATACTCATTAGTGTTGCACAGTGGCGCCTTTATATGTGTCAGCCTGCCTACCGGGATAGGAAACCCGGTAGCATTTTAATAGTCTTTGTTGACGATATTGAAGACATCATTACTGAGCATTTGCCTCTTTGCTATCGTTCTTTGATTATCATTTCGCACAGGGATTCTGTTCGCGATATTGCTGATAAAATCATCCGGTTCTGGCTGGGAAATCAGGGGAGGGCCAAAGGATTTGTACCCACGGATTGCTCGCATTGCGATTTCGCGCGTATTACAGTAGTCCAGCTGCAGGTGCTAAGTTTTCTCAAGAAAGGGTATAGCGTAGGGCAGACAGCTAAACGCCTGAATCTGTCCGCTAAAACAATTTATGCACATAAATACAATGTCATGAAGAAGTTTTCGCTAAGTGGTGATATGGCCTTTAACGCCTTCATCAATGATCTGACACTGCTTGAACTTTATAAGGGTGTTATTGAGTCTGGAAGATTTTAATTTCTTATGCATCCCATAGGTGAGTGGTCCTGCGAATTAAAGATTTAATTCTGATGCCCGGATTTTTTGTGATGCATAAAGGCATTCACAGGTAGCCTTAAGGCCGTTAAGGGTTGATAAGTTTATGTAAGAAAAGAACCACGAAAATAATCAATCCCTGGCCATCCCCTTTGAAAGGGTAACGGCAATCATGTCAGGGGTGGTTATTTATATTTACAGTAACTATGCGGTTGCTGCACCCGTACTTCAACTCTCGATGCGTTTCAGTCAGGCGTGGGTAGCCGTTATCCTTCTCAGCCTGCGCCCACACTCAAAGAAACGCACATAAGTATGCAGAAATCTCCCTGACAAACTCGTGAATACTCATCCGGTTTGCTAAACAGTATTTGAAATTAACACTGTTGAAAGATAATGACTTTCAGCCATTATCCGTGCAGGGGTATAACCTTTGTACCATTTATTCCTGCAAATGGTAGGTTAACAGAGACTTCTGATACGTTAAGACAAGCAAAAAGCCAGCGTCACCGCTGGCTTTTTTACACTTTTACAGATGTTTATTTCAGGATATAAACACGATCTACGTTGATTTCGCTGTAGCCATCATCCCTATCAACTTCACCGCTGACCCGTACCTTTTTACCAATCAGATAGCGATCATCATCATCATCATCGTCTATATCGACACGGATGCGGCCAGTCGGGTCTTTTAACCAGTAGTGATCATCATCGGCCCTGCCAGTGATCGTTCCCGTGAGCGTAACCTGACGATCGTCGCGCAGGGTTTTCGCCTCTGCAACCGTGACCTCCTGCCGGGCATATACCGAGCCTGAGCTGATGAGGGCCACTATCATCCATAATATTTTCTTCATTTACACGTCTCCTTTAACACCCATCCTTTGTCGGTTTATTTATTAAAAACTAAAACGATAGCCGGCGTTGACCTGGCGCTGGTTGAAGCGATTTCCATTCACCATATCTCCTTCGATAAAAAGGGTATGGTTACTGATTTGCGCACTGACACCGATACCGTTATTCCAGCCATTACCTTTAAACGAGAGACGCTCATCTGAACCATTCAGAGCATAAGCAGCATCCCCGTCAAACTCGCGCAAAGCACCTGTTTTGACATAAGTATTGAGTTTGTAGTTGTTCTGATTGACTTCATAACCTGCCAGTACGCTGGCTCTTCCCATCATCGATTTGTAACTTGAGAGATTAATGTTGAGGCCATTCGACGCCTGCAAAGAGGTTCCATCCTGATGACCGGCAGTCAGCTGAAGCTGTGGTTCCAGGTAGAAGCCAGTAAGTTCGTCAGAGAAGCTGAACTTCTTCCCGGCTTCGAGTGATCCACTCAGGCCTGATGAGACACCCTGTCCGGATACGCGATTATTCTGGGTATCGCTGACATCGAATTGATTTCTCAGGCGGTTGAATTTCAGTACGCCATCCAGGTAGAAGCCCGCGTCATTCAGCCATGTGCCGTAGATACCAAAATGTTCAGATTTGGTAGTCCCATCGCCAGTACGATAATGAGGTGAGCCCTCAGTTGCTCCCATGAACAAGCCCAGATAGATCGGCAGATCATCGGACAGGCGTTTATCTACCCCAAACTGATAGCCTGTATAATTCATGCTGAAGTTGCTCAGCTTGCCATTGGCAAAACCACTGAAACGCCCATCCATTCCGCGCAGCCAGACATTGCCGCCCGTCTTTCCCTGGCGCACATCACCCATGCGCTGCATCAGAGTCTGCATTTCGGCATAATTCATCAGATAACCGATGTTAAGGAAGTTGGCACCTGCATTCGCTGTGCTGGTGATGGTTGAATTATTTTGTCCTGATGGCGTCGTGGGTGTCGTGGCATCCGAAGCGGAGGCGGGCTGAACAGGGCGATCTTCTGCTGGTATTACAGCCTGTTCGTCCGCTGCGGGCGTTTCAGGTGTTTTTGGCGATGAGAGAACCCAGTTAGTACCCTGTTTGTTAACCGAATAGACATAGCCGCCCAGTTCAACGTCGGTGTTGCCCCTGAAAGTCGCGATACCATCGGTAGTCTCAACAACGGTTAGTACTTCATTACCTGTGGTAATGGCACTGCCGCGGTTCAGAATATTCAGACCGTACTCACCTGCGCTGCTTTTGGTCACCACGATTTTGTCGCCAGTATTATTTACCCCTTCACCATCGCCGACCAGATTGGTACGAAGGGTAAAATTGCCGCTACCGCTCAGGTTAGCAATGGTCAGAGTGGAGTAGGTCGCATCGTCTGTTGCTGCAGAAAGGTCTGTCAGTGAGTTATTTAATGTCAGGTTATCAAGATTTGATGTTTGACTAACGTTCCATGTGCTGTTGGTGAGGCTGACGTTTAAATGACCGCCATTCACATTATCGCTGGCAGCACTACCGGACCACAGTGAACCCGGCTCTAAATTAATGTCAATCAGACCTCCCAGCGATACCACGCTGCCGGTGATATCCGCTTTACCCTGAGAAGTAATAATGCCCGGTTCAAACCCTTCGGCGTAAAGTGTTGCTATTGCTACTCCGTCCGGAGAGGCCATATCGATAGAGAGATCGCCTGTCAGATTGGTCTGGCCACCATTCCAGGCGACAACACCTATTCCTGTATCAGGCCCGGTGATGCTGATGTCTTCGCCATTAATCACGCCTCCCCCCAGAGACCATAGGCCTCTGCTGACCATATCTGATTGTTTAAGAACAATATCTGTGTTTGCCAGATTGATCACTGCACCTGTCGATTGGGCGGATGCGCCATAACCACCAGACTGAATGGTGTTGCGTTCCTCTTCACTACCTGAAAAGTTGAGGGTGGCATTATTATCCATCGCAACAAGGCCGCCAGTCTGTGCTGAAGAGATCACGCTGCCTGCGCCGACATTTATCAGGCTATTTTCTCTGGCTGAAATGCCAGGAGAAGTCGTGCCAGATGTGCTGATTGTCAGATGATCGGCAGTCAGTTCACCCAGGCTCCAGATGCCTGCAGAAGTCTTACCTGTGGTGATAATGGTTGAGTGGCTGCCCAAATCAACCGAGCCATTATCCTGAATATTGATGCCCTGCGAGGCATCGCCCAGAGTATTAATGGTCAGCGCTTCCGCTTTAAGCGTTGCGGCACCATTAATCGCATCACCGGTCAGTGTGTCCACCTGTACACCATGACTGTTGGTCCCGTTGGTCTGTATACTACTGTCACTGCCTAGATCAACGTTTGAGCCGTAACCGCTGACGCGCAGTGCAATACCGTTGGTGCCCTGGGTACTGATACTTGATGCTTCTGCCTGCAACGAGGATTGATTGCTTACAACCACCCCCTCTGCGTAAGCAATACCTGATCCAATCGATGTGACGGAGCTACCTGATCCCAGATTGGCAGTAACCTGCTTTCCACTGAGCTCCATCGCCACTGCGGATATTCCTGAAACATTGAGAATTAATTTATCAGCAGTAAAGTGACTGTTCGCAGCCTGGATGAAAATTCCCTTAGCGTAATGATCAGGGTCTTTCACCGTAACTGTGCTGCCCGAACCGGCTGTCACTTCAGCAGCGGTTGCACCTGTTACAAGAATGCCATAATAACCATCGCCAGATGACTGATCGGCGATTAATGTGGTGCCATCTGCCAGCGTAATATCTCCGCCTCTCTGGCTTCCGACAACTGCAGCTGAACTGACCAGAGGCAACATACCCATTCCACCGGCCAGTATCATCGCTTTTACGCGTTTATTTAAGTCAGTATTATTATTCATATCTGTGACTCTTCCTTAAGGTTTTATTAAAGGGCCTGGGGGGCTGTGAAAATGTTAAACAGGCATGCCATTTCGCACTTCATACGCTCTTTTGGCCCGATACGAATTAAACGTCTTGTTAATTAAATCCATTAATTACAGCATATTTACTAAGGGCGGCAGGATTATGCAGGTCAGGCGTTAATTATGTAAAGAGAGTGAAAGCATGCATCTTTTGACAAGAGGTTAAAAGAACCGAGGTGTCATAAAGGAATTTTCATTTAAAATTAAGCTTATGTGTTAGCTGTCACTCGGGAAGTCTTGTTATTTATTATTACAGTCATTCTAATTTGAGGTTTGTTTATTGGTTCTCGCAGGTCAGTAATGAGAGTGCTGGTAGCAATAGGTGTTGTTAAGAGAGGGTTTAGCGCGTAGGTGCTATCATTATTACATGCTCAGATACACACCAGATTTTTCCATAAACGGGCAAGAAAGGAATCTGAAGCGATGGCCTATGAAAAACGTATGACGGCGAGCGTATTAATTAATGCGCTAATGCGCTAATGCGCTAATGCGCTAATGCGCTTTGTGCCATAGCCTTGTGAGCATAAGAAATGAAGTCTCACCTACCTGAAATTGATCCTGAGAGAGGGTTATATGAAAATCATAGACAGAATAACAGTCTGCTCCCTGATGCTGGCCACGCTACAAATTAGTGCCTGCATGCCCCATCATGCCGAGCCACAGCGCCTGGCAATGCGGAATCCTGCAAGTCAATGGTGCCTGCAGCGTGGCGGCCAGCAGGTAAAGGATGAATCATTGAGCACCAGCACACTCTACTGTCTGTTACCTTCAGGAGAGAGGATTGAGCAGTGGGCATTGTATCATCGCGATCACCCGCAATAATCACTTTTCAATTTCCCTGCCAGCAGGATTAATAAACGCCATTGAAATGCATAGATAATGCCAAAGAGGCTTTGTCTAAACTCAATCCTGGCTAAATCTTTGCAAGACACCCGATCATTTATCGCAGTCCTTTTTCTGGACTACTACGGATTTCTGGTGTCGTTCTTACACTATAAATGGGTTAACCGCGTGTTTTATGTGTACCAGACACTGGATGGGTTAATCCCATGAATGATATTGATCATTATTTCCACAAAGTGTTATTAGCTTTTTTTAGATAAAAATTAACTTTCCGGTAGATAAAAAATTTTATTCTGAATTAACAAATTATTTTTATCAGGAAGTGTTTTTTTATATCTATTTTGATCTCATTTGGCAATTGTCCCGACATGATTTTTAATAAATATATTAAATGAAAAACTTTAATCCAATTTGGTAATGGGTTTTTATAGCCTTTTAATACAATGGGTTATCACAAATTTTACGCTAATCTGGCTTCTTACTTTGATCTGAATCAATATCTATATAAAACTCAGATTCTGTTGCCGATTGTCATAATGATACTATTTCATTAATTAAGGTGTTTTTCTTAAATAATAATAGCCTCATGAGGATAATCCATTGAAACATTTTGGAAACGCAGCGTTATATTGCACCTTCTTTATCTGCACAAAATCTTATGCGGGCATCATGCGACACGATGTTGATGTGCAGGAATATCGTGATTTCGCTGAAAACCTGGGGAATTATTCTGTTGGTTTGACGAATATACCGATCTATAAAATGGATGGTACTTTATCGGGGTATCTTGATTTCGCTATGCCCGATTTCGGCATGGTCGCTAATTATGGTTATAGTACCTTGGTTGCGCCTTCCTATGTTGCCAGTGCACGCCATAATACCGGTTATCAGTCAGTGGGTTTTGGTAAAGGTGCGCAGTATGGCGCAACTTACAAGCTGATTAATCGTAATGAAACACTATCTGATTCAGACGTCGATTTTCATTTGCCACGTCTGAATAAAGTGGTTATCGATGCCGGACCAATTGAAACCGTAGAGAAGTCTGAGATCCGTAAAGGGGATACTTCGCGCTACTCCTGGTATACCCGTATCGGTGGTGGTACACAAAGCCAGGTCAGCGAAGATCAGACACAGCAGATTACCCTGAGTGGTGCTTATAACTGGGTTAGTGGGGGAACGATCAATGCCGGTACAGTTACCACGCCATCCGGGAGTTTGCGTGCGATCGACTATGGTCCAGATAATCCCCTGACTTCACCATTGGCGATCGGGACTATGGCTGGTGACAGTGGCAGCCCAATCATGGTCTATGACGAAACAGATAAGGTCTGGAAGATTGCAGGGGTGTTACACGGTGCGTTTGTTAATGATCAGCCTTACGGCACCGAGAGTATCTGGGAATATATTCCGGATGGTTACATTCAAAGCACTATTGCCACTAACACCTCTCCTGATGTTGTCGATGTCGCAGGTAACGGCACGATTTTCTGGGACAACACCGCGATCACACAATACGGTTCCTCCTGGTCATGGGCAGGCCTGGATTCGGCCTATGCGTCAGCGGCGCCCTCTACCGCCACCAATGCAGAACTTGATGCCACCAAAGATCTTCGCTTCAACGGTGCTGGCGGGCTGATCACGCTAAATACGCCGATCAACATGGGCGCTGGCAAACTTCAGTTTTCCAATAACTACACTGTCTCGTCTGCCGACGGCGTCAATGCGACCTGGGCTGGCGGCGGCATTGAGGTTGACGCGGACAAAGAGGTTCTGTGGCAGGTCAATGGCGTGGCAAGCGATGCGCTGCATAAAATCGGCGCAGGTACACTGCATATCAATGCCATTGGCACAAACCCGGGTTTACTGAATGTGGGAGAGGGTACCGTTATCCTCGATCAACAAGCTGATGCCTCAGGCAATAAACAGGCGTTTTCGTCAGTCACTTTAGTGAGTGGTCGGCCAACTGTTGTACTGAATGATGAAAGTCAGGTTGCGACTGACCAGATCTTCTTTGGCTACCGCGGCGGTCGTTTAGATTTAAATGGCAATGCGCTGAGTTTTAAAAAGATCAACCATACCGACAGCGGTGCAACGCTGGTTAACCACAGTGATAAAGACGCAACACTCAACATCACGGGTTACACCGCCGCAGACGTTCCCTTTTATACATTTACGGGCAGTAACCCAAAAGGAACACCAGGTAATATCTATGTGTATAAAAACCCCTACACCAAAGATACCGAGTATTTTCAATTAAATACCTCATCCTACTGGTATTTCCCAACCGATAAAACCTCGACATCGACCTGGACGTATCTTGGAACCGATGCGGATGAAGCGATCAATCATCGCCTCACACAGCTTAATATTCAGGTATTCCGAGGCTTTCTGGGAGAAACCCTGGAGAAAGCGCTTAACGGCGTGATGAACGTGAATATCCTGCCGCACAACGCTACGGCCATTACTGCACTTACGGGGGGCATGAACCTGAATGGCAATCTCAATGTTGAGAATGGCACGGTGGTGCTCTCTGGTCAGCCGGTTCCACATGCGGGAGGCGTTATCGTTGATGACGACTGGAACACTTCACTGTTTAAAGCCGATCAGATCAATGTAGGTACTGGTGCGAATTTCCAGGTGGGAGAATATGCTGGAGTGAAAGCCAACATTGTTGCTGCTGATTCGTCAACACTCTCTTTTGGCTACAACGATAGCGAGCTTGCAGGCGAGAAAAGCTGGCGTTGCTATTCTGCCATCTATTCTGATGATGTTTCCTGCAGTCAGCCAGTGCGAAGCGCGGATGCACTGGCAATGCTGCCCGCCAGCGAAGTGGAAGGCGATGCTCAGTTGGCTAACAATGCCTCACTTTATCTTGGTAAGGTTAACTATCAGGGGGCCGTAACA
Source organism: Pantoea sp. X-Soil-YNGN-785 (assembly GCF_059730585.1). Classification (NCBI taxonomy): domain Bacteria; kingdom Pseudomonadati; phylum Pseudomonadota; class Gammaproteobacteria; order Enterobacterales; family Erwiniaceae; genus Pantoea; species Pantoea sp. X-Soil-YNGN-785. Next base: position 89,567 of record NZ_AP035944.1, read on the forward strand.
TCAACAGGCAGCAGCCTTATGACGCTGGATGCCAATGCGAAATGGACGATGACCGGCAACAGTAATATCAGTTCACTTCTGGCGAGACGTGGTTCGACACTTTCAATGGTGCCTTCAGGCCGCTGGAGCGCCAAAACACTGAATGTCGATACGCTGGATGCGACCGGGTTAAATCTGATGTTAGGCGTTAAACCCTCCACACTGGAAAGCGACAAACTGATTGTAAAAAATTCGGTGAGTGGTGGCGACAACCTGCTGGACGTAAGTCTGCTAATCGGAAGTGAAGACGAAGTTGCGCTGACCCAGGATCTGGTAATGGTTGATGCACCTGCTGGCACGTCGCACAGCTATTTCTCTTTTGCAGACAGCTACAGCGGATTTAGCGTTTACACCCCCAATTATCAGGTGAAAGACAATAACGACCGTGTTTTGTGGGTGCTGGAAAGTAATAAGTCGGCTGAGCCGGAAGTCACGCCTGAGCCGGAACCGACGCCAGCACCGGAAGTTACCCCTGAGCCGGAACCGACGCCAGCGCCAGATGTTATCCCTGAGCCAGAAGTAACGCCAGAGCCAGCGCCTGCTACAGACGCTTCGTCAGCGGATAATGCTACTGCTGAGCAAGCTGCTGTAGAGAAAGCGAAAGCAGAGGAAGAAGCTAATTCCAAAGCAGAGGCTGAGGCAAAAGCCGAAGCTGAAGAAAAAGCGAAAGAGGAAGCAGCGAAAGCAGAAGAGGAAGCCAAAAAGCCGGCGTTCAATCCGGATGACTGGTTCTCTGTTTACGACAACCTGCCATTGATCCAGCGCACGCGTGCCTTAATCGCCTCGCGGCAGTACATTTTCAGTGAAGCGGTCAGTCAGTTGCATAACCGCACTGACAGTCTGCGCGCCGCGCCAGAAAACAGCAGATCATGGGCAACAATAGAGCAGAAAAAAGGGCATTTTCTTGGACTCGACGTCAACCAGCAAACACTGAATGTGGGCTGGGATGCCCGCAGCGACAAGCAAACAGCCGGTATCAGCGCCAGTTATACGCAGGGTGAGGTAAAAGGGGAGGGTCATGAAAAACATCGACTGGCTACTGTCGGTGCATTTTATTCCTGGCAGGCTGATACTGGATGGTTCTTTGATGCGGCCAGTCGTTATATGTATCTGAATCAGGAGATAACGCTGGATCCTGCTTTAAATATTAATGGCATGAAAAAGGACAGCCATATGCTGGCAGGCAGCCTGCGCACTGGCTATGAGTTTGCGCTGGCTGACGATACTCTGTTTATCTCACCGTTTGTTGGTGTGACCGCTGGTGTCATATCCGGCTATACCCTGAAAGGGAAAGATGCGTCAGTTTCGTTAAGTTCATCCACACCTTACTTCACCAGCAGCGGGTTCATGGTGCAGAAACGCGGTCTGGGCGCATTAATGCCGAATATTAACGTCAATGCCAGTCTGGCCTATCAGTATTCACCTGGTAGAAATGGCTCCACAACCACACTTTCCGATCGTCAGTCAAACCGGCAATACAGCGCCTGGTCAGATAACCGTTATCATGGCAGTGTAGGGCTGGAAGGTATTGTCGCGCCTGGCCTTTCACTAAATGCGAAAGTAGAGAGCAGTTTGGGTGGTGAATTTAAAACGGATTACAGTGGTATGATCGGCCTGTCATATCACTTCTGATATCCGTGTCTGAATAATATCAGAGCATCACTGCATGAAGGGGTGATGCTCTGACTTATCGATACATTATCCCTGCTGGAAAATATCAGCCTGCGGACGTACCTGTAAGACGAAAAAGGATAATCAGCAGTGCAGTAATTTTTCAGCGGATAATGTATTAATGTTAATTTTTTCTGCTTATTTCAGCGTCAGCAAACTAATCGCCAGACTTCCGCAGGCACTTCGTTGTAAGTCTCATTCATTATTAGTTCGGCTTTGCGATGATCGTATGCGCCCTCAAAAGAAGAGAGATCGTCAGAAGGAAGTTTTTTCCGCATATAGCTTGTCACGATATCCAGGATATCGGTTGACGGGCAGTTTCTTAACTTATTCAGATAGTAGATTTTGTTCATAATTTTTTGCTGGAGTTAACCTGTAAAAATGAGCTTATGCGCGGTCTTAACTTTATTTAAGCTGACTCGCTGTGCTATCGATGCTGCCAGGAAAATAAATAAGAACCTGACAACTGATATACGTGTGTCCTTACGCACTGGATGCGTTCAGATGCGCAGTGTCGCCTCTGACGCTTCACTGACCTGGCTAAGCAGAAGGTTAAAAAATCAGCTTTCACCTTATTGATTTTATAATTTATTGTTTTTTAATGATTTTTACTGCAGCCCTACCGTAATCCCATATCAGATTAAACAGATAAGCATAAACCAAAAAAAACAGCACCAATCCACATTCCAGTTTCAGCGCTGCGAGTAGCGTAATATCCAGCCACCATGATGCAAAAGGTATCAATACGAATAACAGACCTGCCTCAAATAAAACGGCATGGAGACATCTTATTCGCCAGTCTTTTTTAAATCCGGTTTGCAGCTGAACGCTGTCAAAAATCAGGTCGAACAGATAGTTCCATCCCATCGCCAGCGTTGATGAAACTATAGTCAACAGTGCCGACTGCGAAGGTGCTGCCGAGGCAAAATTAATCAGAATGATGAATACCAGGACATTAGCAACGACTTCGAAAATAACGGCGTGCAGCACTCTTTCTGTGGTGGTGCGCACCGGAGATAAACACTGTTCCAAACCACGCTCTCATTAATCCGCCAGGCACCGTTACCGGTGGAGATAAAATTCAGGATAACCTACTGCTCAGTCCGCTTATATTCAAAGCGCTGGACGTTTCCCTGCCTCAAACCGATGAGAATTTAGCATCGCACTGTCATAAAGTGAAAGCGTAACGGGAAACTACCAATAAAAATCCAGGCAGGCTTGATATTTATCAAACCTTATACAAAACGTGCTTTATCAGTGATGCGCCTTAGCATGCCAGCTCCTGAATTACTCATTCTGTTCAACGACCCGGGTCCAGAATGGTTAATCTGGAAAGTTTTTCACTGCATGCGGTGATGGTCTGTCGGATTCGAGGCGATGATAACAACTCAGAGATGGAGTGGAATATTAAAATAACAAATTGAGTGTATATAGATTTATATTTTAATATTTAGGGAATGGGTAGTTTTAAAAACTGTATGTCGGCGTTTTTTGACGTTCTGAGGCGATTGCAATACAGAAGTGCAGAGTAAAAGTGAGGCTGCATGAGGTTAAAAGTGGTTTGTCCGCTGTGCCATTATCAATAGCCTAAACAGATTCAACGGCTGGCATCTATAACGAAAATGCGGCCCCCGGTGGAGAGTATGAGGTGTTGGTTTGCTTCATAACGCGTTCTCGGCTGTATAAATCATGAAGTCTACTTTTCCACTGGCATACTCATCGGGTTTCACTTTCTGCTCCAGATAATTCAGCATCAGCTGTACCGCCAACTGAGCATGCTGCCGGGTATTCTGATCCAGCGTCAGCGCAACGCTCTGCTGCGCCATCAGCGTGCGTGTCGTGGCGTAAAGTTCATGGGTGACCCAGACGCACTGATTCAGCTGGCGATGCCGTGCCAGCGCCTGTCCGATTTCGGTATTCCCCAGCCCGGTGTTGTAAATTCCCAACAGATTTCCGCTCCGAACCAGCTGTTTCTCCAGCAACTTACTGATGATGTCGCGATTTTCCTGAGCGGCCAGAACTTCACGCAGCTGAAGATGGGGATAGCGTTCAGTCATCAGCGTGCAAAAACCTTCAATGCGCTGACGATGCGCGCTGTAATCCCTGTGACCACTGACCATCACTACCTCACCGGGCTGATGCAGCATTTTACCCATTAGCTGAGCGGCGGTGCGTCCTGCCTGCAACTGGTTGATCCCGACATGACAGAGCCGGGCAGCACCAGGCAAATCGGTGACCAGCGAGATCACAGGTACACCACGCACCTGGCAATGTTCCAGCGCCTCATAAATCGCCGGATGCTCATGTGCAAAAACGATCAGTCCATCCCGTGTCTCTGCTCCCTGTCTGATAAGCCTGGCCAGTCGCCCGGGCTGTGCTTCCGGAACAAAGGTGCGATGCAGCGTTAACCGGCGATAGCCCAGATGCGAGGCGACCTCTGTAAAATCCTGCGCCAGTTGCTTAAAGAAAAACGAATCGTTGCTGCTCAGCAGCAGTTCTATCTGCCACGGATGACGATGCTCTTCAGGCAGGATACGCTTCAGACCTATTTCCCGTGCTGCCTGCAGTACTCTGTGAACCGTCTCCGGCGCGACGCCACCACGTTCATTAAGCACCCGATCCACGGTTGCCAGTCCCACACCTGCCCGTCGGGCGACCTCTTTCAGCGACATGCCGCTCTCCTCTGAGGTAAACACCTCAAAACATCATGCCGTAAGTGTAAAACGCCGCGTTATCCTGCCGGTGCAGCTTTCTGCCGGACTATGATGGAGTTCAAATAAATGAATAAAAAGCAACGTGTTGCCCTGCTGGGGTGTGGCTTTATTGGTGAAGTTCATGCCGCGAATCTTCAGGCCCATCCCGGAGTAGAGCTGGTGTGGGTGGCGGATGCGGAACCGTCGCGCGCTGCCGACTTTGCGACCCGCTATGATGCCCGGGTCGCGTCCGTGACTGAAGCGATAAACGATCCGCAAATTGATATGGTGCTTATCGCCAGCGCGACGCCAACCCATGCGGATTTGCTTGAAGCCGCTGCCCGCGCCGGTAAAGCAATCTACTGTGAAAAGCCGGTCGATCTCTCTCTTGAGCGTGCCCGTAAGGCCGTGGCTAACGTCCTCCCTTACAACGTGCCGGTCACGGTGGGGTTTAATCGCCGTTTTGATGTCAGCCATCAGCAGCTAAAGCAGCAACTCCGTCAGGGGCGGATTGGTCCGGCAGAACTGATTCAGATGGTCTGCCGTTCTTCGTCCATGCCGCCGCTGGCCTATCTTCAGGCGTCCGGCGGTCAGATGCGCGATCAGGCTATCCACTTTTTTGACCTGCTGCGCTGGCTGACAGAAGAAGAGGTAACGGAAGTGGCGGCGATGGGGGCCGCGCTGGCACTACCTTTGATCGGCGAATTCGCCGACGTGGACACCAGCACGCTGCTGTTGCGGCTGCAGAGCGGGGCGCTGGCACAGCTCGATAATGCCCGCCGCACCGGCTATGGCTATGACGAACGCATCAGTGTGATGGGGGCAAAAGGCATGCTGGAATCGGCCTCCCAGCCGCAGCGCGGAGTCAGCTGTTATCAGGGCGCGCAGATTCAGCAGCCTGGGCTGCTGCCAGACTGGTTCAGCCGGGTGCAGCCAACCTATTATGCTCATCTGGATGCATTTATCCGAACGCTGAACGGGGAGCAGGTTGGGGATCTGCCTGGTCTGGAGGATGGCCTCAGGGCACAGGCGATTGCGGAAGCCGCGGTGATGTCCCTGACGGAAAGGCGTTTCTGTCAGGTGGAAAACGTGCTGATCTGATTCGGCATGGCAGGCGGACAAAAAATAAGTTTATTTTTATTGAATAGAAGCCGGTGCTGAGCTGTTTACCGATTGTGAGGAATACCGCGATCTGAAGTCTGTTATTAATGACCATCCCGAGGTCTTATGTGGCAGGGAAGAGCAAAAAATCACTTACAGTCACCTCTGTCCGCACCATGAGGAACACCTGGCGTACGGCTATGCGTTATCGCATAACCGTGACATGGCAGATAAGCTGGTGCAGTAAACCAGCTTGCGCTGGAACGCAGCGCGCAGTTCATGCCGGGCACTCGTATTGACCGATGGCTTTTCCCGAACCTTTACGTCATCTGGATCAGCGACTTACGGGCGCGAAAGGTGAGACAGGTACAGGTACAGACATTCCTTAATCCCGACGCGCTAGCGGCGTCCACCGCTGAAACATGACAGGCAGCGCTTACCTAATCCGGCGGCATGCGCAGCGGTGACGGTCAGCGCGGCTCTCTGACCTGCGCTGCAATCTTAAGCGCAATATTTACCCGATCGTCAACTACCCCGACCAGCCGATCCATACCGAAGGCGGAGCGAGAGATGGCGGTGGAAGCATGCAGTGCCAGCAAGCGAGAGGCAGGAACGAGCGTCTTCCCGCTGTCCAGCGAGGCCAGCATCACCACCGGCCGGCTGACAGCTTTAACCGTCAGCGTGCCAAAAATCCGGTAATTACCGTCACCCAGCGCAGCCACGCGACTGCTGACGAAATGAATCTGCGGGTAGCGCTCTGCATCAAAAAACAGATCACTTTTCAGTTGCCAGGTTAACAGGCTGTTCGAGGCGACCAGCGTTCCCACCGGAATATTCACTTCAATACGATCGTCACGATCTTCATCAGGATTAAGCGTAACCATGCCGGTCACGCCCTGCAGTCTGGCCTGCGAAAAGTCATGTCCAAAGGCGCGCCACGAAAGGCCAATCGACGTTTTATCGGGGGTAATGGCATAGGTTACCGGCGCGGCACAGAGCGCCGGGCTGATCAGGGCAAACAGAGTGCATAAACAGGCGGCACGTATCATCACTTTTTCTCTTTCAGAAAGACCAAACGTTAATGCCTGAAACCGCGATCTTATTCGCTTTTATTCGCACTGCTTTTACCATAGAGACACAGATAATCTGAAAGATATTAACTGACTGTCACCTCAGATTCACCAAAATGTAATGATTATTCCGGGTAGCGGAACATTAATAACGGGAAATATTAAGAATACATTAAGGCGACTTTATTAATCTGTCATTTTACTGAAATCCTGACTGGAAGTATGTGACGACATTGATTCGGCAATTCACAATCTGAAATTAGCTTATTTTAATCAGTGGCTTACGTTTTTATTCTGCGCGGGAATTGATGTCAGGCGAGCTATATCTGAGCTGACAACAGGCCGGGCCTGCTGTTTTATAAACAAAATATCAATAAATCAAAAAGAGTTGAGTGCCGGGGAAATATTATTGAAATAATAGTGAACTTTTCAGGAATCCATTAACTGAATCCCTGTTGATTTTATTGTAATTAAATCTATTCATTTAATGTTCAGTTAACTTTCATACGTTAACTTGTATTAGCAGTCCGGTAACCTTAATTCCATAACGGGAAACCTGTTATGGCTTATCTGCCTGCCAGACATTGATAAATCGCTATTCCAGTTCTTTTCCGGCGTTGTATCCGATTAACAACGCGCGACAGTTTATGGGTTTGATTTGCAGGAGTTTTAGCATGGATTTTTTGCCATTTTCCCGCCCTTCATTCGGTGATGAGGAGCTGGCTGCTGTTAAAGCGGTATTCGACTCCGGATGGATAACAACCGGGGCGAAATGCGCCGAACTGGAGCAGGCCTTTGTTCAGCTGACCGGCAACCAGCATGCCATTGCAGTGAGCTCGGCTACTGCCGGGATGCATGTCACGCTGATGGCGATGGGGATCGGGCCTGGCGATGAGGTGATTACGCCATCCATGACCTGGGTTTCAACCCTGAACCTGATTACGCTGCTGGGTGCCACGCCCGTCATGATTGATGTGGATCCGGACAACCTGATGGTGACGCCGGAACGGATAGCTCAGGCCATTACGCCACGCACCCGCGCCATTATTCCGGTGCATTACGCCGGTGCGCCCGCCGATATCGCACCGATCTATCAGCTGGCTGAGCAGCATGGCATTGCCATTATTGAAGATGCGGCTCACGCGGTGGGCACGACTTATCACGACAGGCCGGTCGGGCATCGCGGCACGGCAATCTTCTCGTTTCACGCCATCAAAAACATCACCTGCGCGGAAGGCGGCCTGGTCGTGACCGATGACGCCGCTCTCGCCGATCGTATCCGCAGCCTGAAGTTTCATGGCCTTGCTGTGGATGCATTTGATCGTCAGACCCAGGGGCGTCTGCCGCAGGCGGAAGTGATGATGCCGGGCTTCAAATACAATCTGCCCGATATCAGCGCAGCCATTGCGCTGGTGCAGTTACAGAAACTGCCGGGCTTTATTGCCCGCCGCCGTGAGATTGCCGAACGCTATCTTGAGGCGCTGCGCTCGCTGCCCTTTACACCACTTTCACGGCCAGAGTGGCCGCATCAGCATGCCTGGCACCTGTTTATTATCCGCATTGATGAACAACGCTGCGGCCTCTCTCGTGATGCGTTTATGCAGGCGCTGAAGACGCGGGACATCGGCAGCGGCCTGCATTTCCGTGCAGCGCATACCCACAAATATTACCGCGAGCGCTATCCCGATCTGCGTCTGCCCGCCAGTGACCGTAACAGCCAGCAGATGTGTTCAATTCCGCTGTTTCCATCCATGACGGATCAGGATGTTGAACGCGTGATTCAGGCTTTACATGACATTGCCGGAGCCTGAGATGCGCGATATCAAACCGATCAATATGCTGTCCGTGGTGATCCCTGTCTATAACGAGCAGGAGAGTTTGCCGGAGCTGCTGCAGCGCACCAGCGCCGCCTGCGACGCCATCAACCTTGAATATGAAATTCTGCTGGTGGATGACGGCAGCAGTGACCGCTCTGCCGAACTGATTGAACAGGCCGCCACCGTTCCCGGCAGCCGGATAACCGGCGTGCTGCTTAACCGCAACTACGGTCAGCACTCTGCCATCATGGCCGGGTTCAGCCAGGTCCGTGGCGATCTGATTATTACCCTTGATGCCGATCTTCAGAACCCGCCGGAAGAGATCCCGCGGCTGGTCGAGGCTGCGCGTCAGGGGTATGACGTGGTGGGCACCGTCCGGCAGCAGCGCCAGGACACCTGGTTCCGTCGTAAGGCCTCGCGCACGCTCAACCACCTGATTCAGCGGGTCACCGGCAAAGCAATGGGGGATTATGGCTGCATGCTGCGCGCCTACCGTCGCCACATCGTCGAGGCGATGCTCAACTGCCACGAACGCAGCACCTTTATTCCGATTCTGGCCAATACCTTTGCCCGTCACACCATCGAGCTGCCGGTGATCCACGCCGAACGCGCTTTTGGCGATTCGAAATACAGCTTTATGCGCCTGATCAACCTGATGTACGACCTGGTGACCTGCCTGACCACTACGCCACTGCGACTGCTTAGCGTGGTCGGCAGCCTGATTGCGCTCTCCGGCTTTGCTTTCTCACTGGTGCTAATCGTATTGCGACTCTTTTTTGGTGCGGCCTGGGCGGGTGACGGCGTCTTCGTGTTGTTCGCCGTGCTGTTCATGTTTATCGGCGCCCAGTTTGTGGGTATGGGACTGCTCGGGGAGTACATCGGGCGCATTTATAACGACGTTCGCGCGCGTCCGCGCTATTTCGTTCAACGCATTGTTCAGGCTCCTGAAGAGCCTTCAGTACAGGATACTCAATCATGAAGACCGTTGTTTTCGCCTATCACGACATGGGCTGTGTCGGCATCAATGCCCTGCTGAATGCAGGCTATGAGATCACCGCCATTTTCACGCACAACGACGTGGCGACCGAAAATAACTTTTTCGGCTCGGTAGCCCGCCTGGCGGCAGAGCACGGTATTCCGGTTTATGCACCGGACGAGGCGAATCATCCGATCTGGCTTGACCGCATCCGTACCATGGCACCAGAGATGATCTTCTCCTTCTACTATCGCCATCTGCTGAGCGATGAGATCCTGCAATGCGCTCAGAAGGGGGCCTTTAACCTGCATGGCTCCCTGCTGCCTAAATACCGCGGCCGGGCACCGCTGAACTGGGCGCTGGTCAATGGCGAGCGAGAAACCGGCGTCACGCTGCATCGCATGGTGAAGCGCGCTGATGCCGGTAATATTCTGGCGCAGCAGAAAGTGGCCATTGACGATCAGGACAATGCGCTGACGCTGCATCGCAAGCTGACCCAGGCCGCAGAGCAGTTGCTGAGCGACGTATTGCCTCGCCTGCGTCAGGGTGAGGTCAGTGAGTGGCCACAGGATGAGAGCCAGGCAACCCGCGTGGGCGGTCGCACGGCCGAAGATGGCCGCATTGACTGGAATCAGCCTGCTGCGACGATTCACAATCTGGTCAGAGCGGTCACCGATCCCTGGCCTGGCGCATTCGCCTTTGCCGGTTCGGTTAAATTTATCGTCTGGAAGAGCCGGGTTCATCCGCAGCAGCAGCAGGCGAAACCGGGTACGGTCATCTCTAAACAGCCGTTCCTGATCGCCTGCGGCGAAGGCGCACTGGAAATCCAGACCGGACAGTCTGAGCATGGCGTTTACATGAACGGCAGTCAGCTGGCGCAGAGCCTGGGCATGGTGCCTGGCGCATTGCTCTATTCAAAGCCGCAGTCGGTGCTGCAGCGCCGTACCCGCGTGCTGATCCTGGGTGTTAACGGCTTTATCGGTAACCATCTCACCGAGCGGTTGCTACAGGATGAACATTTCGAAGTCTACGGCCTGGATATCAGTTCAGATGCTATCAGCCGCTTCCTGGAGCATCCGCGCTTCCATTTTGTCGAAGGGGATATCGCGATCCACTCTGAATGGATTGAGTATCACATCAAAAAATGTGACGTCATCCTGCCGCTGGTGGCGATTGCGACGCCGATTGAGTACACCCGCAACCCACTGCGCGTGTTTGAACTCGATTTCGAAGAGAACCTGAAAATCATTCGCGACTGCGTGAAGTATCAGAAGCGCATCATTTTCCCGTCTACCTCTGAGGTCTACGGCATGTGTACCGATGCCAGTTTCGATGAGGATACCTCTAATCTGGTGGTCGGGCCGATCAACAAACAGCGCTGGATCTACTCCGTATCGAAACAGCTGCTGGACCGCGTGATCTGGGCATATGGCGAAAAAGAGGGGCTGCGTTTTACCCTGTTCCGTCCCTTCAACTGGATGGGACCGCGTCTGGATAACCTCAATGCGGCACGCATCGGCAGCTCCCGTGCGATCACTCAGCTGATCCTCAACCTGGTAGAAGGTTCGCCGATTAAGCTGATCGACGGCGGCAAACAGAAGCGCTGCTTTACCGATATTCAGGATGGCGTGGAAGCGCTGTTCCGCATCATCGAAAACAAGCAGCAGAATTGTGATGGTCAGATCATCAATATCGGTAACCCGGACAACGAAGCCAGTATCAAAGAGCTGGCCGAGCAGCTGCTGGAAAGCTTCGAACGCCATCCGCTGCGCAGCCAGTTTCCGCCGTTTGCCGGTTTCCGGGAAGTGGAGAGCAGCAGCTACTATGGAAAAGGCTATCAGGATGTGGAGCACCGCAAACCCGCTATCCGCAATGCGCGTCGTTTGCTGGGCTGGACGCCGACCGTCACGATGGATGTCACTATCGACAACACGCTCGACTTCTTCCTGCGCACCGTCGAGCAACAGGCTGATAAGTGATGAAGAAGATCGGTCTGCGGATTGACGTAGATACCTGGCGCGGCACGAAGCAGGGGGTGCCGGCGCTGCTTGAGCTGTTCCGGCGTCATGCGGTGCGGGGCAGCTTTTTCTTCAGCGTGGGACCGGACAACATGGGCCGCCATCTCTGGCGGCTGGTGAAACCGGCATTTCTCATGAAGATGCTGCGTTCCCGCGCCGCATCGCTCTATGGCTGGGACATTCTGCTCGCCGGCACGGCCTGGCCGGGAAAGCTGATGGGACGCGGCCTGCGGCAAATCATGCAGGACGCCACACGTCAGCATGAAGTTGGTCTGCACGCCTGGGACCACTTTGCCTGGCAAACCTGGGCAGGCGTCTGGCCGCAGGATAAGCTGGTTGAGCAGATAGCCCGTGGCACCGAAACGCTGAGTGAAATCCTCGGTCACCCTGTCAGCTGCTCGGCCGTTGCAGGCTGGCGCGCCGATGGCCGGGTGATCGCCGCCAAGCAGGACTTCGGCTTTCACTACAACAGCGACTGTCGCGGCAGCGGCCCGTTCCGGCCCCTGCTGCCTGATGGGCAGATCGGCACGGTGCAGATCCCGGTAACGCTGCCCACATGGGATGAAGTGGTTGGCCGCGAGGTCAGCGCAGAAGGGTATAACGACTACATTCTGGCGAAGATGCTCGCGTCTGATGAGGGCGCGGTTTACACCATACATGCTGAAGTCGAGGGGATCATCGGCTACCCGGACTTTGACCGGCTGCTGGATGCTGCAGAACGTAACGGCATCCAGTTCTGTCCGTTAGGCGAGCTGCTGCCCGACGATCTCAGCACGTTACCGGTGGGCAGGGTCGTCAGAGGCGAAATCCCCGGACGGGAAGGGTGGCTGGGTTGCCAGCAACTGACTGAAGAGGCGAACTAGTGCGGATACGTAACAACACGAAGTGGGTGCTTTTTTTCAGCTTCTTTATTCTCTATTACCTTATCCCGCCAGTGTTCCGCGATCTCTGGCAACCGGATGAGACCCGCTATGCGGAGATCAGCCGGGAGATGCTGGCGACCGGTAACTGGATCACACCGCACTTCTTTGGCCTGCGCTATTTTGAAAAACCAATTGCGGGTTACTGGATTAACTCGCTGGGTCAGTGGCTGTTTGGCCACAACAATTTTGGCGTGCGGGCGGGTTCGATATTCTCCACGGCGATCACCGCTGCGCTGATCTTCTGGCTTGGCCGCCGGCTGTTGGGTTCGACGCGTACCGCCGCGGTCGGCACCCTGATTTTCCTCAGTTCGCTGCTGGTCTATGGCGTGGGTACCTATGCGGTGCTCGATCCTATGCTGATGCTCTGGCTGGCGGCGGCGATGTGCAGCTTCTGGCTGGCAACAGAGGCTACCGGACGAACTGGCCGTGTGGGCGGTTATCTGCTGCTGGGTCTCGCCTGCGGCATGGGATTTATGACCAAAGGCTTTCTGGCACTGGCGGTTCCGGTGCTGGCGATTCTGCCGTGGGCGATCTGGCGCAAGAGACTTCCGGAGCTGCTCTGCTTCGGGCCGCTGGCGGTACTTTCAGCCGCAGCGATCAGCGTGCCCTGGGCGCTGGCGATCTATCATCAGGCTCCCGATTTCTGGCACTACTTCTTCTGGGTTGAGCATATCCAGCGCTTTGCTGAAGAGAATGCACAGCACAAGGCGCCTTTCTGGTATTACCTGCCGGTTCTGCTGCTGGGCACACTGCCGTGGCTGGCGCTGTTACCGGGCGCGTTAATGATCGGCTGGCGCGAGCGTCAGCAGCATCCGGGCGCGCTCTATCTGCTGAGCTGGACGGTTATGCCGCTGCTGTTTTTCAGCCTGGCAAAGGGCAAGCTGCCGACTTATATCCTGCCCTGTTTTGTGCCGCTGTCGCTGCTGATGGCGCACTATGGGCTGAACGCCGCGCAGCGGGCAGGGCGCGCATTAACCGTTAATGGCTGGCTTAACCTGATTTTCGGCATTCTCACCCTGGCAACGGTGCTGCTGGTGCTGGCGCCCTGGAGCGTGACGCATCATCCGTTGTTCGCCACGCACGAGATGCTGAAGCTGGTACTGGGCGCGCTGGCATTTCTCATCTGGGGGCTGGTGGGCGCATACAGCTGCCGATCTTCACAGCGCCGCTGGCTGGCGGCCGCGCTTTGTCCGCTGGGTGTCGCACTGCTTATTGGCGCTGCGATCCCGGAAAAAATCCGCGACGCTAAACAGCCGCAGCACTTTGTTACCACGATTAGCGCACGTCTGGCCTCCAGCCGCTTTATCCTGGCGGACAATCCCGGCGTGGCTTCTGCCGTCGCCTGGCATCTGCAGCGCAGCGATATTGGCTTCTACGACACCAAAGGCGAGCTGGAATATGGGCTGAGCTACCCGGATACGCAGTCCCGTTTTGTCTCTCAGGTCGACTTCGGCAGCTGGCTTGCCGACCATCGCCGTACCGGAAGCGTGTCGCTGCTGTTGCTGGTCGACTCGGTGCACAGCGATATCGGGGAGGATGTGCCGGTGCCTGATGCGGTCTATCGTCAGGGCAGGCTGGTCTGCCTCTACTACGGTCAGATGAAGTAATGCTGCTGCTGATTGTGCTGGTGAGTCTGCTCAGTTGCAGTGCGCAGCTGTGCCAGAAACAGGCGACTCATGCGGCATCGCGCCGGATTCGCCTGAGCTGGATTGGGTTGAGCGTGCTGCTGTTAGGCGTTGCGATGCTCCTCTGGCTGCTGGTGCTGCAGCGGGTGCCTGTCAGCCAGGCCTATCCGATGCTGAGCCTGAACTTCATCTTCGTTGCGCTGGCCGGACGCATCCTGTGGCGTGAAAGGCTGACGCTGCGTCAGATCGCCGGCACGCTGCTGGTGGTGACGGGTGTGGCGCTGATGGCGAGTCAGCTATGAAAGGATACGGATGGGTCGCGTGCAGCGTGCTGCTGGTTTCAGTGGCACAATTAATGATGCGCTGGGCGATGCCGCGGCTGCCCGATGCCAGCAGCATCATGTCTCTGCCAGCTGTTGCCATACTGCCCGCCTTGCTGTTGGTGGCCGGGCTGGGCGCGTATGGTGTCTCAATGCTTTGCTGGATTCGCGCGTTGCACTATTTTCCGCTGAATCGGGTCTATCCGCTGCTCAGCCTGAGTTACGTGCTGGTCTGGCTGGTGGCGGTCTGCGTGCCGGTATTTCATGAGGCGTTCAGCTGGCATAGCCTGGCGGGCGTGGCAATTATTGTTATCGGGCTGCTATGCATTGTGGTTAAGCCCTGAACAAATAAATTAACGTTTCCGCATCGTAGATCCTGTTTATTACCGTTTTCGGATAGAAATTAATGTTGTCACGATAGCTATATTAGCGTTTTAGTGTTAAATATCCTTTTTGTTATTCTTTTCGGGCAACGGATAAAGGATTCACTATGCTGGTCGGCTTTAGCGCACTGCGCGAACGTTATGCTATCAGACTGGCGCAGCCATTACGCGTTAAGTCAGCTATCGGAACGGTACGCTCTCATCATGAGAGTCAGGGGCAGGTGGAAAATCATTATCCCCCTGGCTATCAGCCGGAAGATGATTTTGCCGGTCACTTTGCCTTTGGTCTCAAATACGAAGAGATTCACCTGGAGTTTTTTGCCCGCCTGTTTACCGCTGTCGGCCCGGAACCGCTGGAGGCATGGTGCCGTCAGGAGCCGTTCGGACAGTATGCGCGGCGGGCGGGTTTTTTCTATGAATGGCTGACCGGCAACACGCTGCAGGTACCGGATGTCACCAATGGAGGCTATATTGAGGCCATTTCATCCAAAGCCTGTCTGACCCGAACAACAGTAAAGCGCGTCAGACGCTGGCGCATCAATGATAACCTGCCGGGATCGGTGGATTTCTGCCCACTGGTGCGCAGAACCGCGGCCGTTGAGCAGGCGCTTACGTTCGATCTCAATGATGCCTTAAACGATCTGGATAACGCCTTTGGCGCAGACATCCTGATGCGCACTGCCAGCTGGCTGACATTTAAAGAGTCGCGCGCCAGTTTTCTGATTGAGAAAGAGTCGGATCAGGGCGACCGCATTCAGCGTTTTGCTCACGTTATTGCGCAGTATTGCGGACAGCTTGACGATCCGCTCAGTGATAGCAGCCTGCATACCATACAGCAGGGTATTCTTGGCCAGGACGCACTGGGGCTGGGCCTGCGCCGCTCGCCGGTGTTTGTCGGGCAGTCGACAATGCGCGAAGATATCGTTCACTATATTGCGCCACACTATGATGATGTTCCCCGCTTCATGCAGGGCCTGAAAGCCTTTGACCTGGCGACACAGGGTGCCGCACCTCTGGCCCGTGCCGCTGTTATTGCGTTTGGCTTCGTCTATATCCACCCGATGCGTGATGGCAATGGTCGCATCCATCGATTTTTAATCAATGACACGCTGATTCGTGACGGGGCGTTACCTGATGGGGTCATCCTGCCGGTCTCAGCCACCATCACCAGCTCGATGGATTTTCGGGTCGGCTACGACCGCACGCTGGACGTGTTCTCGAAACGGCTGATGCGGCGCTATGCAGGCTGCTATCGATTTAGTGAGCTCAAAACCTATGAAGATGGCACGCTGAGCAACTTCAGTTTTAGCGACTATGAGGATGCCCGTTTCGCCTGGCGCTATCCCGACTTAACCGAGCATGTGCTCTATACCTGCAAAGTTATAGAGCACACCGTCCGAAAAGAGATGGCTGATGAAGCGCGCGTACTGGTGATATTTCAGCGTGCACAGCAGCGCCTGAAGGAAGTCGTTGAAATGCCCGATCAGGACGCGAGTCGCATTATTCGTTCGCTGAAGGAAAATGGCTGGCAGATCTCAGGCAAGCTTAAAAAAACGTTCCCGTTGCTCGAAGATATCACGCTCTCCGGGCGCATCGTGGAAGCGGTCAGATCGGCGTTTGAGACGCAGGCAGAATGACGGCCTGGGTTTCACCGGGAATCCCTGCGCATTATGCTCAGCAGAGCGGTTTTAGGTGTGTGGCCAGCGCCTGGATATCGCTGACGATCAAATCAGGTGCAGGTGCCAGCGGATAAGGTACCTGGCCGTTGCGGGTAACAAAGGCGGTTTTCATCCCTGCACGTTTTGCGCCACCCACATCCCAGCCATGCGCCGCCACCATCATGCACTCAGAGACGGGCTTGCCCATCTCTTTCATTGCCCACTGATAGACTCTGAGATCGGGCTTATAGACCTGCACCTGTTCCACGCTAAGGATGCGGGTGAACAGCGGTGCCAGCCCGGCTGAACTGAGCTGTTTTTCTGCCAGCGCGGCTGAGGAGTTGGTCAGCGCAACCAGCGTAAATCCCTGCAGCTTCAGGGCAGCCAGTCCTGCGGCAACGTCCGGATGGGCGGGCATGGCGGCAATAATGTCAGCCAGCGGCGTCGCGTCAGTTGGCAGAGTGACGCCGTAACGTGCAGCGGTCATCTTCAGTACCGCTTCGGCAATATCACCAAAGCTGTGCCAGCTGCCCGTCACTGACTCGACCAGTGAATGATGCAACAGCGAGGTAAACCAGGCCTCGGCGCGCTCCGGCCGGTTGCCGAGGCGCTGAGCAACAACCTGATTGAGTTTGGTGGTGTCCAGCAGGGTTTCATTGACATCGAAAAACAGGGTGCCGCTATAGGGTTTGGGGTTATGAATGCGGGTCATGGGGGCCTCCGGCTGATGTATTGGGTGTGATTGTGAGGCTTTGTCAGACGCTGTCTGAAGGTAGGACACTGAGGAGGTTTACTCAAGATTTGGGGGCAGCGATAGGTTGAAGGTAGATTGGCAAAACCAGATATAACTTAAGCCTGGAGGTATGGCGCACAATACTAATTATGTTAAATATCAATTAGATACATCAAAGGTGGACTATTTTTCTCAATTCTCAGCTAAACAGCATCTGGATATATCCCATTATAACGTCTGCTCCTTCCCTCCCTGGTGTATGGTTTACACACGAAGAGAATGGTTTATTACCTCTGGAACGGTAAAATCAACAGGGAGAGTAAAAATGGATGCTGCGTTACTTTCAATGATGCGTTCAGGTGGCCGTAACCGGGCATGGGCCGAAACGATGGTCAATATGGAAGCGAGAAAGCTGATAGAAGCCGCTAACGTGATTTCAGACTTTCATCTGCGCGACAGCCTCACCCGGCTTCAGTTTGTTCAGGAAATCAGGGACGTTGTAGAGAAACAATTTGCCGCAGCACGTCAGGCCAGGACCGATGAAGACTGTATAGCTTGTATAAAAAAACTTCGGGAAGAGACTGGGAACCTTCGTGAGCAGGATCGCTTGCTACGGATGCAGACCGCAAAGCTCATCGCTAAAGTGGATTTTATCCGAGAAAATAACAAAATTGTAGGGTATGTCATCTCTGCCGTACATATCGTTTTGTCCGGGGTTGCCATGTTCGGCGGGATGATCATGATCTCTTCCATGACTCCCATCGGTATGCTGGCCGGTGCCACACTGTTCATTGACGGCGTAAATGGCATATCGAAGGAAGTCAGTCATCTCCGTTACGGCACAGAGTCACACTCTGAAGGAATTTTTGCAGACGGGGCAATGGAAGCTGCGCAGTTCATGGGATTCAGCCCGAACACAGGACTGGCGTTCTACAATGCGGCAACACTGAGCGCCAGCGTTTACAGTGTTTTTGGTCTGGCAAGAAAACCCGGCGCGTGGCGTCTGTTCCGGTGGCTTCCCCGTGACTACTACCGGAAAGTTGACACCATGAGCAGACCAAAATTAACGATGAAAATCGTGGATTATGGCGTCAAAGCGAAAGTGATTTTTGACCTTCTCACGACCGACCAACGTAGCCGTTAATCTCTGTTTGCTCTCTGGTATCGCCAGGACTTATAAGACAACACTGGCGGTTGAACAAAAATGGCAACCGCACAACCGCAGAGAAGCGCAATCCCCCCGGAAAAAACCGTTTCGCTGGAGCCAACAAATAGTAGAAAAATAAATACAGCGAGACAGCACAGCACCACGGTCAGCGCTATTCTGAAGCGTCTGGACAGATCCTGAATGGCATCTCCCAGGGTGCCGCCATAGCTGGCAAGGTTATTATTAACTTTTCGTAGGTCTGCGGGGCTGAAGCCCGAGCGCAGCAGGGCTTCTTCACTTACTCTCATTGCCTTTCGTCCTTAAAATGCTCCTGGAAACACAACAGATATAGCAGAAAGCGGTCTAGTTATCGACCCCCGTCAGTTTACCCCACAACACCCGGCAGACAGAATTCCCGATGGGAAAGCGTCATCGTCTCCGCGAAAACCGCCATTAAGACCGGGATGTTGCTGGAGTAATAAGACCTGTTAACCAGTCATGGTGTACTGACAGAAACCGGTTTATCCGGAATGGAAAGCGCCAATTCAGTTAAGAAAAAGCTGCTGAGTATGACGTGCGCGACACCCGGTAGCTTCGGCAAGGTCATGACACGCGATATAAAGCTTCAAACCACAGACAGGCTTTTAGTTCTCCTTCTCATCTCCGCCTGAATGTGGCTTATACGCAATGCCTCACGACTCAGGGTTTCAGGATAACCTTTGTCCAGCCATTATCCCGGTCGTCAAAATGCTTATAGCCTTCGGGAGCGTCTGCCAGTGCAAGACGATGCGAAATGATCTGCGCCGGATTAGCTCTGCCCTGATGGATAAGCCTTGCGAGCTGGCGGTTGTAGGCTTTCACGTTACACTGGCCGGTCTTCATTGACTGACCTTTAAACCAGAACGTACCAAAATCGAACGGCACTTTGCCCTCTTTAGCCAGTTCGGTTGCCCCGCCCGGATCCTGAGGAACAAAAACGCCTACCGTACCAATACCGCCTGTGGCTTTAGTTGATGCAACAAGGCTGTTCAGCGTAGCGGAGTTATCTTCGTGGCCATGTTTATTGCAGCACTGATAACCCACGCATTCGCAACCGCAATCCGTGCCGCGTCCATCGGTGAGTTCGAGGATTTTATTGACCGCCTCATCTCCCACGCCATTAATTGCCACAGCGCCAAGCTGTTCGGCTAACGCCAGTCTGTCCGGATGGGTATCGACCACAAAGACCTGTGATGCGCCTTTAATCATGGCCGAGTGCGCCGCCATTAAGCCGACCGGGCCAGCGCCGTAAATGGCAACACTCTCGCCAGGGCGCAAGCCTGCCAGCTCAGTGGCATGCCAGCCGGTGGGGAAGATGTCGGACAGCATAACGTAATCTTCCTCCTTTTCTGCCGCATCCGGCGGCAGTACCAGGCAGTTAAAGTCAGCAAAAGGAACACGAAGTAACTCCGCCTGTCCACCCTCCCATTCGCCCATCTCCGCAAAGCCATAGGCGGCACCGGCCGTACCCGGATTTGCCGTAAGACAGTAACCGGTTAACCCCTTCTCGCAGTTTTCACAGAAGCCGCAGCCGACATTAAAGGGCAGGCAGACATAATCACCGACTTTAATCCGGTCTACACCGCTACCAATTTCAACAACCTGGCCCAGATTCTCATGGCCGAAGATGCGACCCTGCTCAAAGCTGGTTCGCCCTTCGTACATATGTAAGTCAGAACCGCAGATATTGGTGGTGGTAATACGGACAATCACATCGGTGGGACGAACGATTTTCGGATCCGGGACATCTTTGACTGAAACGTCAAAAGGTCCGTTATAGACAACTGCTTTCATAGTGTTTACCTCACAGGCATGATCAGTTTTGAGGGTGGCGACTGCGTGATGCATTGCCGTCACCACCTTCTTCGTGATGCTGCTTTTTCAGTCAAACGGCGTGACTGAAGGTGTAAGTGTAGAACAGCTTATGGCGCAGCCTGTCAAAAGAAACATCATGTAACTCTCTGAAATGTAAAACCGCTTCGCTAAAAAAACGTTCATCTCTCTCTGCCGTTCTGCTTATCCTCATCCTGCTGTAAAGTTCCGGGCTAATGCTGGAACAGGATTAGCGAGGCCGCCTGTTGCTATTTACCGGGCCTGATTATCATCAGATGTCAGGCGGCATTTATCCTGATAAACATCCGCCTGATGTTTGCCTACTTCTTATCCTGCGACCATGTCGCGCTGCGGATATCAACTTTCACCGGCAACAGACCAATCCGGGTAAAGGTATCTGCCAGCGCCTGCTGCTGGGTGAAGACTTCTGGCGTCATCCGCTCCGCGCCAAACGGCATCCTTGCCAGCGCGCGCTGCCAGATCGGCTGCGGCAGGCCGGTTGAGGTGGACATGATTTTTGCGACTTCTTCCTGATTTTGATTAGCCCACTGACTCAGTGAACCCAGCTCATCCACCACCTCAGAAGCGATGTGTGGATAGCGCTCCGCGAACTTACGACTGGCAAGATAGAAGGTGTAGTGTGGCACCAGCCCTTCAGCATTTTTAATCAGCCGCGCGTGGGCATTAGTTTCCACTTCAGCGTAGTAGGGATCCCAGATGACCCAGGCATCCACCGCGCCGCGCTGGAAAGCGGCGCGCGCATCAGCAGGGGGCAGATAGACCGGCGTAATGTCTTTATAGGTCAGCCCTGCCTGCTCCAGCGCGGTGACCAGCAGATAGTTAACGTCAGAGCCTTTGTTCAGCGCCACACGTTTGCCTTTGAGATCCGCCACGCTTTTGATCGGGGAGTCAGCGGGCACCACAATCGCTTCGGTTTTTGGGTTAGCTGGCGAATGTCCCAGATAAACCAGATCGGCCTGTGCGGCCTGGGCAAGTGTCGGTGGCGCGTCGCCGGTAGCGGCCAGATCGATACTGCCGATGTTTAAGCCCTCCAGCATCTGCGGTCCGGCCGGGAACTCAATCCAGTGCACCGCAATGCCCTGCTTTTTAAATTCCTGATCCAGCGTGCCGCGATACTTCAGCAGCGCAAAGATATTGGCTTTCTGAAAACCGATGTTCACTGTCTCGGGTTTTTCTGCTGCCTGGGTGCTGAACGCGAAACCCGCCTGGGCGGCAATAATCAAAGCGCTGAGTAAAACTTTTTTCATCTCTCGTTCCTGAGTCTGGTTGTTGTCTGCGCAACATAACAAACGCGGGTTGAAGCGCTTAGCGATGAAATGTTCGATGCTTAGCTAAAAAAACGCTATGGATGCCAGACCGACTCGCGTACGCGAATGGCGCGACTGAATAACCCCAGCGCATAGAAGCGGTCGGCGATAGTCTGCTGTTCCCGGATGATGGCCAGGTTCATTCTCTGGGTCTGATGGCTGCGCCGGGCTAAGGCGTGCATCAGTGAGGTTGCAGAGATGCCGAGTTCCGTTGAGAGCAGCCCGGCAGCTTCAGCACGATGCGCATCAATGTAGCGGCCGGTCTGCTCCAGTGCGCTAAGCAGAACCTGTAACAGATCGCCAGAGTGCGTCGAAAATCCGCGCTCAGCCAGGTAAAACTGATGGTTATTGACCCGGCCTGTGCCATCCGCAATCACCCTGAACTCTCCGCTGTTCTCCGCATCGCTGAGTAACGGATCCCACATCATCCAGGCATCCACCGCGTTGAGATCGCTGGGCGTCAGCGGATATTTAGGCGGGGCATAGACAATACGCACATCATCCAGCGCTAAACCCGCCTCATCCAGAATCTGCAACAACAGATAGTGAACGTTGGAGCCGCGATTCACGGCAATACGTTTGCCTCTGAGATCGCCAATCTGCTTAACCGGGCTGCTGTTAGGCACCAGCAGCGCCACGCTTTGCGGGGCGGCAGGTTCCCAGGCAACATAGACCATGGGACTGTTGCTGGCCTGCGCAAACAAGGGGGGAACTTCACCGGTGGTCCCGAAATCGATCTCCTTATTGCTCAGTGCATGCAGAAGCTGCGGACCCGCAGGAAATTCACTCCACATGACGCTGACACCCTGCCCGGCCAGCTGCTGCTCCAGCGACTGGCGGGCTTTCAGAATGCCAAGGTTGCCAAATTTCTGATAACCAATACGCAGTTCCCGCTCCCGCTCAGGCTGCTGACCGGGAGCAGCATCACGCTGACGCACTGAACCGCGGCGCGGTTTAATCACCCCCAGATGTCCCAGCTGTGTGCGCAATGTATGTCGGCTGATACCCAGCAGCGCGGCCGCCTGTAACTGATTACCCTGGGTGAGTTCCAGCGCATTTTTCACCAGCGCAGCAATTACCCGGGGATAGAGCGGTGTATCACTCTGCTGCATCTGCTGGCGTAAAAACTGATCCAGCGCCTCCTCTCCCTGCGGCAGGTCGCTCCCCGCAAGAGGGCTTAGCCGCAGCTGCTGCGGCGTGACCAGTGAAGTTTTGCTGAGCAGCACGGCGTTGTGCAGCGTGTTCTCCAGTTCACGGATGTTGCCCGGCCAGCTGTAGTTCATCAGCACTGTCATGGCTTCGTCACTGAGGCGAAGCTGAGGACGACCAAGACGGCGCGCATAGAGCTGCAGGAAGTGACTGGCCAGCACCGGAATATCTTCGCAGCGCTGGCGCAGCGGCGGCAGTGTGACGCTGGCCACATTCAGCCGGTAATAGAGGTCTTCCCGGAATCGCCGTTCACGGATAGCCACCGCCAGATCCCGGTTGGTCGCGGCAATGACCCGCACATTGACTTTTACCGGCCTGGACGATCCGACGCGGGTAATTTCACGCTCCTGCAGCACGCGTAGCAGCTTCACCTGCAGCGACGGGCTTAGCTCACCAATCTCATCCAGCAGCAGCGTGCCGCCCTCTGCCGCCTCAAACCAGCCACGATGCCTGTCCTGTGCACCGGTAAAGGCACCCTTCTCATGACCAAACAGCTCCGACTCCGCCAGGCTCTCGGTAAGTGCGCCGCAGTTTACCGCCAGAAAAGGCTGCCGGCTGCGGGCGCTGTGATGATGCAGATAGCGCGCCATCACCTCTTTGCCGGTGCCGGTTTCACCGATGATCAGTACCGTCGCATCGGTGGGCGCGAGCTGATCCAGCACGCTTTTAAAGGCGCGCGATGCGGGGTCAATTAACTCAGGGCTGGATATCTGCATCTCATTTACCGGATGAACGGGAAAACCATGACCATACCGCGCCGCTGACGCCGAAACGAGAGGCGAAACCAGTCAGATTGTTGCCAATGCAGCAGGCTGCAACTATGCCTGTTGCGAATGCAGCAGGTTAGCGTCTGCCACAAAAACGATAAGTTATTGAATTTTGGTAATAAAAATATTTCATCGCAGTGGCACGCATCCTGCTAGAGGATATATAACCAAAGGGATTAACCCTATGTGATAAATTTTAATATCGTTATAAAGGAATCTGCTAATGAGTCATGCGACACAGGAAAACCTCAACCTCTTCTGGTTTCTGCCTACCCACGGCGACGGGCGCTATCTGGGTACCACCGAAGGCGGCAGAGCAGTCGATTTACCCTATTTACAGCAGGTTGCGCTGGCGGCAGATAATCTGGGCTACTACGGTGTGTTAATCCCGACCGGTAAAAGCTGCGAGGATTCATGGCTGGTCGCCTCGGCACTGGCACCGATCACCAAAAAGCTGCGCTATTTAGTGGCCGTGCGTCCCGGCCTGCAACCGCCCAGCCTGGCGGCGCGGATGGCGGCGACGCTGGACCGTCTTTCCGGCGGCCGGTTGCTGATCAACGTGGTCACGGGTGGTGATCCGGTAGAGAACAAAGGTGACGGCATCTTCCTGAGTCATGAAGAGCGCTATCAGGTGACCAAAGAGTTTCTTGAGGTTTACTCCCGCCTGCTGAAAGGCGAGAAGGTAGACTTTGAAGGCGAACATATTCGCGTGGAAGGCGCCGAGATCCTCTTCCCGCCGGTGCAGGAAGACGGTCCGCCACTCTATTTTGGTGGCTCATCTGAGGCTGCTATCGACGTTGCGGCGAATCAGATCGACACCTATCTGACGTGGGGCGAGCCGGTTGAACAGGTCGCGGAGAAGCTGGCGGTGGTTCGTCAGCGGGCGCAGGAGAATGGCCGCACGCTCTCTTATGGCATCCGCTTACATGTCATTGTACGTGAAACGGAAGAGGAAGCCTGGGCGGCCGCGGATCGACTAATTTCACATCTGGATGAAGAAACTATCGCCGCCGCGCAGAAAATCTTTGCCCGCATGGACTCCACCGGTCAGGCGCGGATGAGTGCCCTGCATCAGGGGTCGCGTGAAAGCCTGCGCATCGGTCCCAATCTCTGGGCAGGCGTCGGCCTGGTGCGCGGCGGTGCAGGAACAGCGCTGGTTGGCAATCCGCAGCAGGTTGCCGATCGCATCCGGGAGTATCAGGCACTGGGCATTGAGAACTTTATCTTCTCCGGCTATCCGCATCTTGAAGAGGCACACCGCTTTGCGGAGCTGGTAATGCCGTTGTTGCCGCTGGCCGCCAACGCCGGAAAGAAACAGCGCAGCGTCAATACAGGTCCGTTTGGTGAAACCATCGGCGGCGACCGTCGCCCGGCTAAACAGGCCAGCGCCAGCTAGTCAGTTAACAGAAAAAGGCTCGCTTATGTCACAACAGCAGATTGTCATTATCGGCGGCGGGTTCACCGGCACCGCGCTGGCGATCCATCTGGCCCGCGCTGGCCAGGCGGGGTTGCAGGTGACGGTGATTGAACCTCGCGCACAGCTGGCGCAGGGCGTGGCATACGGCACCACCGATCCGGCCCACCGCATTAATGTCCCAGCCGGCAGAATGCAGCTTGCCGGTGATGAAGAGGGTGTTTTCGATCGCGATTATCGCGCCTCTGCCGGCTTCAGGGCCGATCCGGAAGCGCTGTGGCATGACGGCAACGTCTACCCGCAACGCGGTGAATTCGGACGCTGGGTCAATGCGCAGTTTGTTCATCAGCAGCAGCACTCACCGGTGAAACTGAGTCATCTGCGTGACAGTGCGGTTGCCTTTAAGAATGGCGTGGTGACCACGGCCTCCGGGCAGCAGATTCATGCCGATCAGGTAGTGCTGGCGATCAGCCATCCCCCGCCGGATCTGCCTGCTCTGCTGAGGCCGCTACAGAGCCATCCGGGTTTGATTGCTAATCCCTGGCAGCGCGACGCACTGGCGCAGGTCGCCCCTCACGAACGGGTGGCGATTATCGGTTCAGGGCTGACCATGTCCGATGTGGTGGCGTCGCTGCATCGTCAGCAGCACCGTGGAAAGATTACCGTCTTCTCCCGTCGCGGCCAGCTGCCGCGTGCCAACCTGAGCGGCAGCAATGAGACTTATGCCCTGGATTACAGTCAGCCGCAGTCCGCGACCGCGCGCGGCTGGCTACACCGGGTGCGTCAGGAGGTCAGACAGGCGGCGGCGCTGAATCTGCCCTGGCAGCTGGTACTGGATGATATCCGCCGTAACGGTCAGCGCATCTGGCAGAGTCTGTCACTGCATGAGCAGCAGCGTTTTCTGCATCATCTGCGCCCCTGGTGGGATGTTCACCGCTACCGGATTGCGCCGCAGGTGAGTCAGATTCTCAGCCAGCAGCAGGCCAGCGGTCAGCTGACTCTGCTGGCGGCGCGCCTTATCGCCGCTGAATCGGATGGCGCAACGCTCCGGCTGACGCTGCGCCTGCGTGGTGGGCAATCACACATGCTGGAGGTGGAGAAAGTCATTGTCACCACCGGCCCTGCACACAACGCGCTGCTTAACAGCAATGCGCTGCTGCGTCAGCTCCATGGCGATGGCGTTATCCAGCCTGACCCGCTGGCGCTGGGGATCCAGGTTAATGCGCTGTCTCAGACGCTGAATGTGAACGGTGAAGCGAATCCCGGACTGTATGTCGCCGGGCCTGCCGCACGGGGTCGCTTTGGCGAGCTGATGGGATTACCGCAGGTGGCGGAACATGCTGAGTCTGTTGCACGGCAACTGCTGAATGCCCTATCCCTGCCTGTCAGCGAGCGATGTCCCGGCTCACTCACTTACTGAATCTTCCTTATAAAACACATATTAAAAGGTGGGCGGCAAGCGATTGCCGCATCCGCTCAGGAGTCGCTATGTCATCGCAACGTGAAATTCGCCTGAATGCTTTCGATATGAACTGTGTTGGTCATCAGTCACCCGGCTTGTGGGCGCATCCGCGTGACCGCTCATGGCAGTATAAAGATCTGGCGTACTGGACCGATTTAGCGCGCCTGCTGGAACGCGGTAAATTTGATGGGCTGTTTATTGCTGATGTGCTGGGTGTCTATGACGTGCTCAACGGTAATAACCATGCCGCCATCCGTCAGGCTACACAGGTACCGGTAAACGATCCGCTGGCGTTAATCACGCCGATGGCCATGGTGACGGAACACCTGGGCTTTGGCCTGACCGCCTCGCTGTCGTTTGAACACCCCTACCCGTTTGCGCGGCGGATCTCGACCCTGGATCATCTGACCAAAGGCCGTATTGGCTGGAATATTGTCACCTCCTATCTGGAAAGTGGTGCGCGCAATATCGGGCATCAGGCTCAGACCGACCACGATGCACGCTACGACTACGCCGATGAGTATCTGCAGGTTATCTACAAGCTGCTGGAAGGAAGCTGGGAAGACGACGCTGTCCTGCGTGATCGTGAACGTCATATTTTCAGCGACCCCAGTAAAATCCATCCGATTAACCATCAGGGAACGTTTTTCCAGGTGCCGGGTATTCATCTTTGCGAGCCGTCACCGCAGCGCACGCCGGTGCTATACCAGGCCGGTGCCTCCAGCCGCGGTAAGGCCTTTGCAGCGGAGCATGCTGAATGTGTATTTGTCGCGGCACCGTCGAAAGTACTGCTGAAGAAAACTGTGGCAGATATTCGCCGCAGGGCCGCTGAGGCGGGACGTGACCCGCGTTCCATCCTGATCTTCAATCTGCAGACGGTGATTGTGGGTGAAACCGACCTGGCGGCGCAGGCGAAATGGCAGGAGTACAAAAGCTATGTCAGTTACGAAGGCGCGCTGGCGCTCATCTCGGGCTGGACCGGTATCGATTTCGGGCAGTATCAGCCGGATCAGGTACTGAAGCATCTGCATACCAACGCCATTCAGTCGGCGGTCGAGACCTTCTCCACCGCCGATCCCACTCGTCAGTGGACGGTGCAGGGGCTGGCTGACTGGGTGGGCATTGGCGGTTTTGGCCCGTTGCTGGTGGGCAGCGCCGAAACCGTAGCGGATGAACTGCAGAGCTGGGTTGAAGAGACCGACGTTGACGGATTTAACCTCGCCTACGCTGTGACGCATGAAACCTTCACTGACGTGGTGGAACTGCTGGTGCCGGAACTGCAAAAGCGCGGCGTCTACAAGCAGAACTATCAGCCCGGCACGCTGCGTGAAAAGTTGTTCGGAAAGGGACCGCGGCTGGCGTTGCCACATCCGGGTGCCGGTTACCGCCGCCATGCTGACGCAGAAACGCAGATAGATAGCGCTGAAATATCAGGATGAAATCTGCCGGTTAATAGTCTCAGTCATCGCTTTACAGATTTATTAACGACTAAAGAAGCGCGCCGGTTTCAGGCCAGGTAAAGAAAAATGCTTTAATTCGTACCGGATGAATCCTGCTATTCATCCGGCTTCTGTCGTGGTCATCTTTTAATGATTAACTTATTGAATATATTGAAATAGTTATCGTTATTTGTTGGTTGTTAACTATGCCTTAAATGCCTATAAAAACCTCGTTACCTGCTGAATATAATAACGAGGATATGATGAGTACATTAGAGATTGACAACACCCTGACCGCCCCGCCGCCTCACTCCACGCCGGTTCGTTCGGTGAGTGATGTGGCCCGGCTAATCAACAGTAATACGGAGAAAAACAGCTACGCCCGCTGGATTGTGTTCCTGGCGCTGGGCGGTGTATTTCTTGACGCCTACGATCTCACCACGCTCTCCTATGGTATTGACGATGTGGTGAAAGAGTTTGGCTTAACCCCGGTACTGACCGGACTGGTGACCTCTTCAATTATGATCGGCACCATCGTCGGCAATCTGGTCGGCGGATGGCTCACCGATAAATATGGCCGCTACTCGGTGTTTATGGCGGACATGCTGTTCTTTGTGGTCTCTGCCATCGCGGCGGGTCTCGCACCCAACGTCTGGGTGTTGATTGGGGCGCGTTTTCTGATGGGCATCGGGGTCGGGATCGATCTGCCGGTTGCCATGGCCTACCTGGCGGAGTTCTCTAAATTCTCCGGCAAAGGCAATAAAGCGTCGCGCCTCGCGGCCTGGTGCCCGATGTGGTATGCCGCATCATCTGCCTGCTTCTTTATTATTTTTGCGCTCTATTTCCTGCTGCCAGCTGAACACATCGACTGGTTATGGCGCGCCTCGC
Organism: Pantoea sp. X-Soil-YNGN-785; assembly: GCF_059730585.1. Classification (NCBI taxonomy): domain Bacteria; kingdom Pseudomonadati; phylum Pseudomonadota; class Gammaproteobacteria; order Enterobacterales; family Erwiniaceae; genus Pantoea; species Pantoea sp. X-Soil-YNGN-785. The sequence continues at coordinate 118,120 of NZ_AP035944.1, forward strand.
TGCTGTTTGGCGCGGTACCGGCCCTGCTCATTATCGCGGTGCGCAGCAAGTTCATGAATGAGTCACCGCTGTGGGCAGCCAATCAGGGAGACCTGAGCGGTGCAGTTCGTATCCTGCGCGACTCCTACGGCATTATTGCGCATGAAGAGCAGCCTGAAAAAACCGAAACCGTGAAAGCGGCCCCGAAAGTGAGTTTCCGCGTGCTGTTTCAGAAGCCTTACCTAGAACGCACGATCGTCAGCGCAGTAATGAACGTCTGTATCGCATTTGAGTACACCGCCATTGCTTTCTTCCTGCCCTCTATCCTGGCGCAATTCCTGGGCGCGGGCGTGTTTGAAACCATCTCCGCCTCACTGGGGCTGAACGCGCTGTTCGCCTTTACCGGCGGCCTGCTGGGGATGCGACTGGCATGGAAGTTCCCTTCCAGGCATGTGGCGATTGCGGGTTTTGCCCTGCAATTTATCGCGCTGATCTCGCTGGCGCTGATCGGTCATCCACAGGCCACTGCCGGTGTGGTGTTTGCCGTGCTGATGCTGGGACTCTGGCTGTTTGCCGAAGGGTTCGGTCCCGGCGCGCAGTTGATGATCTATCCGGCGCTCTCCTATCCGACCCACATTCGCGCGACCGGTGTTGGCTTCAGTCGCTCGCTCTCTGGTATCGGCAGTGCACTGGCGCTATTTATCCTGCCCATTTTGCAGGCCCGTTATGGCACCAACATGTTCTGGATCGTCTCTCTCGCCGCCCTTATTCCGATTATTTTCCTGTTGATTATCCGGTTTGAACCGACCCGACAGGACATTGATGAACAACCTGCAACAGGAGAAGATCATGTCTGAATTAACCCGTACTGAATTTGCCGCGCTGACCGAACAGTTCCGGCCACTCTTTAACCGTATTGCTGAAGGCGCCGCCGCGCGTGAAATCGATCGCACTCTGCTGCATGAGCCGATCCGCTGGCTGAAAGAGGCGCGGTTTGGCACCCTGCGCATCCCCAAAGAAGAAGGTGGCTTCGGCGTCTCGCTGCCGCAGCTCTTTTCCCTGCTGACCGCGCTGGCCGAAGCGGATTCGAATCTGCCGCAGGCACTGCGCGCGCACTTTGCCTTTATCGAAGATCGTCTGAACCAGCCGGAGAGTGAGGATCGGCGGCGCTGGTTCCGCCGTTTTGTGGATGGCGAGCTGGTGGGCAGTGGCTGGAGTGAAATTGGGGCGGTTAAGCTGGGTGAGGTCAACACCCAGGTCTCACCCGATGCGGGAGAATGGCGGATCAGCGGTGAGAAGTTTTACAGCACCGGCACGCTCTATGCGGACTGGATTGATGTCTATGCGCAGCGCACGGACAACGGCCGCGACGTCATCGCGCTGGTGAACACGCATCAGAATGAGGTGGAACGTGATGACGACTGGGATGGTTTCGGGCAGCGGCTGACCGGCAGTGGCACCACACGCTTTCATCATGCCCGTGTGGAGCAGCCACACGTTTATGATTTCAGTGAGCGCTTTCGCTATCAGACCGCATTTTATCAGCATGTGTTATTAGCCACGCTGGCGGGTATAGGCCGGGCCGTAGTGCGCGATGCGTCACAGGGGGTTGCGCAGCGTAAACGGATTTACAGCCACGGCAATGCGCCTCAGGTTAAGCAGGATGTGCAGGTGCTGCAGGTGGTTGGTCAGATCAGCAGCTGGACCTGGGCCGCTGAAGCCGCCGTTGATCGGGCGACTCACTCACTGCAACGGGCATTTGAACTGCAACTGAGCGGTGCCAATGAAGCGGAGCTTCACGCGGCGAACGTTCAGGCCGAGGTGGAGTCCGCCCGGGCGCAGGTAGTCGCGGTGGAGTTAGTGACGCGTGCCGCCACGGAGTTCTTCAATGCGCTGGGCGCGTCCGATACCCGCGTCAGCAAGGCGCTGGACCGACACTGGCGCAACGCCCGCACGGTGTCGTCACACAATCCGGTGATCTACAAAATCCGCAATGTGGGTGACTGGGAGGTAAACGGCAACGATCCGACGTTTATCTGGCAGATCGGCAACGGCGAAGCGTCATAATACAGCAAGGCCGGGTGATCCCGGCCTTACGCGTTTAGCGGTGGTTCAGCCGTCGCGACAGCCGGTCACCGCACAACTGAAGCAACGTCACCAGCGCGACCAGCACCACAATAACTGTCACCATTACCTGCATATCAAACCGCTGATAACCATAACGATACGCCAGATCCCCCAATCCTCCTGCACCGATGGCGCCGGCCATCGCTGACGCGTTAATCATCGTCACCAGCGTGATGGTAAAACCGCTGACGATGCCAGGCCGCGCTTCCGGCAGCAGCACATGCCAGATAATATGCCAGCGATGAAATCCCATGGCCTGCGCCGCTTCGGTCAGCCCTTTATCAACTTCACGCAGGCTGACCTCCGCAATACGGGCAAAAAACGGGGTGGCCGCCAGGGTAAGCGGTACGACGGCTGCCCAGACGCCATAGGTGGTTCCCACAATCCAGTGGGTAAAGGGAATAAACGCCACCATCAGGATCAGAAATGGGATGGAGCGAAAGAGGTTAACTACCCAGCCCAGCACCCGATTAAGTAGTGGGCTGGGAAAAAGATCGCCGCGTCCGCTGACCACCAGAATCACCGCCATGGGTAAGCCCAGCGCAAGCGCGAGCGCAGAGGAGAAGCCTACCATCAGCAGCGTATCCAGAAAGGCGACCCATAAACGTTCAATAGCCGGTGACATAACCTAATACCTCCAGTCGATCGGCGATGTGCGCCAGTTGAGTTGTCACGGATTGCGCCTCGTGTCGGGCATCCAGCAGGAGCAACAACTGGCCGGTGGGTTTGCTGTCAACCCACTCGATAGCGCTGTAAATCAGGGTGATTTCGCCCGCGATCTCTGCACTCAGCGCACCGATATCGGGTTGTGCACCCTGCCCGGTGTAGCGTAACCGCACCAACAGACGGGATTGATGATGTTGCCGGTGGACAGTCAGGCGTGTGCCGACCGACTCTGGCAGAGCCTGGTGATTGGGGTTCAGCAGCTGGCGCGTCGTCTCCTGCTGCGGGTCGCTATAAACCTGCCAGACCGGGCCGCGCTCAATAATTTCACCCTGATCGATTACCGCAACGTTGTGGCAGAGGTCATGAACGACGTCCATCTCATGGGTGATCAGCACAATGGTAATATGGCGTTGCTGATTGATCTTTTTAAGCAGCGCCAGAATTGAGCGTGTCGTTTCGGGGTCGAGTGCTGATGTCGCTTCATCGCACAGCAGCAGTTCCGGATCGTGGACCAGCGCACGCGCAATACCGACGCGCTGTTTTTGTCCACCGGAAAGCTGTGCGGGCCAGGCGTGTTGCCGTGCCTCCAGCCCGACCAGCGCCAGCAGCTCATCCACTTTGCGCGCCCGCACGGCAGCAGGCACGCCTGCCACTTTTAGCGGTAGCTCAATATTCTGCCGTACGGTTTTGGCCGACAGCAGATTGAAGTGCTGGAAAATCATGCCGGTGCTGCGCCGCCATTCGACCAGCTGCCGCGCGTTAAGCGCGCTGATATCGATGCCATCGATCACGATGCGTCCGGCAGTCGGTTCTTCCAGACGATTAAGGCAGCGGATGAGCGTAGATTTTCCCGCGCCGCTGCGGCCAATGATGCCGAATATTTCTCCGCGATGGATCCCGAGATTAATATTACGCAGTGCATCCACAGACTGGCCGGGATAGCGTTTACTTAATGCTTCAATGATGACGTGTGAGGCACCGCTGGTATGGCGCGTAGCGGCATCGGACAATGCCGACGTCTCAGGGATGCTCAGGCTGACCATGATTACTGGCTCCAGCCTGGCTGATAGAGTTTGCCATAGAAATTGTCGAGGCTGGCGCGGACTACCGGAGAGTGCTGATAGATATCAACAAACTTCGCCAGTCGCGGATCGTCCTGATGACCCTGACGGATTACGAACTGAATGACATATTCCGGGTGCTCCAGCCCGTCGAACAGCAGTGCCTTATTGGGATCAATCGTTTTTGCCAGACGCAGATAGTGTGGATAACCCTGCGCCAGGTCGACTTCTTCAAGCGAGCGCGAGAGCTGTACCGCTTCTACTTCGATAATTTTCAGCTTTTTAGGGTTACTGACGATGTCATCAACGGTTGCTTTCAGTCCCACACCCGGTTTGAGCGTAATCAGCCCCGCCTTCTGCAGCAGCAATAATCCGCGTGCGCCATTAATCGGATCGTTGGCGATAGCAACGGTGCCGCCTTCGGGAACCTGATCAATAGCGCTGTGTTTTTTGGAATAAAGACCAATGTTATTGATGATGGCTGGCGCATAAGCGACCAGGTGGAAGCCGCCGGACTGATTAGCATTCTCCAGAAAAGGCTTGTGCTGGAACAGATTGACGTCGATATCGCCATTTTCCACGCTGACATTCGGGGCAGTCCAGTCGGTAAATTCGACCAGTTCAACATCCAGGCCCTGCTTCTTTGCTTCGGCGACGGCGGTCTCCAGCGGCGGGGCAAACGCGGCGGTGGTGCCCACTTTGAGCGGGCCGGAATAGTTCGCTGCGGTCGCAGCGGCACTAAGGGTCAGCAGCAGACCGCCCAGGGCGGCGCGTAGTGTTTTTGAGCGTGTCATGGTGATTCCTTGAGGTTAAATAGATCAATGAGGTCAGGCGGGATGACGCCAGCGTGCCGCCGGGTGACGTTCGGGCAGGCGATCCTGCTGGAAAATTTTGTGGCGCAGTGAACCGGGTTGGTAAGCCGTTTTATATCGCCCGCGCTGCTGGAGTTCAGGTACAACTAAATCGATAAAGTCGCGATAACTCTGCGGGTTCAGAATGCGGGTCAGATTAAAGCCGTCAATGTCGCCTTCATCCATCCAGTGCAGCAGCGCGTCCGCGACCTGCGCGGGATTACCAATTATGAGTGGATAGCGACTGCCCATCGCATGCTGCTCCAGCAGGCGACGACGGGTCCAGCCGCTGTAGGCTTTACTGACCGATTCGATAGCCCGGGTCTCCCCGCTGTTAATGGGTTCGTCAAGCTCAAAGGCGGCCAGATCGAGACCAATGGAACTGGAGAAATGGGCAATCCCCGCTTCCGGGCTGGCATATTCAAGGTAACTGCGGTGTTTCTCCTGTGCTTCCCGCTCTGTCGGGGCGACGATGACGCCGACACCCATGAAGATGCGCAAATCATCTGCACGTCGACCTGCTTCAACTGCGGCCTGTCGCAGCCGCTGTGTCTGCTCTCGCATTGCTGTGGGTGTCGCTGCATTAACAAAAGTGCACTCGGCATGACGCGCAGCAAACTGAATCCCGCGTGCAGAGGTGCCGGCCTGAAACAGTAACGGCGTGCGCTGGGGTGACGGGCTGCTGAGGTGATAGCCTTCAACCTGATAAAATTCACCCTGATGCCTGACCGGATGAATTTTCGTGGCGTCTGCGTAAAGACGATTCGGGCGATCGACAACCAGCGCATCATCCTGCCAGCTTCCTTCCCAAAGCTGATAACTGACATCGAGAAACTCATCTGCCTGTGCATAGCGCTCATCGTGTGCCAGCAGCTGTTTGTTTCCCATGGCACGGGCGGCGCTGTCCAGGTAGCCGGTGACGATGTTCCAGCCTATCCGTCCCTGAGTCAGATGGTCGAGTGTGGAAAGACGGCGGGCAAAAGGAAACGGTGCTTCATAACTGAGATTCGCGGTCACGGCGAAGCCAAGATGCTGCGTGACGCCCGCCATAGCCGAAACCAGCATCAGCGGATCGTTGACCGGTAACTGAATCGACTCGCGTGCCGTTAGCGTAATACCCTGCTGATAAACGTCATAGACGCCCAGAATATCCGCAATAAAGAGTCCATCGAACAGTCCGCGTTCCAGCAGGCGTGCCAGATCAGTCCAGTAGGCCAGCGTATTGAACTCGGTTGAACGGTCTTCAGGATGCGTCCACATACCGTGATGAATATGGCCGACACAATTCATGTTAAACGCGTTGAGCAGAACCTGTTTCTGAGTCATAGCGTGCCCCGGCGCGGTGGCAGCACGCCATTGAGCAGGTAATTCCCTATCGCGGGATATTTCCAGCGTACCGGATCTTGCAGGGTATGGGTGCGTGCGTTACGCCAGTGGCGATCAAGGTTATATTCACGCAGGCTGGCGCGTGAACCACCCAGTTCAAACAGCAAATTAGCCGCTTCCAGTGAGACTTCTGTGGTCCAGGCACGCGCTCTGGCCACCTCCACCGAGGCCAGCGCCACCGTCGCGGCGTCAGACTGCTGTTGCGCGGCGTCGATGGCTGCCCCTGCCTCGGCTAACAGGGCGTCACCGGCGCTCAGTCGCGCCGCCAGACGTCCGGTGCGATCGAGCGTTAAGGGGTCATCAGTGGCACGCGTTACCCCGCTGTCGGGCCAGGGTCGGGCACGCTGGCGCAGAAAATCGAGCATGTCGTTAAATGCGGCGCGTGCAATTCCCTGATCGATAGCGGCGTGCATAATCTGCGCAAAAGGGCCGACGGTCGTCGGCCGCTCAAATGCTGTCTGAAACGGCACCACATCTGCAGCATCCACCGTGACGTTTTCGAAGAGGACGCTGCCGCTGCCTGTGGTGCGCTGACCAAACCCGCTCCAGTCATCAATAACGGTCACACCCGCCTGATGACGTGGCACAAATACCAGTTGCTCTTTATCCTCTTCATCGCGCGCAGCCGTGGGAATGCGGTCAGCAAACAGCGCACCGGTAGCGTAGAACTTGCTGCCGTTGAGAATATTGCACCGAATCTGCGTGGTCCGCTGATGTGCGGCACGGGAGGAGAACTCTGCCAGCGCATTGCCCAGATGCACGCCTGTCAGGACTTCCCGATACAACCGTTGTTTTTGTGATTCACTGCCGTTAACGCGCAGCACTTCCAGCGCGTAGTAGTGATTTTGCGGAACCTGACCAATCGCTGCATCAGCCTCGCTAATCAGCGTGATCACAGAGACGAGTGTGGCGGTTGATACGGCAATGCCTCCATAAGCCTGCGGTACGGTAATCGCCCCTAATCCTGATTGAAACAGGGTCTGCAGAGGGGAATGCGGCAGTTCACGTTCACGATCTCGCGCTGTGGCCCCCTCACGGAACTGCTGCGCCAGTTGCGCAGCCACTTCCAGCGCATGCTGCTCGCTGCGAATACGGGAAGCGTGCTGTTTGGGCTGAACCTGACTCATTCTTTCTCCTTAAATCCATGCATGACGCGCGGGGTTGATCGCATTGAGGTAGTAATTGCCGATAGCGTGTGTTTTCCAGCGCACCGGGTCGTGCAGCGTGTGAGTGCGCGCATTGCGCCAGTGGCGATCCAGCCCATGCTGCAGGAGCGTGGCGCGACTGCCGCCCCACTCCAACAGTTTTTCACTGGCACGCAGCGCGATGTCAGTGGTCAGCACTTTGGCTTCCGCTACGGCAATAGAGGCGGCTGCGCTGTTTTCCGCTGTCAGTGCCTGCTGATCGAGTGAATCAAGCACCTTTGCGGCCCGGCGCAGTAGGGCATTTGCGGCGTTCAGTTCAGTACTGATACGACCGATGTCAGCAAGGATGTAGGGATCGTCAGCGTTGCGCTCCACGCCTGCGTCCACCCAGGGGCGTGAGCTGCTGCGGACAAACTCCAGCGCATCGTCCAGCGCGCCCTGAGCGATACCGGCATCGATCGCCGCCTGAATCAGTTGCGAGACAGCCCCGCGCAGGGTCGGTTTTTCTTCTGGCGGCAAGGGGATAAGCAATGCAGGATCTACGGCAACCCGATCAAGCCTTACTGTGCCGCTGGCCGTGGTACGCTGACCCATGCCTGACCAGTCATCAATAATCTCTACGCTGTTGGCAGGCAGCGGGATAAAAGCCATTGCAGGCTGGTCACTCTCCTGCAGAGCGGTGGTCACCAGAATGTCTGCGAACAATGCACCGGTAGAATAGAATTTCTCTCCGGTCAGACGGTGTTCCGGACCGTCACTGACCAGCCGTGCCTGAATGTCCCGCGTATGACGGGTGTTCTTCTCGGGGCCCCCATTGCCCAGCCGTTTGCCACTGACCACCGCCTGCAGCAATGTTGTCTGTTGTTGCGGGTTGCCTTCGCCAAGAATGAACTGAATCAGACCAAAGTGATTTTGCGGAATCTGGCCCAGAGAGGGATCGCTGGCTGAGATGATGCGGAATACCTCCGCCACTGTCTGAAAATCCAGTCCCCCACCACCAAAGTGGCGTGGAACACTGATGCTGCCCAGTCCGAGCCGGGTAAACCTGTCGAGAAGGTCGCGGGGGTAAAGTCGTTGCTGATCGCGTTCAATGGCACCAGGTTTCGCCTGTTCAGCCAGCGAATGGGCAGCCTGAATAGCCTGATCTCGTCGGGTAATGACGGCTGCCAGGCAAGTCTCGGGAGGATCTGAGATGAGTTTCATAGCGCTTCCGGAAAAAGAGACAGGCGTCAAAGCAGACTGGCTGATATTGAGCGCGTCACATTTATTTACGATGAAAGCGATAATAGGCAGTTGGTCAGAACGAAGTAAATAGCGTGGTTATTACAATATTCGCAAAGCTAATTCATAATATGGCTTTGGCTTTTTCAGGTATTTCTGGCTGAGGCAATAAAAATATTTTTTGACCATAAAAATTAGCCCCTGAAATATTCAGAGGCTGATTTTAAAAAGTCAGTACTAATGTGAAAGAATATTACTTGTTCACTGGCTCTGGCATAGCTGAAGAGTGATGGGTTGAGATTTTCCAGCCCTTGCCATCCCAGACGTAAGTGAAGGTATAACGTGCAGTGACGTGCGTATTATCTTTGAAGGTAAAGGTATAAACGCCGGCATCAATCGCTTTATTACAGCCAATCCGGATAGTGCGGGAATCAATTTTACCGCTCGGACCTTTTTTCAGGAAGTCTTTGAAATAGTCAATGCGTTCCTGGTCTGTCAGGCGCACATGGTTTGAAATAGTTGGCAGCAGCACGGCATCGCTGACATATAATTCAGAGACTTTAGTCGCATCGCCGGTTGCCAGCGTATTATTCCAGGTATCAAACAGGCTGGCTACATCCTGCTCAGACGCTTTGACACAGCTAACCGGCTGTTGTGCCAGTGTAATAGCCGGCGCGCAGGAAAGACCTAAAAGACACAGCGATAATAAACTTTTTTTCATGAAAAAATCCTCTTTTTACCCTGATGAATGCCGGTGTTACTTCAGACGCCGGCATAAAAATGCGCATAATTGATTAGTTCTCAATGACCCCTATATCATCTGATTCATTATTAATCTGCTTCGGTCAGTTCATTAACTGTCCGTCTTATTTTGATTAAAAGCGGATAAAAGGGTGTCACTGCTTCCCATATTCAGGAGTGCAGGATAGCGGCTTGTAATTGCAAAGTGATATTTAAATCTTTAAAGTATTAATATTTAGTTTTTTATTCTGACAAATGCTTTCAGAACACTTTTTGATAGTAGGGATGTGGGGTTATCAGTTCGTGACAATAAAGATAATGGTGGGAAAATCTGCTCAACTTACAGGCTAACGATAAATAATGGTCATGCTCGTCCGGAACGTGAATATCATTTGGGATCTTTTCTGGTTTATTTTCAGGCGAGCTTCGTGTTCGATTATTTATGAGCCATTGAAAAGCGTCTTATCAATTCAATTCACTATTGCCATTATTTAAGTGAGTAATTTTATTAAGCTGAAGTTGAGAAGGGTTATTCAGACGTCTGGTTCAAATCTCATGCTCTGCACAGCCTGTGTCCTTATGCTAACGCAACCGGTAAATGCGTGGTCAGGATGACAGCCTACCCCACACGATTCTGCGCCAGACCGGTCGGCAAAGATCTTGCCGAAAGACTATGGATTTATAACTTCGTATAATTGTTCTTATACGAAGTCATGACACAGGAAAATTGACGGGTTATGATAATGGGCAGCAAAGGTAAGGCTGCAAAATGGCAACGCTACGTAAATTCTGACCGGTAATCCCCCTGCTGAATTCTCAGAATTCACGTAGCGCGATCATCGCGTTTTATGATTAATAAGCGAGCAAAGATGAGTGAGATAGTGCCGTTAACCCGTCTGACGGTGATCCGGAACAGTGATATCACCGAGCGGCTCAGACAGTTCGTTCAGGACAAAGAGGCCTTTTCCCCCAATACCTGGCGACAGCTGCTTAGCGTCATGCGAATCTGCAATCAGTGGTCAGAAGATAACCAGCGTACATTTCTGCCGATGAGCGCAGAGGATTTGCGGGACTATCTCTCTTTTCTGGCTGAAAGCGGACGGGCTTCTTCGACCGTCACGTCCCATGCAGCGTTGATTTCGATGTTACACCGTAACGCCGGGTTGCCTGTGCCGAATGGTTCTCCGCTGGTTTTCCGTACCATGAAGAAGATTAACCGGGTTGCCGTTGTGAATGGCGAGCGTGCAGGCCAGGCCGTGCCCTTCAGGCTGACAGACCTGATGGTGCTGGATAAACAGTGGTCAGGTTCTGACAATCTCCAGGTGCTTCGTGATCTGGCTTTTTTGCATGTCGCCTATGCAACGCTACTGCGTATCAGTGAACTGTCACGGTTGCGGGTGCGTGATGTTATGCGTGCCGGTGATGGCCGTATCATTCTGGATGTGGCGTGGACAAAAACGATTGTGCAGACCGGCGGATTGATCAAGGCGCTCAGCGCTCATTCAACCCGGCGACTTGAAGAGTGGATCGAGGCGTCCGGCCTTTCCGGTCAGCCTGATGCCTGGCTGTTCAATGCCGTGCACCGCTCAGGCCGGGTACTGATTACAGAAAAACCGATGAGCACCCGGGCACTGGAACAGATTTTTAATCGTGCCTGGCGAACGGCTGGAAAAGGCAGCGCAGTAAAGGCCAATAAAAATCGCTACACCGGCTGGAGTGGCCACAGTGCCAGGGTGGGCGCAGCTCAGGATATGGCAGATAAAGGCTATCCTGTCGCCCGCATCATGCAGGAAGGCACCTGGAAAAAACCGGAGACACTAATGCGTTATATCCGTCATGTGGATGCGCATAAAGGCGCTATGGTGGAGTTCATGGAACAATATGCGGAACCCGATATTCCCGGCTGATGGCTTCATAAAGCGCGAATTTTGTCGGTTTTCAGGCCAGAGTTATCCACAGAAAAAGTGGACAGCCTGTGTGTAAGCCGGTACGGATTATCGCTGCTGTAAGTCTGTGCCGGGTTCAGGTGGCTGATTTCATTGCTTTCTTGGTGCTGCCATACCACCTGCTGCGAATCTGTCTCTGTGGCAGCCGCTGCCAGTTTAAAAGGAATGGCCGAAACGCGCGGTGTGCCAGGCGAGATTAACCAACACCCTTCACTGATGTTTCTGATCGATCACTGTCAGTTACAGGACGATCGCGTAACTATCCGCAGCGTCGCTGATAAATCAGCATCGCAACGGATAGCATCGGTGCTTATCGTTACTGCGCGAAGCCTTTCTGTTTATCACAGCTTCCGTGGCAGCCGCGACAACCCCTATTTTCCTCTGTGAGCATAACCGGTATTGCCTGCACCCTGTTTCCCGCTTTACGCAGTGTCAGCAGGATGATTCCATTCAGCACCAGCACACTTATCAGGCAGACTGCACTGAATGCAGGATGCTCGTTAAACGTGACTGTCTGATAAAAGAGTGTCGCCATGGTATAGGCGATATTAAGCCCCCATAAGAATGAGAACATCATCCACTTTTTCCCGGCCTCACGCGCGATCGCACCCATGACTGAGACACAGGGAACGTAGAGCAGGACAAAGATTAAGTAGCTGTAAGCGGCAAAGCCGCTGCCAAACTTGGCTGACATCACGCCCATCGAACCGGATGCCATCTCACCATCGCCTTTACTGGCATCGATGGGATGGGCCAGCGCATCAATTCTGAATGCAGCCGTCAGGCCCGCCCAGGTCTCTGTCAGCGCCTCTTTCAATTCGTCCGCCAGGTTAAAAGCCTGCGGATCAAATACGCTGCTCTGAATCGCCTCAGTGGTGTAAAGGCTGTTAAGCGTACCGACCACGACCTCTTTTGCCATAATGCCGCTCACCAGCCCCACTGTCGCCTGCCAGTTATCCTGCGTCACTCCGATTGGCAGAAGCACAGGCGTGATGGCTTTACTGGTCGCCGCCAGCGCTGAGTGGTTTATGTCATCAACCAGCTGGCCATTGAATGCAAAGCTGCTCAGCACACCAATCAGCATACTTACCAGGATGATGACCTGACCGGCACGCACTACAAACATTTTCAGCCGTTGCCAGGTCTGCAGCAGCAGGCTTTTAAGATGAGGCCGGTGATAGACCGGCAACTCCATGATAAACGGTGAAGCTTCGCCACCCAGCAGGGTATGCTTGAGCACCAGTCCGGTCGCAATCGCCACTGCAATGCCCAGCAGATAGAGGGAGAATACCAGGCTGGAGCTGTGAGCATCGAAGAATGCCGCGGCGAACACCGCAAAGATTGCCAGCCGCGCGCCGCAGGACATAAAAGGCGCAATGAGAACTGTAAGCAGACGCTCACGTGGCGTGTCCAGCGTCCTCGTACCCATTACCGCCGGCACATTACAGCCAAAGCCGACAATCAGCGGCACAAAAGATTTTCCCGGCAGGCCCAGTGACTGCATCAGCCGATCCATCACAAAGGCGGCGCGCGCCATATAACCTGAATCCTCAAGGAAAGAGAGGAACAGGAACATCAGGCCAATTTGTGGAATGATTGGCAGTACGGTATTGATGCCGGCGCCGAGTCCCTGCGCCAGAAAAACCGTCAGCCAGGCCGGGAAGTGACAGACATATCCCAGCCATTGTGCGCCATGAATGAATATCGCCACCGAACTGCCGTCGAACAGCGGCTGAAACGCGGCACCAATGTTAATTGAGAGCACAAACATCACATACATCACTGCCAGGAATATCGGAATGCCCAGCCAGCGGTCCAGCACAATGTTATCAATCTGGCGGGTAAGACTGGCCGGGATGGCCTGATGAATGTTACTGACGGCTGCGCAGACCGCGTTAATGGCACGATAGCGATAATCGGCAATCTGTACACCCGTATCGCCGCCCGCCCGCTGCATAATCTCAGGCAGGGATGGAAGCAGTTCCGGGCAAAGTTTCTGGCTGTTGATATCGCCTTCAAGCAACTGCAATGCCAGCCAGTATCTTTTCTGCGGAGCCAGCGTCGCGGACATCTGCAGGCTGAGCAGCTCAATCGCAGTTTCAATCGCGGCCGGATATTGCACCCTTTCCGGAGCGCGATAAATATGCGGCTGGTCAATCAGTGCTTTTAGCTGAGCGATACCGTCGCCTTTGGTTGAGGTCAGTGAAACCACCGGACATCCCAGGCGGGCTGACAGCGCTGCGGCATCATTAGTGATGTTCTGACTTGCGGCAATATCCTGCATGTTCAGGGCGACAATACAGGGTACCCCGAGCTCAAGCAGCTGAAAGGTCAGGAACAGGTTACTTTCCAGACTGGAGGCATCAACGACGTTAATCACCACATCGGCGTGATCCTGATAGAGATACTGACAGGCGATGCTCTCATCAATCGAGCTTTCAGCGGATAGCGTAGTCAGCGAGCGAGTGCCAGGCAGGTCGATGAGCCGGACGTCAGACTGTGCAGTAAAAAACTGGCCCTCTTTACGTTCAACCGTGACACCAGCCCAGTTACCGACCCGCTGGCGGGCACCGGTCAGCTGATTAAACAGCGTGGTTTTGCCGGTGTTGGGATTGCCTATCAACCCGATGGTGATCTTTTTCATCAGACGATCTCCTCCAGAATGATGTCGGCCAGATCACGCTGTCGCACCGCCAGGCTGACACGGCGGGTACGAATCTGAACCGGATCGCCCATAGGTGCCACGCGAATAACCTCCACCACTGCCCCAGGCAGCATGCCCATTGTCAGTAATTTCTGCCGCCAGGCGGAATTTACCGATGGCTGATAACCAAGAATCCGGTAAGTGCTACCCATGTTAATTGCCATACGACGCTCTGCCTCTGATAAAGAAGCTATCATTTTATAAATGATAAGCGTTTCGGTTTTTGATCTGGGATCGCACAGGTAGGGGAAAACCGCTGTTATTGTCAACAACAGCTCAACAGGCAGTTAACTCGTGGATTACCGGAGAGGGTTCAGAAGTCCGTCTTTGTCTTGTACCCGGGTGAGAGCAATATTTTCACCATCTGACGCCTCGCCTGCCGGTGTGTTCATTCGATACGAGCTCAGACGAAAAGCGAGCTGGTCAGCAGAAGGGATGTCATTCTGTTTTGGTGTTTATAAAGCCCGTAACAGAATAGCTTTTTAGTTACATCATTCAATTAAGCTAAAACAACAATTACGGCCCTTTGGGCCGTGCGGGGCGGCTTGTCAATGAGCACTCGGATTTTCAGAACAGCTCGGTTAGTTTTGACTAAAACGCGCATACTTCACAGGAAAACCGGCGATTCAGCTGACAGCATAGAAGTGTGTTGTAACTAATATATAATTTTTCCAGAACTGACTCTGCACCAGCTTTTTTAAGCCGTGAATCCACTGTCTAATCCGGTGTTAAGCCTTGAAGATTTTGTCATCGCTATCTTGCCGGGCAGGTTCCGTAGATATTTATCGCTTACCTTAGAATATCTGCCTGGGAATGTGCATTATAGAAAAGACAGTGACCCGGCTTCAGGTCACTGCCATATCAGTGGTAAATACAGGTTACTTCATGACACGAACAGTTTTCACATCAATTTCAACGCTGTTCCAGTCTTTGTCGACTTCGCCTTCAATGCGCACTTTGTCAGCGGGTGACAATGATTGTCCCATCCAGCGCTTATCGTCGATATCGACATAAATTGTTCCGGTACTATCTTTAAATTCGTAAAGCTCATGCCCAACCTGTCTGATGATATTGCCTTCCAGAACAACCCATGCATCATCCCGCAGTGTTTTAGCCTGGGCGACTGAAGCGACACCCGGTGTCGGGCCTTTAAAACCACCCTGTGAAGAACCCTGCCCTGCCGGATTAATAAATCCTTCCTGCGCAGAAACACCCAGACTCATACCTGCTAATAACACCGCTAATATAATCTTTTTCATATTTTTATCTCCGTTAAATTTCCAGGGTAATTTACATCGCAGATCTTAACGGGATCTTAAGAAGCTTTATTGTCTGCACGTGTTTTGAAAATATCACCAGTAATGTGAGCACACTATAAAACTATCAAAGTGGCAACCAAAGTTAAATTAATGTTGCTTTCAAAAAATAGCCATCCAAAAACCTTTTAACGAACTCGCTGTAATTAACACCTTATGCAATATGACAATGTCTATAATTAATCCATTCATCCTTCCGCACAAATTACTTAGCCCGCCTGCATATTAGCGGCTATCCTTTGCTGGCATAGATATGTCCCAGTATTAATTTATTCTGTATCGCAGCTTTGCTCATGAAGTATTTTGTACTACTTATAACCACTCTTTTGAGTGGTTTTTTATGCCTCATGGACGGCGGTGTAAAGCAACTGCAGTACACCACCTAATCAGTTTTTCATAACCTTTCCACCCAAAGGTACAGGTAACAGAAGCCGTGAATGGCGTCAGGACCTGCCTGCATAAGCAGAATATTAAAGAGTTAATCGCCATGTATCGCATTGCGACGCTTATCAACAACGTGGTTGTAAGCGCTTGCCAGTGATACAGGCAGCGATGAATGCAATTTTCTCAGGCTCACAGTGTAAGCCTGAGAATTAACGGATCTTAGTTCAGTCTCTGAGCATCAGCCTCAGCTTCTTTTAACTCCATTTTTTCAGATTCAAGCTTCAGCTTCTTCTCGTCTACCCTTGTAGTTTTTTTCCTGATCTTATCGCTGCGGCCATCCGCTTCGGCTTCAGCCAGCTCCTGCTGAGCTTTCTGAAGTTCAAGTTCTGCCTTTTTGACCTTCATCTCGCGTTTACTGACCTCATGAGAGGCACGCGTTGCCTGACGTTCATCAGTGCAATAGGTCTCAATTTTGTCGCGGGCAATATCGAGTCGTGCTGATTCAGCGCTATTCCCCCGGCTTTTGGCCACCTCAATTTTTGCTGAAATATCTGCCAGCTGATCTTTGCAGGAATCAGTTGCAGCAAATACTGTTAATGGTGACGTGATAAACAATAAAGCAACAACTGCTTTTTCATAGCCATATTAAATCCTTGTTAAAACAGACTAATCAGAGTGATATTGCCGGTTTACTATAGTGAAGCGATCCAAAGCCACAACATATAATTTGAAACATGAAATTATCACGTCATCAGGGAGTCGTTGTTAAATTGCGGTTTAAATCTCAATAACTTCAGCGGAAATGGCATCATTAAAAATCCAGCATTGCAGCGCAGCTTTTTAATGCCTTAACCTTTCAAATAACGAGAAGAATTTTAACAATCCCCTGAGTATCCTGTGAAAATGATCCAGATCATTTTTTTACGCATTCGGCGCGGGACTCCCTGATTGTTATCATATCGTTTAACAAACACAGCTAATAATGCCGCATCTTCTTAAAGAACAACGACTGGAAAGTAAAATGACCTCTTTCAAACATGGCAGAAAATTCGCCAATGCTTTCGTGATGATGGCTGCAGTTATGTCCATTTCCGCCTGCTCTGGCAATTATATCATCTCGACCAATGACGGCCACATGATAACGACGCAGGGTAAACCCGTCAGAGATAAAGAAACCGGCATGCTCTCCTATAAAGATGCAGACGGAAACATACATCAGTTGCAGCAGCGCGATGTTAAAGAAATGGTACAAAAGTAAATCCTTTTAAGCAACGATCCTGATTAATTTCCTAAAATTTCCTGATGTGGAAGAAATAAGCAATGAAAATTTCCTTAATTAGCCTTGGCTTACTGCTGTGTATCTCTTCATCTGCAATGGCCATTGGCCTGAATGCTGAACAAGGTAAAAACACCTCTGCACTGGATGCTGAAATTGGCCGTTCATCCGGCGGACTCTATCTGGACAGCCAGTGGATCAAAAATACGGCAGATGGTGTGCAGATTGGTCAGGCGGGTACCGGTTATAACCTGGAAATCGGTCCTGTGATGCTGACCGCTGGCGTGAAAGCGACTTATATCGGTGGCAAAAAAGGGGATAACGGCGTCGCATTTCCTGTCGGAGGCGGTGTGAAACTCAATCTGCCTGCCGATTTTGCGATTTATGGTGAAGGGTATTCCGCGCCGGAACAGCTGACCAACAGCGTTAAGAATTTTGTGGAAGCAAACGCCGGCGTCAGCTGGTCACCTCTGGGTCCGCTGGTTTTAAAAGTGGGCTACCGTTACGCGGGTGTCGACGGTAAAGATGGACGTCCGGGTCATACGCTGATCGATGGTCCCTACATCGGTGGCGGTCTGACATTTTAATGTCAGATAAAAATTTCTTTTTGGCTGGTGAGGAAGCCTATTCAGATAATTAGACTGGCTTCTTTACTGAACAACTTGCCTGAACGCTGGCGGGTATTGCTGAGAAACAGATGATGAAACCTCTAATGCTGATGTTGTTCACTCTTTGTCTGACCGGATGCGTGCAATACAAATGGGTTAAGCCCGATGCATCTGAGCAGCAGGAAACCATAGCGGAAACAGCCTGTCAGGCTCAGGCGCTGCGGGATTTACCGCCTGATAATATCGTCAGCGGTAAATACACCTCGAAAGACAGTAAATATAAAACGACTGATACCGACTACTCAACCAGTGACGCCAATGAAAGTCAGCGCGAGATACTGGTGAAAGATTGCATGTTTAAAAAAGGCTGGCAACAGATTGAGGTTCAGCAATAGCGGTCTGTGAGGCCAGGTCAAAACCTGGCCTTTTCCTGTGAGTTTTACTTGTTCCACTCAGCGTTTATTTCTGCATCATCTTTATGCTGCGCAGAACGCTGACGCCGGCAACGCTCTGAGCAATACAAAACTTCATTCCAGCACTTCTCCCACTTTTTACGCCATGACATCGGTTTGTTACAGGTTTTACAGTAACGAACAGGTAATGACTTTTTATTGCCTTTAAACACTTCAGACCTCTGCAGAAGTAATCATCGCGCTGACGTAAACGCATCAGTTGTCAAGTGTAGCTTAGCCTGCGGTAATTCCTCCCCATCTCTGCGATAGCTACGTGCATGGTGTTCAGATCAGGCAATGCGGATGCCTGTCCTTACCCGCCTAACCCCAGAACGGATTTACAGTGCAAATTTATCATTAGCAACTATTTAAACTTGCGTTGCTCTGCAACCTCAGAATGAACCCTGCATAAGTGAAAATCCACAGGGTTAATTACACCAGGCAACAGTCCAGCGCAGTTCATACCCGCACTGGTCAGGCCGGTTATTGATTACTCTGTTCATCTATACGTTACGTGGTGGACTTGAAAAAAGAAGAGGTTGTCAAACCAATTATAAAACTGGCCGGGATTGTGCAAATAAATGCTTGATTTAATGAGACTTAAGCAATAATCCTGGAGAAAAATGGCATTCAGGCTTGAATCCACAGCATGTCGTGGGCTTATTAGCTGCAGATGCTGAATGAACAAAGGGTAATTATTACCGTAAATAATCATTTTAATGGCAGCAGGCAGGCGATGATTCTGCTTAACCCGTATCCATCTGTGTGAGTGCACGGCATTTTTCACGCATATTTAAACCAATCGGCAGACAATTTCGCAGCACTGCTATGCGTTATGTTAC
Source organism: Pantoea sp. X-Soil-YNGN-785 (assembly GCF_059730585.1). NCBI lineage: Bacteria > Pseudomonadati > Pseudomonadota > Gammaproteobacteria > Enterobacterales > Erwiniaceae > Pantoea > Pantoea sp. X-Soil-YNGN-785. The sequence continues at coordinate 136,825 of NZ_AP035944.1, forward strand.
GTTCCTGAAAAAAACAGGGAGGTATAAATAAATTAAACTATTATCATGAACTTACCACTATGATGCTGAATCAGCTTTTTTGACAATAAATTAGCGAAATAATTCATAGCAGGATTTTTACAGCGAAATTACGCACAGCATCATTGCTCTGAGCAGTAGCTGCGTGTGAGCTTTGCAGCTGACGTTATCCTCTTTCTCAGGAAAAGCATGCGAATAGCGAAGCGACTCCGCTGACACTGCACAAAAACCAGCACGATTAATCCATAACCCTGCTAAATTACCCCCCACGTCTCAGGTAATACGGGTTTTAGCCATTTGAGTGAAGTGAGTAAAAAAATGGCGTAAATTTACTTTTGTTTAACCAGCATGCGTTAAATAGAGTTTCAACTCTCTCAGAAACAGATTAATATGTTAAGGTTGAACTATTGGTTCTGTATTATGATTCTTCGAAGGCAAGCATTTTAAGAAAAGCAGGTCCGACGAAAAGCATCAGCGTGAATCCGCTCTGTATTTTTATTATCTGAACATGACTATGGTGACTTTGATGAGTGACACTCTCAACAGCTTGAATAATATCCGTACCCTCCGCGCAAATGCTCGCGAGCTTGACCTTGCTGCCCTGGAAGAAATGCTGGAAAAACTGTCGGTTGTGGTCAGTGAGCGACGTGAAGAAGCTCAGGCTTCTGAAGCGGCTAATCGTGAAAAAGCTGAGAAGCTGGCAAAATACCGTGAATTACTGTTGCAGGAAGGTATCGACCCTAACGAACTGTTAAATGGTATGCCGACTACTCCCGCTGAGAAGAAAAAACGTGCGCCTCGTCCGGCTAAATATCAGTATACCGACGAGAATGGTGACGTTAAGCAGTGGACAGGTCAGGGCCGTACCCCTTCGGCGATTAAATCAGCCATCGATGCAGGTAAATCGCTGGACGATTTTCTGATCTAATTCAGGATGCCTGGATGAGAACCGCCTGACGTTGCTCAGGCGGTTCTTTATCAGCAACAGACGAAAAACACTAACTTCATACTTCCCCTGCCTGTACATACGCTGCTTATCCATCTTTATACACAATCATGCACAGAAACTAACCTGAATGTAATTTCCGAAATGCTCTGCGCAATTTCGCTGCAGATAAAAGGTTTCATTCACTTACCTTAGCCGTTTTATCAATTTACAACAGACCGGGAAACACGTGCGATGATGATTTCCAACCCGTTCTGCTGGCCAAATGAAAGTTCGGGCGTATTACCATCAGGGTCGCCAAAGAATGCCCGGTAACTAACGGTTATTTCAGACTGCTGCGTAATACCCCTTCGCGACGCGAAATTGCCACCTGTTCATCTATCTCTTCGCGACGGCCGCAGGCTAAGCCAATACGACCCAAAGGCCCCAGCGGCGTACTGTTACTGTTATCTGATTGCACCAGCACCAGAGCAAAAGGTCCGGTCAGTTCTGACAGCCATGCGATTTTCTGCGCGTCCGCAACGCCCGATTCTCGCCGATGTATTACCCGCATCCGGCATAACGGCGATAAAAATCCACGCTCTTTACTGAATCGCGTACCAGTGCAAGATGAGTGGAACCGGTATCGTCTGACATGATCGCTCCCTGTTGAAGTTGAGCGATCATCGTGCCACAGGGCAGTTCAGAATTTCATCATGCGTGCTTAGCCGGACGTTCTTCACACATTACCCGATTGCGCCCTGCCCGTTTCGCACGATACAAAGCCTCATCCGCGCGCTTTATAAGCCCCTGTTTCCCATGCTGTAAATCAGTAGCGAAATACATGGCACAGCCAGCACTCAGGGTGACGTGCTTTTGCGGCAGCTCAGTAGTCATATGCGGAATAGCGAGCCGATTAACGGCTGCGATGATGGACTCCGCCAGGTCTACTGCAGTGGACAGCGGTTGTTCAGACAGAATGATGGCAAACTCTTCGCCGCCATAGCGGGCGGTGAGCTCGTTTTTGCGCCGGGCGGCGTGCTTCAGAACGGTGGCGACTTTTTTCAGGCAGTCGTCACCGGCAACATGGCCATAAGTGTCGTTGTAACGTTTGAAATAGTCGATATCAAACAGAATCAGTGACACGGGCAGGCCACTCAGTTCCGCATTCAGCAGGCTTTCTGTCAGCATGTGGTCGAAATGGCGACGGTTAGCCACTCCTGTCAGCCCGTCACTCTGTGCCTGATTTTCCAGGGAGCGATTCGCTGCAGTCAGCTCATCACGTAACCGTGTCAGTTCACGCTGATAACGCAGCGTATGGCGCGCCTGACGCAGCACAAACGTACCCAGTAAAAGAATAACAAGTAGCAGAGCGAGGCTCAGAATCAAATCCTGTACCCAGCTCTTTAGCCAGTGGTTAAACAGCGCTCGCTTGTCGTAACCCGCGGCTACCACCAGCGGATATCGCTGTGAACGGACAAAGCCGAAGATGCGTTTTTTACCATCAAGCGCAGCCGTCCACTGACCGCTGCCTTTATCCGAATTCGCCAGGATCTTCATGAACAGCGGACTCACTGAAAGATTTTTGCCGATATAGCTATCGGGCATTGGCCGGGCGTAAAGGACCGTACTGTCTGCCAGCATCAGCACCAGCACATCCCCATCGCTGAGTTCGTAGTAGCTATAGAAACGGCGAAAGTAGTCCACTTTGATGGTGGCGAGCAAAACACCCTTAAAACCGTTGTAAGCATCATTGACGCGCAGGGTAACCGGAATGACCAGCTCGTGCGTAGTACGGCTGCGAATGACCGGGCCGATATGCAGGTTATTGCGCGGGCTGGCGCGATGATAATCGAAATACTCACGATCGGAATTATCAACGCCTGGCGGTATTCTGCTCATCGAGGTGGCTATCCATCGGCCCCGCTCATCATAGTAGAACAGGCCGTGAAGTTGCGGCAGGCGGCTCTGCAACAGATGCATTGTCTGACTCAGCGCCTTACCCTCTGCGCCGGTGGTGGCGAGCTGCTTTTCAAGCTCGCGTTGCACTTCGCGCAATGAAAGTTCGGTTTGCAGAAACGTATCGTCAGCCTGACGCGCCTGCGACAGTGAAAGATTCACGGCCGTATCCTCAGCTTTACGGACGGTTTCATTCCAGTCTTCCCGCAGCGTCCAAAGATTCAATCCAATTACCGCCACGGTGAGCAATACGCCTGAGAGCATAATGCTTCTCAGCAGCGGCGAAATTTCTGGCGCAGAACCATCATTTTTACGGCGAAACTTCATGCCTGTCCTTGATAAACCCTGTTGACTGATTTAAGCACAGTTAGTCAAAAGCAAGAATGCAAATCCCGCAATACCGCTTCGATAATGACAATCCCTATTAAACCAGCATAATTTGCTTAAATCCTCTCCTTAAATGGCTCAACCGGTATCCATAATGCAGGATTTATAGCGAATTAACCCACATTTAAGCTTCAATTCTCAGGCAGGTAAATGTTACCCTTGGTGGCTGAATAATTTGCACTTTATTGATTAACTTGAGTATTTGAGGAATTTTATGACTAAGAACCTGAGCAGCCTGAATAATATCCGCACGCTTCGTGCAGAGGCGCGCAATATGGCTTTGGATATGCTCGAAGAGTTGCGCCAGAAATTAGAGACCGTGGTAAATGAGCGTCGTGATGAGGAAAACGCACGAGCGGCAGAAGCCCGTGAAAAAGCGGAGAAACTGGCTTTTTATCATGAGCTGTTAATGGAGGAAGGGATCAATCCGGCGGAACTGGTGAATAGCGATGCTATTGCGGTATCCGGGAAAAAGAAACGCGCGAAACGTCCGGCGAAATATCGTTACACCGATGAAAATGATCAGGTACGCGAATGGACGGGTCAGGGCCGTACTCCCTCCGTCATTAAGGCGGCGATTGAAAATGGCCAGTCGCTGGATGATTTCCTGCTTTAGTCGCAAGAATTCCTGCCGGATCACACATTATCTTCCGCAACTCTCGCGTTGTTCATCTCCGGCTGTGGACCGCGAAACGTCCGGCGCCACTCACTGGGAGTGACGCCAAACCGGGATTTGAAACGCTGCCGGAATGAAACAGGCGAATCAAAACCTGCCCTTGCTGCCACGCTTTCAATACTGATACCGGTGGTTTCGAGTAACTGCTGACTATGCTGCAGACGCTCAGCAGTCAGCCACTCACCCAGTGACATGCCCGTCGCCTTGTGAAAATGGCGCGTCAGCGTCCGCCTGCTCATACCAAGCGACTGTGACAGGGTGTCGAGATCCTGCGGCTGATGGATAGTCTCTCGCAGGGAGGCCAGCAGCGCATTGATCCTGCCGTCGCGGGTCGTTTCCGGAACCGGCCGCTCAATAAACTGCGCCTGCCCACCTTCACGGTAAGGCGGCACCACCATACGCCTGGCGACCCGATTCGCTACAGCGCTGCCATAGTGCTGACGAATGATGTCCAGACAGCAGTCGATACCCGCCGCGGTGCCGGCAGAGGTGATCAGACGATCGTCCCGGGTATAAAGGGCATTGCTGTCGAGGTGAACCTGTGGAAAGCGTTCGCTGAAATCGCGCTCAAATTCCCAGTGAGTAGCAGCACGATGCTGATCAAGCAGGCCTGCATAAGCCAGTACGTAAGTCCCCAGACAAAGTCCGACCACCTCTGCGCCACGCTGCCAGGCAGCTACCAGCTTATCCAGCAGCGCCTGCGACGGTTTTTCAGCCGGATTATGCCAGTATGGCACAATAATGATATCGGCCCGATCGAGCAGGCCGAGCCCGTTTGCCTCCATGATTGACAGCCCCATATCTGAGTTCACCGGGCCTTTTTTTTCTGCGCAGATATCAATCTGAAACAGACCCTGCTGCGGGAGAGCAGAGCCGAACAGAATGCAGGGAACTGAAAAATGAAACGGACTAAAACCGGCCGTTGCCAGCACCGCGACGTTCAGAGCAGTCATCTTATCCCCTTTTTATGAAACGCATGATTTAGCCCTTACCGCGTAGCTGTGCCGGTTCAGGACGACGATGCTCAGAATGTCATTGCTTCACCATCTTCCGGGATCAGTACCCGGTCAGCAATACCCTGTTCCAGGGTGTAAGCGCGCAGTTCAGCGCGTGTCAACAGACAATGGTTAATCGCTTCCATGTGCGAAGTCACCAGAGTCGCTTCAGGCAGAATATTGAGGGTGCGCAGCGTATCCTCCTTTCCCATAATAATGGGGCCATAGAGATCGTTAGTCGCATTGCCGGCATTGATTACCACGACCTGCGGCTGAAAACGTTGCAGCGTTCTGACATAAGGTTTAACCCAGACGGTATCCCCGGCAATGTAGAGCGTTTTTTCGGACGGATGGGTAAACACCAGACCGCAGGCATCGCCCAGAATATCGCCCATGACTTTGTCGGCATACAACGCATTGCTGCCATGCTGACCCTCCGTTTTGTGGATCGTCAGGCCGTCAACAAACGGATTTTCATCCTGCAGCACCCGAACATGTGCAAAACCCTGCGAACGAATCAGCGCTGCATCACGTTCATTCTGGCTATAGATCATCATCGTCTTTGGTATCAGCTGCTGCGCGGCCTCGTCCCAGTGGTCCATATGTGTATGGGTGACAATCACTGCGTCTACCGCCAGCAGTGCCTCAACCGGGAGAGGCAGTTCAGCCATGGGATTGCGCAGATGGGGACGGGCATTACCGGCAAAGCCAGGCCACGCGTCTTTATCTGCCAGCATCGGATCGATCAGGAATTTTTTGCCTGCATACTCCAGCAGCAGTGTGGCGTTACGAATCTGGGTCAGTTTCATTTTGTGCTCCGCAAAGGGTCTCTTTGACACCAGCCAGACTTACAGGCTGCGATAAATTCACTTTACGGCACTTTCTGACCTGCGCGTGACAGGCTCAAAGGACAGTGTTCGATGGATTCGGGCCACTTTTGAATGTATCGCTGACTGGAGTCTGAGGGTGATGGAAAAATGGGCATGACCTGAGTGTGAAACGAATTTTCAGTATCAGGGCTGACAACATGAGGACAAAAAAATGCCGCAGCAGGCTGCGGCATGTTCATTTCAGGTTCGCATCAGAAATCGGCTTTCAGAACCACACGGTAATTGGCTTTACCGGCGCGGACGTGATCCAGCGCTTTATTGATGTCTGACATCGGGAAGAACTCAACCTGTGGCGCAATATCTGCACGCGAAGCGAGTCGCAGCAGCGAACGCAGCTGGCCTGGTGAGCCGGTTGATGAACCGGTTACCGCTTTGTCACCCAGGATCAGATCAAACGCGCTGACTTCAATCGGCTTCATCACGGCACCCACGGTGTGGAATTTACCCTGAGGCGCCAGCGCGGCGAAATAAGGTTTCCAGTCCAGGTCGACTGCCACGGTGCTCAGGATCAGATCAAAACGACCCGCCTGCTTCTTCAGGGCTTCAGGATCACGGCTGTTAACCACTTCATCCGCACCCATATCCAGAATCGACTGCTTCTTATCCGGCGTTGAGCTGAAGGCCACGACTTCGGCACCCATCGCGTGCAGGAGTTTGATCGCGATATGGCCCAGACCGCCGATACCGATCACGCCAACACGGCTGGTCGCCGTAATGTTGCTCATCAGCAGCGGTTTAAATACGGTAATACCGCCGCACAGCAGCGGACCGGCGCTGGCCGCATCCAGTTTTTCCGGCAGCGGGATAACCCATTGCCAGTCGGCGCGCAGCTTCTCGGCAAAACCACCCTTATTCATGATGGTTGGGATGCTGCCCTGCTGACAGTTAACCTGCTCGCCGTTGATACAGGCATCGCAGTGCTGACAGCTTTTAGCTGTCCAGCCGATTCCTACACGCTGGCCGATTGAGAGACCTTTGCTTTTAGCCGCTTCGCCAAGGGCAGAGATGCGGCCGATCACTTCATGTCCTGCAATCACCGGGAACTGAGAGATGCCCCACTCGTTATCGATCATCGACAGATCTGAGTGGCAGACGCCACAATATTCGACCTGGACTTCGACTTCTTCGGCTGCCAGTTCGGCGGCATCGTACTCATAGAGTTCAAGGGCCTGGCCAGCCTGCATGGCTGCATAACTTTTGATTTTCATTAGTACCTCTGCGTGGTTAATCACCGACAAGTGTAACAACTGAAAGCCTGCCTTGCCTGGCCGTTACGCTTACACCGCACTTTTTTGTCTTTTATGCTGATAAATCAGCCTTTAACCTGCGCCCCGGAAAGCGTTTGTAACACTTTGAGCTGCGCGACCGCTTCCTGCATCGCATCCATTCCCTGCGTCAGTTCACGCAGGCTGCCGAGATGCTTCGCAATGTCGGCGCGCTCATGTCGGGTCTGCTGATTCATGGCCGCCAGCGTATCGGCCGCGCTGATACTGCGCTCCGCCATCTGTGCAGCCGTCTGCGCCGAGTCACTCGCCACCAGCCGGATACGTGAGATGGTGGTGACCGCCTCGCCAATGTTACTCGCCGTGGCTTCGGCCTGCTCTTTCGACGAATGTGCCAGACGACGAACTTCACCCGCGACTACCGCAAAGCCGCGGCCGGCCTCGCCTGCGCGTGCTGCTTCGACGGCGGCATTCAACGCCAGGATGTTGGTCTGGAAAGCAATATTGCTGATGCCATGTGTAATCTCATTAATGCCATTCGAGATTTTTTCCAGATCGTCCAGCCCTTCATCCAGCCGGCCCTGCGCCTGCTGACTCTCAGTGGCGATGTTGCTGATGTTACGGATACTGCTTTCTGCAAGGCTCAGCGTTTCTCCCTGGCTGTGCGTCGCCGTTTCGAGTACCGGTAGCGCCTCCATCAGCGGCGTCAGCGCCTGCTGATAGTTGATAACCCGATCCAGCACCCGCGTCTGAATGGTGTTCAGCGCTTCCCAGCGGCGTAACGCGCGCTGCGCGTAATGGGCCGCATAGCCGGCATACTCCACCGGGAACTGGCTCATCGCTTTGACGTCATGATTGAAAAACACCAGCGCAGAAAGCGTCTGGTTGATAGGCACGCCCAGGATTTCACCAAAGCTGGAAAAACCGGCGGCGGCAATCCCTTTGAAGAAATGAGCATTGTGCAGCTTATCGGCATTACCGACACGACGCAGGATACAGTCGTTCATCAGAATCGCCGCGGGTTTGCCGTGCCGGGCGGTAAAAGCCTGCCATTCCTGCTGTGTCGCCTGTTTAAAGTCTTTTTCTTCCATCAGGAACAGCCGATCGCCAAACTCAAGGTCACAGAAAAACTGCACGCCACCCGATTCAATTTTGGCGATTGAGCGAATAAAGTATTCGCCGCCGACTTTGACACCAAAGGTCAGCCCCTTCAGGCGTTCAGTCAGCTGCGCCTCGGTGCAGTTAAGATGCTCACACAGCGACGCCACAAACGGCTGCTGCTGTCCCTGGCGGTTAAACACGGAAGTGACCGTACGCGCAATCGGATCGGCTTCAGCAATCAGCCAGCTCTGCTCGCGTGGCGTGAAGTTCTGGCTTTTGAACGGTGCAAAGGATTTTCCTGCTGCTATCTGGCAGAACACGATGACGGCCTTGCCCTGCAGCACCCTGCCACCCGCACCAATCCAGGTGCCATCAAAGGTAATTTTGCCACCGGCTGAACCGCCAATCGCCAGGCACGGGAAGCGCCCGCTGTTATACCAGGCCTGCATCAGAAAGCCTTCTGACGCCGACAGGCCGTCGCAGTAAATCATCGCAAAAGTCCGATCGGCCGAGAGCGGCATCCGCACCTGTAACCGCATCAGCTCCTGCTGGATGGCGGTGATACGCTGACTGGCGGTCTGCGTATCGGCAACATGCAGATCGACAATGTGCGTTTCATGGCTGGCGATCAACGTGTCGGGCAGCCAGAGATAGCTTCCTTCCGGGCCATTGCCATCACAGTAGGTGCTTTGTGATCGGCTGCTGCTCAGCGCACCATTGGAGGAAAGCGTCAGTACCGTCAGATCGGGGGTGTTAAAGCGCTGCCAGGCCTGGCTGACCCGCTGAAAATCGGCTTCAGGCGGAACAAATGTCATCAGAATGCCGCCCGCGCGCGAGCTTAAACCAATGGAGGAGAGTGAATCTGGCAATGCACGACAATCCCAGGTGCCATTCGCTGGCTGGCTGCTACGCCTAAGACGGGCAACAGGCAGGCGTCTTTTGATCGTCTTAATGATCGACATATTATTATTTTCACTTTTATATTAGTAACTTGCGCTTAAATTCGCGCTTTCTGGTGTGTAGAAGGAGGGCTAAATGCAGGTCCGTTCGCGTTCAGAACTCGGCGCTGAGTGCCGGGTTCATCATTGAGTGGCGCGCTCAACGCCATTGGGTTATCGCCACCAGCGGGAAAACCTTTAGCGATTGCTGCAGTTGGTTTAATGAATGAAGTTGTTACATTTTAGTAGCATAAAATAAGCCGGGACAGGACTGTGGCGGGCAGATGTAAAGCTGTGCTGGTGACTGATGATTACTTTTTGCGATGCAGACTCATCCGTTTTTAAGGACCTGGGTCTCTTTTATTGTGGCTGTCGGAAAAAGAGAGCGCTCAGAAGGTTATTCTGCCGCCTTCACGCGTCTCTCTTCATCAGGCCACTTCACCGCTAAAAAATGAGCAGCGCTCTACTCATTATGCACTCTGCTCCTGCCAGTGCCGCTCGCAGCGCTCCCGTGCTTCCGCAGGCAAATCGCGTAAATCGGGCAGCGTATCGCCGGAACCGTAGCCCATTGATCCCGTCGCTTCCTGCTGTTCATCCTGCGCGGCGAAGCTGATTTTTTCCTCCAGTTTCTGCCAGCCATCGCCCTGCTGTCGTGAGATCACAGCAAAAGTGGGCGTCTGTGCATCATCGCCGTAGATTTCATATTTCTGCTTCTGCTCGTCAGAACCAAACTCAAGCGTGTCGATTAATGTCGCGTCGCTCATAGCATTCTCCTTTTTCGTCAGGCCTTTAAGCGTAGTTCATCGGTCTTTGCCCTGCTGCGGCGAACAGGCAGCCGAAGTTTAATCTCTGACTTATCAAGGTATTAACGCTGTGCATTTGCATAAACGAAGCGGTCGACTAAGCTTCCTGGTGTGACTAGCTAGTCCTTTTTATCTAATGGAACATTGATATGAGGTCTTCCTATGACACAACAGAAATACAGAGGTGGTGCCGGTAATTTTGCCAACGATCCAGAACGTGCGAGTGAAGCTGGCAGTGCAGGAGGCAAGGTCAGTGGGGGCAATTTCAAAAACGATCATGAAAAAGCCAGGGAAGCCGGTCGGAAAGGAGGCAAGATTAGTCGCCGCCCTTCTAAGTAATTCTGAATAAAGCGCTTTAGGACGTTTTACGCCATGGAGTGGCATCTCTTCTGAATGAATTCACGACGATGTTCATCCCTTATCTCTCTCTGCCATTAAATACTTTTACGCTATTTCACCTCTCCGTTATTCGTGACCCGAATAGCAGGTCTGACGGAACGCTTTATTTTCAGTCGCAGGAGCCGTAATTTCAGCCCGCCGGTCCTGTCCGACAGACGAGCTGAGAGGGTTATTTTGCGTCACGATGCCGGGTCAGGTAGTGCTTCACCAGCACAAAGAACAGCGGAACGAAAAACAGAGCCAGCACGGTACCCGCCAGCGTGCCGCCAATGATACCGGTACCGATGGCGATGCGGCTGTTGGCACCGGCACCGGTCGCCACCGCCAGCGGGATCACCCCGGCGATAAAGGCCAGTGAGGTCATCATAATCGGTCGCAGGCGGGTTCGCGCCGCCAGCAACGCCGCAGCACTCAGCGAACTGCCCCGACGCACCGCATCCTCGGCAAATTCGATAATCAGTATCGCATTTTTGGACGTCAGCCCGACCGTGGTCAGTAACGCCACCTGGAAGTAGATATCGTTGCTTAATCCGCGCAGCGCCACGGCCAGCACCGTACCCAGTACACCGAGGGGCACCGCTAACAGCACGGAGAACGGCACCGTCCAGCTCTCATACAGCGCCGCCAGACAGAGGAAAACCACCAGAATCGAGATCGCATAAAGCGTGGTCGACTGCCCGCCGGCCTGCTTCTCCTGCAGCGAAAGTCCGCTCCACGCACCCGTCGTGCCTGCCGGTAGTTCATTCGCCAGCCGCTCAATGGTGTTCATGGCATCACCAGAGCTGAAGCCTTCGGCGTTCTGTCCCTGGATTTCATAGGAGGCAGAACCGTTGTAGCGGTTAAGACTTTCCGGCCCCATGGTCCAGCGGGTCGAAGCAAATGCGGAGAACGGCGTCATGGTGCCTTCACTGTTACGGATGTACCACTTATCCAGATCCGATGGCGCAGAGCGATACTGACCATCGCCCTGCAGATAAACGCGTTTCACCCGGCCACGATCGATAAAGTCATTAATGTAGGCTCCGCCCCAGGCGCTGGTCAGCGTGTCGGTCACATCATCCAGCTGAAGTCCAAGCGCCACCGCTTTGCTGGTATCGATATCAATCTGCAGTTGCGGTGTCTGTGGCAGGATATTCGCCCGCACACCGATCAGATCCGGGCTTTGTGCGGCGCTCTGTAACAGCTGATCGCGCAGGCTGCCCAGCTGCTCACGCGTAGTGCCACCACTGGCCAGCAGCTCATAGGTGAAACCATTATTCTGCCCCAGCCCCGGCACCGACGGCGGCGTCAGCGCAAAGATCTGTGCATCCCGAATCGATGCAAGCGCATAGGTGGCGCGTCCGGCAATCGCTTCAGCAGAGTTCTCACTGCCGGGTCGCTGGTCCCAGTTTTTAAGCTTGATAAACGCCATACCGGCATTCTGCGCTGCGCCGCTGAAGTTAAAGCCGTTGATGGTAAAGACCACATCAATGTTCTGTTTCTCCTCCGTCAGAAACCAGTCAACGATCTGCTTATTGACGGCCTCGGTGCGGCTGGCCGTAGCGCCCGCCGGCAACGTCGCCTGAAGCATAATGCTGCCCTGATCTTCAGTCGGCAGGAAACTACCCGGCAGTCGGGTGAACATGACAAACAGTACCACGCCCATTGCGGCGTAGAGTGACACCATGATGAGCGGACGACGCAACGTTCTCACCACTTTGTGACGATACTGACGCTCGGTGGCAGCATAAAAGCGGTTAAATCCGCCAAAGAAGCCTTTGCGATGGGGTGCTGTTGGCCGCAGCAGCATGCCACATAGCGCAGGCGTCAGGGTCAGCGCCACCACCACAGAGAAGGTCATGGCGGCTATGATAGTCACGGAGAACTGCCGGTAGATCACGCCAGTTGAGCCTGCGAAAAAGGCCATAGGCAGAAAGACAGCGGAAAGCACCAGCGCAATAGCCACCAGCGCACCGGAGATCTCTTTCATCGACTTTTCCGTTGCCTCACGCGCTGGCAGACCTTCGTCATGCATAATGCGCTCGACGTTTTCCACCACCACGATCGCATCATCCACCAGCAGGCCGATGGCCAGCACCATCGCAAACAGCGTCAGAGTATTGATGGTATAGCCGCACAGCGCCAGCACGCCAAAGGTGCCAAGCAGAACGACCGGCACCGCCAGCGCCGGTATCAGCGTGGCGCGGATGTTCTGCAGGAACAGGTACATCACCACCACCACCAGTGCGATCGCCTCGATCAGGGTGATGACCACATCCTCAACGGAGATTTTGATGAAATCGGTGCTATCGAGGGCATAGGCCACTTCGTAACCTTCCGGCATAGAATGGCGATATTCTTCAACTTTGTTTTTGACCAGCGTCGCCGTGGCCAGCGCATTCGCACCCGGAGCCAGCATTACGCCGACCCCCGCCGCAGGATGCCCGTTGAGTCGGGTGGTCATGTCATAAGATTCGCCGCCCAGCTCCACCCGCGCCACATCCCCTACCCGCACGATGGCACCGCTTTTATCACTTTTAACAATGATGTTGCGGAATTGCTCAGGTGTCTGAAGTCGCGACTGCGCTCTGACCGTGGCGGTAAGTTGCTGATTGTCGGGCGATGGCAGACCACCAATTTTACCGGCTGAAACCTGAATGTTCTGCGAGCGTATCGCCGCAGACACGTCGGAGGGCTGCAACGCAAAGGCGTTAAGTTTGAAGGGATCGAGCCAGATGCGCATCGCATACTGGCCGCCGAACACCTGGATGTCACCGACGCCTTCGGTCCTGGCCAGCGGCTCCTGCATATTGCTGACCAGCCAGTCGCCGATATCGGTGCTGTTGCTTTTGCCTGTCGTGTCATACAGCCCCATCACCAACAGGAAGTTCGACTGCGATTTGGTCACGGTGACGCCAAGCTGCTGCACCTCGCTGGGCAGACGGGAGAGCGCCTGCTGTACCTTGTTCTGCACCTGCACCTGCGCGGTGTCCGGATCGGTGCCCTGACTGAAGGTGACGGTGACCGACACATTCCCCTGCGAGCTGCTGCTGGAGGTAAAATAGAGCAGATTATCCAGCCCGGTCAGCTGCTGCTCAATCACCTGAGTGACGCTGTTCTCCAGCGTCTCCGCAGAGGCACCGGTGTAAGTTGCACTAATATTCACCGAGGGCGGTGCAACATCGGGATATTGTTCAACCGGCAGCAGCGTAATAGAGAGCGCGCCAAGCAACATAATTAAAATGGCAACAACCCATGCGAAGACGGGGCGATAAATAAAAAAGCGAGAAAACATCAGCGGGATCTCTTCCTTTGGGGCGGGTACAAGACCTGCATTCCTGCAGGTCAACAAACTGCGTTGATTATAGGTTGTCACATCCGGTTAAACATCCTGACGTTATCTTTTCCTGAACCGGGCCGATCGCGACACTGTGCCGCCAGTTCGCTTTGTAGCAGCCAGAACGGGTCACTTCCGGCGTGGTTGCCAAAAACCTCGGTGTGGAATGCATCTGATGATGCACTGAGCAAAATGGTCATCCCTAACTATCCTGAAATAAAGGATATTAACCAGGAGAGAACAATGAAATTTTTCTACTTCGTTTCACTTATCGCCTCTGCTGTCTATTTACTGATCTTCCTGCCCAAACTCCACACCCGCCGTGAACCTATTGCCTACTGGGGATGCTGGATTTATCTGGGAGCTAACGCGATTTTCTGGGCGGTTTATGGCGTGCGGCACTACATTTAGCGTGGAATTTAAAGCAAAGCGGTAAATAATCATGTTTCTTACGCCATGCTGCTGATAGGTAAGGCTGGCGCGGGCAACAGGATAAGTTTTCAGTCGCGGGTAGTTGCCGGTGATCGCTTTAAGCTTGTCAGCCTTTCTTCCCACGTAACAGGAGAATTTCTCCTCGGGTTCCGTTGTGGGATATAGTGGCTGCACTATCGTGAACACACCTCTGCAAAACAGGTAATAACGGCAATGGCTCTGATCCCCAAAAACTATTCGCGGCTGGAAAGCGGCTACCGTGAGAAAGCACTTAAAATCTATCCGTGGGTGTGTGGGCGCTGCTCACGAGAATTTGTTTATTCAAATCTGCGCGAGCTGACGGTTCACCATATCGATCACGACCACACTAATAATCCGGAAGATGGCAGCAACTGGGAATTGTTGTGTCTCTATTGTCACGATCACGAGCACTCAAAGTACACTGAGGCTGACCAGTATGGCACCCGCGTGGTGGCTGGCGAGGATGCACAAAAAGATGTGGGTGAAGCGACCTACAATCCGTTTGCTGACCTGAAGTCGATGCTGAATAAGAAGAAGTAACCGCTGAATGTTGAGCCTGTCAGGACAACAACGAGCTGACAGGCTCAGCCCCGTTCCGGACCTGCCGCATAAAAATCGCCCTGCAACCGGCAGGCCCGCGTTGCGCTATCCAGATCCAGACAGAGATCGACATCCTCCTGAAATCCGCGCTGTTGAAGTTCCAGGGCTGAAGCGCATTCGCGAAGAGATAACAGATTCAGCTGCCGCCAGGCGGCAACCGCGCCTGTTGCTTCAGGGGAGCAACGGTCATGCCCGATGGCTGCAATAATGCCACCGGCTGCAGCATAGTCCTCTATGGCCGGGCGAAGCGTGCCATCGGGCCAGCGCTCTCCACAGGGGATAACCAGAATACGCCCGAAGTTGCGACAGGCCTTTGCTGTCTGCGTGAGATTCCTGAAACAGCCGCTGAATACAGTGACGCCCGCAACCCTATCACGGGCCAGGAATGAAATCGCTGATCCATTGGGAGACGGCAGAACCAGCTTCTCGCCCTGTTCTATTTTCTGAATCGAGGCCGGAGAGAGACTAAAACCGCCTGCGTCAGACAGTCTGTCGTAGCTGGCGAGTCGTGCGCCGATGTTGTTTGCAAAACCGATGGCAGATGCATCTTTCCATGGATAAGGATAAACCTGTGCTCCGTTATCGACCGCCAGGCTGACACAGGTAGAGAAGGACATCACATCGACGATAATGATGCACTCCACGTCTTTTGCCGCGTAGCGGACAGCAGCATCGCCCCACTCAAGACGAACGTTAAATCTCTCCTGATCCCACCATTGCATATCTCATCCTCCGTTACAGCCTGTCAGGTGTGCGCCGCTCAATCCACGACACGCCATTGGCGGGTCATCCCCAGTTAAGTTATCAGCAGAGTTAAAGTACATTGAAGTTATTACCGACACTAAAAATTGAGGGCCAGTAACCTGGCCTTGTATAGTTAGTCAGGGCTTCAGACTTTTCAATAATAACCAGAGCGCAGAATGATGATTTCAAAAGAGAATGCAGAACACTATAGCTGGGGGGACGGGTGTGATGGCTGGTATCTGATGAACCGCAAAGATATGTTAGTCATTCATGAAAAAATGCCGCCCGGCACCCGTGAAAAAAGACACTATCATGCTTCATCCCGGCAGTTTTTCTTTGTTCTTCAGGGCGTGCTGTCGATGGAACTGGAGGGCGAAGTGCATGATATCAGTGCGCAACAGGGAATCGAAATTCCGCCACACGCTAAACACCAGGCCAGAAATAACAGCGATGCGCCAGTAGAATTTATTGTAATTTCTCATCCAACAACACGAGGCGATCGTGCTGACCTCTCCTGATCGGCCAGCAGCGCCGGGCAATGGCGCTGTCTCATGATGTGTACAGATACCGGCTGAACGATAGTTTAAATACCAGAACGGCTTATTAATTTGTGCGGTAATAACGACCCGTTATATTTACCCGACTCCCGCTACGCTAATAATACCGTTGTGAATATTTTTTTTAGCGTACAGATGGAAATATTAACCGTAATGACTTTACCTGCAAGAAATCAAATTATTTAGATACCACAGAATCACCACCGCATTATTATTCTTTTATAACAATAAGTTACTTAAAATCCATTTATTGCCAGTCATAACAGCTTTGCTGTTCCTGATAAATTTCCCAGGGGATCGCACACGGCCGTCTCGTTTATTATTGCGTGACCCTCACGCTTATTTCATATCAGAAAAACAGAGCGCACGGACACACCGAAACATTTTGAGAAAAAATTTCGCTGAATAATAGCCAGAATCCACGTTGCTGTTCCTTTTTATGTACCAGGCTTAGCCAATAACAATAGAGACAATGTGGAGCATTATGAAAGAGCAAAATCGCACAAATGGCATCGCCCCTTATGGTGGTGCCGCCGGTGGCTGGGGCGCACTAAAGGCGGTTGCCGATGCGATCCGTGGCCAGATGTCAGTAAAGCAGGATGTGATTGCCCTGTTTAAAGTTAATCAGCCGCAGGGCTTTGACTGTCCGGGCTGTGCCTGGCCCGACCCGCAGCATGCCTCATCCTTTGAGTTCTGCGAAAACGGCGCAAAAGCCGTCTCGTGGGAAGCCACCAGCAAGCGCACCACTCCGGAATTTTTTGCTGCTCATACCGTGACCGAACTGTGGAAGCGCAGCGCACTGCATCTGGAGGGCGAGGGACGGCTGACCCATCCCATGAAGTACGATCCCACTACCGACACCTATCAGCCCATCGAGTGGGAGACGGCGTTCCAGGAGATTGGTGAGCATCTGCGTAGCTATGAGGATCCCGATAGCGTGGAGTTTTATACGTCGGGCCGCGCCTCAAATGAAGCGGCGTTTCTGTGGCAGCTCTTCGCCCGCGAATATGGCACCAACAATTTCCCCGACTGCTCAAACATGTGTCATGAACCGACCAGCGTCGGACTGCCGGAGTCGATTGGCGTCGGCAAAGGTACGGTAGAGCTGGAGGATTTTGACTACTGCGATCTGGTGCTCTGCATCGGTCATAACCCTGGCACCAACCATCCACGCATGCTCGGCACGCTGCGGGAAGTCTCTAAGCGCGGTGCCACCATTGTGGCGATCAACCCGCTGCGTGAGCGCGGGCTGGAACGCTTTACCTCGCCGCAGAGTCCGATTGAGATGCTCTCAATGAGCTCTACTGAGCTGGCTTCGACCTATTACAAAGTGCGGGTGGGCGGCGACGCGGCGATGCTCAAAGGCGTGATGAAGATCCTGCTCACCCTGCACGAGGAGGCATTGGGCCATGGCAAACCCGGCGTCATCGATGAAGCGTTTATTAACGAGCACACAGAAGGCTTTGATGCCCTGAAAGCTGACCTGGAAAGCACCGACTGGGCGCACATCCTCAAAGTCTCCGGCATGGCGCGTGAGGAGATCCAGCATATCGCCCGGCTCTACGCCAGCGCTGAACGGACCATCATCTGTTATGGAATGGGCATTACCCAGCATCAGTACGGCACGCAGAACGTCCAGCAAATCGCGAACCTGCTACTGATGCGCGGCAACATCGGTAAGCCGGGTGCGGGGATCTGTCCGTTACGCGGTCACTCCAATGTTCAGGGTGACCGCACAGTGGGCATCACTGAGATCCCGCCGCAGTCGCTGCTGGATAGCATTGAAAAGGTCTTTGGTTTCCGTCCGCCACAGGAACATGGTCACGGCGCTGTCGAGGCGATCAAGGCGATGCGCGATGGTAAAGCCAAAGCGCTGCTCTGTCTGGGCGGTAACCTGGCAGAGGCAATCTCCGATCCACAGGTGACATTCCCGGCCATGCGTAATTTAGATCTGGTAGTGCATATGGCCACCAAGCTGAATCGCTCACACCTGTTACTCGGAAAACATAACTATCTGCTGCCGGTGCTGGGCCGGACTGAGACCGATGTTCAGGCGACCGGCGCGCAAAGTGTGACCGTTGAAGATTCCATGTCGATGGTACACGCCTCGCGCGGTTCGCTGAACCCGGCTTCACCCCATCTGAAATCTGAACCGGCGCTGGTCGCCTCACTCGCTAAGGCAACCCTGCCAGACAGCGTGGTTGACTGGTCAGCCATGGTCGCCGATTACAGCCGTATCCGTGATGCCATTGAAGCCGTGTTCCCGGCTTTCGAAAACTTCAACGAGCGGATTAAGCATCCGGGTGGTTTCCGGCTCCATAACGCCGCATCAGAACGCGTCTGGCTCACGCCTTCCGGTCGTGCGCAATTTAAAGTAATGCAGGGCATCAACGAAGATCCCCGCTCGCTGAAGTGCCATGATCTGGTGCTCACCACCCTGCGCAGTCACGATCAGTACAACACCACGCTGTACGGACTGAATGACCGCTATCGTGGCGTGACAGGCCGCCGCGATGTGCTGTTTATCAATGCGGAAGAGGCGGAGAAACGAGAGCTGCGGGTGGGTGACCGTGTCGATCTCATGGCGCTGGATCCGGAGGGTAATCCCACCTCGCGTCAGATGAAAAACCTGACCATCGTGATTATTGATATGGCACCTGGTTCAGTCGGCGCTTACTACCCGGAGGCCAATGTGATGGTTCCGCTCGATAGCCACGATACCAAAAGCGGCATTCCCGCCTATAAAAGTATTCCGATTGCTATGACGCGCGTAACCGACGAGACGCACACCACCTCAGGTATTCTTCGCTAGTCTGACTTGCAAGAGAGTTAATATTGCCAGCGTGGCCGGTGTGCCGGTCACGCTGTTTTTGCTTGTCGGCCTGCCGGCACCCTTTTTTCGGCCCTCCAGCTGTTTTATCATCCGTAAAGCACCCCGCGCGAAGTAACCCGAACGGCAGCATCGTATACACTGATGTGCTGAAAACAGCTCTATAAACGATCGTCTCTTTTTTGCCTGCGCTGACGTTCAGCGCCCTACCGGAAGACTGCCATGTTTCACCTGATTTTCAGCTTACCCAGCTGGTATGTTATTGCGCGCGTCATCATTCCCTTATCCCTGCCACTGGCCATCAAGATCCTGCTCTCCGCACTGGTTTTACTGGCCTCACAATATCTGCTGGTAAGCCGCTTTACGTCGGGCGGTATTTTCTCCGCCGAAATGCCCCGCATTATTATCATCCTGTTTAACTGGGCGTACAGCACCGTGCTGCTGCTGGCGCTGCTCCAGATGCTGATGGATGCGGTAATGCTGATCGCGCTGCTGTTGCGGCATCCGCTGGAGCTGGTGCCCGGTGTTCGCTATCTGGCTGTGGTGCTGGCGATGGTGCTGGCTGCCGTTGGGGTACAGCAGGCGATACGCGTGCCGCCAGTCAAAGAGGTAACACTGGTCCTGCCCAACCTGCCCGCTGAGTTCGAGGGCTATCAGTTGTTGCAGCTGACTGACCTGCATATCACCCGGTTGTTTAATGCGGCCTGGACCGCCGCGATGGTTGAGCGCGCGATGTCTCTCAACGCCGATCTGATTGTGGTAACGGGCGATGTGATCGATGGCAGCCTGGAACACAGGCGGCATGACGTCGCGCCGCTGCGTGGGCTGGCAGCCCGTGATGGCGTATGGGCTATTACCGGTAACCACGAATATTTCTTCCATCAGACAATCTGGACGGCCCACCTGGCGTCACTGGGGCTGCAGCCGCTGCTCAACAGCCATACCGTCATCCAGCGCGGTACGGAAAAGCTGGTGATTGCCGGTCTGCCAGATGCCTCCGCACCCGGCAGAAATGCAACCGGCCCCGACCTGGCCCGCGCGCTGGCGCAGGCACCTGAAAACGCACCGGTGATCCTGCTGGATCATCAGCCGCGCAATGCCCGTCAGAACGCGGCGCAGGGCGTGGATGTGCAGCTTTCAGGGCATACGCATGGCGGGCTGATTATCGGACTGGACCGGCTGTTTGCTAAACCCAACGCCGGGTTTGTGTCCGGGCTTTATCAGGTTGGCGGAATGCAGCTCTATGTGAATAACGGCACGGCACTCTGGCCGGGCATGGCGGTCAGGCTGGGCCGCCCCTCCGAACTGACGCGGATTACGCTGCGCCGCCAGCGGTAATCGCGTGACGAAATTACGTCAGGAAAGTGCGGTTTTCGCAGGTGTGCATAAGCTTGAGTGAGACAAAGGAGATCACCATGACGATGTTATGTACCGCCTGCGGGACGGCTTATCCCTCTGATGCCCCGAATCAGCACTGTAAAATCTGTGAGGATGAACGTCAGTACGTTCCGGCTGCGGGTCAGGGCTGGATCGCGTTTGACGCGCTGCGCACCAGCCACGCGAATAAGTGGACGGCTCACAGCGATGCGTTGTTAAGTCTTAAAACGGTGCCTGAATTTGCCATTAATCAGCGTGCCTTTTTGCTGCGTACGCCGCACGGCAACGTGCTCTGGGATTGCATCGCTAACCTTGATGACGCCACGTACACGCTAATCGCGGCGCTGGGCGGCATTGATGCTATCGCAATTTCTCATCCGCACTACTACACCACCATGCAGGAGTGGGCAGAGGCGTTTAATGCGCCCCTGCATCTGCATGCCCGCGATCGGCAATGGATTGTCCGGGAAAGCCCGTATATCCGGTTCTGGGAGGGGGATTCACTGGCGCTGATGCCGGGTGTAACGTTGTTACGGCTGGGCGGCCACTTTTCAGGTGGCAGCGTGCTGCACTGGGACGAGGGCGAAGGGGTGATGCTGGCGGGTGATATCATTCAGGTCACGCCGGGTGCGCATGGCGTGTCGTTTATGTGGAGCTACCCAAATATGCTGCCACTGTCAGCCGCCACAGTAGGCGACATCCTGCATCGACTTGATGACGTAACATTCAGTCAGCTTTATGGCGCGTTTGAAGGTCAGGAAATTCGTGAGCAGGCGAAAGAGAAAGTGATGCGGTCGGGAGAAACCTATCTGGCCTGTCTGCAGGATCATCAGGCGTAGCAGGCGTTGAGAGAATAACAGCCGCCCACAGGTGGCGGCTGTTTTAACACTATTATGCTGTCTGGAACACCGCAACCATGGTACGTAACTGCCCTGCGCGTGCGGCAAGCTCATCAGCAGAGGAGGCCGACTCTTCCACCAGCACGGCGTTCTGCTGCGTCACCTGATCCATCTGGTTCACCGCAATATTGACCTGCGAAATGCCACTGCTCTGCTCCTCAGATGAAGAAGAGATATCACGCATCAGCTGAGAGGTCTGTTCAATGGCACTGACGCTCTGCTTCACTTTGTCGCCTGCGTTCTGCGCCATCGCAATCCCTTCCTGCGCGTGACAGACCGACTGCTCAATCAGGCTCTTGATCTCTTTTGCTGCACTGGCTGAACGCTGGGCCAGCGCCCGCACTTCGGATGCGACAACCGCAAAACCTTTGCCCTGCTCACCGGCGCGCGCCGCTTCAACCGCTGCGTTTAGTGCCAGAATATTGGTCTGGAAAGCGATGCTGTCGATCACGGAGGTGATCTCTTCAATCTGACCCGAACTGCCGCGGATTTTGTGCATGGTCTGCATCACGGAATCCATCGCCGCGCCGCTTAACAGTGCCGCCTGCGTCGCTGATTCTGCGCGATCAGAAGCAAAGCGGGTGTTATCCGCATTCTGCTGAATAATTGATGCCAGCTGTTCCATACTGGCCGCTGTTTCAGCCAGTGAAGCCGCCTGCTGTTCGGTGCGCGACGAAAGATCACCATTGCCTCGCGCAATCTCTTCTGAAGAGTTGGCAATGGTGGCGGCGTTACCTTTGATATCCGAAACCAGCTGGGCAAGACGCTGCTGCATCCGCATCAGCGCATTCAGCAGTTCAGCCATTTCATTACTGCCGGAAATCGTCAGCTGTGCTGTCAGATCGCCCGCCGCGACGCGACTGGCCACTTCGACCGCTTCTTTGACCGGGCGGGTCACAGAGCGGGTGATCATAGCTGCCAGCAGGATGGACAGCACGGCAATCGCCAGCAAACCCGCCAGCAGCAGATACTGTGCCTGACGACGCGTATCAATCTGCGATTGCAGTAACGCCTGCAAACGGGCGCTGCTCTGGGTACTCAGCATGCCGTAGCGGTTGATCGCCTCAGTTAAGACCCGTACATATTCAACCGGGGTAATGCTGACTTGTCCGGTTACAATGGCACCCTCAGCCAGCTGTAATGCACTCAGGGCCTGCTGTTTCGCATTCTCCGCCAGGTCACCAAAGGTCGTCTTAAGATCGGGTTCAATCATGAACACCTTATCCATATTGCCGCTGAACTGTGATAAGGCCGTTTTGCCATTATCTATCTGAAATGCCAGACGACTGCGATCGGCATCCGATGCTTTACCGCTGGCAATTAGCGAAGCACCATTGCCGCGAATCTGACCCAGGGTTTCAGTGAGCAGCGGCAGACGGCTGTAAATACTGACGATCAACTGATAGGTGTTTAAATCGGCATCCAGCGAGAGCTGATAAAAATCCAGTACATCCTGACTGGTGTCCAGGAGCACCTGGATCAGATGAGTATGCCGCGTCAGGCTGCTCGCCAGGGTCAGCCGGCCGCCATTGAGATCTTCCTGCAGTTGACGCCACTCCTGATTAACCTGCTCAAGGCGCTTTAATGGCTGAGCCTGCTCATCGCTCTGACGCAAATCGGCAGCAATGCTGTCAGATAAGCTATTGATCTGTGAGACCAGGGCCAGGCGCGGCGGATTATCCATTTTGTTCTGGCCAATCGCTATAGCGCTTTCCGCCCGATGGCGCTGCAGCAGGTTCAGCAACTGCAGGACTTTTTTCTCAACCGGAATACCGGTGAGTTCGACTTTTTTGGTATCAATAAGCTTGTTGCCTGTCTGAATAAACAGAAAGGTAGGTAAAATAAATAACACCAGTGCAAAGGCTCCCAGTAACAGGAATTTTGCTGGCAAATTAATCCGGTCGAGTATTTTTTTCATTCTTTTCCGCTCTGATGTGTGGGGCGTGCAGGTGAGTAGTGCACAAAATTGCTCGTGTCATATTATTTTTACCCTTTCTTTGACATAGCCAGAGACGCCTCATGCAGCGCAATATCGCTATGAAGAAAGGGGTTTGGTATGAAATTTCAGAAATGCATATCGCAACAGAAAGGAGTATAGATTGCGGTACGTTATTTTACAGTGAATAAAATGACGATATTTACTGCAAGCTTCACCTAAGCCAAATCTCAAAATAATTATAAATATCAATAACATAAAATAATAATGCACATATCAGCATTTTTAGTCGTAAGCCTGACTTCAGCATCACCGTTATGAAAATAAAGAAATTCAAGTTAACGCATCTATCGCCGATAACAGACATCCGCACTGTATCGAATCAATCTCCATTACGCTATTAACCCTGACGAACTCTTTTCTTGTATATATCGATACAGTCTCACCTCACTCTAAAGAGTTAATTTGATCAGCATATTTTAAAAATGAAATCGATTTCATTTCATTTTTATTTAAATAAAAATTATTCTTATTTCGCTCATAAAAGATAAAAAAAAGCCCCCACAGTGTGGAGGCCAGGATTTTACTGCTCAGCGATTAGAAACTTTCCCAGTTCGCCTGAGTCATGTCGACGGTGTGGCGATCAGGCTGCTTCGCCTGCAATACCGGACGACGTACACCAGCAGTTTGTTGCGACTGCGCGGCACGCTGGTTGCTCTCCAGTGTAAAGGTCGCCACCAGCCCTGACAGCGTCTCTGCCTGCTCCTGCAGGGATTTAGAGGCGGATGAAGCCTCTTCTACCAGCGAGGCGTTCTGTTGCGTCACCTCATCCATCTGGCCAATCGCCTGATGAACCTGCTCAATGCCCTTGCTCTGCTCAGACGTCGCCGCGGCAATTTCATTGACCAGATCGGCTACCTGCTGAATCGCCTGACGGACATTTTCACTGTTTGATCCCACGCCGCTGGCCTGCTCTAAACCGTGCTCCACCTGTGAAACCGACGTTGAGATAAGGTCTTTGATTTCACGTGCGGCAGACGAGGAACGCTGCGCCAGATTACGCACTTCAGACGCGACCACAGCAAAGCCGCGACCATGTTCACCTGCACGTGCTGCTTCGACTGCCGCATTCAGTGCCAGAATATTGGTCTGGAAGGCGATGCCTTCGATCAGCCCGGTGATTTCAGAAATTTTGGCAGAGCTGGCGCGGATTTCATCCATGGTGTTGAGCATCTGCTTCACTGACGTGCCATTCTGGATCGACATGTGATTGGCGTTATTCGCCAGGCTGCTGGCCTGATGCGCGCCTTCTGAGTTCTGACGAACCGTTTCGCTCAGCGTCGCCATGCTGGCTGCTGTCTGCTCCAGTGATGCCGCCTGCTCTTCAGTACGCGCAGAAAGATCCTCGTTACCTGCAGCAATCTGCGTGGATCCGGCACTGACAGATTGCGCGGCGTGACTGACCGAAAGCAGCGTGCCGGAAACGCGTGACAGCAACTGGTTAAACGCCATCGCCGTTTTGCCGATCTCATCCTTACTGCTGACTTCCGCGGTATGGGTCAGGTCAAGCGTATGACTCACCTGCGTCATGGTGTTGACGATGCCTGAGAGGCTCCTTTTAATGCCAAGGATCACCTTAGCGGAGAAACCGGCCAGCAGCAGAACAAGCAGCAGCGAACCACCAGACATCGCCCACAGCGTCTGCGAATAAATGCGCTTGTTCTCAGCCCTGAGCTGTTCGCCAATATCAATATTCAGCTGAATCTGACGGGTGAAATCCGCTTCCATTTTACGGGCAGCAGCACCCACACCATTATCACTCTGGAGTAACGGAAGCGTGACAGCATCATTATGGGCGCGTGATGCGGCAAGAAATTCCGGTAATGCGCTGCGAACCGCATCCAGATTTTTATAGGCCTGCTCGGTCATCGCCTTATCTTCATCATTGGAGATGTCATTCGCCATGTAATAATCATTCAATGACTTAACCTGCTGAAGCAGATTTTCAATGCGCTCTTCCGCAGCAGGGAGTTTTGTCGCATCGTTAGTGCTCTGGTGGCGATAAAGAGCAATCCCTATCTGATTAGTCACACTGATCGATTTGTTGAGATCGCGAATGCTGGGTATCGCATTCACCTGTACGTATTCAAAACGGGATTGAAAGCCCGAAATCACTGATAAAGAAATAATCACCAGTGCAATCAGTGACATTGCAAGCAGTGAGAAAATCAATACCAGACGCTGTGTAATAGTCATAAACGTCCCCTGGAGAGAAAATAAGTGTGAACCTGGTTTGAACTGGATTATTTTTATCGGCTTTCGTCTGCAGGGCTTTAATCAATCGTGGAGGATATATTTTTTTATTTTTTCTTGCGTCTGTAACAGAGTGAACTACCTCACGATGTTCTCTGTTATCGATCCCCTTTCATCTTTCCCCTTTCATCTTTCCCCTTTAACAAGGCATGCCGACAAAAATCTGCCTGCCTGCTTACACGCTGTTTACACAACCCGATGGTCAGGATCAGGCTTGAAATGCTGTCAGTTGGGATCTGATGATTAGCCTGCTAATTCAACAGGATCGCTGACGATAATTATTGTTAAGAGGCACATTAACACCATGAGAGAGGGCAACAGATCCTGCAACGTCAGTGCTGCGAATAGCAGGCGTTGCCGGAGAGGAACATTAGAAATGTGGGCGTGTCATCAGATTAACTGATAGGTGTAAACGTGAGCGGGTGAACCCTGGCGGTACATCTCTGAGATTTTAGCTATTTGTGTCAGGGCCAGATTAAATCAGGGAATTCACTGGCGGAATGCTGATTGTGGTCTATGCTCACTGGCCCGACCAGGCTTAAGTCTGTCGCGCAGCAATAACGCTTACAATAAAAAAGGTAGTTCTCATGGATTTAGCCACATTTGAAACCAGAACCGGTCTTTGGCCACACATGCAGTTTACGGATGTTGAATATGAAGAGTGCAGTGCTGGCTTTGAAATCTACGCCATTGATGTCAGCCGCCAGACGAAGAGCAAGCTGTTTATCTGTCGCGTCACAACTGAACAGCAGGCAGCGTCGCTGACGGCGCAGTTCAAAGAGTGGCTGCCAAAGTTAAAGCTTAAAAAGCGTAAAGTTGCGCTCAACCTGGCACGCATGGCCTGCGAGAAGAGCTATCCCACTAATCCTAACTATCAGGATCGGTCAGATATGAGTCGTCATTCGCCCAGGCTCTGAAGCCATTCAGTCAGCATCTGCCAGAGCAACGTGTCTGAAATACCTGCACTGTGGTGTTATTTCCGTTCTGCGGCGCGTGTTAACCGCGCGCCGCAGGCATCTGAAACAGGCGACACTCTCCAGGCTCAACAGAGATATCACTGAAGGTTGTGATATGCATCTCGATCCAGGTATTTGCGGCTCGCAGTGTATGTGGTGCGTTGCGCTGTTGCAGCTCCGCCACAAAATCCCGGGTGCTGACGGTAAACTGACCAGCATCATCCTGTCTTGTCGCCTCTCTGAACGCCTGCCAGATCTCATCATCCTGTGACATCACATTGACTCCACAACGGCTTTTTTTTGAAATAGCACTGTATTTATGAACAGTATAATTAATCCGTCAGGCGGTCAAGTCTGCATTCACATGCTTTGGATGCCGGAATTATGGCCATTAATAGCCGTAGCCGCAGGCAGATCAGGACTTTAATCCTAATCTTAGTAATCGTTTTCATATCCAATTAACTGACTGATACTGCTCATTATTTTATATTATAAGCATTTTAATTATTTGATATCTAACTAAAAAAAGCGTTAACCGCAGCGGAAATAACAGCGGTTTTGCCCTATCTTTAAATGGCTCTGCAACGAAATCCACTTCTGTTCCAGAGTGATCTGACTCCTACCCTTGCCCCCTTTTACAGGGGGCACTTTTTCAGATACCGCAGATGTCGACACGCAGTTAACTCTGCAGGCGGATAATGTTTACGCGTACCCGTTAAACCTGCTGAAGACGTTAAGATTGCGACTGTAAAAGTGGTGGATTTGTAACCTGATAATTCAATGGCTGTGCTGATATTATCAAAAGCCCAAACCAGTTGATTGAATATCAGAGCAATTTTCTGAAATATCAGAGAAACTGATTTTTATACGCTTAATAATCCCGCCAGAACAACATGGTAAGGAGAATATAAAGCGCGTAATAATCAGGCACAACCCGAATGACCGGCGCCTCACCAGGGATGTCGTGACGTTATAATAATGCGCTATATCCGCTCTTCGCCCCCGCTTTTGCGGGGGCTTTTCTTTTATCTCAGCTTATTCGCCGGTTTATTATTGAGACGC
Source organism: Pantoea sp. X-Soil-YNGN-785 (assembly GCF_059730585.1). NCBI lineage: Bacteria > Pseudomonadati > Pseudomonadota > Gammaproteobacteria > Enterobacterales > Erwiniaceae > Pantoea > Pantoea sp. X-Soil-YNGN-785. The sequence continues at coordinate 164,182 of NZ_AP035944.1, forward strand.
CATCTGACATGTGTGTGCTTAATGCCTGAAGTATTACCCTGCCCTATGCCCGGTTTGATGCCGCAAGCAGAACGATATATTGGCCGCAGTTATGCCCTTAACCATCAATATTTATGTGGTATGGTTAATCAGTAACTTCCTGTCATGTGAGTCTGCTTATGCTCTCCACCCTGATTTACCGTAGCCAGCTTGCGGGTTCGGTCTCGCCAGAGAAGCTTAAAGCGCTGGTGGAGCGCGCCAGTATTAAAAACGCTGAAGCTGAAGTCACCGGGATACTGCTCTATGACGGGCAGCACTTTTTTCAGGTGCTTGAAGGGAGCGTCGAGAACGTTCACACGGTTTTCCAGCATATCAGTCGGGATGATCGGCATTTTAATCTGATTGAACTGATGCGAGACTATGCCCCTGCACGTCGCTTTGGTCATGCCGGCATGGCCTTATTTGATTTACGTGACTATCAGAAACATACCGTCGTGCAAGCCCTGCTTAAACGGGTCACCCTGACTGATGAACGAATCAGACATGACCGGGTAGTGAAGTTCCTGCGTTCTTTTGTCGAAGGCAGAGATAAAGAGACGTTTATCGGGATTGCCCCTGCCAGCGAGTGGACACTGACTACGCCCCTTACCGTCAGCGCCCTGCCACCCCTGCAGCCTGCAGCGGATCAGCGCTGTGAATTTGCGCTTCAGCCTATCGTAGACGCAGCGAATCGCCGGATTGTCTCCTGCGAAGCCCTGATACGCGGTCTTCAGGGCGCACCACCCGCAGACTACTTTTCACAGCTGCCGGAAGGCGAGCGTTATCAGGCGGATCTCCATTCCAAAACCTATGCGTTTCAGCTGGCCAGACATCTCGGCCTGCGGGAGCAGACGATCTCCGTCAACCTGCTGCCCATGTCGCTGGTGGTGATCGACGATGCGGTTGAACATCTCATTCAGCAGATCAGGCAACAGGGATTGCGCCCTGAGCAGGTGGTGGTTGAGGTGACTGAAGATGAGGTCATCTCCCGCTTCGATGCCTTTCAGTTTGCTGTGCGCCAGCTGAAAGCAGCCGGAATCAGCCTGGCCCTTGATGATTTCGGTGCCGGTTTCGCAGGCCTGTCGCTGCTGGCCGATTTCCAGCCTGACAAAGTTAAGATCGATCGCAAGCTGATTACCGATATTCATCGCAGCGGCCCGCGTCAGGCGATTGTGCTGGCCATCCTTAAATGCTGTCAGGCGCTGGAAATCACGGTCATTGCGGAAGGCGTCGAGAAAATTGAAGAGTGGCTCTGGCTGGAAGGTGCCGGGGTCCGTTATTACCAGGGCTTTCTGTTTGCCCGCCCTGCCCTTAATGCTCTGCCTGCTGTTAGCTGGCCTGCACGACGCCCGTGATTTCCCCGGCAGAAATACCTCCCTGCCTGCCCTTTTGCTCATAGTTTGAAGCGGCTCACACCGCTTCGCTGCAAAAAGCAAAAGCTGTGCCATGCTTGATCCATCTGACAGCCTTCTGGCAGGACAGATATTCATCAGGTCCCTGGATAACAACCGGAATTGGGAGAATCACCATGAACGAAGATCGCATTGGCGGCAACTGGAAGCAGTTCAAAGGTAAGGTCAAGGAAAAATGGGGTGATCTTACGGATGATGATATGACCGTTGTAGAAGGGAAGCGCGATCAGCTGGTCGGTAAAATTCAGGAACGCTACGGCTACGAGAAAGACCGTGCCGAAAAAGAAGTAAAAGAGTGGGAAGATTCCAACAAGTACCACTGGTAAAGCGTTCTTAATCGCCGGGCGTCTCTGCGCCCGGCACCTGCCCGTCAGCCCTTCTCTCCGTCTGTTCATTTACTCTCTGACACCTCTGTACCTGTTGCAGGGACAGATTATGGAAATGATTGTTTCTTTATTTATTCCTGGCGCGCATAATGCGGCCATCTTTCCCGATCATGGGATTGCAACGCTTCCCGGATATCAACTATGCCTCACCACTCTACCGACACCGTATGTGGTCTCGTCGGTGTTCTTCCTGAAACCCTGCGTCGCTGGCGCCGGGCCGGGCTGATCACACCGCCTGGCCCTGCTGGCTATTCAGATCAGCAGCTCACGCGCGCGCTCTGCGTTCGTGAAATGACATCAGGAGGCCATACGCTGTTTGATATCCATGCTGCCCTTAACTGGCCCAGCGTCACGCTGCCCGGCGGCTGGGCCTGCCGGGAAGAGGATATGTTGCAACTGCTGGCGAACAATCCGGACGCAGATGTTGAACGTGAACTGCAGATGATGAATACCGACTACTGTGGTGATGACTATGTTAATCGCTATCTGCGGCCGCTCAACCTCTGGCTGCGTTCTGACCTCAGCGAAGGAGCAGCCCAGCGTCAGCAGCGTTTTCATAGTGCCGTCATCGGCCAGTGGGAGCGCCTGTCGCTGGCCGCACGGCGACGCAGCACCGTACCACTGTTTCTTGAAGCGGTCAGCGTAACGGATGAAACCGAGATCTGGATGGAGGCGATACGGCTCAACGGACAGGGCTTTCGGGTTGAAGTCGCAGCGGCCGCATGCGGTGTTCCCGCTGTAGCGCATCGCCGCTTTGAGCATCATCTGATGTGGTGTGGCGATGGTATCAGTGCATCGATGAAGGCGGCATTTCACGCCAGCCTGGAGGCGGGTGATCCTGTTATGCTGACCGGAACAAATACTGGCGTGCAATCGCCCATCTGCCCGATGTCTGCCAGCGCCTGACGCGGTTGACCTTCTTCCCTGCCAGCTAGTTAAAAGGGCGGAAACAGCCTTAGCCGCTTCCGCCCTGTTCACATTACTGATGTTCCAGCGTTCGTGGTCCGCCGATCGCAATCGGGATACGACGCGGTTTCTCGCTCTCCGGTATTTCCTGGATCAAATCAATGCTGAGTAAACCGTCCGCCAGGCTGGCGCCGGTCACCTTCATGTGCTCCGGAATCGAAAAGCTTAGCTGGAAATCGTGCCGGGAAATGCCGCGATGGATCCAGCTGCTGTTCTCCTGCCGAGCTTCGCCGGACGACTCCCCGGATGCATCATCCCGGTGACCTGCCACGGAAAGCCGGCCGCCACGTAGTTCTATCTCCAGCTCATGCTCTTTCCAGCCGGGTACGCTGACGGTCAGCGCGTAGCGGTTATCCTCAACCCGCTGCAGATCGTAAGCGGGAACTGACGTCACCGGCTTGTCGCCAGTCAGCTGGCTGAACAATTTATCGATACGGCTAAAACGGTCTGAAAAGACAGAATCCGTCAGCGAAGGAAAAACAGAAAACTGTTGTACAGACATGGTGATAATCTCCTGAACAGGTTCATCCAAAAGTTCATCTGACCGGTATGATATTCCCGATCATCGCTAAAATAGGGATCGGTTGTCCGCTTTCAAGTAGCTTAATAGATTTTTTTTAACGTGACTGTACGGCCGGTTATCACAGAAATACATTTCAGGGTATTAACTGAGCCGTTACTTTTTGCTCTGAGGCGCAAGAGTGAAATGGGGATGGCAACCCGCCAGTAATAACAGCAGTTCATATTCACCCTGACTGAGTAGCGTCGGATTACCTGCCGCTTCTTTGGTTTGCCAGACTCTCAGGCTAAGATCAAAACGCTCAGCGGCGCTCTGTTGTGAGAGGCCAGCAGCAAGACGAAGTTCACGTACATTACTCTGGACAACCACAGGCGGCTTGGGGGGACGATTAACCAAACAAACACTCCTTCAACATGATTAAAAACGCAAAAGCACAGCGCTTCGCCAGCAATTAAAGCGAAGCGGCCTGAAAGCGCTCACAGCGAAAAGACCAGAGAATAATTGACTATTTTGCTTAAATGTCAAATTTCAGATTCAACAATTAAGCGAAATTTTTCTGTAAGCGAAGCGGCATATTTCGTCCTCACAGTACTTTTCCTATTTCCTTAGAATGCTTTATTTCTTCCGCCAGGAATTATCCTGTTATTTGACTTAAGGACCATTCAGGGATTAATCCGCTACCTCAATGCCGCTTTCTTCATCAGGATAGATGTTTAGCCTGAGGTTCCTGTTCAGGCTGCATCATTGAAACCAGAGGAGGATAATAAATGAAAAATCCCATCCAGCGTCGCTCACCCGACGATCTGTCGCATGTGGAAATTCGTGAGCAGTGGCAAATCACCTACTGGACTCAGGAGCTGAGGACAACCCAGGAAAGGCTGACACGCGCGATCCGAGAAAGCGGCGCGCGGACCGAACAGGTGCGTGACTGGCTGGAACAGAACCCGCCCCCACGCCGCCCGGCTCAATCTCTGAATGGCATCAAACGTTAAGCTGATTGCTGACAGAAACGCTGTGTTAACGCCGGCCTTGCGGTGGATTGGCCTGCATCAGCCGGGAGCACGCTGACAGGTCATCTCTGCCGGTCCGGGTTTCTGCCCGGCTTTTGCGTTGTGTTTGAAGAGGTTATCCCGCTGAGTAGTCTGCGCATAACGATCCTGCCTTCGGCATCATGACTGTTCCCCCTGAAAACCAACTTAGAAATAATAGTAACCATCCTGAATGCTTATTGATTTTCTGCCCGGGAATAAACCTTAACAGCGCTGCTGCGCCGGGCTGAAAATATAAAAGGTAAATAATCAGGCACCGCTTCGATTAAATTTTCGAATCGTAAATATCGCCTTTATGCGTTAAAGAAAATATTAAGAGACACCCGCCGCATAGTCCCTTATCATCAGGATGAAAATAAAAAAATACGCTATATTTCCTGCCGCCCGAATGAAATTTCGCTCCGGACAGTTTTCTTTTTTCGCTCCGTAATCAGCCGGTGCGGAGGTTACACACACATGCTCAAGAATCTAAACGGCGACAATGAACGCCGAAGTCGTGCTTTGCAGGCACTGCGTGACCCTGACGAAAGTCGCGATGACGTTCTGCGAAAATTTGTCCGGTTAGCCAGTCAGGCCCTGGGCATCCCGGGAAGCTTTATCTCTGTGCTGGATGACGAGTTCCAGACCGTACGGGCGTCACATAACTTTGATCTGCAACGTTCAACGCGTGGGGATTCACTCTGCCGTCATGTGGTAGACAGCGACAGCGCAGTGATCGTCCCGGATACCTATCACGATGCGCGTTTCGTGACGCATCCGCTGATCACCGGCTCACCTTTTATTCGCTTTTATGCCGGTGTGCCTCTGAAAACCCGTGACGGCATTATTCTGGGCACGCTCTGTGTTACCGACACCGAGCCGCATGCGTTTGCCGTTGAGCAGGTGACGACATTAACGCTGCTCTCCACGCTGGTCATGTCCTTTCTTGAAGCCTGGCATTCCGCTGGTTTTTGCGATCCGGTGACCGGATTGCCTAACCGTCAGCGCCTGATACGTGATTTACAATATCTGGCCGTGGCTGGTGACACCACGCCACGCCGTCTGGTGCTGATTGATTGCATCGACATGTCACGTGCTTATGAACTGGCCCGCACCATGGGAATGAATCCGGTTGAAAGCCTGCTGAAGGATATGGCTACCCTGCTGCCGCTGCGCCTGCGCCCGGCGGTGGGTGAGATGATCTACACCGTGGCCACAGGGCGGTTTGCCATTTTGACCCGTGCTGATAGCAGACTGAGTGCAGCCTGGGTCGCCGGTCGCCTGGAAGGTATCAGTGCAGACATGGATGAGGGGCTGTCAGTTGCACTGACGCCTCATACCGGTGAGGCGGCCTTTGTTGCCGGCAGCATGTCAGCGTCGGAAGTGTTACGCCGCGCGGTCAGCGCGCTGAATGAAGCTGTCGGGCGCGGACTGCCCTCTCAGCGTTTTGATATTGAGGCGGAAACACAGCGCTCAGAAGATTTCCTGCTGATGACCGATCTGAAAACCGCTTTGCGCGATAACATCGGGCTTTATATGGTCTATCAGCCTAAGATTTGCCTGCAGAGTGGCAAACCGGTGGGCCTGGAAGCGCTCATCCGCTGGCGACATCCCAGCAGAGGGGAACTTTCACCTGCCGCCTTTATTCCGCTGGCTGAGCAGACCGATCTGCTCTCGGTGCTCACCGCCTGGATTATCGATCAGGCCGTTGAACGTCTCAGACGACTGCGTAATAACTGTATTCAGTTGCCACTGACCATCAACGTCAGCGTACGCGATTTTGCATGCGAGGGATTTGCATCCGCGCTGGAAAGCAAAATGCTGAAGTCTAAGCTTCCGACTTCGCTGCTGGGCATCGAATGCCTGGAGACAGAACGTATCCTGGAAAGCCCCACCGCCCTTCGCGGACTGGAGATGCTCAGAGAACGGGGATTCACGATTTCACTCGATGATTTTGGCGCAGGCTACAGCAATATCAGCTATCTGCGCCGTATGCCGCTCGATGTTATCAAGCTGGATCGCTCTCTGATCAGTGAACTCTCTTCAGATACGGCTTCACGCATTATTGCCCGCAGCATTATCGCCATGCTCAAAGAGCTGGACTATACGGTGGTGGCAGAAGGCGTTGAGTGTCCTGACGCCGTGACATCCCTGACAGAATATGGCTGCGATCAGGCTCAGGGCTATTTCTATTCCAGGCCATTAAACGAAGAGGCGCTGGATCACTGGCTTCACTGGAAATTGCGTGGTGAGTGTCATTAAACCTGCAGGCTATACCTGTGTTGAACATTGCGCTTATGTCACTGCTGAGCTGCGGATTAACTTTCCGCTAAAGCCACAAGGCCGCCCTGATGGCGGTCTTATTTATGATGCACTGAAATGAGCTTCTCTGCGGAGATCCAGCAGCATTATTACCATTAAGGTAACTGAATTCAGATCTGCCAATTTGCCGCTTCGCTTAGTGCCACCTGCTCTGGTGCAGTCTGTGCGACAGTAACCAAGTAAAGGTGAAACATTTTTTGAACAATGTTAGCGTGTCCGCAACAATCACGTAAAACGGAGCTGCACATGCTTACCACCATAATCTATCGCAGCCATATTTCAGATGACTTTCCGGTCAGAACCCTTCCGGAAATGGTCGACAACGCCAGCAAAATCAATACTACCCACGATGTAACCGGTATCCTGTTATTCAACGGCACCCATTTCTTCCAGTTACTTGAAGGCCCGGAAGCGGGCATTCAGGCCGTTTATCAGCGAATCTGTGCCGATCGCCGGCATCATAATGTGGTGGAGTTAATGCGCGACTATGCGCCTTCCCGACGTTTTGGTAATGCGGGCATGTCGCTGTTTGATCTGCGCGAACACGATCGCTCATCACTGCTGCAGGCGGTGCTGGACAAAGGTACGTCTAAATATCGCCTGACCTATGATGATCGGGCACTGCAATTCCTGCGTACTTTTGTTGAGTCACGCGAGAAAGAAAACTACTACGAGGTTCTGCCGCCAGGTTACTGGGAGTTTATTTCAGAGCACACTAATGTGCCGGATTCCCGTCCGGAGACAGAAGGGGTAAGCTTCCGGCCGGTGGTCGATCCACTGGCGCGTCAGGTGACCGCCATTGAAGCTGTCACCCTGCGTCCGGCGCTGACCGGTGAAATTTCCGGCGACCGGCTTTATGTTGACGATCTGGAAACCGTGAAGAAAACCTTTGCCCACGCTGGCCTGGTTTGTCCCGATGGTATGACGCTCTACGTGAGTCTGCTGCCAATGACGCTGGTTGTCATACCCGACGCCGTTGAGCACATTGTGGCAGCCATTCAGCAGGCGGGTCTGGTGCCGGAGCAGGTGGTTATTGGTGTGAGTGAAACCGGCGTGATTTCACAGCTGGATGCGTTCTCTGAAGCCGTACGCGCGTTAAAAGCGTTCGGGATCAGCCTGTCTATCGACAATTTTGGAGACGGCTCCGCGGGATTGTCATTGCTGACTCATATTCAGCCCGACCGTATCCGTATCGATGCCGGTATCACCCGCGACGTTCATCGCAGTGGGCCAAAGCAGGCGGTGGTGCAGGCAATCATCAAGTGCTGCTCAGCGCTGGAGATCACCGTTATCGCGGCTGGGATCGTACAGGCTGAAGAGTGGATGTGGCTGGAAGCTGCAGGTGTGATCAATTTCCAGGGTACGCTGTTCGCATCTGCGGGCCGCTATGAGGCCCAATCGGTCGCCTGGCCGGAATATCGCGAAGCGATGTAACCGTACGCGGTCTTAATAATTTTAAAGCGGTACGCCAGCGAGCGGCCGCTTTTTTCATTTATGGCCGTGCCGACTCTCAGGAAAAGGCATGATTAACAGGCCCTCCCTACTCCCCTTTATTTATCTGCGCATTCTAAGCTTCTTTTGTAAATCCTGGACGCGATACTGCATTTTTGAATGAGCTTCTGACGCATTTCCGGCATACATTTTCTGATAACCACTATAGCGAGTAACGCTTACAGGTTAACCACTATAGGAAGTAAATCTGAGACTGAACTGCACTATCAGGGTATAGAATGTGACAAATATCCACTATAGCGAGCAAAGGTGCGCCCGAAGCGTTTATGACAACCACTGTAGCCAGTATGTTGCGCAATATTCATCCGTATTATGCCGATAAATCACTCAGGCAGACGATAAACGCTCAGATAACCACTGTAGCGAGTACCTGCTCACCTCTGTTCTCAGATGATAACCACTGTATCGAGTAAGTGATCCAGAAAGAGGAGCCTAAGATTATCTATGCTCAACAGTGCACCACGCACGATTTCCATGCGGCATAACCACTATAGCGAGTAAAAAGGTCGTGTGAGGAGTTGCATGTAGCAGGAACGGAGTGATAGCCCTGCCCTGTTTTGCGCTGTTATTCGCTAAAATAGCTTTGTTCTGTTGACGAAATCATTCTGCTCATCCTGTAACACAACCACTGTAGCGAGTGTCTGGCTGACCTTACCTGCTATGCTAATTTTTTGTTCTCATCATGCTATGAGAGATAAATATTGATAGTAAGCACTCACTTTAACTAGCTAAATGTCATTAACAGGCAGAGTAAAATGATACTGCTAACCACTATAGCGAGTAATATCGCCCCTCAATCCAAAAAAATAACCACTGTAGCGAGAATGTTGTAAGAACCGGGTCTGTCACCTGATCATTATCTGAACGCATCAGCCAATAAATCTCCAGAAAACCACTGTAGCGTGTAAATCTTTTGGGCAGAAGGAGGCAAACCAGCATGAGATAGCCATTTCAGAATGGCGATAACCACTGTAGCGAGTAAAACCGAAGAGCTGAATATCGCCTGCGGAACACGTCAGATGGCATTGGGAGGAAAATCCGCATTCTGTTAACCAGACCTGACTAACCACTATAGAGAGTGATAAACACAATAACGCCTTATTGCAGCGTTTACAGTGAAGCCACGTACTGGCTAACCACTACGGGAAGTAGATCTCTTGTGAAGTCCAATGCACCCTCTGGGTCCGGGAGGCGGAATGGAAGACCACAGCAAATTGCAGGATGTTTTCAGGCAGGCGCATCTGGATATTGATGCTCTTTCGGAAAGGGGCTAACCACTATAGCGAGTAATCTAACTCGCTATAGTGGTTAGGGCTGTCAGATACCCTTAAACAGCCCATCTCTCGCTATAGTGGTTAGCAGGCTGCAGGATGGGTCAGCCATGAACTGTGTGGTGAACAGGCATCTAACGCTTTTTCTGTTTCCTGATTTTATTCAGTAACTCTTTTTCCTCACGCGATACCATGACAAGTTCACTGCTTTCATCTTCACCCACCGGTTCAGGCAGATTGACATCAATAATAGTGAGATCGTTGTCCATATCGTCAAACTCGTCCATCTCATCATCGATCAGGTCTGCCTTGCTGAGCGGCAGTTCGGCCGGGCGCAGCTTGGGGTGACGATAATGGACCCAGAAGTATACGGAAGAGCCCCGGCGGGTCTCGGTATAATCGAGATAACCAATCTCTTTTAACTGCTCCATCGCTTTCCTGACTGTCGCATTCTGGGTGATCACGCGCGACGTAAGGTTAAGCCTTGCACGCAGGCGTGCCATGGATATTGGTGCAGGCTTAGGCGGAAGGCTTTCAATGAACGTATAAAGCGCCTGAGCGGACTCTTTGCGTGCCAGCTCGTTAATAGCCTTAAGCTGCAGCAGAACCTTTCTGTCGAACTGATACAGCTCAAAGATTTTGGGATCAGCCTGTAAGGTCACCGTGTCCTTTTTGACGCTGTATTTGGCGGACTGCACCAGATGCGTTGTGTAGTTCTCTCCGCCCTTGCTGGTAAAAGTCAGGGTATTAGACGCAATCCGCGTCAGCGAAGCGTCCAGACGGCTCCTGAGCTTCGATGAGAGGCGCGCAGAAGGTATGCCGCAGAGTTTTGCAAATTCTACGAACGAGAGCGTTACCGTGTCTCCCAGACACTCATGCGTGGCGAATGCGCGAATGATCCCAACCCAGGTCTTAAAATCATTATCCATATCCAGCCGGGCACCCAGTATCTTGATGTTGTCATACCCTTCCGATCTGACCAGAGATAACTGTTTCAGATCCTGAGTCACATCCATCGCATTCATCTGGTTTTTCTGACTGCGCGCTGTGGATTTCAGCGTTGGAACAAACAAGCCGAGACGCATCAACGCGACTGGCTGCACGGTGTTATTACTGTTGGGCGTTAGAGTAACAACTTCGCCTGTACGCTTGTCTGTTTCGCTAAACGCATCAGCTATGTTCAGGATATCTGGTTCTTTTCTTGGCATTAGGAAGATCCGTAATGTGAACAGGCGAGAGCCGCTGTTACTCAATACAGTGGATACTAGCACTCACTATAGCGGTTAATCTACTTGCCATAGTGGTTATTTATCTCGATACAGTGGTTGTTTTACTCGCTACAGTGGTTAGCTAACCTTCTTTATCGCAGTGATACCAGGGGCTGAGGCGGCACGGGGATCTTTAAGGAACTTAAAAAGGATCTTATGTGGATCTGTTATTGGATCTGCTCGGTGGATAACCCGTTAAAAAAGCCTGCCCCCGGTTAATCAGAATCTCCGTTTTTATCCTGTTTCCTTGCCAAAGACTCTAAAACTGCAGCGGGTGTGCTCAATCGAGGGTTATGCACATGAAAAAGTGTTATCTACTCGCTACAGTGGTTGTTGAGTACTCGCCAGCGCGGTTGCTTTACTCGCTATAGTGGTTATTGTGCTCTCTGCAGTGGTTGTTCTTCTCGCTACAGTGGATACCAACACCCTTTCAGACCTTGTGCTGCGTGGCTTCAAAGCCTGTTGGGATCTGTTAAGGATCTCAATTTGATCTATTGAGGATCGACCAATTGGATCTGGCCTGTGAATAACGGGGATAAAACAGACACGATTCAGCAATAACCAAATCTGAGATCAAACGGGTTTTCAACTGCAGATACGAGATTAAGAATTCTATAAGCAGGTTCTGAGCGAGTTATTAGGTGTGGGAGCAATCTGTTGCTGATCAGGCAAAGCATTTAATCAGGTATGTGCCAATAACCATAAAGAGATTAAGGTTTTAAGCCCAGAGTGAATATCTCCAAGCTCTTCAAATAAACGTTCATGAGTAAAGAACAGATTTTCACCATGAATTTAATGATTTATGTATCTGATAAACAAGTAATTTTTACATATTTTCATAGTGAAAACACCCTGCTTATGATCTCAGAAATAACGTTTCAAGAGGTTGAAGATGGACTCATTAAGTCCAACTGGCTCCTGAATGAATTCAGACAGCGATAAGTTAGCGTAGCAATTGATACTTTTCCCCAACCTGATAAATCCAGCTCATAAAGAAATTTGTTATGCATAGTCTCATCATCAGGTAACTGCATACGATCGTTTATCACGAGGGAAAAAGAAAGTTGGTTTTCATACCCGTATACTTACCGAACAGACGATGTTTAAATTATGCGGATTTCCTTTTGCTGCTTATGCGGCGTCTTACTGGTTATTACTATCTGGCCTGTTACTCTCAATCCCCTGCTCTATTCACAGATCTCAATGTTTCATCACAGTATTCATGAAACCGCTAAAGCTAACACTATAAATAAAACATCTTTATGGGGATCAAAGTCAGTCAGCGATAAGAATTGAATCTCTGTCAGATGCAGTGACAAATGCTGCAGGACTCTGTGAGAAGCATCCACACAGACTATAAACAAATCGTAATTGAAAGTTATAAGAGGATATGAATTTCTGACAAGCTTACGACCAGCACCATTTCTTAGAGGAACAGACAGATTCTGTCCTGCCTATACAGGAGCTGTAACTCCAATACGCATATAACCATTTTTCGTGTAGAAGCTCACAGCCCGATAGTTGATGTATAGGGTTTCAGCCTGGCTCGATACATCTCCCCTCTTTTGCAGATTTATTAAGAAAGTGAGTAAAGCATCGCATCCTATAGCTTTGCCTTTATAGACTTTCTCGAAGAAGTCATGTCTACGCCTGGCTCTTAGCAAAGCTTACATTGCTGACAGATCGGCTCCGGGCCAGAAAAGAAATTCTTCGATTTCGATTGCGATGATCTTAAAAGTCAGAAAAGGTTAGTTTGGTAATGTATAAGGCTGATATCTGTTCTTTTGAGGGAGCAAGGTTTTATTATCAAAAAGAGAGTACTGCCAATGTGACCACTTAGACTTTCCACTAACGTTAAGCCACTATTTATAGTTAAAAGAATACTTTATAAAAACCCATTTTCGCTGCAGATTTTCACCAAGCAAATATTCTCGTAAGATATTGATATAAATGGACATATAGAAAATTTTCATGATGAAAATACCATGATCAGCAACTGAAACAATGGCCACGATTGCCGACTGGACATTTCTGCCATTACAGAATTAAAACGAATATCGGGCACTAACATCCGCCATCCATTATCACACTCCTCT